>LUOO01000114.1 GCA_001626765.1 Maritimibacter sp. REDSEA-S28_B5
TCGAACATCGCCCTGCCCCAAAAGGCCCAGAGGGTTGGGTAGACCATGTTGGCGAACTCGAACACAAAGAGCACCGCCAGCGGCAGCGCCACGCCGGGCAGCCGCCCGATCTTGGCGATGGTGGCAAAGGGGTTCGCGTCGCGCAGGGTGAAGGCGCGGCGTTTCTCGGGCGGCAGGCTCTCGGGCAGGACGAAGAGGCCGAAGATCACGTTGGCCCCGGCGAGGGCGGCGGCTACCCAGAACGGCGCGGTCACCGAGATACCGGCGAGCAAGCCGCCGATCGCCGGCCCCAGCACGAAACCCACGCCAAAGGTCGCGCCGATCAGTCCGAAATTAGCCGCGCGCTCCTCGGGTCGGGACACATCGGCGAGATAGGCGGTGGCGGTGATATGCGTGGCCCCGGCGATCCCGGCGATGAGCCGCCCGACGAGCAGCAGCCAGAACACGCCCGCCAGCGCCATCAACACGTAATCGAGCGCGAGCGCGGCCAGCGCAAAGAGCAGCACGGGCTTTCGGCCAAAGGCATCCGACAGCCCTCCCACGATGGGCGAGAAGAGGAACTGCATCGCGGCGTACGAGGCCATGAGCACCCCGCCCCAGACCGCACCATTGGCCGCGCCTCCTGCCCCGACCCGATCCATCAGGTCGGGCATGAGCGGAAAGATCAGGCCGACGCCGATCGCGTCGATCAGGATGGTGGCCAGGATGAACCAGACGGCAGGCGGGTTTTTCATCGGGAGTCTCTGAACAATGGCCATTCCATGACCGCAAGCGTCCGGCAAGGCAACGAAAACCGGACCGCGACCGCGCGTCATTTCCGGCTTTGGGGAAAGCCTGTCCGCCATGCTAGGGTCGGGGCACGTGAAAGGAGCCCGCCCGTGCCGAACCGCGTGCCGAACCGCCCCTCGACCCTGCTCGCGGCGTCCCTGACGGCGGTCGGCCTGGCCGCCCCTGCCCCCGCCTGCTCGCTCGCGCTGCTGCTGGCGCTCGACGTCTCAGCCTCGATCGACCCGCGCGAATACGCGCTCCAGCAGGAGGGGCTTGCCTGGGCGCTCACCGACCCGCAGGTGGTCGGTGCCATCGTCGGGGCGGGCGGCATCTGGATTGCTGCCTACGAATGGTCCGGCGCGCGCCACCAGTATGAACAGATCCCCTGGACATGGGTGGACAGCGCGGAAACCGTCGCCGCCGCCGCAGGCGAGCTGCGCACCATGCGCCGCCGCGCCGACGACTTCCCGACATCGCTGGGCTACGCGCTTGGATACGGTCTCATCACGCTGGCCAGCGCCCCCGAGACCTGCGACCGCGCCGTCATCGACATCTCGTCCGACGGCGACAACAACGACGGCTTCCCGCCCAAAAGCGCCTATGCCGCCCACGACCTGACCGGCATCACGGTCAACGCCCTCGTGATCGAAGGCACCGAGGACGACCTGCCGCGCTACTACCGCGAACAGGTGATCCGGGGCGACGGCGCTTTCGTCGAGGTTGCCGGGAGCTACGAGGATTATGGCGAAGCGATGCGCCGCAAGCTCCTGCGCGAAATCCGGGCGATGGCCTTTGCCGCCGCCGAACCCTGATGCCCTGAACACCACCTGTCACGAGGAAGCGCATCTCGCTTGCCACAACGAAAAACCCCGCGCGTCGCCGCACGGGGTTTCCCAATTCCATAAGCGTATCGCTTACTGGCGCGCCTGAAGGCCCAGTTCGCTGGCCACGAGCGCGATGTCACCCACCTGTTTGGTGAGTTGGTCGAGCATCTCGGGCGTCGCGTTATCGCGGGCAGCGACGGCAGAGGCGACGAACTCGTCGATCACCTCTTGCGTCACTTCGCCGGCGGGCAGCGCGCGCTCGGCCAGAACCGTGGTGCCCGCGGGGGTCACTTCGGCAAAGCCGCCGGTCACGACGAACTTGGCGTCGGTGCCTGCGCCCTGCACCGTCACGATGCCCGGACGCAGCGTCGCGATCACCGGGGCGTGGTTCGCCATGGCGGTGAAATCGCCGTCCGAGCCAGGGATCTGCACCGCCGTCGCTTCGACCGAGGCCAGACGGCGCTCGGGCGACACGAGGTCGAATTGCATCTTGTCAGCCATGTGGTGTCTCCTGAATGGAGCCTCCCCCGCCCGTCACCGACCGGCGACGCGCGGAGGCAGACTGATTAGGCCGCGTCCGCCGCCATGCGCTCGGCCTTGGCTTTCACTTCCTCGATGCCGCCAACCATGTAGAAGGCGCCTTCGGGCAGGTGGTCGTATTCACCGGCCACAACCGCCTTGAACGAGGCGATGGTGTCCTCGAGCGGGACCTGAACGCCGTCCGAACCGGTGAAGACTTTCGCCACGTCGAAGGGCTGCGACAGGAAGCGCTGGATCTTCCGGGCGCGGGCCACGGTGAGTTTGTCCTCTTCCGACAGTTCGTCCATCCCGAGGATGGCGATGATGTCCTGCAGCGACTTGTAGCGCTGGAGGATACCCTGAACGTCACGGGCAACCTGGTAGTGCTCTTCACCGATGACCAGCGGGTCCATGAGACGCGAGGTCGAGTCGAGCGGGTCAACGGCCGGGTAGATGCCAAGCTCGGAAATCGCGCGGTTGAGAACCGTGGTCGCGTCGAGGTGGGCAAAGGTCGTCGCGGGCGCGGGGTCGGTAAGGTCGTCCGCGGGCACGTACACGGCCTGGATCGAGGTGATCGAGCCGTTCTTGGTCGAAGTGATGCGTTCCTGCATCGCGCCCATGTCGGTGGCCAGCGTCGGCTGGTAGCCCACTGCGGAGGGGATACGGCCCAGAAGCGCCGACATTTCCGAACCCGCCTGCGTGAAGCGGAAGATGTTGTCGACAAAGAACAGAACGTCGGTCCCGGTCGCGTCACGGAACTGCTCGGCCAACGTCAGGCCGGTCAGCGCGATACGGGCACGGGCGCCCGGCGGTTCGTTCATCTGGCCGTAGACAAGCGCGATCTTCGAGTCCGGCAGGTTGTCCGGGGTCAGAACGCCGGATTCGATCATCTCGTGGTAAAGGTCGTTGCCCTCACGGGTCCGCTCACCCACACCGGCGAACACGGAGAGACCCGAGTGCACCTTGGCGATGTTGTTGATGAGTTCCTGGATGAGAACGGTCTTGCCCACACCGGCGCCACCGAAGAGGCCGATCTTGCCGCCCTTGGCGTAGGGGGCCAGAAGGTCGATGACCTTGATGCCGGTGACGAGGATCTCGGCTTCCGTCGCCTGTTCGTCGAAGTCGGGCGCATCGGCGTGGATCGGGCGGTATTCGTCGGCTTCGATCGGGCCCTTTTCGTCCACCGGGTCGCCGGTGACGTTCAGGATGCGGCCCAGCGTCGCGGTGCCCACGGGCACCGAGATCGGCTTGCCTGTGTCGGTCACGACGTGGCCACGCACGAGTCCTTCGGTCGCGTCCATCGCGATGGTGCGCACGGTGTTCTCGCCAAGGTGCTGCGCCACTTCGAGCACGAGCCGCGAGCCGTTGTTGTCGGTTTCCAGCGCGTTCAAGATCGCCGGCAGGTGATCGTCAAACTGCACGTCCACGACGGCGCCGATGACCTGCGTCACCTTGCCCTTCGCCGCGGCAGCTTTCGTCGGTGCTTTCGCCATGTTTCGTTTCTCCGGTTATCCTAGAGCGCTTCCGCGCCCGAAATGATTTCGATCAGCTCGTTGGTGATGACGGCCTGACGCGAGCGGTTGAACTCGATCGTCAGCTTGTCGATCATCTCGCCCGCGTTGCGCGTCGCGTTGTCCATCGCGGACATCCGCGCACCCTGTTCGGACGCGCCGTTCTCGAGCAGCGCCGAGAAGATCGCGGTGGCCACGCCCGACGGCAGCAGCGTGGCGAGCACACCCTCTTCCGACGGTTCGTAGTCGTAGACGAGGCTCGCGTCCGCGCTGTCGGTCGTCACGGCGTCGAACTTCGCCGGGATGATCTGCTGCGCGGTCGGCACCTGTGTCACCACGTTCTCGAAGCGGTTGAAGAAGATCGTCGCCACGTCGAACTCACCCGCGTCGAAGCGGTTCAGAATGTCGGCGGCGATGGCCTGCGCATTGGCGTAGCCCACGGTCTTGATCTCGGAGAGATCAACGTGACCCACGAGCAGGCCGCCGTAGTCACGGCGCAGCTGCTCCCGCCCCTTCTTGCCCACGGTCAGGACCTTGACGGTCTTGCCCTCGGACTGGAGCTTCTGGATGTGCTGGCGTGCCAGACGCACGATCGTCGAGTTGAAGCCCCCGCAGAGGCCCCGCTCGGCGGTCATCACGACCAACAGGTGAACGTTGTCCGACCCGGTCCCGCGCAGAAGCACGGGAGCCGCTTCCGACCCGGCGGCGGCTTTCGCCAGACCGCCGAGGACGGCGTTGAACCGCTCGGTATAGGGACGCGAGGCCTCGGCCGCTTCCTGTGCCCGCCGCAGTTTCGCGGCAGACACCATCTGCATGGCCTTGGTGATCTTGCGCGTGGACTTCACGCTCGCGATCCGGTTTTTCAGGTCCTTAAGACTTGGCATGACTGCCTCCTCCGGTAATCACCAACGATTAGGCCGTGAAGCCCGCTGCAAATTCCTGGATCGCGGCCTTGATCTTGTCGGCCAGTTCGTCCTTCACTTTGCGGTCGTTCTTGGTGATGTCGTCCAGCAGGGCGGCATGCTTCGTGCGCAGGTGGTTCAGCAGGCCCGATTCAAACGCGGGAACGGCCTTCACCGGAACCTTGTCGAGGAAGCCGTTCGTGCCCGCGAAGATCACGCAGACGATTTCCGCGTTGGTCAGCGGCGAATACTGCGGCTGCTTCATCAGCTCGGTCAGACGGGCACCACGGGCCAGCAGCTGCTGGGTGGCGGCGTCGAGGTCCGAACCGAACTGGGCGAAAGCGGCCATCTCGCGATACTGGGCGAGCGACAGTTTCACCGGACCCGCGACCGAGGACATGGCTTTCGTCTGAGCCGACGACCCCACGCGCGACACCGACAGACCGGTGTTCACCGCCGGACGGATGCCCTGGTAGAAGAGTTCGGTCTCGAGGAAGATCTGGCCGTCGGTGATCGAGATCACGTTGGTCGGGATGAACGCCGACACGTCGCCGCCCTGGGTTTCGATGATCGGCAGCGCGGTGAGCGAGCCGGAACCGAAATCCTCGTTCAGCTTCGCCGAACGCTCGAGCAGGCGGGAGTGCAGGTAGAACACGTCGCCCGGATAGGCTTCACGCCCCGGCGGACGGCGCAGCAGGAGCGACATCTGGCGGTAGGCGACGGCCTGTTTCGAGAGGTCATCGTAGATCATCAGGCCGTGACGGCCGTTGTCGCGGAAGTATTCGCCCATCGCGGTCGCGGTGTAGGGGGCGAGATACTGCATCGGCGCCGGGTCCGACGCGGTCGCGGCGACGACGATCGAATATTCGATGGCACCGGTTTCTTCGAGCTTCTTCACGAGCTGGGCAACGGTCGAACGCTTCTGACCCACGGCGACGTAGATGCAGTAGAGTTTCTTGGACTCATCGTCGCCGGCGGCGTCGTTATAGGACTTCTGGTTCAGGATCGTGTCGAGCGCCACGGCGGTCTTGCCGGTCTGGCGGTCGCCGATGATCAGCTCGCGCTGGCCACGGCCGATCGGGATCATGGCGTCGATGGCCTTGAGGCCGGTCGCCATGGGCTCGTGCACCGATTTACGCGGGATGATGCCCGGAGCTTTCACGTCCGCAACCGAACGCTTGTCGGACGCGATCGGGCCCTTGCCGTCGATCGGGTTGCCAAGGCCGTCGACCACGCGACCAAGAAGGCCCTCACCCACCGGAACGTCCACGATGGAGTTGGTGCGCTTGACGGTATCGCCTTCCTTGATGTCGCGGTCGGAGCCGAAGATAACGACGCCGACGTTGTCGGCTTCGAGGTTCAGCGCCATGCCCCGGATACCGCCGGGGAATTCGACCATCTCGCCGGCCTGCACGTTGTCGAGGCCGTAGACGCGGGCGATACCGTCACCGACGGACAGTACACGACCCACTTCGGCGACCTGCGCCTCCTGGCCAAAGTTCTTGATCTGCTCCTTGAGGATCGCAGAGATTTCGGCTGCTTGGATACCCATTCTTACCCGACCTCTTTCATGGAATTCTGAAGTGCGTTGAGGCGCGAGCGGATCGAACTGTCGATCATCTTCGAGCCCACTTTGACGATAAGACCACCGATGAGACTTTCATCGACGGCCGCGTTGATCTTGACGTCCTTGCCGACGCTGGCTTTCAGCGCCTTGGCGAGCTTGTCGGACTGCGCCTTGGTCAGCGCCTTGGCCGAGGTGACGTCCGCCGTCACTTCGCCCTTGTCCTCCGCGATGCGGTCGCGCAGCGCGGTGAGCAGGGCGGGCAGGACGAACAGACGACGCTTCTGCGCCATCACACCCATGACACCCGTCATCTGCGAAGACAGTTTCATTTTCGTGGCCAGGGCCGCGAGCGCCGATGCCTGCTCTTCGCGCGTATAGACGGGCGAAGAGATCAGGGACCTGAAATCGGCACTGTCGGCGAGAGCGGCGTCCAGAGCGTCGAGATCACTTTCGACAGCCGCGAGTTTCTTTTCTTCCTTGGCCAGTTCAAAAACCGCCGAGGCATAACGCTGGGCAATCCCAGAAGTAATCGAAGCCGGTTCCGACACGTCCACCCTTCCGATGCTTTAGCCCCTTGGTTGGGCTGCCTGTGGAGGCAGTCCGGGGCGGCCTTGCGATGCCGCGCTTGTGTGCGCCATCTGAAATTCAGCGGGGGTCTAGCAGGCAAATGTGACACCTGCAACTATGAACGGCAGGTTTAGCGCTCTCACCGCGCCGGATGACGAATTGGTTAGCAAAAAATGAATGATCGTTCACCACGCGGCGTTGTGAAGGCGGTGCGAACCGGAATTTCACCCTTATGTCCGCGCATGCGCGCGAGGGTTGGCGGGGCTCTTGCGCGGTGATTTCCCCCTGCCCGGCGAATCCCTTGCCACCCCGTAGGGTGCGCAGTTTTGCGCACCTGCACCCTGCTCCGGCCATAGCCAGCACGGTGCGAAAGATTGCGCACCCTACCCCTGCGGCTTCGGTTCCGCCGCCCCCAACCCCTCGAGCACCGAAAGCGGCTTTTTCACCGCCGCCCCCAACCCGCCCTTGTGCTGGGCGCGCACCTGCTTGGACACCTCGACGATGATCACACCGCCGACGATGGACGGCACGCCCTTGCCGAAACGTTCCCACATCTGCCCTGACTTGAGCCAGAACCGCCGATGCGTCGGCGGCTGGTAGAGCGCGCCCGTGTGCCGCTCGACCGCAAACCCATGCGTCTTGAGCAGTGCCTCGAGCTGCCCCGCCGTATAGGGCCGGCCGTAGCCGAAGGGCGTCTTGTCCGAGCGCGACCAGAGCCCCGCCCGGTTCGGCACGACGAAGACCGCCTTCCCCCCTGGCCCCAGCACCCGGTAACATTCTTGAAGCAGCGCATCGGCGTTCTGCGAGGTCTCGAGCCCGTGCATCACCACGAGCTTGTCCACGATCCCCGTGTCGATGGGCCATAGCATCTCGTCGCAGAGGACCGAGACATTTGGCAGCCCTGCGGGCCAGGGCATCACGCCCTGTGGCCCCGGCATCAGCCCGATCACCCGCCGCGCCTCCGACAGGAACGGGCGCAGGAGCGGCACGGCAAAGCCGAACCCCACGACGGTCTGCCCCTTCACACTTTCGGGCCAGAGCCGCGTAAGCTCATCCCGGATATAGCGTTGCGCCGAACGGCCCAGCGCGGAGCGATAGTAGAAATTACGAAGGTCTTGGACATCCAGATGCATGGCCCCACGTTAGCGAAACCCATGCCCGTGACCAGTGCCCAATTCATGCGCTCGATCCACGGCGCAATCCCCCCTTGAGCCGCGCAGATCTGGCCCCCATATTGGTTCCACATGACCCTGACACTCGTTACGATCCCCTGCCGCTCCGACAACTACGCCTTTCTCGTCCATGATGAGGAGACGCAGGAAACCGCGCTGTTCGACGCGCCAGAGGCGGCGCCGATCCTTGCGGAACTGGACGCGCGCGGCTGGCGGCTCACGGATATCTTCATCACCCATCACCCGCCGTCGCGCCGGGGGAACTGGTGAATTTCTCGAACCACGACGTGCAGGTGTTCGCCGCCGACGGTCACACCGTCGGGCACATCGCGTTCTACATGCCCGACGCCAACGCGGCCTTCACCGGCGACAGCCTGATGGCGCTTGGCTGCGGGCGCCTGTTCGAGGGCACGCCCGACCAGATGTGGGACACGCTTTCCACGCTCAGGGCCCTGCCTGACGACACGCTGATCTGCTCGGGCCACGAATACACCGCCGCCAACGCGCGCTTTGCCCTCACGGTCGAGCCGCAGAACGCCGACCTCATCGCGCGGGCCGACGACATCGCGGCGATCCGGGCGCGGGGTGAATTTACCGTGCCCTCGCTGCTTTCGCTCGAGAAGGCGACCAATCCATTCCTCCGCGCCCATCTGCCGGAGGTCAAGAAAGCCCTGGGTCAGGAAAATGACTCCGATGCCGAGGTTTTCGCCGCAATCCGCCGTGCCAAGGATAATTTCTAGGCCCGGCTGCAACGATCACCCTGCCGTGAGCGTTTTCTGATGAGAAAACACTTGAAGATTGGCCGGGAACACCGATCCTTAAACATATGAGGCCAAGGTCGGAGCGGACGGGCCTGAAACGTCCTCCCGGCCCCGGACACGAGGAGTGAACCACTTGCCCAGTTTTTCCAACACGCTTGAACAGGCCATCCATGCCGCGCTCGCCCATGCCAACGAACGCCAACATGAGCTTGCCACGCTGGAGCACCTGCTCCTGGCTTTGATCGACGAGCCCGATGCGGCCCGTGTGATGAAAGCCTGCAGCGTGGATCTGGAGGAGCTGCGCCAGACGCTCCTCAAGTATATCGACGACGAGCTCTCCGCCTTCGAGACGAATATCGAGGGATCGGAAGCCGTGCCGACCGCCGCCTTCCAGCGCGTCATCCAGCGCGCCGCGATCCACGTGCAATCCTCGGGCCGGACCGAGGTGACCGGGGCAAACGTCCTCGTCGCCATCTTTGCCGAGCGCGAAAGCAATGCCGCCTACTTCCTGCAAGAGCAGGACATGACCCGTTACGACGCGGTCAACTACATCGCCCACGGCGTCGCAAAGGACCCGTCCTACGGCGAAACCCGCCCCGTTTCCGGCTCCCCGGACTTCGAGGAGGCCACCAATGAGGGAGCGGACGAGGAAGCAAAGGACTCTGCCTTGGGCAAGTATTGCGTCGATCTCAACGCCAAGGCACGGTCGGGCGATATCGACCCTCTCATCGGGCGCGACCAGGAGGTCGAGCGCTGCATCCAGGTCCTGTGCCGCCGGCGCAAGAACAACCCGCTGCTCGTGGGTGACCCCGGCGTCGGCAAGACGGCAATTGCCGAAGGCCTCGCCATGAAGATCGAGGCGGGCGAGACGCCCGATGTGCTGTCGGAAACCGTCATCTTCTCGCTCGACATGGGCGCGCTCCTCGCTGGCACCCGCTACCGTGGCGACTTCGAGGAACGGCTGAAGGCGGTCGTGACCGAGCTTGAGAACCACCCCGACGCGGTGCTCTTCATCGACGAGATCCACACCGTGATCGGTGCCGGTGCCACCTCCGGCGGCGCGATGGATGCCTCCAACCTCCTGAAGCCCGCGCTTCAGGGCGGCAAGCTCCGCTGCATGGGCTCGACCACCTACAAGGAATTCCGCCAGCACTTCGAGAAGGACCGGGCCCTGTCCCGTCGCTTCCAGAAGATCGACGTGAACGAACCGACGGTGGAAGACACGATCAAGATCCTCAAGGGCCTCAAGCCCTACTTCGAGGATCACCACCACATCAAATATACCAACGACGCGATCAAGACCGCGGTCGAGCTGTCGAGCCGCTACATCAACGACCGGAAACTCCCCGACAAGGCCATCGACGTGATCGACGAGGCGGGCGCGGCCCAGCATCTCGTCGCGGCGTCCAAGCGCCGCAAGTCGATCGGCGCGAAGGAGATCGAGGAAATCATCGCCAAGATCGCCCGCATCCCCCCGAAGTCCGTCTCCAAGGACGATCAGGAGGTGCTGCGCGACCTCGAAGGCGCGCTGAAACGCGTGGTCTTCGGTCAGGACGCCGCCATCGACGCGCTGTCCTCGGCAATCAAACTGTCGCGGGCCGGTCTGCGTGACCCGGAAAAACCCATCGGCAACTACCTCTTCGCCGGTCCGACCGGGGTGGGTAAGACCGAAGTGGCGCGGCAACTGGCCGACACGCTGGGCGTGGAACTCCTGCGCTTCGACATGTCGGAGTATATGGAGAAACACGCGGTCTCGCGCCTCATCGGTGCCCCTCCGGGCTACGTGGGCTTCGACCAGGGCGGGCTTCTGACCGATGGCGTCGACCAGCATCCGCATTGCGTGCTGCTCCTCGACGAAATCGAAAAGGCGCACCCGGATGTCTACAACATCCTCTTGCAGGTCATGGACCACGGCCAGCTCACCGACCACAACGGCCGCACGGTGAACTTCCGCAACGTGGTGCTCATCATGACCTCGAACGCCGGGGCCACTGAACAGGCGAAAGAGGCGATCGGTTTCGGCCGGGCGCGTCGCGAGGGCGAGGATACCGCCGCCATCGAACGCACCTTCACGCCGGAATTCCGCAACCGTCTGGACGCCGTGATCGCCTTTGCCCCACTGGGCAAAGAGGTCATCAACCAGATCGTCGAGAAATTCGTCACGCAGCTCGAAGCCCAGCTCATGGACCGTCACGTGTCCATCGAGCTGACGCCGAAGGCGGCCGAATGGCTCGGGGACAAGGGCTACGACGACAAGATGGGCGCCCGCCCTCTTGGTCGCGTGATCCAGGAGCACATCAAGAAGCCGCTCGCCGAAGAGCTGCTGTTCGGCAAGCTCGTCAAGGGCGGTCATGTGAAGGTTGGCGTGAAGGACGGCAAGATCGACCTCAAGATCGAGGAACCGGGCAAGCCCCAGATCACCTCGAAGAAAAAGCCGCCGCTTCTGACCGCGGACTGATCTTCAGCCCAACAAAAAAAGGACCGGCCTCGCGCCGGTCCTTTTCGTTTGGCGCAAGCGCCCGCTCGCTAAGGAATAACGAACACCGGCGCAGGACCCAGCGGGATCGGCCCCAACGACATCTGCCCGGCGTCGAAGGTCAACGACACGTCCAGCGTGTCGGGGTCACCCGAGGCCTCGGCGAGGCTCCGCGCCGCCCGCTCCGCCATCGTCGCCATCAGTCCGTTCAGGGCTCCGGTCGCCTCGGCGATGTCGATGATCTGCTGCCAGTTCCTGGCCTTGAGCTTCACCTTTCCCTCCAGCACCCCGCGCCCATCTACGCTCAGATCGCCCGTCAGGCTCAGCTCCAGCTTGCCCCAGGACGCCGCGAAAGCGGTCAGCTCGATCTCGCGCGGCTGAGGTCGGCGGGTCTCCAGCGCCGCTCTGTCCCATGGCGCGTCAAAGGTCACGGCCGCGCGGATCTCGAGATCCTCCATCACATCGGCAACAACGCCAGATCCCTGAATTTGCCGCAGAAACGCGGCGTCCGGCCGGAATCCCTGCACGTTCAACGCCATGTCATATTGATTCTCGTCCCCCTCGGGCGTCTCGCGCAGGAAGAGCTTCACCTCCTCCGCCTCCGTCTCCCACCCCCGGGTCGAGGTGATCTTGGCCCCGCTCGCCACCACGTTCGCGTGATCCAGGGGAAGCGACCGCTCGGGCTTGACCAGCGCCGAGGCGCGGAAGTCCTCGGTCGTGATCAGGTGATCCGCGCGCGGCGACTTGTAGGTTTGTTCCCCCGGAAAGACCGCGATCACCTGATTGGGCCGATAGACCAGCGCCAGAAGCTGCACGATCGGCGCCTCCCACCCAACCATCGTCTCAGGGTCATAGACGTTGAGCCCCGTCACCGTGGTGTCGAGCCGGTTGGGAAAGCCCGCGACATCCAGCGCGTCATATTCCGCCGTCCAGCCTTCGGCGCGACGATCCTCGAACCAGCCGGAAAAGGCGCCGCCTGCCGTGCGCGAGGCCACGACCCAGAAGCCGCCCCAGCCGACAAAGACCAGCAAGATCACGGCGATGATCGCCTTGGGTATCCACATCGGGTTGCGCATGATGACCTCTCTGTTACGGTCCGCCTCTCTTAATCCACCCCGCGCAAAGAGGGAAAGCATGAGCGGCGATCTTTGGGTTTTCGGCTACGGCTCGCTTCTGTGGAACCCCGGTTTTCCCCACGAGGAAACCGTGCTCGCCACCCTGCAAGGCTATGCGAGGTCGTTCTGCATGCGCTCGATCCACCATCGGGGCACCGAGGCGGAGCCGGGGCTCGTCCTGGCGCTCGACGCTGATGACACCGCCTCCTGTGCGGGTCTCGCCTTTCGCGTGGCCGCCGCTCACCGCGACGACACCCTCGCCTATCTGCGCGAGCGCGAACTCATCTCCTCCGCCTATCTCGAAAAATGGCTGCCCCTGACATTGGCTGACGGGCGGCAGGTCGAAACCGTCGTCTACGTCATCGACCCGGACCATGTGCAATACTGCCACCTCGACCTCACCGAACAGGCGAACATCATCGCCCGTGCGGTCGGCGGACGCGGCCCCAACAGCGAATACCTCTACAACACCGCCGACCACCTGACACGGATCGGCATCGAGGACGCCGACCTTACCCGGCTCGCCGCCGAGGTCCGAAGGCTCACCACGGCACCGCATGGCGGCCAGAGCCGCGCAGAATGAGACTTGCCTTGTGAGCAAGGGGGTTAACCCCTATCCTCGCCACAACAAGAAACGTGCCAGAGGAGCCTCCGCAATGGAGCAGTCGGAGCGTGGACCGGTCACCGGTTCCGAGGACGGGCAGACGTTGGTAGCGCCCCGCAGACGGGTCAGCGCCGAGCCGAAATTCACCCGTCCCTTCCGCCAGATCATGACGATGATCCTCGTGATGGGGCTCTTCGCGGTCGGCGTGGTCTTTGCGGCGCCCAAAGTGCTCCCGGTCTTTCTCGCCAACCTCTACCTGAACGGCTTCATCGCCTTCGTTTTCGTCATCGGCCTCATCGCCTGCTGGTGGCAGGTCTACCAGATCGCCAATTCCGTGAGCTGGATCAAACGCTTCGTGGGCGGGGTCGAGGGCACGCGCACGCCGCCGCGCCTTCTGGCCCCGCTCGCCGCCCTTCTGCGCGACCGGCGCGACCGGATGCAGATCGGGTCCTCCTCGGCCCGCTCGATCCTCGACTCGGTCGCCCAGCGGATCGACGAAGAACGCGACATCACGCGCTATATCACCAACCTTTTGATTTTCCTTGGCCTTCTGGGGACATTCTTCGGCCTCGCCACCACCGTTCCGGCCGTGGTGGACACCATCCGCTCGCTCGCCCCCTCCGATGGAGAAGCCGGAGTCGAGGTGTTTGACCGGCTGATGACCGGGCTCGAAGCGCAGCTTGGCGGCATGGGCACGGCGTTCTCCTCGTCTCTTCTGGGCCTCGCCGGGTCGCTCGTCGTCGGACTGCTCGAGCTTTTTGCGACCCACGGCCAGAACCGCTTCTACCGCGAGCTCGAGGAATGGCTGTCGACCATCACCCGCGTCGGCTTTGCCCCCGGTGACGACAACCAGGGCGAAGAGGCGGGCGTGACCGCCTATCTCCTGCATATGGCCGAACAGATCGACGGGATGCGGCAGGCCATCGAAACGTCCGAGCAAGGCCGCGCCACCACCGACGCCCGGCTCTGGCAAATGGTCGATGCCGTCGAACGACTGGCCACCAACATTGCCGAAACCCGCGATACCTCGCCGCAACTCAACCGGATCGCGGAAGGAACTGAGCGCGTTGCCGCACTGGTCGAGGTGCAGCATGGCGACGCCGATCAGGCGACCAATGCCGAAACCCGGATGCGCTTGCGCTCGATCGACGTGCAGCTCCTGCGTATTCTTGAAGAAATGGCCGCCGGACGGCAGGAAACCATGTCGGAACTGCGCGCTGACATCACCGCGCTCACCCGTGCCATTCGTCAGCTCGGGGGGCAGAAGTAATGGCGCTCGCCCGCCGGTCCACCCGCAACGTCTCGGGCACGATCTGGCCCGGCTTCGTCGATGCGATGACGGCGCTCCTGCTCGTGCTCATGTTCGTGCTGACTATCTTCATGGTCGTGCAATACGTGCTGCGTGAACAGATCTCCGGGCAGGCGACCGAACTGGACGCGCTGTCCCTTCAGGTCTCCGACCTTGCCGATGCGCTGGGGCTGGAACGCCAGCGCACGGCCGATCTGCGCGACGAGGTTGGGAGCCTTTCAGCCACGCTCACGGGGGTGCGCGCGGAAAACGATGCGCAGGTCGCGCGGATCGCGGAACTCACCGCCCAGTCCGAGGCGCAGGCGGCGCGCATCGCGTCTTTCGAGGATCAGGTCGCGACGTTGATGGCCGAACGTGACAGCGCGATTGCCGAGGGCGCGCAATTGGCCGCCGATATCGAGGACCTCGAAGCGGCCCGCGCCACTCTGATCGACGAGAAAGAGGCGCTGCAATTGGCCCTCGCCCGCGCGCGCGAAGAGGTTGATTCCGAAGCCGAAGCGGCCCGTCTCGCTGCCGCCCGCCGCGAGGCGGTCGAGGCGATGCTGGCCGAGATGCAGGCATCGAACGCCGATCTTCAGGCGCAGATCAGCGACCAGCAGACCACGATCGACGACGCAGAGGCCGCGCGTCTGGCCGATGCCGCGGCGCTAGAAGCCCTGCGCGCGCGGCTTGAAAACTCGGATGACGAGATCACCGCCATGTCGCTCGCGCTCGAGGAACAGCGCAAGCGGGCCGAGGAAACCCTCACGCTCCTTGCCGCCGCCCGTGCCTCGGTCGAGGAGCTTGAGGCCGCCCGCGATCAGGCGCTCTCCGAGGCTGACCGCCGCGCAGCACTCTTGGCCACCGCGAACACGGCCCTCTCGGACGAAGAGGCGGCGAGCGCGGAAGCCCAGCGAAAGGTGGCGCTTCTCAACGAACAGGTCGCGGCGTTGCGCACGCAGCTTGGCAACCTGCAGGACGTGCTGAACGAGGCCGAAGCCAGCGACGAGGCCCAGCAGGTCCAGATCGAGGCGTTGGGGTCCCGACTCAACACGGCACTCGCCCAAGTCGCAGCCGAACAGCGCCGCCGGGCCGCGCTGGAGCAGGCCGAGGCAGAGCGCCTTGCGGCCGAGGCCGAGCGTCTCGCCGCAGAAAACCTCGACCTCGCCTCCTACCGCTCTGAATTCTTTGGAAAACTCCGGCAAGTCCTTGGCGACCGCGAGGGCGTTCGGATCGAGGGCGACCGTTTCGTCTTTTCCTCCGAAGTCCTCTTCGACGTGGGTGAGGCCCAGATGTCTGCCGAGGGCCAGCGCCAGATCGCGGGGGTTGCCGAAATCCTTCTCGACGTGGCGGGCGATATCCCCGAGGGCATCGACTGGATCCTGCGCGTCGATGGTCACACCGACAACCAGCCCGTGCGCGGTGGACGGTGGGAGGACAACTGGCAGTTGAGCCAAGCTCGCGCCCTGTCGGTCGTGCGCTTCATGCAAGACGACCTCGGCTTCCCGCCCGACCGCCTCGTCGCCGCCGGCTTTGGCGAATTTCAGCCCCTCGAACCCGGCGACAGCGCGCAGGCCCGCGCCGTCAACCGCCGGATCGAGTTGAAACTGACCGAGAAATAGCGCG
Source organism: Maritimibacter sp. REDSEA-S28_B5 (assembly GCA_001626765.1). Taxonomy (GTDB): domain Bacteria; phylum Pseudomonadota; class Alphaproteobacteria; order Rhodobacterales; family Rhodobacteraceae; genus Maritimibacter. Next base: position 15,701 of record LUOO01000114.1, read on the forward strand.
CCCTATTCGATTGCGACCGTGGTCACGCTGTCGTCCAGCGTCGCGCCGCCGCGCATGACCTCGACCCGCACGTCATAATCGCCCACGGGCCAGCCACCGACCGGCTGCCGCTTGCCAGCCGCGCGGAAGTAAAGCGCCTGTTTCGCCTCGATCTCCTGCGGCGCGTCGATGAGGACGGAGCCGTCCGGCATCGTGATGGTGATCCGCATCACGTCGCCCGCGCGCCCACCATGGGCAAAGCCCCAGCCCACCAGCGCATCCGCCATCGCGGGGAGCGAGGCATGTGCCGCCGTCCCGTCCTTGACCGCCTGATACTCCGGCACCGCGATGTCCATGCCCACCGAAACGATCCCGCCGGGGACATGGGCCATGCGCACCCGCCACAGGTCATCCTCCGGCCCGTCGTCGCGCCCGCAGTCGGTGATGCCATCGGTGTTAAAGGGATCGACCGGCTTGCCGTTCTCGCGCACCGCGAGATGGACATGGGGAAACTGCGTCATTCCGGAATAGCCGACCCGCCCCAGGACGGTGGTGTTGGTGACGCGCTGGCCTTCCTCGACCAGCAGGGACCCCTGCTTCAGGTGGCAATACTGCGTCTCCCAGCCGCCGCCATGGTCGATGACGACGCCGTTGCCGCATTCCTTGGCCCGCAGGATGACCTCGGGCGTGCCGTCCATCCCCGTGTCCTCCATCCCGTCGCGCACGGCGGTCACGACACCGGGTGCGGCGGGAAACACCCGCACCCCCGCCTCCATCGCCGCAAATGAAGTGAGCGCGAAATCCGTGCCCTTGTGCCCGTCGTAGCTCTGCGGCCCGCAAGTGAAATCCGCCGCCCCCGGACCGGGATCGGCATCCATGTAGTTCAGGATGAAACAGTCCTCGCCCAGCGTGCAATCGAGCGGGACCGACAGGATCGGATCGCGGGGGAACGCAGCCGAGGGGAGCGCAAGGAGGAGCGGGAGCAGGAATTTCGTCGTCATGCCGGGACCATAGCCCCCTGCCCTGACGTCGGGAAGCGGTTCATTCGCTGCCCGGCAAAATCCCCTCGACCTCTTCCACGATCTCCTCGACCGCGCCAGTAAAGGTCATATCGTGGTCGAATGCCCCGGTCTCGAGGAACAGGAGCACCTGCGCGATCACCGTCGGGTTTGACATGATGAAGGTATGGGTGACCGGCAGCACGATATGGTCGTCCATCCCGTCGAGCCTGGTCGATTCCACGCTCACCTTGCCGTCGTCCGGCCCCGGCAGCATCGACGAGAACACCGGGTTGAGCGACCGGTTCCCCGCGATCACCCCCAGTTCGAAATCCGGCAGCCCCAGCGCGTTAGGCGTCGATCCCGGCCCGGTGCCCAGCTGTTGCCCGGCAGGCCCCATCATCCACTCGTAAGGCGGCAGGTCGCGCATCACGTCCACGACCTCGGACCCCTGGTTGGGCGGGGCGAGCATGACCACGCGGCCCATGTCCTCGGGCCGGTTCGTCTCGAGCCACGCGCGCACGAGGATGCCGCCCAAGCTGTGCGTCACGAAATTCACCCGATGCTCCCCGCAGGTCGCGACCCCGCCCGGCACCGCATCCTGCACGAGCTTGGCGATCGGTGCCTCGGTCGAGGGATAATCGACGTTCACCACGTCATAGCCCGCGCCCTTGAGCGCCTCTTCCATCACGATCATCGAATTGGGCGTGCGGGCGAGGCCATGGATCAGTACGACGCAATCGGCGGCAGCGGGAGTGGCGAAGGCCAGCGCCACAGAGGCGACGAGGGATAGTCGAACGGTCATGCCGGGTCCTTTGCACAAACTGACCGTCATGTGGCCCACCCAAGGCAATCCGGCAAGTCTCGGCTTCGTGAGGCGCGCGGATTCTGGCCGCACACGCCCCCGCACACGAAAAAGGGGCCGAGCGTGATGCCCGGCCCCGATTTTGTGGCGATGTGCCAACCGTTCGCTTGCGCGAGCGGTGGTTACATCATGCCGCCCATGCCGCCCATGTCGGGCATGCCGCCGCCAGCGCCTTTCGGCTCCGGCTTCTCGGCGACCATGGCTTCCGTCGTGATCAGCAGACCAGCGATCGAAGCCGCGTCTTCCAGAGCGGTCCGGGTGACCTTGGCCGGGTCGATGACGCCGAACTTGAACATGTCGCCATATTCTTCGGTCTGCGCGTTGAAGCCAAAGTTCTTGTCGTCGGATTCGCGGACCTTGCCGGCCACGACTGCACCGTCCACGCCGGCGTTCTCGGCAATCTGACGCAGCGGGGCTTCCAGCGCGCGGCGCACGATGGCGATACCCGCGTTCTGGTCGCTGTTCGCGCCCGTTACACCTTCGAGAGCCTTGCCAGCCTGCACGAGAGCGACACCGCCGCCCACGATCACGCCTTCCTGCACGGCAGCGCGGGTCGCGTTCAGCGCATCGTCCACGCGGTCCTTGCGCTCTTTCACTTCGACTTCGGTCATGCCGCCGACCTTGATCACGGCCACACCGCCGGCGAGTTTCGCAACACGCTCCTGCAGCTTTTCACGGTCGTAGTCCGAGGTGGTTTCTTCGATCTGGGTGCGGATCTGGGCCACGCGGGCTTCGATCTCGGCCTTGTCGCCGGCGCCGTCAACGATGGTGGTGTTCTCTTTCGAGATGTTGATGGTCTTGGCGGTGCCGAGCATGTCCATCGTCACGTTCTCGAGCTTCATGCCGAGATCTTCCGAAATGACCTGACCGCCGGTGAGGATCGCGATGTCCTGCAGCATGGCCTTGCGGCGATCGCCGAAGCCCGGCGCCTTGACGGCAGCGATTTTCAGACCGCCGCGCAGCTTGTTCACGACGAGGGTGGCAAGCGCTTCGCCTTCCACGTCCTCGGCAATGATGAGGAGCGGCTTCTGCGACTGGATCACCTGCTCGAGGAGCGGGACGAGCGGCTGGAGCGACGAGAGCTTCTTCTCGTGCAGGAGCACGAGGCAGTCGTCGAGTTCAGCGATCATCTTGTCGGGGTTGGTCACGAAGTAGGGCGACAGGTAGCCACGGTCGAACTGCATGCCTTCGACGACATCCACTTCGGTTTCCATGCCCTTGTTTTCTTCGACGGTGATGACACCCTCGTTGCCGACTTTCTGCATCGCGTCAGCGATGAAACGGCCGATCTGGGCTTCGCCGTTGGCCGAAATGGTGCCGACCTGAGCAACCTCGTCCGAATCCGTCACGTCACGGGCAGCGGCCTTGATCGCTTCCACGACTTTGGTGGTCGCCACGTCGATGCCACGCTTGAGGTCCATGGGGTTCATGCCGGCCGCGACGGCTTTCATGCCTTCGGTCACGATGGCCTGGGCCAAAACGGTCGCGGTGGTGGTGCCGTCACCGGCTTCGTCATTGGTGCGCGAGGCCACTTCCTTGACCATCTGGGCGCCCATGTTCTCGAACTTGTCTTCCAGTTCGATTTCCTTGGCGACCGAGACACCGTCCTTCGTGATGCGCGGGGCGCCAAAGGATTTGTCGAGAACCACGTTGCGGCCTTTCGGGCCGAGGGTCACTTTCACCGCGTCGGCGAGGATGTTGACGCCCTTGAGCATCTTGTTGCGCGCGTCGGTGTTGAATTTGACTTCTTTAGCCATTGTCAGCTCCTAAGTCTGAAATTTCGTGTGAGAACCGGCGACGGATCAGGCGATGATGCCCATGATGTCGGATTCTTTCATGATCAGCATTTCTTTGCCGTCGAGCGTGATCTCGGTGCCCGACCATTTGCCGAACAGGATGCGGTCGCCTTCCTTGACGTCCAGCGCGATGCGCTCGCCGTCTTCGTCCTTGGCACCGGCGCCAACGGCAACGACTTTGCCTTCTGCGGGTTTTTCTTTGGCGCTGTCGGGGATGATCAGGCCGCCCTTGGTTTTTTCTTCGCTCTCGACGCGTTCCACGAGAACGCGGTCATGAAGGGGAGTAAATGCCATCTCTGAGGCTCCTCAACTCGGTTGTCTCTAGCGGGGCCGTGGCCCCTTAGCACTCACGTCCAGCGAGTGCTAACGACGCATAGCTAGGAGGTGGTCACGGGCCTGTCAACGACTTGTGTCGGGAAATTTTTGCGCGTCCGGGAACTTTTTTGCCTCGGGCGCACCATGCGCGTTGTGCCACGCCTGACAGGTGGGGATAGTAGTCGCATATTTCAAAGAGGATCTTTCAAATGCACCGAATTTTGCTCCCCCTTTGCCTGCTTCCCCTGCCCGTTATGGCACAGGACGAAGAGGTTCACCCCTACACCAAGTCCAACATTGCCCCGGTCACCCTGGGCGTGCGGGACGAGGCCGAGGACGGCTGCTGGACCAACGCCGCAGAGGCCCCCGCGCAGGCCAAGGCGGCGCTCGAGGCGGCGGGGATCGCCTATACCGACGATCCGGTGGCGGCGAAGACCACCCTGTTTCTGTTTGTCGACGCTTCGCGCGACGGCGGCTGCTACGGCAATATCACCATCGACCTGCGCGGCGACGTGACATGGAACGGCCACGACGTGCGCGCGGTGTTGCGGGACGCGGGCGCGAATTTCAAAGGCGTGGACAGCCTGAACCCCGTCATCCCGCAGGTGCTCGACCATTTCGTCGGCAACCAGCTCGGCACTTTTCCGGACAGCTAGGAACCCCACGTCACGGTTGCGCATCGCCCGTCGTCCCCCAAACCTGAGGCGCGACAGGAGACAGCCATGACACACGCGACCCGCCCCGAAGACCTGCCCACCTTTGCCGAGGCGCGCGCCGTCTCGGGCCTCGAATTCATGCAGAAGATGCTCGCGGGCGACTTCGCCGGTCCACCGATCTCGGCCCTGATGAATTACGAATGTGTCGAGGTCGCTCCAGGCCGCGTCGTGTTTCGCGGCAGCCCGAAATTCGAGTTCTGCAACCCGATTGGCACCGTCCATGGCGGCTGGTATGGCACGCTTCTGGACAGCTGCATGGCCTGCGCGGTGATGACCACCGTGCCCAAGGGGTCGAGCTATACGACGCTCGAATACAAGATCAACATCGTCCGCGCGATCCCGCTCGGAACCGAGGTCGAGGCGATCGGGACGATCCAGCATGGCGGGCGATCGACCGGCGTGGCCAATGGCGAAATACGGGGCGTCGCGGACGGCCGGCTTTATGCCACCGGATCGACCACCTGCATCGTCATGTCGCTCGGCGGTTGAACGGCAGTTGCAGGACGCGGGCGACCACATGGGTTGCGGGCCCCGCCATGGCCATGATCCCGCGTGACGCCGCAGGCTCTTCCACACCCTCGACCACCGGCTCGGGTTTCGGCGCGAAGAGCGGCTCGCCTGTCACCCAGTCGCGCTCCGACGGGTCACCGCCCCGACGGCGACGGCGCCGGTAGAAGAACATCTTTGCCCAGCCGCGCCATGTGCCGAACCTGGGCGCACGGTCGTCGGCCGGAAAGCGGTCGGCCCAGCCCTCGGGCAAGGGCAGCCCCGCCGCCTCGGCCCGCGACAGCATCCAGACCAGTGGCACGTTGGACAGCGGTCGAGCCGCTTCGTAACCGCCCAGTTGCCCGCCCACGTCGCCGTGACTGCCGGGGAACCAGACCTGTTCGACATGGCCCGGCACATCGTCCGTCGCGCGCCAGAGCACGGGGGCGTAAGCCTCCCGCGTTTCGTCCCGGGCGACCGCGTGGTAACCGTGTTTCACATGCGGCCCCAGTTCGGCGTCGTGGAACCTGTGCTGCGGTTCGAAGAGCCGCCAGATCAGCGGCCAGGTCAGGCCAAGCGCCATGACGGTGTCCCAGACGCAGATCGCCTCGATCTCCACGCCCTCGTGGCAATAGGCGCGGGCGAAATCCGCCGCCGCGTCATCGACCGCGGGCTTCTGGTAGTGCCGGTAGGCCGTCGCCAGGTTGCGCTCGGTGGCATGTTCCGCCTTGAGCAGCCCCACCATCCCGATGAGACCCGCGAGCGAGCGCACGGCAAAGGCACCGCGCGAATAGCCGAAGAGAAAGATCTTGTCGCCCGGTCGATAGCGCCCCGCGAGCACGCCGTAAGCCCGGCGGATCTGCGCGTTGATGCCTTTGCCGATGGCCACACCCCAGGCGCTTTTCCAGCCCCGCCACTGGATCCCCGCCTCGTAGTAGACCGACACCTTGGCCCCGCCATGGGTGCGCCGCACCTCGTCCACCAGCCGGTAGGTGCGGCCCGCGTTCGTCTCCATCCCGTCGGTGAGCGAGGACATGGTGCCATCGAGGATGATGACATGGATGACGGGTTCGCGCGCGGGCGTGTCTGCACCGGCAGAAAAGATACGCCCCCGCACCCAACGGCGCAGGCGGGTAAAGCCCCCGTCGGTCAGCCCGTGGAGGGCCCGGTTGACCCTGCCCTTCAAAGACATGGGCCGGGGTCCGTCATGATTTGGCGTCCTCGATCATCTGCCAGACCCGTTCCGGGTTGAACGGCATCTGCGCATCGCGCACGCCCACCTGCCAGAGCGCGTCGGCCATGGCGTTGCCGAAGGCGCCCATGGAGCCGACGGTGCCAGCCTCGCCACAGCCCTTCATCCCCATGACATTGGCGGTCGAGGGCACGGCTTCGGTGGTGAACTTCATGAAGGGCACGTTGTCGGCGCGCGGCATTCCGTAGTCCATGAAGGACCCGGTCAGAAGCTGACCGTCATCGTCATATACCACGCGCTCCAGCATAAGTTGCCCAATTCCCTGCACAACACCACCGTGTACCTGACCTTCAACCAACATCGGGTTAATGAGGTTCCCGAAATCGTCGGTGACGGTATATCTTTCGATCTGGGTATCGCCGGTCTCGGGGTCAATGACGACTTCGCACACATGTGCGCCGTTGGGGAAACTGCGGGCGGGCAGCTTGGCCGTCTGGGTCACGCGCAGGAGGTCGTCTCGCCCCTTGGAGCGGGCGAGCGCGGCGGCGTCCAGCATCGTGGGCGTGAGGTTCGATCCCTTGATCCGGAATACCTCGTCGTCGAATGAAACGTCGGCGTCGTCCACGCCTTCAAGCTCCGCCAGAAAGCCCTTGAAGCCCGCGACCACCGCCTCGACCGCGACCAGCGTCACGTTGTTCTGCACCGTGACCGAGCGTGAACCGCCCGTGCCCCCGCCCCGCGCGATTCGGTCGCTGTCACCTTGCACGACCTCGATCCGCTCGAACGGGATGCCGGTCTGGTCGGACAGGAACTTGGCATAGACCGTCTCGTGCCCCTGCCCATTCGACTGGGTGCCGACGTAGAGCAGCGCGCGCCCGTCCTCGGTGAACTCGACCGTCGCGTCCTCTTCCGGGTTGCCGAGGATCGACTCGATGTAGAAGGCCAGCCCGAGCCCGCGGAGCTTGCCCTCGGCTGCCGTGTCGGCGCGGCGCTTCGTGAACCCGGCAAGATCGGCCTCGTCGGCCACGCGCGACAGCACCCGGTTGAACTCGCCCACGTCGTAGGTCTCGCCCGAGACGGTGGTATAGGGAAAGGCCTCGGGCGGAATGAAGTTCTTGCGCCGCAGGTCCCAGGCATCGACGCCCAGGTCGCGGGCGGCGGCATCCATCATGCGTTCGAGCAGGTAGATCGCCTCGGGACGCCCGGCGCCCCGGTAGGCGTCGACCTGCGTGGTGTTGGTGTGAATGCCCCGCGCGCTCTGCCAGGCCGTCCGGATGTCGTAGACCCCGGTCAGCACGCGGGCAAAGAGGTTCGACTGGATCATCTGGCCGAACTGGCTCGAATAGGCCCCGATGTCGGACAGGGTGTCGACCTTGTAGGCGAGGATCTTGTGCTCGGCGTCAAAGGCCAGCGTCGCGGTCGAAATCAGCGCCCGGCCTGCGTTGTCCGAAACCAGCGATTCCGTCCGGTCCGCCATCCAGCGCACCGCATGGCCCAGCTTGCGCGCGGCATGGGTAAGGACGATGTATTCGGGATACATCTGCGCCTTCATGCCAAAGCCCCCGCCCACGTCCGGCGTCGTGACCTTGAGCTGGTCCGGCGCCATGCCCAGCGCCTTGATGATCTGCTCTTTCGGCCCCCAGACCCCCTGCCCGGACATGGCAAGATGCATCCGCCCCTCGGGCAGCGGCTCGGCATAGCCGCCCCGCGGCTCCATCGACACGGCGAAGCAGCGGGTGTCGGGGATGGTGCGGGTCACCACATGGGCAGCGGAGGCAATGGCGGCTTCGGTCGCGGCCTCGTCGCCCAGGCCAAAGTCATAGGCCATGTTGTCGGGGATATCGTCATGCAGCGTCTCGCCACCTGGCGCGAGGTCGAGCTTGACCGGGCGCTCGTCGTAATCGACTTCGATCAGTTCGGCGGCATCGCGCGCGGCGTCGAGGCTGTCGGCCACGATAAAGGCCATCGCCTCGCCCATGAAGCGCACCCTGTCCTTGGCCAGCCATGGACGCGGGGCAACCGTGCCCCTCGTGCCGTCGCGTTGCGGGGCGGCGGCCGCGAACATGCCCACGCCCAGACCGTCCGCCGCGAGCGTCTCGGCGGTCAGGATCGCGCGAACGCCCTCGATCTCGGCCGCATCCTCGGTCGACAGGGTGAAATCGGCATGGGCCACGGTCGAGCGCAGGAAATAGCCCACATAGGATGTTTCAGGGGCGACATCGTCAATATAACGCCCTTCACCTTTCAGAAATCGAACATCTTCGACCCGTGCAAAGGGCTGGCTCTTGCCGAATTTTTCCATGAGGGACTCCCGCGTTTCCGGGCGAGACTATCCCCCATGGGCGGGATGTCCAGACATCGCTCCGTTCAATCTGCGCAATGTCACGACGCGGTGTGCGCCATAGCCGTTGAAGCGCGTGTTGGTCGCGGTGGAATAGGCCCCCATGCCGTCGAAGATCAAGTAGTCGTCCTCGGCCACGTCCGAAGCCAGCAGAACCTCGCCCGGCAGGCGGTCGAGGCTGTCACAGGTCGGGCCGTAAAGCACGCGCGGGGTCTTGTCGCCATCGCGCGGCGTGCCGTCGGGGGCGATGACCCGGATGCGCGGATAGGGCCCCATGATCGGGATCTCTGCGAGCAGCCCGTAGATGCCGTCATTCAGGAACAGCCCGCCACAGGCGCGCACGGACTTTACGCGCACCATGGCCGCACAGCTTTCGGCCACCAGCCCCCGCCCCGGCTCGCAGACCAGCGCGGGCGCCGTATCGAAGGCATTGCGCACCGTCTGGGCGATCATCGCGAAGATTTCTTCGATCTGCGCGCTGGCCGTGCCTCGATCCGCGGGAAAACCACCGCCGACGTTGAGCCGCGCAAGCGTGACACCCGCCTGCCGGGCAATGTCCGCGCAGGTCTCGATATAGCGCCGCCACGCCGCGGGGTTGGTGCATTGGGTGCCGGGATGAAAGGTCATCGCGGGGGTGTAACCCAGCCGGACGACCTCGCGCAGAAGTTCCACACAGCCCTCCGGCCCCTCGCCGAACTTGGAGCCGAAATCATAGGACGCGCCCTTGACCGGCAGCGCGAGCCGCACCGCCACCTCGGCGCCCTTGGGCACCTGGGCGGCGAGCTTGGCAAGCTCGCCCAGCCCATCCACCGACCACGACAGGACCCCCGCCGCGATACCCGCCGCGATCTCGGACTTCGAGCGCACGGGGTTGTTGTAGTGCAGCCCCGCACCGGGGACGAGGCCACGCACGAGGTCGATTTCATAGGGCGAGGCCACGTCGAAGGTGGTGACGCCCGCCTGCGCCAGCGTCTCGATCACGCCTGGATTGTCGTTGGCCTTGACCGCATAAGTCACGAGACCCGGAAACCCAGCCTGGAACCGATGCGCGGTGGCCGCAAGTGTCTCGGGCGAGAAATAGAGGATCGGCTCTTCGGGACGGGTCTGGGACAGATGGTCGATCTCCGTCTCCCAGATGCGGGGATGCGTTGTCATGGGGTGCCTGTCGGTTGTTCGCTGCGATTACCAACGAGAATCGGCGCGAATTCCGACGATTCCTACAGACACATCGGGTTTTTTGCGCCATTCTTTCGTCATATCGACGACGGAACCGACGAATGGACGAAATCGACAGGAAAATGCTCCAGCTTCTGGCCGAGGACGCGCGCCTGCCCGTGGCGACGCTCGCCCGCAAGACCGGCCTCGCCCGATCGACCGCACAGGCGCGGCTCGAGAGGATGGAGGCGGACGGGACCATCGCGGGCTATGCTCTGCGGCTGGGGGATGCGACCCGGGCCGGACAGATCCGGGCGACCGTGCTCCTCATGCTCGAGCCGCGTGCGACGGCGGCGGTGCTGGCCAAGCTCGAGAAGATGCTGGTGGTCGAGGCGGCGCATACGGTCTCGGGGCGGGCCGACATGATCCTGACCCTTGGCGCGCCGACCACGGCGCACATCGACGAAGCGCTCGACATCATCGGCGCAATCGAGGGGGTGAAGGGGTCGGAAACTCTGATACACCTATCGACAAAGATTGACCGAGTGAGTTGAGCCATGACCATCCAGACCATCAAGACCGCGCCCATCGAGGGCCAGAAGCCCGGCACCAGCGGCCTGCGCAAGAAGACGCGCGTCTTTGCCGAGCCGGGATACCTCGAAAACTACGTGCAGGCGATTTTCGATGCGATCGAGCCCGCCGGGAAAACCTATGTCGTGGGTGGCGACGGGCGGTATTTCAACGACCGGGCCATCGCGACGATCCTGCGCATGGCGGCGGCCAATGGGGTGGCGAAGGTCATCGTCGGCCAGGGCGGCATCCTGTCGACGCCTGCTGCGAGCCACCTGATCCGGCTCAATGAAACCGACGGCGGTCTCATTCTGTCGGCCTCGCACAACCCCGGCGGCGAGGACGGGGACTTTGGCCTCAAATACAACATCGCGAACGGTGGTCCGGCCCCCGAGGCGATCACCGACGCGATCTTTGCCAATACCAGGACGATCACGCGCTACAAGATCACAGACGAGGACGCGCCGGGGATCGACGCCATCGGAACCTTTTCCATGGGAAACATGGAGGTCGCGGTCGTGGACCCCGTGACCGACTACGCCGCCCTCATGGAGACGCTTTTCGATTTTCCCGCCATCGCGAAACTCATCGCGGGCGGCTTCCGGCTGCGCTTTGACGCGATGCACGCGGTCACCGGGCCCTATGCGACCGAGATCCTCGAAAACCGGCTGGGCGCGGCGAAGGGAAGCGTGGTGAACGGCGTGCCCTCGCCCGACTTCGGTGGCGGGCACCCGGACCCGAACCCGGTCTGGGCCAAGGTCCTGATGGATCATATGTTCGCGGACGACGCACCGGACTTCGGCGCGGCGAGCGACGGGGACGGCGACCGCAACATGATCGTGGGGCGCGGCGTCTATGTCACGCCGTCCGACAGCCTCGCCGTACTGGCCGCGAACGCCCACCTCGCGCCGGGCTACCGCGACGGGATCAAGGGGATCGCGCGGTCGATGCCGACCTCGGGCGCGGCGGACCGTGTGGCGCAGGCGATGGGCGTGGAATGCCACCAGACGCCAACCGGCTGGAAGTTCTTCGGCACGCTGCTCGACGCCGGCCGCGCCACGATTTGCGGCGAGGAAAGCGCGGGCACCGGGTCGAACCATGTGCGCGAAAAGGATGGGCTTTGGGCGGTGCTCCTTTGGCTCAACATCCTCGCGGTGAAGAAGCAGAGCGTAGCCGAGATCATGGACGCCCATTGGCAGATGTATGGACGCACCTATTATTCGCGCCACGACTACGAGGAAGTGGACGCCGAGGTGGCGGGCGAGATCATGTCGGACCTGAGCGACAAGCTCGATGATCTGGGCGGAACCAAGGCCGCGGGTCTGGTGGTCGCCGATGCCGAAGATTTCGACTACGTGGACCCGGTCGATGGCTCGACCGCGACCTCGCAGGGCATCATCCTGAATTTCGAGGGCGGTGCGCGGGCGGTGCTGCGCCTGTCGGGCACCGGCACGGCGGGGGCGACCATCCGGCTCTACCTGGAAAACCATGTCGAGCCGGAGGGCGATCTGGGCATGGACCCGTCCGTGGCACTCGCCCCGGTGGCCGAGGCGGCGGATGCGCTGTCCGGGCTGAAGGAACGCACGGGGCGCGCGGGGCCGGACGTCGTGACCTGAGAGTCTTTTCCATCCGAGCACCTGAGAAACCTTGCCTGCAGGGAAGGTTTTTTTATTTATTATCATATATTAAGTAAGAGACCGCTGCGACGTGACCGGCATCGAGGCGATAAACAGCGCCCGCCCGCCGAAGGTGCCCGAGGCCAGCCCGGCCATCGCGGAGAGCACCAGGGGGAGCGGATAGCTCACCAGTAGATCGGGCGCCACCGCCGTCACCGTGCCGATCGCGGCATTGAGGGCAAAGAGCGTGAGGATGGCGAGCGCGGTCATGCCCTCGCCCCGCTGCACCACATGGCGGGCGGTTTTGGCAAGTGTGCGTCCCGACTGCCGTTTCCAGCCGATCATCGCGCCCAGACCGTAGCCCAGCGCGAGCGCTGACCAGACGAGCGGCCCGACCCCGAAACTCGCCACGCTGCGCAGGGTCAGAAGGCCCAGCAGCGGCAGGAGATAGACCAGAACGAGCGGCGTGCGGCGGTCGCGCAGGGCACGCAGGCAGACCCAGAGGAGGAGCAGCCCGAGCGGCCAGTCCCAGAAGGGCACATGGGCAAGAGCGGTCATTTCCCCTCCCCCATGTCGAGCATGAGCAAGAAGACGGCGACGCCCAGCGCGGCGGCGATGCCGTGACCGATGAGGGGGCCGAGGGTCGTGTTGGCGAGGATGATCGCAGTAATGCCGATGAAAAGCCGGACCTTGCGTTGCGCGATGCGGTTGGGGCCGACGAGGCGGGCGATCCGGGCGTTGATCCTGTCGTTGAGGGGCATGGGGCACTTCCTGTGTCTGTCGTTGGATGTGTCCCTGATGCGGGACCGGCAGGCGGGTCCGCCAGCGCGTCTGCGTGAATGGGCGCGCCCGCTACGCAGATGCCGTTCGCGAAGCGTGAAGCGCAGGAGCCCATGTTCCGGCCCTGCGCCCCACCCTCTCCCCTTCCCCTTCCGGCCCCCAACCGCTAAACCCGGCGCGACCAGAGAAAGACAGGTGACCCATGGCCATGGACAAGACCTTTGACGCGAATGCCGTCGAGCCGCGCATTTCCGCGATGTGGGAAGAGGCGAAAGCCTTTGCGGCGGGCGCGAACGCGTCGCGCGACGAGACCTTCTGCATCATGCTGCCCCCCCCCAACGTGACGGGCGCGCTGCATGTGGGCCATGCCTTCAACCATACGATCATGGACATCCTCACGCGCTGGCACCGGATGCGCGGGTTCGACACCCTCTGGCAGCCCGGTCAGGACCATGCGGGGATCGCGACGCAGCTTCAGGTCGAAAAGAAACTCGCCGCCGACGGCCAGCCGCCGCGCCGCGAGCTGGGCCGGGAGGCGTTTCTCGACAAGGTCTGGGAATGGAAGGCGGAAAAGGGCGGCACGATCATCGAGCAGATGAAGCGGCTCGGTGACAGCTGCGATTGGGACCGCAACGCATTTACCATGTCCGGCGCCCCCAATGCGCCCGAGGGTGAGCCGGACGGCAATTTCCACGACGCGGTGATCAAGGTCTTTGTCGAAATGTACAACAAGGGCCTCATCTATCGCGGCAAGCGGCTCGTCAACTGGGACCCGCATTTCGAAACGGCGATCTCCGATCTCGAGGTCGAGAACATCGAAGTCGCGGGCCACATGTGGCACTTCAAATACCCGCTCGCGAATGGGGTGACCTATACCTATGTCGAGAAAGACGAGGACGGGACCGTCACCTTTACCGAGGAACGCGACTATATCTCGATCGCCACCACGCGGCCCGAAACGATGCTGGGCGACGGCGCGGTCGCGGTGCATCCGTCGGACGAACGCTATGCGCCCATCGTGGGGATGCTCTGCGAAATTCCCGTGGGGCCCAAGGAACACCGCCGCCTGATCCCGATCATCACCGACGAATACCCCGACCCGACCTTCGGGTCCGGCGCGGTCAAGATCACCGGGGCGCATGACTTCAACGACTACGAGGTCGCCAAGCGCGGCGGTATCCCGATGTATCGGCTCATGGACATGCGCGGGCACATGCGGGCGGATGGCGACGATTACGCCACCTGTGCCACCCGCGCGCAGGAGATCGCGAATGGCGCAGACTTCGAGGAGATGGAGGTCGATGCCCTAAACCTCGTCCCCGACGAGCTGCGCGGTCAGGACCGGTTCGAGGCCCGCAAGGCGGTCGTGAAGCAGATCACCGACGAAGGGCTCGCGGTCATGCGCGCCGTGACGACGACCGACGAAGACGGCACCGTGACCGAGGCACAGGTGCCTTACGTCGAGGACAAGCCGATCATGCAGCCCTTTGGCGACCGCTCGAAGGTCGTGATCGAGCCGATGCTGACCGACCAGTGGTTCGTGGACGCCGAAAAGGTCGTGGGTCCGGCGCTGGACGCCGTGCGCACGGGCCAGACCAGGATCATCCCGGAATCGGGTGAGAAGACCTATTACCACTGGCTCGAGAACATTGAACCTTGGTGCATCTCGCGCCAGCTCTGGTGGGGGCACCAGATCCCGGTGTGGTATGGTCTCGACCTTGGCTACGAGAAACAGATCGGCACGGACGGGGACCTCGACGAGGTCGACCTGCTGAAAACGCTGGTCGACGGCATGGTGCATCGCGGCGTCGTGCATCACGCAGGCTCGTCCTTCGAAGAGATCGTGCCTGCCTTTCAGGACGAGATCGCAGACACGCCCATGCCGCTCGGCCACTCGCGCGTGGTCGAGGTTGCGGACCGCGCCGCCGCCATCGACATGCTGGCTGAAAGCCTCGCCACCTACGCGATCGAGCAGGACCCGACCAAGCTGGTTTATCCGGTGTGGCGCGACGCCGATGTGCTGGATACGTGGTTTTCTTCGGGTCTCTGGCCCATCGGAACGCTCGGTTGGCCGGAGCAGTCGCCCGAGCTGCAGGAGTATTTCCCCACCGATGTGCTCGTCACCGGTTTCGACATCCTCTTCTTCTGGGTCGCCCGGATGATGATGATGCAGCTTGCCGTGGTGAACGAGGTGCCGTTCCACACTGTCTATCTGCACCAGCTCGTCCGCGACGAGAAGGGCAAGAAGATGTCCAAGACCACCGGCAACGTCATCGACCCGCTGGAGATCATCGACCAATACGGGGCCGATGCGCTGCGGTTAACCAATGCCTCGATGGCGGCACTGGGCGGCGTACTGAAGCTGTCGGAGGAGCGGATCAAGGGCTACCGGAACTTCGGCACGAAGCTCTGGAACGCCGCGCGGTTCGCCGAGATGAACGACTGCAAACCGGTGCCGGGCTTTGACCCCGCCGCGGTGACCCAGACGGTAAACCGTTGGATTATCGGCGAAACCGCACGTATCCGCGACGCCGTGGACGAGGCGCTCGTCGGCTACCGCTTCAACGATGCGGCGAATGGTTTGTATGCTTACGTCTGGGGCAAGGTCTGCGACTGGTATGTGGAGTTCTCAAAGCCCCTGCTCGGTTCCGACGACCCCGCCGTGGTAGCAGAAACGCGCGCGACGATGGCCTGGGTCATCGACCAGTGCCTGATCCTCTTGCACCCGATCATGCCCTTCATCACCGAAGAGCTCTGGGGCCAGATCGCGGAGCGACCCAAGTTGCTCGTCCACACGGACTGGCCGACCTATGGCGCGGAACTGATCGACACGGGCGCGGACCGCGAGATGAACTGGGTCGTGAAGCTCATCGAGGAAATCCGCTCCGCCCGCGCCCAGATGCATGTGCCGGCGGGCCTCCAGATCCCGGTCATTCTGCGTGACCTCGACGACGCCGGGCGACAGGCGCTCGCCACCAACGAGGCGCTCATCGTGAAGCTCGCGCGGATCGACAGCATTACCGAGATGGCGGAACTTCCCAAGGGCTGCGTGACCATCCCGGTCGAGGGCGGCACCTTTGCGCTGCCGCTCGCTGACATCATCGACGTGGCCGAGGAAAAAGCGCGGCTCGAGAAGACGCTGGGCAAGCTCCAGAAGGAGATCGGCGGTCTGAAGGGACGGCTGAACAACCCGAACTTCGCGGTCAATGCGCCCGAAGAGGTGGTCGAGGAAGCCAAGGCCAACCTCGCCGCGCGCGAAGAGGAAGCGGCCAAGCTTGAAGAGGCGCTGAGGCGGCTGGCCGAGGTCGCCTGAGGTGTTGCGCCGGGGCTTCGCCCCGTCGCGGTGGGGGCGCCTCGCTGCGCTCGGCGCCCCCCTTTCATCTTTCCACAAGTATGCAAGTCGGTCGCGTCCATCCGCAAGGATGGACGCGAGAAACCCTGTGCGCCGCAGGCGCTCATTGTCCTTGCGTGGAACGGGCGTCAACGTTGCCTCCGGCGGGCATATTTGGGGAAAGATGAAAGAGCGGTCCGCCATGCCCGCAGCCGCCGCTTGTGGTTTCCGCCCTGCCCCGCTACTTGCCATAGCATGAAGATCATTCGGGATTTCCAGTTCGTCGACGAAGCTGACCGGGGCGCCTCTGCCGCGATCGGGAACTTCGACGGCGTGCATCGCGGGCATCAGTTTGTCATCGACATAGCGCGGACAAAGGCAGCCGATCTCGGCGCGCCGCTGGGTGTGATGACCTTCGAGCCGCATCCGCGTCAGTATTTCGCGCCCAAGGCCCCGGACTTTCGCCTGATGAACGCCGAGGCGCGGGCCAACCGGCTGGAGTGGCTGGGGGTCGAGAAGCTCTACGAGATGACTTTCAACGACACGCTCTCTGCCCTCACACCCGAGGACTTTGCCCGCCGCGTGCTGGTCGAGGGGCTTGGCCTGCGCCACGTCGTCGTCGGGCAGGATTTCCATTTCGGCAAGGGGCGCGCGGGCGATGTCGAGACATTGGTCGCGCTGGGCGCCGAGATGGGCTTTGGCGTGACCGTTGCCGATCTTCTGCGCGACAGCGAGGTCGAGATTTCCTCGACCGCGATCCGCGATGCGCTGACCGAGGGCCGTCCCCGCGATGCCGCGCGGATGCTGGGGCACTGGCACCGGATCGACGGCGTGGTGATCCGGGGCGACCAGCGCGGGCGCGATCTGGGCTATCCGACGGCGAATATGTCGATCGCCGGGCTGCACCCGCCAAAGTTCGGGGTCTATGCGGTCAAGGTCGACGTGCTGACCGGGCCGCACAAGGGCGAGTATGGCGGCGCGGCCAGCATCGGGGTCAGGCCGATGTTTGGAGAGAACCAGCCTAACATCGAAAGCTATGTCTTCGATTTCAAAGGCGATCTGTACGGCGCGCATCTGTCGGTGGCGCTGGTCGCCTATCTGCGGCCCGAAGATAAATTCGACAGTCTCGAGGCACTGATCACCCAGATGGATGCCGATTGCGCCGCGGCGCGGGATATTCTGGGCGAGCTGTAAGCGGCTCCCTGCCCCGGCAAACGAAAAGGGCCACGCGATTGCGTGGCCCTTCGTCGTTTCCGGCGGCCGGTGTCAGACCAGCTCTCAGACCAGCGTCGCCTCGGTTTTCGAGCGGATCTCATCCTCGGTCACGCCGGGGGCACATTCCACGATGCGAAGCCCGCCCTCGACCACGTCGAACACACCCAGATCGGTGATGATCCGGTCCACCACGCCCGCGCCGGTCAGCGGCAGCGTGCAGGCCTTGAGGAGTTTCGTCTCGCCCGCCTTGTTGGTGTGGTCCATCACCACGACGACCTTCTCGACACCAGCGACGAGGTCCATGGCCCCGCCCATGCCCTTGACGAGCTTGCCGGGGATCATCCAGTTCGCGAGGTCGCCGTTTTCGGCCACTTCCATCGCGCCCAGGATCGCGGCGGCAATCTTGCCGCCCCGGATCATGCCGAAGGACATGGCGCTGTCAAAATAGGACGTGCGGTTCAGCTCGGTTATCGTCTTCTTGCCCGCGTTGATCAGGTCCGGGTCTTCCTCGCCCTCGAAGGGGAACGGACCCATGCCGAGCATCCCGTTCTCGGATTGCAGCGTGATGTCCTTGTCGCCCACGTAGTTGGCCACCAGCGTCGGGATCCCGATGCCGAGGTTCACATACATGCCGTCTTCAAGCTCTTCCGCGGCCCGTGCCGCCATTTGGTTACGATCCCAGGGCATTATGCTTCCTCCCGCTTGCGCGTCGTGCGCTGTTCGATCCGTTTCTCGTGTTCGCCCTGGATGATCCGGTGCACGTAGATGCCCGGCAGGTGGATGTGGTCGGGATCGAGCGAGCCGCGCGGCACGATTTCCTCGACCTCCACGACGCAGATCTTGCCGCACATGGCAGCAGGCGGGTTGAAGTTTCGGGCGGTCTTGCGAAAGACGAGGTTGCCGGTGTCGTCGGCCTTCCACGCCTTGACGATCGAGAGGTCGGCGAAGATGCCCTCTTCCATGATGTAGGTCTCGCCGCCGAAGTCCTTGTGCTCCTTGCCCTCGGCGATGACCGTGCCCACGCCGGTCTTGGTGTAGAACCCCGGGATGCCCGCGCCGCCCGCGCGCATCCGTTCGGCGAGCGTGCCCTGCGGGTTGAACTCGAGCTCGAGCTCGCCCGACAGATACTGGCGCATGAATTCGGCGTTCTCGCCCACGTAGGACGACATCATCTTTTTCACCTGACGGGTATCGAGCAGCTTGCCCAGCCCGAAGCCGTCCACGCCCGCGTTGTTGGAAGCAACGGTCAGATCCTTGACCCCGCTCTTCACGATGGCGTCGATGAGCAGTTCGGGGATGCCGCAAAGGCCAAAGCCCCCGGCGGCAATCAGCATCCCGTCCTTCAGGATGCCCTCCAGGGCCGCGTCGGCCGTGTCGTAGACTTTCTGCATATGGTCTGGTCCTCACTGATGGCGCGTCGCGGGCGCTCGTCCTCCGTCGCCCGCGCGTCTGACGTGTGGTATCGTGCCGGGTGGCGCAGGGGCAAGTAAGTAGTCTTGCGTAGAAGTCGGTCTGGACGGGGCCTGCACTCCTGTGCCGGTTTTTGCGGCGGGTCGATCCGGTGGGCAGGTGGAGAGGGAACATGACCGGCCGAAAACCAAAAGCCCCACCGTTGCCGGCGGGGCTTTTTGCTGGACCAAGGGTCCAAATGGTGCGGTCGAGAAGACTCGAACTTCCACGGGAGTTACCCCACAGCGACCTCAACGCTGCGCGTCTACCAATTCCGCCACGACCGCACTGTCTTGGCTTGGTGGCGCGCTGAATAGCGTGGGATTCGGATGATGTGAAGGGGAATTTTCCGAATTGGCGAATTTCTTTTTCCGGGGCGTCCCGAGGCGGGCGCGCGCCCGTCGCGGCTATTCGGCGGGCAGCGTCGGACGGGTGGAAAAGAGCTTCCAACCGGTCCAGAGAAGCACGGCGGCCAGCACCGCGAGGCTTGCGGCCGCGGCGATGCTGGTGCCGTCCTCGGCCGCGCCGAAGAGCACCTCGTGCATCCGGCGACCGGGGAGCGCCGGATCGCGCTGATCGCGAGCACGAGGTTCACGAGGGTGACGGCGGAGAGGATATGGATCGGGCTGAAGGGACCGATGAGGCGGATTTCCATGATCAGGAAGGACGACGCGGCAGTGAGGGCCATGGCGCTCGCCCAGACATAGCCCAGCGTCTTGTGCAGACGGTCCCGGCGGCGGCGAAAGATCACCACGGGGGTGGCCGCGAGCGCCGCGAGGGCGCTGATCACATGGGCCTGCACGGGGGCCGGTGCGTCGAGGAGCGGGGAGAGGTCGAACATGGTCTGGGTTCCTTGCCATCGGGTATCGGGTCTGGCACCTCTTTCTCAGGCCGGTCGGCGTGGCGCGACCGGGAATACGCAGAGGGACATCCGGGACCGTGAACGACAGCCTCATGCACTTCACGAAGCGCGAAATGCGGGCGACCTTTGGCCGGCGCGGGGTCTGGATCGGGCTGGTTGCGGCGGGCGTGGTCCTTGGCCTTGCCGGTCCCTTCGACACGGACGAGGTTATGCGGCCCTTGCCCAGCGTCGTCTACTGGACCTTCATCACGATGATCGGCTTCGGGGTCGGATCGCTGGTCTCGACGTTTCTGTCCGAGGTGCTGCGCCGGGCGGGTGTGCCGCGCTGGCCGGCCGTCGTCGTCTCCGGCGCGCTTGCCGGGGTGGTGCTGACGGCGCTCCTCACCGTCGTGAACACGGCGGTGTTCGGGATCGGGTTCCTCGATCCCGAACTCCTTGTCCCGCTCTGGATCAATGTCATCGTGATCTCGGTCATCATCTCGGTGGCCTATGTCGCGATGCACGACCACGCGCGCGCGCAGGCGGGGTCTGCCCCGGACCAGCCGCCCGCTTCGCCGATGGTGTCGGGCGGCGCGCCCCGTATCCTTGCCCGTGTGCCGATCGAGAAACGCGGCGCGCTCATGGCGCTGTCGGTGCAGGATCACTACGTCGAGGTCATCACCGATCGGGGGACGGAACTCGTGCTCCTGCGGCTGTCGGACGCGATCGAAGAGGTCGGCGCAACCCCGGGACTGCAGGTTCACCGGTCGCATTGGGTGGCCATCCCCGCCGTTGCAGCTGCGAGACGCGACGGCGCGAAAGCGACCCTCACCCTGACCAATGGGCGTGACATTCCCGTCTCGCGGACCTATCTGCCCGCCGTGAAGGAGGCCGGGCTTTTGCCCGGATGAACCCGATGGTCGAATGGAACATCACGGACGGGCTGACCGACTACGACGACGCGGTCGCCTTTATGGAGGCGCGCGCGGCGGCCATCGCGGCGGGCGAGGCGGACGAGTTGATCTGGCTCGTCGAACATCCGCCGCTCTATACCGCAGGCACCAGCGCGAAGCCCGCCGACCTTGTCGATCCCGACCGTTTTCCGGTCCATGTGACCAAGCGCGGCGGCCAGTATACCTATCACGGCCCGGGCCAGCGCGTCGTCTATGTCATGCTCGACCTCAACCGGCGCGGGCGCGACATCCGCGCCTTTGTCCAGAAGATGGAGGATTGGGTTATCGCGACTCTCGATGCCTTCAACATCAAGGGCGAGGTGCGCGAGGGCCGCGTGGGCGTCTGGGTCGAACGGCCCGACAGGCCGCGCACCGTGACCGGCAAGATGGCCGAAGACAAGATCGCGGCCATCGGCGTGCGGCTGCGCAAATGGGTGAGCTTTCACGGCCTGTCGATCAACGTAGAGCCGGAGCTTGACCATTTCACAGGGATCGTGCCCTGCGGGATCACCGAATACGGCGTCACATCGCTGGTCGACCTGGGCCTGCCGGTCACGATGGCGGATGTGGACGTGGCGCTGCGCCGGACCTTTGACGAGGTCTTCGGCGAACTGCCGGAGTTGTCGACGGATCAGGGCCGGAAGAGCGCATGAGCCTGTCTGCGACCAACCGCGGGGCCAATGACGAGGATATCGCCGCTCCGATGCCGCCCGCGCTGGCGGCGCTGAAGCGGCGGCTCCAGTTCTCGGGCTGGTTGCAGTTCGCCCTGCCCTTCGGACTGGCGCTAGCGCTGGGGCTCCTGTCGCTGATCCTCTTGGCCTTTGGCTTTGCGGGAGGATCGCGGGTGCTGACGGTGCTCTCGGGTCTGGCGCTTGTGCTCGGCGTCTTCGAGGTCGCGGCTCTCAAGCTGCGGCTTTTCACCCTGCCCGACCGCGACCACCGCCCGATCCCAGGCGATATTTTCGAGGTCATGGCGAAACGCCGATCCGTGCGGTCGTTTCAGCCCGTGCCGCTCGCCCCCGCCGATCTGTCCGCCGTCCGCTCGCTTCTCACGCAACATGTAAGCCTCGACGCGGCCCATACGCTCGTCCAGGGCGAGGTGCGGGCCGAGTTCGTGGAGCAGCGGATCACGGTCTGGCCCGGCATTGGGGCGCAGAATTTCCTGATCGTCGTGGTGCCAAAGGTATATGACCGGCTCGCGGTGATCGAGGCCGGGCGCGCGCTCGAGCATGTGGTGTTGGGGCTGACCGCGCGGGGGGTCGCGACCTGCTGGATCGGACCGGGCACCGATCTGCGCTCGGCGCAGGAGGCGCTTGGCGGGCGCTTCGATCCCGCGCGCGATCATGTGCTCTGCACCATCGCCATCGGCTACGAAAGCCGCTGGAAGCCACTGCTGGTCCGGCTCATGCGGGTCGCGATGCACCGGCGCAAGCCGCTGGCAGATCTGGTGTTCGACGTGGCCCCCGGGCTGCCCGCGCCGCTGCACCACAAGGGGCTGAAGCCCTACCGCCCGGTGATCGAGGCCTGCCGCCGCGCGCCATCGTCCTACAACGGCCAGACCACGCGGCTGATCCTTCGCGAGGATGCCCAAGGGCTGCGCTCGGCGCGTCTTTGTGCCGAGGAAGGATCGCGGTTCTACGCGCCCCTTGCGCTGGGAATCTGGGCGGCGCACTGGGAGGCCGGGACCAAGGCCATCGGTCGCCAGGGGCAATGGCAACTGCACAGCCCGCCCGCGCCCATGGCGGGGAAAGCCGCATAGGCAACCGCAATTCAGCGCATTGGCGAACACGCCGGCATGCGACCAACCGCCCGCTTGCCCTGCTACCCCCGAGCCGCCATGGTTCCGAAGTCAAACCGGGGGTCCCGCGATTCCCGGAGGGAGAGACTTGACCCTCATCAAGCGAACAAAGAGGAACGCCATGAAAGCCATCCTGAAAACCGCCCTCAGCACAACTGCCGCGCTCGTCGTGCTCGCCGTCCCGGCCTTTGCCGAAAACCACGGGGGAATGGGCGACGCCGCCGCGGGCGAGAACGATTTCAAGAAGTGCAAGAGCTGCCACGCCATCATCGACGACTCGGGCGAAGCGATCGTGAAGGGCGGCAAGACCGGCCCGAACCTCTATGGCGTCATCGGCCGTCATGCCGCGGGCACCGATTTCAACTATGGCGATGGCCTCGTCGAGCTTGGCGAGACCGG
Organism: Maritimibacter sp. REDSEA-S28_B5; assembly: GCA_001626765.1. Taxonomy (GTDB): domain Bacteria; phylum Pseudomonadota; class Alphaproteobacteria; order Rhodobacterales; family Rhodobacteraceae; genus Maritimibacter. The sequence goes on from LUOO01000114.1 coordinate 38,496, forward strand.
CATGATCTGGACCGAGGAACTGCTCACCGCCTATCTCACGGACCCGACCGCCTTCGTGAAGGAACAGACGGGTGATGACGGTGCCAAGTCGAAGATGACCTTCAAGCTGAAGGACGGGGCCGACGTGGCCGCCTACCTCGCCACCTTCTCGCCCGACATGCCGGCGGAAGAGGGTGCGGCGGAAGAGACGCCCGCCTCGAACTGATCCCGCGCTTGCGGTTTCGCCCGTGCGCCTCCGACCCCGTCCGGCACCACCGGGCGGGGTTTTTCCTTGGACCAGTGTCCGCTGCCCCCTGCCCGCTGCCGTGGCGGGTATCTTTGACAAGCCGGTGTCCCGTCACTAACCTCCTGCCGGTAGGGATCTGTCGGGGGGACACGACATGAGAACCACTGGCAATCTTATTAGCGCGCTTTGTCTCGGTCCTGCCGTAGCCTTTGCCCTGATGGCCGCCCCTGCGGCCAAGGCCAATCCGCTCGACCGCTGGCGCGTGTCCTGCGGCGCGGAGGCCGGTGCGATCACCCGGTCGGGCAAAGACTGGACCTTCAAGACCAGCCGCAACCTGTGCCCCGGCGGCATCTTCAAACAGCGTGCGGAGCTTGAAAGCGACAAGATCGCGCCGACCCAGAAGGGCGCCTACCGGTTCTCGACCACGCTCGCGATCACCTCGGCCTCGTCCGAGACGCTGACGCTGTTTCAGATCCACGACGGGCGTCTGGGTTGCGGTCCGCCGCTCATGGTGCGGTTGGGCGGTGACGGGCGGCTTTTCATCACGGGCGACTACAAGGTGGGCGACCAGCCGGGCGAGAACTGCATCCGCGACGTGCTGTCGGCGAGCGGGAAATCGGCGGCACGGCTGCCGCGCGACGGGACGGCGCACAAGCTGGAGGTCATCATCGACTTCGACGGGCAGAGCGGGTTTCGCGTGTTCCTTTACCTTGACGGCACGCTTCAGGTGACCGGAGCCTATCGCCCGGGCAGCGATCCACGCCTGTGGCGGTCGAAACAGTTCTACTTCAAGCATGGCGTCTATTCGCAGAACGTCATCCCCTACACCGTCACTTCGCGCGGGATGCGCGTGGACAAGATCAGGCTGAACCAATGATCCGGCCCCTCGCCTTCGCCGCGCTTCTCGCCCCGCTCCTCGCAAGCGCGCCCGCCGGGTCGCGAGCTCTGGCGCAGGACAGCATCGAGACCTTCGGCGGCGCGTGGGAGACGGACTGGGGCGAGACATGGGCGTTCCAGTCGGAAGACGGGGCTGCCTACGAGGGCTATTACCTGAGCGACAACGGGCGTTTCGTCCTCGAGTTCACCGACCACGTATTCGAGGGCTACTGGGCCGAAGACATGTCGGACGTGGAATGCCCGACACCGCTCATGGGCAGTTACTACTGGGGCAAGTTGCAACTGGCCAACTCCGACCAGTATCCGGGGTTCAAGATGGTCTGGGGCTATTGCGACGGGCCACTGGACAGGGTCTGGAACTTTGCCGAAAGGCTCCCCGACGGGTTGTGATCATGGCCGGGACACTGACACAGTAATCCAGCCGCGCCCGCCACGTCGTCGCCGCCGCGCCTCTACAGGCAAAGCCAGGCATCCGGAACCAAACGCCCGGCTGCCCGCGTTGGGAGGGACGAACCATGCAGATCCGACCACCGAGGAGCCGTTTTGGACGCCAGACTGATCGCCGCCATCGTCATCTCGCCTTTCGTCATCGCCTTTCTCTACGCAGGGATTCACGAACTCCTGCGCTACCGCTCCGAAGGCAAGGCGACCTATGGGCTAATGTATGACGAAGACACCGGGACGAGCTATGTCGCGGGCATAGAAGAGGGACGCGAAAGCTACGATCCCGAGGATTTCGACCCCGCAAGCTACAGCGACCCGGAGGTTGCGGCGACGGACGACGAAAAGGTCTGACAGGGGCTGCCCGTTCTGAAGGATCCGGTGCGATGCAAACGGCGTGACCGCGCCAACCGGACAACGCCGCGTCGATCACAGGTCGCGACCGCGCCACGCCACGCATCCCGCGACATCCGGACGCAGGGGTTGAATCCCGGCAGCCCGCAGCGGGATGGCCGCGGTAAGCTGCGGAAAATCGTAGCGGAAACACGGGTTTTCGCCCCCCGGACCAAGGTCGCAAATCCGGTCCATGCCCCTGCAAAACATGCAAAAAAGTGAACATTTGATCTCGGTCAACATTGCCCTGCGCGAATTGTCGCAGTAAAAGCCGTTTAATTTCGGGCATGATGCGAGTCATGCACGGGAAGGGAGCTACGGGTGTCGGCAGCTTTTCAGCCTGTCGGGATCGAGCAAGAAAGGGAGACCTTCATGGCGGACGCAGCCATTCACGGTCATGAACATCACGACGATCGCGGGTTTTTCACCCGCTGGTTCATGTCCACCAACCACAAGGATATCGGTATCCTCTACCTGATCACGTCGGCGATCGTCGGCCTGATCTCGGTGAGCTTCACGGTGCTCATGCGCCTCGAGCTCATGGACCCCGGTGTCCAGCACATGTGCCTCGAGGGCTTCCGCCTGTTCACGGATGCAAGCGCGGAGTGCACGCCCAACGGCCACTTCTGGAACGTGATGATCACCTACCACGGTGTGCTCATGATGTTCTTCGTCGTGATCCCGGCGCTCTTCGGCGGTTTCGGCAACTACTTCATGCCGCTGCAGATCGGTGCGCCGGACATGGCGTTCCCGCGGATGAACAACCTGTCGTTCTGGCTCTATGTCACCGGCACCGCGCTTGGCGTCGCCTCGCTCCTGTCGCCTGGCGGCAATGACCAGATGGGCTCGGGCGTGGGCTGGGTGCTCTACCCGCCCCTGTCGACGACCGAAGGCGGCTACTCGATGGACCTCGCGATCTTCGCGGTTCACGTGTCGGGTGCTTCGTCGATCCTGGGCGCGATCAACATGATCACCACCTTCCTCAACATGCGTGCCCCCGGCATGACCATGTTCAAGGTGCCGCTCTTTGCCTGGTCGATCTTTGTCACCGCCTGGCTCATCCTGCTCGCCCTGCCCGTTCTGGCCGGTGCGATCACGATGCTGCTCATGGACCGCAACTTCGGGACGACCTTCTTCGACCCGTCGGGCGGTGGTGACCCGATCCTCTACCAGCACATCCTGTGGTTCTTCGGCCACCCCGAAGTCTACATCGTGGTTCTGCCGGGCTTCGGCCTCGTCTCCCACGTCTTTGCGACCTTCGCCAAGAAACCGATCTTCGGCTACCTGCCGATGGTCTGGGCGCTCATCGCCATCGGTGTCATCGGCTTCGTCGTCTGGGCGCACCACATGTACACCGTGGGGATGTCGCTCCAGCAGCAGTCCTACTTCATGCTCGCCACGATGGTCATCGCGGTGCCGACCGGCATCAAGATCTTCTCGTGGATCGCGACGATGTGGGGCGGGTCGATCGAGTTCAAGACGCCGATGCTCTTTGCCTTCGGCTTCCTGTTCCTCTTCACCGTGGGCGGTGTGACCGGCGTCGTGCTGTCGCAGGCTGGTGTGGACCGCGTCTATCACGACACCTACTACGTCGTGGCGCACTTCCACTACACCATGTCCATGGGCGCGGCCTTCACCATCTTCGCGGGCTGCTACTACTGGGTCGGCAAGATGTCGGGCCGTCAGTATCCCGAGATGCTGGGCAAGCTGCACTTCTGGCTGTTCTTCATCGGTGTGAACCTGACGTTCTTCCCGCAGCACTTCCTCGGCCGTCAGGGCATGCCGCGCCGCTACATCGACTATCCGGAGGCCTTCGCCTACTGGAACCACATTTCGTCGATGGGTGCCTTCCTGTCCTTCGCCTCGTTCATCCTGTTCTTCGGGATCATGATCTACACGGTCTTTGCCGGCCGTCGCGTGACCGAGAACAACTACTGGAACGAATACGCGGATACCCTGGAATGGACCCTGCCCTCGCCGCCGCCGGAGCACACCTTCGAACAGCTCCCGAAGCGTGAGGACTGGGACAAGTCGCACGCGCACTAAGGGCGGACGACAGACAGAGTTGAAAGGCCCGGATGGAAACGTCCGGGCCTTTTACATGAGAGGCACCGTTATGATCGCACCCCTGAGCCTGTTCCTGATCGTGCTGCCGCCTGCGCTCGCGGTCTGGCGCGGGATGCGCGTGGTCTGGATCATGGCGGCAGGGGTCGCGGGGCTCGCGCTGTTCGGGATCGTGCTCTGGATGACGCTGGCCGGGGTCTGGCCCTTTGCCCGGCAGGAGGACGTGCAGGACACCTACTACGTCGTGGCGCATTGGCGCTACGTGATGCCCCTCTGCCTGCTTGTCGCCGTTCTGGCCGCGGCGCAGGCGGTCAAGGCGCGACGCGGGGAAGAGGCGCGGCAGACGACGCTCGCGCTCTTTGCCTTGCTGATCGGGGGGATGGCGCTGATGCTCGCGCCCCTCACCTTTGGCCGTGTCGGCGGCATGACCTCTGGCCTGACCACCGCGGTATCCTGGGTGGCCGAGGTCGGCGGTGTCCTTGCGCTTGGCGGGCTGATCGGGCTGATCTGGGTGATCCTGCTCGCCCCCGTCTTGCGCTGGATGAGGGGGCGCGGCTGATGCCCTATGAATGGACGCAGCACATCGACCGCTCGCCGCCCCCCGATGCGCCGGGGCGGGACGACGGGGGCGCACCGATTGCCGAGCTGCATCTGTGGCCGTTCCGGTCGTTGCCCAAACGCGGCTTCGCCTTTGCCGTAGGGTTTGCCTATGTCATGTTCCTGATCCCGCTGTCCGCGTTTGTCGGGACCTCGGCGCTCTGGTGGCTGCTGGGACCGGGCATGGTGGCGATCTTTGGCCTGTGGTGGTTCATCGGGAAAAGCTACCGGGACGGCGAGATCCTGGAGGAACTGATCATCTGGCCGGACGTGATCCGCCTCACCCGCGACGGGCCGCGCGGGCTGCATGCGGAGTGGGAGGCGAACCCGCATTGGGTGACAGTGGCCCAAGACAGCGACCGGGGGCCGGTCAAAAACTACGTCACGCTCAAGGGCGCGGGCCGCGAGGTCGAGATCGGGGCGTTTCTGCACGAGGACGAGCGCCCGAAGCTTTATGACGAGCTGGACCGGGCGCTTGTCTTGGCCAAGTCGCGGCGCACGACCGACTAACCGATCAGAAAAGGGCCGCGACATCGCGCCCCTTTCATCTTTCCGAAAAATACGCATTGCAACCGCGCCGCCTGCGCCACGGTCAGGCAGATGCGCCCGTCTCAGTGCCCCAACGGCGCAGCCCCCGGCACCATGTCGGGCGGGCGGCGCACGAAGAACCCGGCGATGAGCATGGCGAGCGAGGCGATGGCGCCCACCATGAAGCCCGCCGACAGACCTTCGGACAGGGCGTGGGCTTGATCCAGCCCGCGCTCCAGACCTGCTGCCGTGATGACCGACATGATCGACACGAAGAGCGCGATCCCGGCGGCGCCGGCCACCTGCTGAACCGTGCCGATGACGGCAGAGCCATGGGAATAGAGCGCCTGCGGCAGCGCGCCCAGCGACGAGGTGAAGAGCGGCGTGAACATGAAGGCAAGCCCCGCCGAAAGGATGATATGCGCGGCCAGCACCTTGGCGATGCCGGTCTCGGGGGTGAAGGTCACCATCAGCCAGAGCGCGACCGACACGGCGAGCGACCCCGGAATGACCAGCTTGCGCGCCCCGTAGGCGTCAAAGAGCCGCCCGACCACCGGGGCCAACAGTCCCATGAGCAACCCGCCGGGCAGGAGCATGAGGCCCGCCTGCAAGGGCTCCATCCCAAGGACGTTCTGCATGTAGATCGGCAGGAGGATGATCATCCCGAAAAGCGCCATCATGGCGAGGCCCATCATGATGACGGCGACGGTGAAGATCGGGTGCTTGAAGGTGCGCAGGTCGAGAAGCGCGCGGTCCTTCGGCCCCAGCGCGACTTGGCGCAGGATAAAGGCGACGAGCACGACGCCTCCCACCGCGAGCGGCAGCCAAAGGGGAACGCCGCCGCCCTCGCCATGGCCTTCGCCGATGGTGGACAGGCCATAGACCAGCCCGCCGAAGCCGATGGCCGAGAGCGGCACCGAGATCACGTCGAGCGGCACCTTTTTCGGCTCGGTCACATTGACGAGCCGCGCGTAGCCCAGCGCGAGACAGCCCAGACCGATGGGCAGGACGAGCCAGAACATCCAGCGCCAGTCCAAGAGGTTGAGGATGATGCCCGAGATCGTGGGGCCGATCGCAGGGGCGACCGAGATCACGATCGAGATATTGCCCATCGTCTTGCCCCGGCTTTCCGGCGGCACCAACGTCATCACGGTCGTCATGAGAAGCGGCATCATGATCGCGGTGCCGCAGGCCTGCACGATCCGGCCCGTGATCAGCGCGGGCAGTCCCGGCGCGATGGCGCACAGGAGCGTGCCCGCCGAGAAGAACGTTAGCGCCGCGATGAACACGCTGCGGGTGTGGAACCGTTGCAGCAGGAACCCGGTCACCGGGATGACCACGGCCATGGTAAGCAGGAAGGCGGTGGTGAGCCATTGGGCCGCGCTCGCCGTCACACCGAGGTCCGTCATCAGCCGCGGCAGCGCGACGGACATGATCGTCTCGTTGAGGATCATCGTGAAGGTCGACACGAGCAGGAGCGCGATCACCACGCGGTTGCGCGCGGAATGATCGGTGCCCTTGGGCAATAAGGTATCGGGGGCGCCGGGGAGCGCGGTGGAACTGGACATGCGACCTCACTTCGCGGTCCGGGGGGAGAGGGATTTGACCGCGCGGCCAAAATCCTCGCGACACGGGGGCAAGTCAACCTGCACGTCTGCAAGGTCGCCCCGCATAAGATGTGCGCAAATGCGGAGCTCCCTCCAGCAGCCGTAGGGTGCGTTTTCAGACGCACCTTTGCGCGAAGGCCCGGACCGCCGGACATGAAAAAAAGGTGCGCCGCATGGCGCACCCTACGATGTTGCGACGGGGGCCGTGGTCAGCCCAGCCGCGCCTTGACCATCGGGCCGACGGCGCCGAAATCCATCTGGCCGGTGTAGCGGGCCTTCAATGCCCCCATCACCTTGCCCATGTCACGGATGGACGAGGCGCCGACTTCCTTGACGGCGGCATCGACGGCGGTGGCCACTTCGGCGTCCGAGAGCTGCTTGGGCAGGAACTCCTCGATCACCTTGATTTCCGAGCGTTCCTTTTCGGCCAGCTCGAGCCGCCCGGCCTCTTCATAGGCTTTCGCGCTTTCCTGTCGCTGTTTGACCATCTTGCCGAGAATCCCGAGGATCATCTCGTCGGACAGCGTCTGGTCCTCGCCTTCGCCGCGGAGCGCGATTTCGCGATCCTTGAGCGCCGCATTGATCAGTCGGAGCGTGGACAGGCGGTCCTTGTCCTTCTCCTTCATCGCCGTTTTGAGCGCATCGCTCAGCCGGTTACGCATGAATTGCCTCTTGGGTTGCCTTGGACCGCCGCGCGCCGTTTGACCGGCCCGAGGCAGTCGCGAAGTCCCGAAAATACACCTTCGCACCTGCGGAAACAAGCGCTGCCGCCGCGTGACCCACCGGGTTCTTCATCTCTGGTTAACCATCCCGTTTCGTAGCCGGTCGCGCCCCTTCCCCACTTGACGCTCCGAACCGCCCCTCGTAGGTATCGCCCGATTTATCCGCCGACACACGCCGCTGCCAGAGGTGCCCTCATGCCGACCAAGCCGAAACCGACCGCCTGCCTCGCTCTTGCCGATGGGACCGTGTTTTACGGCAAGGGGTTCGGGGCCACGGGCACCACCACCGCCGAGCTTTGCTTCAACACCGCGATGACGGGCTATCAGGAGATCATGACGGACCCCTCCTATGCCGGACAGGTCGTGACCTTCACTTTCCCTCACATCGGCAACACTGGCGTAAACCCCGAGGACGACGAGACGCAGGACCCGGTCGCCGCTGGCATGGTGGTGAAATGGGATCCGACCGAGCCCTCAAACTGGCGCGCCGCCGAAGACCTTGCCGCGTGGCTGGCCAAGCGGGGCCGGATCGGGATCGGCGGGCTCGACACCCGGCGGCTGCCCCGCGCGATCCGCCAGCAGGGCGCGCCGCATGTGGCGCTCGCCCACGACCCGGACGGCCACTTCGACCTTGAGGCGCTGGTCGCCAAGGCGCGCAGCTTCCCGGGTCTCGTGGGTCTCGACCTCGCCAAGGACGTGACCTGCGCGCAGAGCTACCGCTGGGACGAGATGCGCTGGGCCTGGCCGGACGGGTTCCCCAAGCTCGAGAACCCGAAGCACAAGGTCGTGGCCATCGACTACGGCGCCAAGCGCAACATCCTGCGCTGCCTCGCCTCGGCGGGCTGTGACGTGACCGTGCTGCCCGCGACCGCGACGGCGGAAGAGGTGCTCGCGCTCAACCCGGACGGGGTGTTTCTATCCAACGGTCCGGGAGATCCGGCGGCAACGGGTGCCTATGCCGTGCCGATGATCAAGCAGGTGCTCGACACCACCGATCTGCCGATCTTCGGCATCTGCCTCGGCCACCAGATGCTCGCCCTCGCGCTCGGCGCCAAGACCATCAAGATGAACCACGGCCACCACGGCGCGAACCATCCGGTCAAGGACAAGACGACGGGCAAGGTCGAGATCACCTCGATGAACCACGGCTTCACGGTCGATGCCCAGACCCTGCCCGACGGCGTGAACGAGACCCATATCTCGCTCTTCGACGGGTCGAACTGCGGCATCGCGATCACGGGGAAGCAGGCGTTCAGCGTGCAATATCACCCCGAGGCGAGTCCGGGGCCGCAGGACAGCTTCTATCTGTTCGAGAAGTTTGTGAGTGGGCTCACGTGAGACAGGCGGCGCTCATGGCAATGGCGCTGTTTTTTCCACTGTCAGCTTGTGGCCTCTATCCCCTAGGCGATGAAGGACACAGTGCGAGTGCGACCGCGCAGCAAGTTCGAGAGTTTCTTGAAACCTGTCAGATCACGGATGTCAAAGTTGAGCGCGGAAAAGAGCAGGGTGAGACGGACTGGGTCATTGGGCTCGGCGACGTGTCGCAGGATCAACAAGACTGCCTTCGTGAGCAGACCGAACAAGCTGGCGTGATCGCGACAACCTGGAAAATGAAGGCAAGAGAAGCAGAATAATGCCCAAAAGAACCGACATTCAATCCATCCTCGTCATCGGCGCCGGCCCGATCGTTATCGGTCAGGCGTGCGAGTTCGACTATTCGGGGACGCAGGCGATCAAGGCGCTGAAGGAGGAGGGCTATCGCATCGTCCTCGTCAACTCCAACCCGGCGACGATCATGACCGATCCCGAGCTGGCCGACGCGACCTATGTCGAGCTGCCGACGATGGGCGGGCAGACCGCGCTCAACACCGCGCTCGCGCTGTTCAACGACGGCACCTTGACCAAATATGGCGTCGAGATGATCGGCGCCGATGCCGAGGCGATCGACAAGGCCGAGGACCGGCAGAAATTCCGCGACGCGATGGACAAGATCGGGCTGGAGAGCGCACGCAGCGGCGTCGCGCACACGCTCGACGAGGCGTTTGCTGTGCTCGAACGCACCGGGCTGCCCTCGATCATCCGCCCGAGCTTCACGCTCGGCGGGACCGGCGGCGGCATCGCGTATAATCGCGAGGAATTCGAGCATATCGTCCGCGGCGGCCTGATCGCCTCGCCCACCACCGAAGTCCTGATCGAGGAATCGCTCCTCGGCTGGAAAGAATATGAGATGGAGGTGGTGCCCGACCGCAAGGACAATTGCATCATCATCTGCTCGATCGAAAATGTCGATCCGATGGGCGTGCATACCGGCGACAGCATCACCGTCGCCCCCGCGCTGACGCTGACCGACAAGGAATATCAGATCATGCGCAACGCGAGCATCGCGGTGCTGCGCGAGATCGGCGTGGAAACCGGCGGATCGAACGTGCAGTTCGCGGTCAATCCGAAGGATGGCCGCCTGATCGTGATCGAGATGAATCCGCGCGTGTCGCGCT
>LUOO01000115.1 GCA_001626765.1 Maritimibacter sp. REDSEA-S28_B5
CCGCGACACCCCACGGGCGCGCGGGGCCGGGATCCCCAAGACCTTCGCCAAGTTGAAAGTCTTGGGTCCACGAAAACCCGCGTGCCAGTGTCGGCTAAAAGGTCGGATTCAGGCAAAGCGCACAGAACCCGATCTCAGCGGTCTTTTTGGTTGACGATCAGTTCTGCATTTTCGGGTAGTTCCGAAACAATGTTCACCTCGTCAGCACGAATTCGTGCATGCAGTTTGAAGGTATCAGCGGCGGCTGCTTCTGCGGCGGAAGCGTCGGCACCGTCTTCCAGCACAAGCGAGAGGCGGATCATGTCGCGATCGTTCTCGCGCGTTACCACGGCCTGCGCGGCCTTTGCGCCCGGCGTGCCGATGACAACTTCTTCAACCACGCGCGGATAAACGAAAATCTCGCGCACTTTGACCGCTGCCCCGACCCGTCCCTGCAATGCTGAAATCCGGCTGACGGTGCCATCCGCGTTGCTTTCCAGGGCAAAGGCGCTGTCGCCGGTGCCGAACCGGATCATCGGCCAGGTGGAATCGCGCGCGGTCACGACAACCTCGCCAGGATCGCCATGAGCGACCTGTTCGCCGCTGACCGGATCGCAGATCTGCACCACGCGGTCGGGATGAACCAGGTAGCCTTCGCCGCCATCCTCATAGGCGACAAGGCCCAGATCGGCGGTGGCATAGGCGGCCCAGGTGGACACGCCGTATTCGGCCTCGATCCGGCGGCGCTTGGCCATCCAGTCGCCCATCTCACCGCCGAGGAAGGCTGTCTTCACCTTCCATGCGTCGCGGCCATAGGTTTCGATCACCTTGTCCGCCAGCGTCAGGAAAAACGCGGTCGAAGCGCAGATCGAAGTCACGCCGGTTTCGGCGATGATCTGTGCCTGAAGCTCCGTATTGCCGACGCCTCCGGGGATCACCGTGGCGCCTGCGGCCTGTGCCGCTTCGTCGAACAAAAGCCCCGCGGGCACCAGATGATACATCCAGGTGTTCAGGATGATATCCCCCGGCCCCACGCCTGCCGCCTTGAACAGCCGGTCAAGGCCGTGGCCGCCACCGTCCGAAAGGGCCGGTTCGAAAATCGGGCCGGGGGACACGTAGATCCGCCCGACATCCTTCAGATCCGAGGCCAGGAACCCGCCAAAGGGCGGGTTCTCGCGCTGGATCTTCAGAAGCTCTTCTTTTTTCATCACTGGAAGACGCGAGAGGTCCGCCACCGATGTGACAGCTGCCGGATCGAATCCGGCAGCTGTAAATCGCGATTTCAGGCCAGGAGCTTTTTCGGCCGCAGCGGCATAGGCTTGAGCTATATCTTTGTAGATATCATCAGACATTTCCATGCCTCCTCGTCCAATCTGGTGTTAAAGCGGGCAGTCCTTACGGAAGTTCGGCGCGCGCTTCTCGCGGTGCGACAACACACCTTCCTTGACGTCCTCGCTCATGAAGCCAAGCATCTCCAGCGCGGTCGACGCATCAAAGATCGGCCCGGCCTGGCGCAGCCAGTTGTTCAGCGAATACTTGGTCCAGCGAATCGCGCTTTGCGAGCCGTTGGCCAGTTCGACGGCTGTATCCAGCGCGATCTGCTGCAGCTCGTCATCCTCGACGCACATTGATACCAGACCGATACGCTCGGCCTCTTCGCCCGACACCGGCTTGCAGGTCATCAGATAGTATTTCGCCTTGGCCATCGAGGTCAGCAGCGGCCAGATAATCGCCGCGACGTCACCGGCGGCAACACCAAGGCGGGGATGACCATCGACAATCTTGGCCTTCTTTCCGGCGATCGAGATGTCGGCCAGGATGGCAACCACAAGGCCTGCGCCGGCCGCAGGGCCATTGATCGCGGAAATGATCGGCTTGTTGCAGTTGATGATGTTATAGACGAGATCCTTGGCTTCTTTCCACGTCTTCATGATCTCGTGCGAATTGCCAATCATGTTTTCGATCAGGCTGAAATCACCCCCGGCGGAAAATGCCTTGCCCGCACCGGTCACGATGACCGAATTGATGTCTGGGTCACGGTCGATATCGATCCACATGTCCGTCATCTGGGTGTGGGTTTCGGCATCGACCGAGTTGAATGTCTCGGGCCGGTCGAACGTGATGCGCAGGACGCGATCCGCCGGGTAGTCAAATTTCAGTTTATCGTATTTTGCATAACGATCCGACATGGTTCTATTTCCTCCGTGGGGTATTGATTCAGCCAGGCAGTCCCAGGACGGCCTTGGACAGGATGTTTCTTTGGATTTCGTTCGATCCACCGTAGATCGTGGTAGGTCTGGCCTTGTAGAAACTCGCCAGAACATCGACACTTACGTTGCCGACCTGAAGCGGCCCGATGGAGCCGCCATCGGGACCGGCTGCTTCGATCATCAGCTCGGTGATGCGCTGGAAGCATTCAGTCACCCAAATCTTCAGCATGGACACATCCGCACCGAGCGTCTCGCCACGTTTGAGCTGATCTGCAAAACGGGCATAAAGCGCGGCATGATCTTCCACATCCAGTGCCGCCTGGGCAAAGCGGTCACGGAACACCGGATCGTCAAACGCGCCACGGCCACGGGCAAAACTTTCAAGCTGTCCCAGAGCGTTCTGGGCCAGACTTGGCGAACCGATGAAAATGCGTTCGAAGCTCAAGAGAGCCTTGGCCATCGTCCAACCCTTGTTCAGCTCGCCCACGAGGTTCTCGCGGGGCGTCCGTGCATTGTCAAAGAAGACCTCGCAAAACTCGGTCTCGCCCGACAGGGTCGTGATGGTGCGCACCTCGACTCCGGGTTGATCCATCGGAGCGAGCAGGAAACTGATGCCCTGCTGTTTCTTCGGCGCATCGGGATCGGTGCGCACCAGCATGAAAATATGCGTGGCGTCATGCGCCATCGTGGTCCAGATCTTCTGTCCGTTGATGACAAAGTCGTCGCCGTCAATCTCTGCGCGTGTGCGCAGGTTCGCCAGATCGGACCCGGCGCCGGGTTCCGAATAGCCCTGACACCAGATATCTTCGCAACTCAGGATACGCGGCAGCCAGTAATCTTTTTGTTCCTGGGTGCCGAATTTGATGATCAGCGGCCCGACCATCTGCACGCCCATGTCGCGGCCGCGATTGACGCCCCAGCGCTGCTGCTCTTCGTAAAAGATCAGCAACTTGGCGGCGTTCAGCCCCATACCGCCGAATTCAGCGGGCCAGGCTGGCGCGACCCAGCCCTTGGCGTGAAGCTTGCGGTGCCAATGTTCGATCTCGGCGAACTTCGGTCGGTGCGGCAGGTGACGCAGCTCCTCGGGATATTCCGCCTCGAAGAACTGGCGCACTTCTTTGCGGAACTCTGCATCGGTCATAGCGTTCCAGTCGGTCATTGTGCTGCCCCCTCTGCTTCGCGTGCCTCGAACCATATCCGCCTGTGATAGGCATCGTCGCCCAACCAGGCCGACAGCACCAGCGCCCGGTTCAGGTAGAGCCCGATATCGAACTCATCCGTGTACCCGACGGCCCCGTGCAGCTGGATGGCGTCGCGGGTGATTTTCTTGGCGGCCGTGACGGCGCGCGCTTTGGCGCGGCTGGCAATCGGGGCCCGAACCTTCGGATCGGTTTCGCTGTCCATCTGCGCAAGCGCCTCCCGCACTCCGGCCTGCGCGACCTCGCACATCACGTTGAGGTCGACGGCACGGTGCTGGATGACCTGGAATGATCCGATCGGCTTGTCGAACTGCTCCCGCGTCTTGATGTAGTCGAGCGTGATCTCGAAGGCGCGCTCGCTCAGGCCGACAAGCTCGGCCGCGGCAAGCGCCGTTGCATCGGCGACAGCTTCGGCCAGTGCAGTGAGAACCGCACCGCTGCTGGCCAATTCCGCGGCCGGAGTTCCCGAAAACGAAAGCTCGCCCAGAGAGCTGCCATCCGCCTGCGTCCGCTTGTCGATGACAAGCCCCTGCGCGTCTGCCTCAGCCAGAACCAGAACCGGACCATCATCCTGTTCGGCCACGACAAGGAACCCGTGCGAACCGATCGCACCGACGACCCAGGCCTTGCCACCGGTCAGCTTTCCGTCCGCGTATCGGCAGGTCGCATCGGCAGGCGCCCCGTCGGGGCCGCGTTCCTGCCAGGCAACCGCCAATGAAATTTCGCCGCCGATGAGCTGTGCCATCTTCGGATGATCCGGACAAAGGCGGCGCAGAAGGCCGAGGCTCAGACCGATCGTCGACACGACCGGTTCCGGGGCAATCACACGGCCGACTTCCTCGGCGATGACACCCCCGGCGGCTAGGCCCATGCCAAGCCCGCCCTGATCTTCGGGCACCGCCACGCCGAAAACACCGGCCTCGGCCAGTTCCCGGACCATCTCCGGATCGAAACCGCCCCCGGCATCACGGAGTTGTCGGGCTCTGTCACTTCCGCCCGCCCGTTCAAACAACGTGCGCACGCTCTCGCGCAACAGGCGAAGGTCTTCTTGTTCGCTGGAAAGGATATCAGTTTGTGTCATTTTGTTTTCGCTGGATCATCACGGGGGTGTCGGTCGAAAAAACGACCTCGCCCTCGGGGTTTTTGGCGCTGAGCGTATAGTGCAAAACACCTCTGTCGGGCTTGCTTTTTGACGGTGTGACCGAGTTGACCGTCAGTTCGACATCAAGGGGTTCGTTCGGGTGCACAGGCCGCAGCCAGCGCAAATTGTCAAAGCCCATGCCGCCGATATTGGCAACATCGACCATCATCTCGGTCATGACCGGCTTGAACACCTCAAGCATGGTCTGAAAGCCCGAGGCGATCAGGCTGCCATGTATGGCGGTTGCATAGTCTTCATCGGTGTGCAGCCGCTGCGGATCCCATTCCTTGGCAAAGGCCTTTATTGAATCCGCGCTCATCGGAGCGCTGCGAAAGCGATAGACTTGGCCCGGCGAGAAGTCTTCCAGATACCTCAAGAGGCACCCTCCTTTGCGAAACCGTCATCGTATCCGCTCGCATCCTTGGATATCCGGATGCGGTTGAATTCTTCCAGCTTCGGATAGGTTTCCTTGAACGCCACCAGGAACTCACCCATCGGCGCGTCGAAATAGAGACCACGGTCGTTCACATATTCCATGTGCCGGTGATTCTGTTCGTCGAACTCATGAAAGAGCGCGTCGTGATAGCCGTCGAAGACCAGGGGTTTGACCCCGAATCTTTCACACAGTTCCATGTTGAATGCAGGTGTCACCTTGTAGGCCTCATTCCCCAACCACAGCTGAACATAGCCGTGGTAGATAAAGAGATCGGTCCCCATCAACTCCTGCAACTTGGGTGTATTCAGGTGGTTGCGCACATCCGCGAACCCCAGAGCGGCGGGGATACCCACAGCACGCAAACAAGCCGCCAGAAGAATTGCCTTGGGAACGCAAAACGCCGCTTCCGCCCCAGCGATACGGCTGGCACGGTAAGAGTCCTCATCCAGCGCAAAACAATAGGGATCATAGCGAATATCGTCGCGCACCGCTTCGAACAGGCGGATCGCCTTGTCGCGATTGGTTGCGCCCACAGGGAGATCACGCAAAGCCGATGTCACGAAACCCTGCACTTCCAAGCTATCGCTTTCCACAAAGCGCGATGGCATGACATAACGCTCAGCTTCAGTCGGCAGGTCATCGTCAGACTTGTCCATTGGCCCCTCCTTTTTTCTAACAAATGTTAGATTACCGATTCAAAACCTGCCCGTCAACGGGATTTACTCTGTCTTTGGTTGGTCCAAGCCATAACGCGTATTGTCTTCGCCCAGAGTGGCTGCAACTCCGACCGAATTTCCGGAAGAACGGAACTCCGGCGCAATTGGCAGCGGCAAAGCAGGCGCGTCCCGGCCGGAGATTTTTACTGTCCGCCCGAACACGTCACGCGCTTTGAAATGCGGGTCGCGCGCCGCCTCGGCGGGCGTTTTCACGACCGAACAGCAGCAATCTGCCGCTGCCAGCAAAGGCTCCCAATGGGTCGAGGGGTGTTCCCTCAGACGACGTGCAACCTCTGCGGCGCAGGCATTGGGATCGGACCAGTCATCGCGAAGGGCCACCGGCAAACCAATAACATCGCAGAACGACTGCCAGAACTTTTCTTCCAACGCGCCGACGGCGATCTGACGCCCGTCCGCAGCCGAATAAAGCCGATACCGGGCCAGGCCACCCGTCAGACGGCTGCCACCGCTTTCGATGTTCTGCCCGGCAATCACACCTTCGGCATGGGCCCAATAGGCAAAGGCGAACGCCCCCTCGGCCATTGCGATATCCAGATGCGTTCCCTGCCCGCTTGCCTGCCGCGCAATCAGGGCCAGCAGGATATTCATCACCGCAGGATAGGTTCCGCCTCCGATATCGGCGACCAGCCCGAACGGGGCCGTTGGCTGGTCATCCGGTCCACGACTGAGCGACAGGATACCCGCATCACCGACGTAGTTGAGGTCGTGGCCGGCGGCGCTGGCCTTTGGTCCGGTCTGGCCATAGCCGGTGATCGAACAATAGATGAGACCGGGATTGATCTTGCGCACCGCTTCATAACCAAGCCCCAACCGGTCCATCACGCCGGGACGGAACTGCTCGACCAGAACATCGGCCCTCTCGATCAAGGGGCGCAGACGTTCCACTGCGCCCCTTGACTTGAGGTCGATGGCCACCGATCGCTTGCCGTGGTTCAACACGGCAAATCCGATGCTCTCTCCGTCGATCTTGGGCTCGGTTTGGCGCGCGTCCTCGCCGACTCCGGGACGCTCGAACTTGATCACTTCGGCGCCGACCTCGGACAACATGAGCGTCGCCATCGGACCGGGAAGAAGTGTGCTGAAATCCAGCACCAGGATATCCTTGAGCGGTTGAGCCATCTTCACTGCCTCAGGCGAAGCGCGCCGCGCCGTTGTTCAGAACAACCACGTCGCGTGCCGGAATAGATGCTCGAAACCGGGCCTCGCCGTCCTCTTCCCAGATTTCGAACCGCACGGTTTCGCCGGGATAGACCGGCGCCGAGAACCGAACATCCAGACCGACAAGCCGGGCAGAATCATAGTCCAGCAACGTCTTGAGAATCGCCCGGGCCGCCAGCCCATAGGTCGCCAGACCATGCAGGATCGGGCGGTCGAACCCGACAGAACGGGCAACATCCGGGTCAGCATGAAGCGGATTGAAATCACCGCTGAGACGATAAATAAGGGCTTGGCGCGGCAGGGTATTGATATCACATACATGATCAGGCGCCCGATCAGGCAGCACTGCGGGTGCCGGACCCGCCTGGTTTTCACCGCCGAACCCCCCATCACCGCGACAGAAAGCCGACATCGCCACGCGCGCCAGTTTTTCGCCGCTGTCCGCGTCGATAATATCGCGGCTTTGGTAAATGACGGCTCCCTTGCCCTCGCCCTTGTCGGCGATAAAGTCGATCTTGCTGCGGCCGACAATTCGGCCATGTGTCGGCAGCGGCTTGTAGATGTCGAGCCACTGTTCTCCGTGCAGCACTTTCTGCCAGTTCACGCCGGTTTTCGGATTGCGCAGCCAGAAGCCCGGATACCCCAGGGTAACGGCCATAGAGGGAACCGCCTTCAGACCGTCCTCATAGACAAAGGCCAGTTCTTTCTTGTCTGTCGGATCTTCGCCGAACCCCAGCCCGAGTGCGTAAAGGATGGTATCCCGCTCGGTCAGAGTCTGCTTGATCTCTTCGAAATCCCAATTCGAAAGTGCTTCGAAATCCAGTGGCATGATCTTTCCTCCCTTGATCGCCGTCAGAGCGTGTTTCGTGACCCCAGTATTGCCGTGACCTGGCTGGACAGCACACCGCCATTGCCATGCGCCAGCGCCAGATCAATATCCTTCAACTGAATGCCCGGCGCGTCGCCACGGATCTGACGGGCAGCCTCGATCACTGTGAAGATGCCGTACATCCCGGGGTGCACGCAGGACAGGCCGCCGCCATTCGTGTTCACCGGCAACACGCCGCCAGGCGCGATGCGTCCGCCCTCGACAAAGGCCCCTCCCTCGCCCTTCGCGCAGAACCCAAGATCTTCGAGAAACAAAATCGTGTTGATGGTGAAGGCATCATAGAGCTCGACCGCCTGGATATCCGCAGGGGTCACTCCGGCCGCCGCAAAGGCGCGCGCGCCCGAGTCGCGGGCCGCGGTCACGGTGAAATCCTTCATCTGGGAAATCTGCCGGTGCGAGCTTGCCGCAGCACTGCCCAGCACATAGGCAGGTGCCTTCGGGAAATCCCGGGCGCGGTCCGCGCGGACCATTACGATCGCGCCGCCACCGTCGGTGACAAGACAACAGTCGCGCACGGTCAATGGATCGCCCACCATGCGCGAACCCAACACGTCCTCGCGGGTCAGCGGGCCGCGCTCGAACGCTTCGGGGTTGCGCTGCGCCCAGGCCCGCGCGGCAACGGCCACGTCGGCCAGCTGTTCGCGGGTGGTACCATATTCATGCATGTGCCGCGCCGCCGCCATCGCATAGGCCGAGATCGGATAGCGCGGATTATATGGCGCCTCGTAGGCCGGCGGACGTGAAGCGGTCACCAGTCTGCCCGACGCGGTGCGCTGGTTGGAGCCATAAACAATCAGCGCGACATCACACAGACCGGCGTCCAGCGCCATGGTCGCGGACGTCAGGTAGTTTACGAAGGACGAACCGCCCGACATCGTGCCATCAATGAAACGGGGCTGGATGCCCAGATACTCCGCCGCCATAAGCGCCGGCATGCTGTCTTCCATCATGGTGCAAAACAGCCCGTCGACGTCGGACAGTTTCAGCCCGGCATCGCCAAGCGCCGCAAGCGCAGATTGCGCCATGACATCATAGGCCGTCAGGCCATGGGCTTCTCCGAGACCGGCATGACCGGTTCCCACGATGGCGGATTTCCCCCGAAGTTCAGTGGTCATGGCCTATCCCTCCGACGGTTTGAAAAGCACGGCCGGAACACCCTCGGCCTCGCCCACGAATGCGGTTACAGGCATGTCGATGACGACCTCACCCGGGGCAATGCCCTCGACCCGGCTCATCATCCGGACACCCTCGTCCAGCTCGACGACGCATACGTTGTAGTCGCCGCCCCGTTCGGGCTTTCGGCGCACGACTGTTGTGGTGTGGACCCGTCCCTTGCCGCCGGCCTGCTTCCACGAAATCGCGGTGCCATGACAATGTGGACACAGGACTCGCGGGAAAAAGTGATAGGCCCCGCAGTCGTCGCACTTGGGCAGCAGGATCTCTCCCTCTGCCAGCGCGCGTTGGAAAAGCTGGTCTGGTCCTTTGGCATCCTGCATTGGCGTTCTCCTTCAAGCGACCCAGTCTTTGTTTAAGCGTATTGATAATCTTTCTAACAATTGTTAGATTTAGTCAACCTTTCAGGATCAATTGAGAGAAACTCATGTCAGGTTCAGACTTAGCCCCCCTTTCCGGCAAACTCGTCGTTGCGTTGGAACAGGCAGTCGCCGCGCCTTTTTGCTCCTCGCGGCTGGCCGACGCCGGCGCGCGCGTGATCAAGATCGAACGCAAGGGCGCAGGCGATTTCGCCCGCGCCTACGATACCGCCGCCAACGGTGAAAGCGCCTATTTCACATGGCTGAACCGAGGCAAAGAATCGGTCGCCTTGGACATTAAAGCCGACGAAGACCGTGAAATCCTGCTCAGGATGCTGGAAAACGCAGATGTGTTTATTCAGAACCTGCTGCCGGGCGCGCTGGCCAAGCTGGGGCTCGATTCCGCGAGTCTGCGAGAGAGCTTCCCGCGTCTAGTGACCTGCGACATCACCGGATATGGCGAAGACGGCCCGATGCGCAACGCCAAGGCCTATGACCTTCTGGTGCAATGCGAGAGCGGTCTGGCATCAGTGACCGGTACACCCGACGGACCAGGACGGGTGGGCGTGTCGGTCTGCGATATCGCCACCGGTATGACAGCCCATGCTGGAATCTGCGAAGCACTTGTCGGGCGTGATCGCACCGGCAAGGGCAGCGGCGTTTCCGTGGCAATGTTTGATGTGATGGCCGACTGGATGTCGGTTCCACTGCTGTATCACGATTACCTTGGCAAGCCGACACCTCGTGTCGGACTGAACCACACGGTCATTTGCCCGTACGGGGCCTATGAATGCAAGGACGGTCAGCTTGTCGTCATTACCGTGCAACACAACGGCGAATGGCAACGGTTCTGTGAACACATACTGGGCGATGCGGCTTTGGCAACCGACCCCCGGTTCCATGACAACACGTCGCGAATTGAAAACAAACCCGCGCTCGAAGTTCTCATCAAGGCCGTGTTCGCCTCGCATGACCGCGCCGAGATGCTGAAGCGGCTTGACGCTGCGGGCATTGCCTCGGGCGCGGTGAACGACGTGGCGACCCTGTCCGGTCACCCCCAGCTCGACCGGTCCGTAATTCGCACGCCTTCCGGTGAAATCAACGTCCCGACCCCCCCGATCCGGCGCAGCCTCGGCGAAACGGCACTGGGCCCCTGCCCGGCCTTCGATGCGCAAGGCAAGGCCCTTCGCGCCGAGTTCGGCCGTCGTTCATAAAAAACGGTAGGCAACTAAGTGGACAATCAAATGACCGATGAGAACAATCCGGCGATCCTTCAAGACGTGAAGATCGTCGATCTGACTTCTGTAGTTTTCGGACCTTTGGCGACGCAGATGCTGGGCGATCTGGGGGCCGATGTGATCAAGGTGGAAGGCCCCGAGGGCGATCTTCTTCGCCAGGTCCAGCCATCGCGCAACAAGCTGATGGGTGCCGCTTTTCTGGGGGCCAACCGTAACAAGCGCAGTGTCGTACTCGACCTCAAAACACAAACCGGTCTCGATCAGTTGCGCAAACTGCTCATCGATGCCGATGTGATGATTTCGAGCATCCGGCCTGCGGCGCTTGCCAGATTGTCTTTGGAACCCGAAACCCTGCGCCAGGAAAACCCGAACCTGATCACGGTATCCGCCACCGGTTTCGGACAGGACGGGCCCTATGCCGCCAAGCCAGCATTCGACGATTCCGTCCAGTCGGTGTCGGGATTGGCCAGCCTGGCAACCTTGCGCGACCCCGAGGCACCGCCCGCTTATGCCCCGACAATTCTGGCCGACAAGCTTGGCGGGGTCACCGCCGCCTATGCCGTGATGGGCGCCCTGTTCCACCGCGAGCGTACGGGACAGGCCCAGCATGTCGAAGTTCCGATGTTTGAGACGCTGGCCGCCTTCCTGCTGGCCGAACATATGGATGGCGCCACCTTCGAGGAGGCTCCGCAGGATTTCGGCTATGCCCGCATGCTGGTTCCGCACCGGCGTCCGGTTCAGACCGCAGATGGCTACATCACAATTCTGCCTTACACCAACGTACAATGGGCGCGGTTTTTCAAGACGGTTGGGCGCAATGACATGATCGACCATGTCTGGGTCACGGACATGGACGCCCGTAGCCGCAACATCGGCGCAGTATACGATATGGTGGCGCACATTGCGCTGACCCGGACCACAGATGAGTGGCTTGACCTCATGGAGCAGGCCGACATACCCGCCATGCCAGTGCGCAACCTGTCAGATTTACCGAACGATCCCCATCTTGCCGCAACCGGGTTCTTTCAACGGATTGATCACCCGACCGAAGGTGCGATCTGGACGACACGCCCGCCGGTTCGCTTTTCGGCGACCCCTGCGCGACATGATCATCGCCCGGCCCCGCGACTTGGGGAACACAGCGACGAAATTCTGGGGCCGGGCAGGGAGTAGCCCCACCCGGCACCGGACGGATCAAACATCCATCGAGCGTGCGATCAGTTCCTTCATGATCTCGTTGGTGCCGCCATAGATCATCTGGACCCTGCTGTCGGCATAAAGTCGCGCGATGGGGTATTCCATCATGAAACCGTAACCGCCGTGCAGTTGCAGGCATTCATGCATGACCTCGTTCTGCGTCTGGCTGCCCCACCATTTCGCCATCGAAGCCGTGGCCGCATCAAGTTCGCCCGCTTCAAGACGCGCGAGCCCGTCATTTACGAAGGAGCGTAGCAATTCGGCCTTGGTTTTGCATTCCGCCAGTTTGAAGCGTGTATTCTGGAAGTCCATGATCCGGCTTCCAAATGCCTTGCGGTCCTGAACATATTTCACCGTTTCATCGATCGCAAAATCAATAAAACCGAGCGCGGTAATGCCGATCATCAGCCGCTCCCAAGGCAGCTGCTTCATCAGCTGGTAGAACCCCTGCCCCTCTTCCGGACCAAGCAGGTTCGCCGTGGGCACGCGCACATCCTCGAAGAACAGCTCAGCAGTATCCGAACCTTTCATACCCAGTTTCTTCAGGTTCCGTCCCCGGCGAAAGCCCTCGGCGCCCTCGGTTTCCAGAACGATCAACGAAACGCCCTTGGCGCCGGCGTTGCGATCGGTCTTTGCCACGATAACAACGAGATCCGCCGTGTGCCCGTTTGTGATAAAGATCTTCGAACCGTTGATCTTGTAGTGGTTGCCATCCTTTTCCGCATAGGTTTGTACGTTCTGGAGGTCAGAGCCCGTTCCAGGCTCGGTCATGGCAATCGCCGCAACGCTGTCGCCGCTGACCAGTTTCGGCAACCACTTTTTCTTCTGTTCCTCACTGCCATATGCGTTGAGATAATGGATTACGATGGACTGAATCCCATAGCCCCAACCCGTATCACCGGTGCGCCCCTGCTCGTAGACGGTAATCGCGTCGAACCCGATGCCGCCACCGAACCCACCATATTCTTCGGCAATCGAGCCACCCATGACACCCTGCTGACCGACTGTTTTCCAGAAGTCGCGGTCAACAATTCCCTGCTCCGCCCATTTTTCAATCTTCGGAGCCATCTCTGCATCGAAAAGCCTGCGTGTACTATCGGCGAACATCTTGTGTTCATCCACTGCCCAACTCGGGGAGTTCTTGATCAGAGACATGTTTTATTCCTATCGGTTCATGCTTGCATTGAAGAAATCTAACAAGTGTTTTATTTCCTGGCAATGAACCCGAGGCGTTCTGACGGGGCGTCACAAGGCTTCGGACCGTGCGCATCCGGATTTATCTAATCACGCGCCGCCCATTCGGCTCGTACAAAAAAGGCCCGCCAAAACAGGCGGGCCTTTTTGTAATTTTTTCGCAATGACTTACAGCCTGTCGGTCAGTTCGGGCACGGCGTCGAACAGGTCGGCAACCAGACCGTAATCGGCAACCTGGAAGATCGGGGCTTCTTCGTCCTTGTTGATCGCAACGATGATCTTGCTGTCCTTCATGCCGGCCAGGTGTTGGATCGCACCCGAGATGCCAACAGCGATATACAGGTCAGGCGCGACCACCTTGCCGGTCTGGCCAACCTGCCAGTCGTTCGGTGCAAAGCCCGAGTCGACGGCGGCGCGGGATGCGCCAACGGCGGCGCCCAGCTTGTCGGCCAGTTTCTCGATCAGGGCAAAGTTCTCTTCGGAGCCGACGCCGCGCCCACCGGACACGACCACACCGGCCGAGGTCAGTTCGGGACGATCCGATGCGGCGACCTTGTCTTCGACCCATTCCGACAGGCCGGGGTTGTCCCCGGCACCGATGCTTTCGACCGAGGCAGACCCGCCTTCGCCAGCGGCATCAAAGGTCGAGGTGCGGAAGGTGATGACCTTTTTCGCATCCGACGATTTGACGGTTTGAATCGCGTTCCCGGCATAGATCGGGCGCTCGAACGTTTTGCCATCGACAACGCCGGACACGTCCGACAGGACCATCACGTCCAGCAGCGCGGCAACGCGCGGCATGACGTTCTTGGCGTCCGTGGTGGCCGGGGCGACGATATGTTCATAATCACCGGCCAGCGATGCGATCAGCGCGGCGGTCGGTTCGGCCAGGCGGTGACCCAGCGATGCGTCTTCGGCGACCAGAACCTTGGTCACACCGTCGATCTTGGCGGCGGCGTCGCCTGCGGCAGCAGCAGAGGCGCCCGCGCACAGAACGGTCACATCGCCTAGGGCCTTGGCCGCGGTCACGGCCTTGGCGGTTGCGTCGATTGCCAGTTCACCATCGGTCACTTCTGCGAGAAGAAGAACAGCCATTATACAGCCCCCGCTTCTTTGAGTTTTGCGACCAGCTCGTCCACCGAGCCGACCATGATACCGGCCGCGCGTGCCACGGGCTCGGAGGTTTTGACGATTTCCAGACGCGGCGTGACATCAACGCCGTAATCATCGGCGGTCTTTTCATCCAGCGGCTTTTTCTTGGCCTTCATAATGTTGGGCAGCGACGCATAGCGCGGCTCGTTCAGGCGCAGGTCCACGGTGACGATCGCGGGCATCTTGACCTTGATGGTCTGCAGGCCGCCGTCAACTTCGCGGGTCACGACGGCACTGTCACCGTCGATGTCCAGTTCCGAGGCAAAGGTACCCTGCGACCAGCCCAGCAGGGCTGACAGCATCTGGCCGGTGGCATTCATGTCGTTGTCGATCGCCTGCTTGCCGCAGAGAATCAGACCAGGCTGTTCCTCTTCCACGACCTTGGCAAGGATTTTGGCCACTGCCAGCGGCTCGATATCATGGTGCACGTCATCCGCTGCAACGACCAGGATGGCGCGGTCGGCACCCATGGCCAGTGCGGTGCGCAGGGTTTCCTGCGCCTGTTTGACGCCGATGGATACCGCGACCACCTCTTCGGCCTTGCCGGCCTCTTTCAGGCGTATCGCCTCTTCGACGGCGATTTCGTCGAAAGGGTTCATCGACATCTTAACGTTGGCCAGATCGACACCGCTTCCGTCCGCTTTGACACGAACCTTCACGTTGTAGTCGATCACGCGTTTCACAGGCACGAGTACCTTCATTGGCGTGGTCTCCTTGAGTTTTGCGATAAGGTTTCAACCGAGCTAACGGTCTTTGAATTCTGGAGTTCTTTTTTCCGAAAACGCTTTCATGGCCTCGGGAAAGTCATGCGCGCACAGCAAAACGCTTTGGGCATCGCGCTCGATATCCAGCGCCTCGAGATAGCTGCACTCGGCTGCGGCGCGCATCACACGCTTGGCGGTCTGAACGCCAAACATCGGGTGCGTTGCAATCTCGCGGGCAATTTCCAGCGCCCGTACCTCGACCTGGTTGGCCGGCACGCATTCTTCGACAACGCGCAGGTCCCTGGCGGTGCGCCCGTCGATTTCACGGCCCGTGAGCACAAGCATCCGGGCAACGCCCGCACCGGCGCGCTGGTGAAGCAGCCAGCTTGATCCCGTGTCGGGACAACCGCCGACGCGTGCAAATACTTCGCACAGCCGGGCATCTTCGGCGGCAACGACAATGTCCGCCGACAAGGCCAGGCTGAGGCCCGCGCCAAAAGCCACGCCGCATACCGCGGAAATCAGAGGTTTGCGAAACAGATAGGCCGCGCGTCCGCCATCGTGAACCAGGTCCACCATTTCCGACGTCGCCCGCGCGCCTTTGGCGATCTCGGACTGAAACCCGACAAGATCGCCGCCGCTGCTGAAATGATTGCCACCGGTCATAACAACGACACGGATCGTAGCGTCCCGTTCGGCTTCGCGCAGAAGCGCCACCAGTTCTTCGACGAACCCGATGCTGTAAGGGTTGCGTTTTGTCGGCTGAAGAAAACGCAGGATTCCGACAGGGCCTTCCCTGTCCAGGCGAATAAGCTCAGTCATTCAAGTCTCCATCAGGTCCCGGTCCAGACGGGTGCTCGCTTTTCAGCAAAGGCCTTTGGGCCTTCAATCGCGTCGTTGCTGGCGTAAACCACCTCGTGAAGGCGCTTGCCCTCTTTCAGGCCACCCGCACAGCCCAGGTCCATGGTCGCGCGAACGCCGCCTTTCGCGGCAACAACCGACAGCGGGGCCGCGCTGGCAATGCGTTTGGCAAGGTCAAATGCCCTTGCGCGGACAGCATCGGGAGTGTCTTCGATATAGTTGGTGAACCCGTATTCGTGCAGGCGCTCGATCGGCATCAAGTCGCCGGTCAGAACGATTTCCATAAGGATGGGCTGCGGTAGCATGGACAGTGCCGGCGATGCCCAGGGCGATCCACGACCGATCTTTACTTCGGTGATACCGACCTTGGTCCCCTTGAGACCGACCCGCAGATCGCAATTCAAGGTCAGCATCATGCCGCCCGCCATCAGCGACCCTGTCATCGCCGCGATGATCGGTTTCTTGCAGGCGCGCATGGTCTCGTGAAACGGGTCGCGCATCTTGGTCAGAATATCGACACCCTCGTCGCGTGCGATTTGTGTGGCTTCCTTCAGATCCAGTCCGGCGCTGAAAACGCCGCAATCGGCAGAAGTCAGAATGGCCACACGAACGCTGTCATCCGCCTCGATCTTCTCCCAAGCGTCGGTCAGCCCGTTCGTCGCCGCCACGGAAAGCGCGTTTTTACGTTCGGGCCGGTTGATACAGACGGTCGCAATTCCGTCTTCGATCTTCACGTCAATGGGGCTCATGATACCTGCTTCGCTTTCTCGGGACAATCTAACTGCGGAAAGCTTCCCCGCGACATGTCTGCCGCGGGGAAGCTCTGTCTTATTCGACGGTGAACGTCGCGGAGCTGTGCTTGATGACATCCCAAACAACGTCAAGATAGTCGGCGCTCCAGTCGGTCAGCGGAACCCAGGTTTCGCCATTCCACTGCTCGACCCGGGTCTTGCCGCCACCACCGTGGTCTTTGTCGGTCACTGTAACCGGGGCCATGATGCCGTTTCCATCGAAGTTCTCGATCGATTCATAGGCATTCTTCATGCTTTCCGGTGTGATCGGCCAACCGTTTTCAGTAATTGCGATCCGCGCGGCTTCGAAACCGGCCGAGTAGATCGCCATGCCCGTGTTGTAGTACACGTCGCGCACCAGGCTCTCGGGACCGCTGCCCTTGCCATTGGCATAGTAGGTGTCCAGCATCGTCTTGACGATCGGAACTTCCTGGCCACCGGCCACGTTGGTCCCGCGCAGGATGCCTTTCGCCTCTTGTGCGCCGATATTGGCGATATCGACTTCGTTCAGCCAGTTCACCGACAGATAGCGGTCGATCGGGAAACGGTTGCGGCGCATTTCCTTCGAGGCGACCACATGCCCGCCCGCCAGCAGCCAGCTGATCACGTAGTCAGGCTTGTCGCGGCGGATTTTGCTCCATGCGCCGGCCTGATCCGACCCGGGAAGGGGTACGGGATACAGCTCCAACTCGAACCCTTCCTTTTCGGAAAGCGTTTTCAGGATCTCGATCGGTTCCTGGCCAAAGGGATAATCCAGATAGATGAACCCGATCTTCGCCTTGCTCAAGTCACCGCCCATCTGACCCTTGATGAAGGCAACGTCATTTGCCGCCTGCTGCCAGTACGTCGGACCGACCGGGAAAACCCATTCGAACACTTCGCCGTCCACCGCGTCACCGCGGCCAACGAAAGACTGCATCAGTACGTTACCGTCCTTCATGGCACGCGGCAAAACCGCGTTCGTGACCGGCGTGGACAGAAAGTTGAACAGGAACACGCCTTCGCGCTTGAGCTGCTCGTAGCATTCCACACCGCGCTGCGGTTCGTTGCCGTGATCGCGAATGATGACTTCAACCGGATGACCTTCGATACCGCCATTTTCGTTGGTGTACATCGCCAGGTCCTGCGCGGCCTGGGCCACCTGCGGTGAAATGAACGTGTAGGATTTACTAAGGTCGAAGCAGAGTCCGAAGCGGATAGGCTCCTTGTCCTGCGCTGAGGCAACAGTCGCGCTTGCTGCCAGTGCAGTAGCAACGGCCACTGCCTTAATGTGCTGTTTGACTTTCATGTTATCTATCTCCCGTTGGTTTAGTGTAGGGCGGTGATACCGTTCCGTAAGCGCCACTGCCGCCCCGCGTAGCGTCACACTTCCTGCAATCAGTCATTCACTGCTCGTATTTCGCGGAACTCTCTTTAACCACACCCCACACAACGTCCGTGTACTCAGAGATCCAGTCGGTTTGCGGCACCCAAGTCTCTCCGTCCCACATTTCGATACGGGTCTTGCCCCCGCCGCCATGATCTTCGGCCGTCACCGTAATGGGGGCCATCAGCCCGTTCGCGTCATAGCCCTCAAGCGACTCCAGTCCGGCCTTGTAGGATGTCGGAGTGATCGGCAGCCCCTCGGCTTCCGCCGCCTTGCGCGCGGCTTCGAACATGATCGAATACATGGCCAGCCCGGTGTTGTAGAAAACGTCCTGCGTCTTCTCGATCGGGCCGGATCCCTCGCCCTTGTCATAAAGCTCGGCCATGATTTCCTGATACAGGGCAATATCCTGACCGCCCACGACATTGGTCCCGCGCTTGATACCTTTGGCGGCCTCTTTACCGATGTTGGCGATATCGACTTCGTTCAGCCAGTTGACCGAGATGTATTTGTCCATCGGAATGCGATTGCGCTTCATCTCTTTCGAGGCAACCACATGGGCACCGCCCAGCATCCAGACGATCACATGATCGGGCTTGTCGCGGCGCACCTTGGACCACACGCCGGCCTGGTCGCTGCCAGGCAGTGGCACGGGGTACAGTTCAAGCTCGAAACCCTCTTTCTCGGACAGGGTTTCCAGGATCTCGATCGGCTCCTGCCCGAAGGGATAATCGAAGTAAACAAACCCGACCTTCACATCTGACAGATCGCCGTCATGCAATTGCTTGATGTAGGCGACATCGTTGGCGGCCTGTCCCCAATAGGTCGGCCCGATCGGATAGACCCAATCGAAGACGGTGCCATCAACGGCATCGCCGCGCCCGACAAGAGACTGCATCAGGATACGCCCGTCTTCCATGGCCCGCGGCAGGATAGCCAGAGACACCGGAGTGGACAGGGTATCGAAAACAAAGACGCCCTCGCGGCTGAGTTTCGAGTAGCACTCGATTCCGCGCTGCGGTTCGTTCCCGTGGTCACGCACGATGACTTCGACCGGTTCCCCACCGATGCCGCCCTTCATGTTGATGAGCTTGGCAAGGTCCATCGCGGCCTGCGAAACCTGCGGCGTGGCAAAGGTATAGGCTTTGCTGAGATCGTAGCAGATGCCGATCTTGAATGGCTCGGCCAGCGCCTGGGTGCCAAACATTGCTCCGCCGAACATTGATAATACGGCCAACGCTTTGGTAAGTTTCTTCATTTGTTCCTCCCTGAACAGCTTCTGATTAGTACCTCAACTCAACCAACGTTTGCGTCGGCTGTAGTGCTTGACGTTGTGAAAATCGGTCTCTCCGCCGCCTAGATAGAACTCCTGAATGTCGGAGTTAGATTTGAGCGCCTCGGCGGTGCCGTGCATAACAACGCGGCCGTTTTCGATAAGGTACCCTTGCGAAACGATTTCCAGAGCCGCCAAGGCGTTCTGTTCCACCAGCAGGACGGACAGGCCCTCATCCTTATTGATCTTTTGCAGGATGCCGAAGATTTCCTCGACCAGGAACGGAGCAAGCCCGAGACTTGGTTCATCAAGCATCAACAGCTTCGGCTGGGTCACGAGGGCCCGCCCAATGGCAAGCATCTGTTGCTCACCACCCGACAAATAGCCTGCTTGCGAATTTTTGCGTTCGGCAAGCCGCGGAAAATATCCGTAGATCTTTTCCTTTTCCGCATTCAGCGTTGATCGGGACATTCCGCGTGGCGCGGCGGCGGTCAGGTTCTCGTCGGGGGTCAGGTGTTCGAAGACCCGCCGCCCTTCGATGACATGACAGATGCCCATCTCGACGCGTTTTTGCGCGAGCGCTTCGGTAATGTCCGTTCCCTGGAACGTTATCTCACCTCGGCTGATGCGTCCGCGCTCGGCTTTCAAAAGACCGCTGATCGCTTTCAACGTGGTGCTTTTTCCCGCTCCGTTAGAACCCAAAAGTGCGATCATCTCGCCCTTTGGAACCTGAACCGAAACACCTTTGATCGCCAGCATTACATTGTCGTACAGCACCTCGACACTGTTCATGGACAGAATGTTCTGGGCTTCAACTTTTTCTTGCATCGGCATTCCCCTATTTCTTGAACTGATCGAAGGGCCAGACCATCAGATAGTCTCTGATGTTGCCGTAGAGTTTTCCCAAACCGAGTGGTTCGATCAGAAGGATAATGACGATCAGTGCGCCATAGACTGCGTTCGGGATGTGAGCGAGTGTTTCAACATCGATCTGCATGCCAAGCCCGTCACTCAACGTGACGACGAGACCGTTCACGATACCCGGAACAAGAAGGATCAGGGCAACACCGAAATAGGAACCGATAATGCTGCCAAGGCCGCCAACAATCACCATCGCAAGAACCTGGATCGAAACGGCAACCGAGAATTGCTCGGGTGCGGCGAGAAAGAAAAAGGTGGCAACAAGCAACGCACCGCTGACGCCTGCGATGAACGAAGAAGTCGCGAATGCGAGGATTTTGTAGTAGAAACTGTTCACACCCAGGATCGCGGCCGCAAAGTCTTTTTCCCGGACAGCGACCAAGGCGCGACCGAGTCCAGTCCGCTTGAGATTAAGCATGAAGATCGTCACCAACACACACCAGCCGAAGGCGACATAGTAGAAGCCAGTATCAGTGGTAATCTCTTGCCCGAGCAGCGCCAATGTCGGTGACTGGAGCGACGCGTGTGAGCCCCCCGAGATCGCCGGAGAGTGGGTCAGAACCCAGTCCATCACGAATTGCATAGCGAGAGTAGTGAGAGCGAGATAGAGGCCCTTGACCCGCAAAGCGGCAAAAGCGAACAGGCTGCCGATCACGGATGACGTCAATCCGCCGATGATAAGGGCGAATTCCCACGGCACCCCGAAACGCGCGGCATGGATCGACGAATACGCTCCAACGGCCATGACTGCAGCATAACCCAAGTGAAGTTGGCCTGCCCAACCTGTCACCAGATTCAATCCAAGCGCGGCGGCCGTCCAGATCAGCCAAGGAAGCATGTAGCTGTTCAGATAAAGCGACGGGATGATGAATGGCGCGGCAAGGCCAATCAAGAAGATGAATGCTGTCAGATTCCGGTCAGCAGGCACCTTGAAGATTCGGCTGTCCGAAACGTAGTTGGCGTGATGGACGCCAGAAAGTCTGTAAAACATGCCTTACACCCTTTCGATGTCGTGACGACCGAACAGCCCGTGCGGACGGATCATGACGGTAAGAATGAGCACGGCAGCGACGATAAGCTCACGGCTTCCGCCTCCGACAAGCGGATCGAGGAAATCAGCGCCAACGTTTTCGACGACGCCCAGGATGATGCCTGCGATCACGGCGCCAAGGATACTGTCGAGACCACCGAGAACGGCAACCGTCAGACCTTTGAGAAGCAACAGCGACAGCGCCTGATCGACACCCTGAATCTCGCCCCAGATAACGCCAGCGGCGACGGCAACAACGGATGCCAATGCCCAGGACAACCCAACGCCGCGCTCAACCGCGATACCGACCGACCACGAAGCCATGTAATCATCCGCGATCGCCCGCAACTTGATCCCGGTCCGGGTTCGGAAAAACAGCATGAATGCGACAAACAAGGCGAGCGCAACACCGGCACCAACCAGATGGATGCGGCTGATGAAGATGTCGCCCAGGAACAGCGGATCATAGCTGACGCCCAGTTCCATCGAACGCGACGTCCCGCCCCAGATCGCAAGCGTTGTACCCCGCAGGAAAATGTCGAGGCCGAGTGTCAGCATCAAGATCATGACAACCGGCCGACCTGCGAGACGGCGCAGGGCAACACGCTCAATGCCGAACCCAAGGCCTAACATTACAACCGCAGCCAGAGGGATGGCCAGCCACAAGGGTAAACCCACGTCGCGTGCCAGCGCCAGGACCACATAGGCCCCGACCATGGTCAACCCGCCCTGCGCCAGATTGGGCACCGAAGATGCCTTGTAAATCAGCACGAGGCCGATGGCGAATAGCGAGTACAGCAGACCCGTCAAGGCTCCGTTGATCGCAAGCTCTGATAGAAAGACCCAGTCCATTTATACCTCCCTGATGGGAAGGCTTCTTTCGACCTTCCCTACTTCCCCGGTCTCGTAAGTCACCTGCGCGCTTACATGGACCTCTTTTGAACCGTCGTAGAGCGCCGCGATCACGTCAGCATAGCGTTCCTGAACGACCTTCCTCCGCAGTTTTCGGGTTCGCGTGATTTCACCATCGTCCGGGTCGAATTCTTTCGGCAGACTGACAAAGCGTTGCAGGCGCAATGGTTCGGTGACGGCCTTGTTGACCCGTTGGAAGGCCTCGCGAAGCAACGTCGCGACCTCTTCACGCTGAGAAAGATCGGCATATGACACGTAAGGTACGCCGTTCACTTCGGCCCAGTGCCCCACGGCCTCGAAATCCACGCAGACCATCGCCGTCAGTTCCTTCAGCCCGGCGCCAATCACGGCCGCATCCTTGATATACGGGCTGAATTTCAACCGGTTCTCGATGTAGTTTGGAACGTAACGTTCACCGTCGGCGGTGTGCATGACCTCGGATACACGCCCCAGAACAACCAGGTGTCCGTCGTCCTCCAGATAGCCGGCATCACCTGTATGCAGCCACCCGCCGTCAAGGGCTTCGGCGGTCGCTTCGGGTTTGTTGAAGTACCCTTTAAACACGCTGTCCGAGCGCACCAGGATCTCACCGTCTTCGGCAATGCTGACCTCGACGCCAGGCGCGGGTTTGCCAACCGTATGAAGACGGACCTCGCCCGGAGCCTGAATCGCGTTGATCGCGCTGTTCTCGGTCTGGCCGTAGAGCTGACGCAACTTGATCCCCAGGGCGCGGTAGAACACAAAGGTGTCTTCCCCGATCGCTTCACCGCCGGTGAACGCATTCTTGAGGCGGCTCATCCCGAACTGGTCCTTGATCGGACCGAAAACAATCGCCTCGCCCAGAAGCCGGCCCAATGGCTCAAGAACACCGCCGCTTTTGCCATTCAGCTTGCGCGTTTCCGCCGCGATGGCCCGATCCATGAAAAAATGGTACAGCCACTTCTTTAAAGGGGTCGAATTTTCGATACCAACCTGGATTGTCGTCAGCATCTGGTCCCAGCTTCTTGGCGCCGCCAGATAGAATGTCGGAGCGATCTCGCGCATGTCGCGCACGACCGTTTCCTGGCGCTCAGGCACATTCACGGTGAAACGCCAAAGGAGTGCCGCGGCAACGGTTATGGCGTAGTCTCCCACCCAGGCCATCGGCAAGTACGCGAGGATCTCCTCATTTTCGTCGAAGGCACCCGCCGCATGTCCATTCCGAGCAGCAGCAAGAACGTTCTTCTGACTCAGTACGATGCCCTTCGGCGCGCCCGTCGTTCCGGAGGAGTGCAGAAAAATGGCCGGATCTTCCGGCTTCGCACGACTAAGCAGTTCCTCACGCAGGCCCGGGGTTTCGTTCAGATCGTGCTGACCAACTTCGATCAGGTGATCCCAGGACAACAGTCCTTCAACCTCGTAGAAGCCAAGACCGCGCGCTTCATCATAAATGATGTGGTCGATGCCCTCGGCGCCCGCGTCCTTCAGTTCCAGGATCTTGTCAACCTGTTCCTGATCTTCGGCGATGGCCGCGACGATTTCGACTTCGCCAAGAAAGTGCCGGAGTTCTTCGAGCGTCGCGCCGGGATAGGCAGGCATTGCATAGGCACCCAGCAACGAAATAGCCAGCATTCCGCCATACAGCCGCGCCCGGTTGTCGCCCAGGATAAGCACCGCCTTGCCCGGTGTTACGCCGATTTTCTCAAGCCCGGCCGCGCAGGCCAGCACCTCTTCGGCGTATTCCGCCCATGTGGTTTCCTTCCAGATCCCACGCTCTTTTTCGCGAAGCGCGATTTCCGAACCGTGTTTCGAGGCGTTCCGCGCCAGAATTGCGCCGATCGTGTCGCCGCCCGAAGACTGTTTCTTCGTCAAATCAGTCATGCGACCCTCCGATATATGCCTCGATGACCCGCGGGTCCTTCACAACCTCCTTGGGGATGCCACTGGCGATCATTTCACCATAATTCAGGGCCAGCATCCGATCACAAATGCCGGTGATGACATCCATATGGTGTTCGATCAGCAGAACGCTGACGCCGCGTTCGGCACGGGCATCCAGAATGAAACGGGACATATACCCTTTCTCTTCCTGGTTCATGCCGGCCATCGGTTCATCGAGAATCAGCATCTGTGGCTCGGCCACCAATGCCCGCGCCAGCTCGACCCGTTTTTTCAACCCGATCGGAAGGCCATCGACCAACTCATGCCGGATGCTCTCGAGTTGTAGAAACTCGATCACCTCTTCGACGATCTTGCGGTTTTCGATTTCTTCACGCTGTGCTGCCCACCAGTAAAGCGCGGTGCGCAGAACGCCCGGTTTCATGTGGATGTGCCGCCCCAGCAGGATGTTGTCCAGAACGCTCATCCCGTTGAACAAGGCAAGATTCTGGAACGTCCGGGCGACGCCGAGCTTGGCAACCTTGTGAGGTGCCGTACCCGTGATTTCCTTTCCTGCCAACCGGACAGTCCCCACATTCGGTGGGTAGAACCCGGTAATTGCGTTCGTCAGTGTTGTCTTGCCGCTGCCGTTCGGGCCGACAAGTCCAAAGATTTCCCCCTGCCGAATGACGAGGTCCACACCGGTGACAGCGACGATGCCGCCGAACCGTCGCTCGACCCCGCTGCACTCCAGTATCGCCCCATCATCGGCTCCGATTGCTGTTTTAATCTTAGTCGTCATCTAGATATCATTGTCCCCCTAAGGTTCACGGCCAACATCAGGTAATCCGGAAGTAGTCCGGCCGCCCCGTTGGCCATGGATCCCCCCACAATTGCTGCCCACCGTCGATGTTCAGAACTTCTCCGGTTACGAATTTCCCTGAATTCGCCGCCATATAGACAACCCCTTCAGCGACATCCCATTCGTCCCCGGCGTGCCGCATCGGGTTGGAGTCCTGAAAGGTCGCAGAACCCTCCGGAGGGTAGTTCCCGAAACCGTTGCTTTCGCAGCAACCCGGCGCCACGCAGTTCACTCGGATACCGTGCGGGGCCCACTCCACCGCAACCGACTTGGACAGGTAAACTACCCCTGCCCGGGCCGCACAGGTATGCGCGATGCCGGGCATGCCGCGCCAGATATCGGCCACGATGTTGACGATGGAGCCCGATTGCTTGTTGGCAACCCAGTGGCGCGCCGTGGATTGCATCATCCACCACGTGCCGTTCAGGTTGGTGTCTATGACCGCATTCCAGCCCTTTGGACTAAACTCCAACGCTGCTTGCGGAAACTGACCCCCAGCATTGTTCACCAATACGTCAATCGCCCCGAACTCCTGGTTCGTCTTGGCGACAAAATCCTCGACCTGCTCAGGCTCCCGGATGGTCATAGGCACAGCGAAAACTTCGCCCCCGAAACTTTCAAGGAACTCCTTGGCCAAAGCCAGTTTCTCTTCGTTGCGTCCATTGATCGCCAGATTGGCCCCGAGCCTTGCGAACAAGGTCGCAATTGCCAGCCCCAATCCGCCTCCGGCCCCGGTCACCACAACGACTTTGCCGGTGAATAAACCGCTTGCGTAAACGGTTGCACGTTTTGATAGGTCCTCCCTCGAAGACCCAAACTGCGTCTTATTCATGACGCCTCCTCCCATTCCCATTAGGGGCAGCTGCCAGTAATCTAACGGGTGTTAGAAAATTGGTCAAGACAACTTTTCCCACCAGCCCCGCCCGTTATCTCCGATCAGTAAGACTTTGGAAGTCCAAGGGCTTTTTCTGCTATGAACGACAGAAGCATCTGCGGTGTCACCGGTACGATGCGGAACAGCAGAGCTTCACGTACCAGTCGCTCCACGTGATATTCCTTAGCATATCCGAATCCGCCAAACGTAATTTGCGCGGCTTCGGTCGCCTCGACCGCGGCGTCGGCGGCCAAAAGCTTGGCGGCGTTCGCCTCGACGCCGCAGGGTTCTCCCGCATCGTAGAGGGCTGCAGCGTGCATCACCATGAGATTGGCAGATTCCACTCGCGCCCAGGCTTTGGCGAGTGGATGCTGAACACCCTGATTTTGGCCGATCGGGCGGTCAAAAATCACACGTTCGTTTGCATAATGCGCCGCTCGCGCCAGTGCGTTGCGCGCAATACCGATGCATTCACCGGCCACCAGGATGCGTTCGGGATTCAACCCGTGCAAAATTTGCCTAAAGCCTTTGCCCTCCTCCCCGATCAGGTCCTCAGCCGGAATCGGCAATCCATCGATGAAGACTTCGTTCGAATCGACAGCCTTTCGACCCATCTTTTCGATCTCTCGCACGTCAACGAAATTTCGGTCGAGATCTGTATAGAACAGGCTCAGCCCTTCGGTCGGGCTGCTCACATCCTCTAGCCGCGTTGTTCTGGCCAGAAGCAACATCTTGTCCGCCACCTGCGCGGTAGAAATCCAGACTTTTTGTCCGTGCACGACATATCTGTCCCCCTGCCGCACCGCCATGGTCTTCAGCTTTGTGGTGTCTAACCCGGTCGTCGGTTCGGTTACGGCGAAACAGGCCTTTTCATCGCCTGCTATTAGAGGGCCAAGCATACGCGCGCGCTGCTCATCGGTCCCAAACTTCACCACCGGGTTGAGCCCGAAAATGTTCATGTGGATGGCCGAGGCTCCGCTTGCGCCGGCCCCCGACTCGGCAATTGCCTGCATCATTATGGTCGCCTCGGTGATCCCCAGACCCGCGCCGCCGACAGCTTCTGGCATGGCGATACCTAGCCAGCCGCCATCGGCCATTGCCCTGTGCAGATCATGGGGAAAACCACCGTTGCGATCCCGATCCAGCCAATAGTCGTCGTCGAACCCTGCGCAAATCCGCAGAATCTGGTCGCGAATCTCTTGTTGGTCGGCGGTCAATCGAAATGTCATAGCGCGCGCCCTCCCTCCAATCTTACGAGCCCAGCCTCACATAGGGCAGCGATCCGCTCATCGTTAAAACCAAGATCACGCAGAATGCTTTGGCTGTCTGCGCTAGGCGGTCGTCCCAGCCAACGAAGCTGACCGGGCGTCGCGCTGAGATGAGGGACCGGACCAATGACCTGGGTCTGTTCGCCGTCGACCGACACGATGTCCCCACGATGGCGTATCTGCTCGTTCGTCATGATCTCTTCGACGCTCAACACACGCGAGGCAACCGCATCATGGCGGGCGAATACCGCTTCCACTTCCTTAGCCGTGTGCTGCGTGACGAAATCATTGATCGCGTCAAAGACCACCGTCATGTGCCGCGACATCTCGCCCAATGTCGCGAACCGCGGGTCATCGGCGAGGGCATCGCCTCCGACCGCCCGCAACAGGCGCTGCGCGGTTTCCGCGCTCCCTGCCGAAACGCTCAGCCACACCCCATCGGACGTTCGGAACATCCCCCCCGGAGCAAAGTCCATCGGCTGGCGCAGCCCATTGCGTCGCGGCGAGAGGTTCGCGCCAGTCAATGCGGGAACAGGATAATCCATCAACCGAAGCAGGGCCTCGAATACTGCAATATCGACGACCTGACCGCGTGCTATCCCCTTTTCGCGAGCAAATAGCGCGATCATGATTCCCAAAGCGCCCATTAGCCCTGTCGTGCTGTCAGCCGCCGGAAAGCCGGGGTGCATCGGCGGCCCGTCGGGAAAACCGGTCAGATGCGCTAATCCACTCATGGCCTCCGCAGCACGCCCAAACGCTGGCAGGTCGCGCATCGGACCGTCCTGTCCGTAACCTGAAACCCGCAAGACAACCAAGTCCGGGTTCCAATCGTGCAAGACGTCTGGCCCAACACCGGCACGTTCCAGCACACCCGGTCGGAAATTCTCGATCAGCACGTCGGCATCTTCGACCAACTTTCGCAGGATGTCCCGGCCCTCGTCGGACTTCCAGTCCAGACCTAGTGTTTTCTTGTTACGGCCCAAAGTCTTCCACCAGACGCCCACCCCATCCTCTGCCTTGGGTCCAAGGTCGCGCATCATATCCGTCCGGTTGGGGGCTTCGATCTTGATGACATCTGCACCAAAATCCGAGAGTAAAGCTGCCGCAAGTGGTCCGGCAATTACGTGACCAAGTTCTATAATCTTCAGTTGATCAAGGGGTCCAGACATCTGCACTTTCGACTTTGCTAATTTTCTAATGGTTGTTCGATTCCTAGCAAAGGCGAAGTCGGATCTCAAGATTCAAAGGTAATCACCTCCCCGAAAACGTAACCGCCCGGTTGTTACCATGGATCAGTTCATTGGCGTCCAGTTCCATGGAAGCGGTTCGTTGAGCGGGTTGGTCATGTGATTGTGGATGCGGTCGAGGATTTCGGCCAGCCAGGCTTGCCGATCGAGGCCGTTCATCTTGGCTGTCTCGACAAGAGACATCGCCCGGGACAGCGTTTCGCCACCGCTGTCGGAGCCTGCAAAAAGCCAGTTTTTTCGCCCGATGCTGATCGGGCGCATGACGCGCTCGGCGGTGTTGTCGTCGATGCCGACGCGGCCATCTCCAAGGAAGAGCTCGAATGACGGCCAGCAGCTGAGACCATAGCGGAAGGCCTTCGCGAGATCGCCCTTGCCGGGAATGCGTAGCAGTTGGGCCTCGGTCCATGCCTTGAAGGCCTAGACCATGGAGCGGGAGTGCGCCTGGCCTGCTGCCAGCCGCAGTTCCGCTGTATTTCGTGCCCTCACGAATTATGGCCAGCCGTGCGTTCTTTCAGGCCTGCGGGACGAAGCGCTCGTCTTTGGCGGCACCGAAGTGGCTCCGACATTCGGCGGTTTTCTCGAAGGCGCGCTTGAGGCGGCGGAATATGCCTACACCGTCCTTAAGATGGGTCGAGGGCGCTCAGAGAAGCGCTTATAACTGCATCTGCGTTCAGGCTGTCGCTGGGGAACCTGAAGTAGCGTTTTCTTTTTTGGGCGGCTTGATCCGGAAGAACAGTGCATAAAATACCGGAACCGCGACCAGCGTCAGGATCGAGGCGAACGCGAGGCCACCCATGATCGTCGCGGCCATCGATGCGAAGAAGGCGTCTGGTAAGAGCGGAATCATACCGAAAATCGTTGTGCCCGCAGCCAGCACGACGGGCCTCAAACGGCTGACCGAGCCATCGATCACCGCCTGATAGTCCTCGACACCTTCGGCGCGTTGCTGATCGATTTCTTCCACCAGCACAATGGCATTCTTCATCAGCATCCCGGAAAGGGACAAGAAGCCGAGAAGCGCCGTGAACGTGAACGGTAGCCCAGTGAACAGCAGACCGAGAACCATCTGTGAACCGGCATGCAAAATTGACCCTGTAGAGGGGTGATCGGCGTCCAAAAATGACCCCCTTACAATGATGTGGATGATGCCCCCGAGGTCATCGGGGAGCGCAGTGTGGGATGTTGGTCGTGGAGACGATAGCGAAGATCCGGCGGGCGTATTTTCAGGACAAGAAGTCGATCAAGCAGATCTGCCGTGAGCTGCGGGTATCTCGGAACACGGTGCGCAAGGTGATCCGGTCGGGTGCGACGGAGCTCACCTATGAGCGAACCATTCAGCCGCAGCCGAAGATCGGGCCCTGGAAAGACATGCTGGACGAGATGCTGGCGGTGAATGCGCGGAAGCCCAAGCGCGAGCGACTGACCCGCATTCGGATCCTGGAAGAACTTCGGGCCCGAGGTTATGATGGCGGCTATGATGCCGTCCGGCGATACGCGGCCTCCTGGTCCAAGGAGGAAGAGGTGGCATCTGCCGCGGCCTATGTGCCGCTAAGCTTCGATCCGGGGGAAGCCTACCAGTTTGACTGGAGCCACGAGATCGTGGTGATCGACGGCGTGACAATCACCGTGAAGGTCGCCCACGCTCGCCTCTGCCACAGCCGGATTCTGTTCGTGCGGGCCTACCCGCGCGAGACGCAGGAGATGGTGTTTGACGCGCACGACAAGGCCTTTGCCTTCTTCGGTGGAGCCTGCGCGCGGGGCATCTACGACAACATGAAGACGGCGGTGGATACGATCTTCGTCGGCCGAGACCGCGCCTACAATCGCCGGTTCCAGCAGATGTGCGGGCACTATCTGGTCGATCCGGTGGCATGCACCCCGGCCTCGGGCTGGGAGAAGGGCCAGGTCGAGAACCAGGTCGGTGTGGTGCGGCGACGGTTCTTCGTGCCCCGGCCGCGGTTCAAGAGCCACGCCGAGCTCAACGCCTGGCTCGAGGATCGCTGCGTTGCCTGGGCCAAAGCCAATCCGCACCAGGAGCTTCGGGATCGAACGATCTGGGATGTGTTCCAGGACGAGCGCGCGAGTCTCGTGCCCTACGTGGGTCCGTTCGACGGCTTCCATGCCGTGCCGGCGTCGGTCTCGAAGACCTGCCTCGTCCGGTTCGACAAGAACCGCTACTCCGTCGATGGCCGGGCGGTTGGTCGTCCTGTCGAGATCCGCGCCTATGCCGAGCGGGTCGAGCTCTGGCAGGACGGCAAGATCGTGGGGCAGCACGCCCGAGCCTTTGGGCGCGACAAGGCCATCTACGACCCGCTGCACTACATTCCGGTTCTGGCTCGCAAGCCTGGGGCCCTCCGGAACGGTGCCCCCTTCAAGGACTGGGACCTGCCGGCGGCGATCAGGCGCGTGCAGCGCAAGCTTGGCAAGGTGCCGAACGGCGACCGGCAGATGGTCCAGATCCTCAGCATGATCCCGATCGATGGGCTGGATGCAGTGGACGCTGCCTGTGCCGAAGCCCTGAACG
The DNA here is from genome assembly GCA_001626765.1 of Maritimibacter sp. REDSEA-S28_B5. Classification (GTDB taxonomy): domain Bacteria; phylum Pseudomonadota; class Alphaproteobacteria; order Rhodobacterales; family Rhodobacteraceae; genus Maritimibacter. The sequence continues at coordinate 30,553 of LUOO01000115.1, forward strand.
AAGGGGTTCCCGCGGCCTCAGTCGTCCTCAACATCCTGGCCCGGCATCGGGAGCCGCCACCGCCGCTGACCATCGATACACCGGAGGCGTTGCGACTGACCTGCGAGCCCGTGGCCGATTGCAAACGCTACGACAGCCTCAGGAGACCCAACCATGGAAAGATCACAGGTGCTGGACGCGATGAGCCAGCTGAAGCTCTACGGCATGAAGGCCGCCTACGATGAGATCATCACCACGGCGGTGAAGCGTCAGCACGAGCCGCAACAGATCGTCGGCGACCTGCTGAATGCCGAGATCGACCAGGTGACGTCCTGGCTGGCCACCGAAATCCTCGCGCTCAGCGAGTTTTTGACCTCGTACTGGGAAGAGATCGATGACGCGATGTTCGAGCACCTTTGGCAGACCGAGGTCGACGCTGTGCCGGAGTTCACCACCTCGAAGATCACGCTGATCTGCGGGCTTCTCCTGCCGATCTGGGACCGGCTACCTGCCGACAACATACGCATCTATCGCCTGCAAACCGAAGACGGGGAACGCGCCATCGGCCGTCTGGTCAGCCAGGAACAGCGCTCGAACGTCTACGCGCGCCTTGGGCTCGACTGCCAGATCGAGATGTCGCCGCAGGAGGAGCTCGCGGCCGTGATGGACGCCAGGACGACCCTGAACCTCCTCGGCGGTTACCAGCTGCGCAGGTCGCTCGTCATGGGGCAGCCGAGGTGTGAGCTGATCGGCGCGTCCGGTGCGGCCCTGCCCGCACTGAAAGCCATGGGCTGCTTCACCGAGGTTATCCAGTGGAAGACGCGGGTGTTCATCCCGGTGGACGGTACTGACGTGCTGGCGCGGGTGCTCGCCGAGCATCCAGTTGGCGCAAGCGTCGCAGATGCTGCCGCATGAACCCGCGGCGCAGCATCGCAGACCTCTCGGCCGATCTTGCAGACCAGGCCGAGAGTTTCTGCCGCCAGTATTTCCCCGAGGGACGCAAGCAGGGCAATTATTGGCAGGTCGGTGACACATCGGGAGCAAAGGGACAGAGTCTCGCGATCCGACTGCAGGCGGAAAGCGGGCGCAAGGCCGGGTCCTGGCAAGATTTCGCGACGGGTGAATTTGGCGACTTGATCGACCTGCTGCAAGAACGGCTTGGTTCGGTGACACTCAAGGAAACGCTAAGGGAGGCCCGGTCCTTTCTCGGCGAGGCCCCCTGCCCTGCCGTAACTCGTGAAACCCAAAGGGCTGAGCGCCACGATACTGCCTCCAGCAAACGCATTGCGCGGGCGCGCAAGCTCTTTGCGGCTGGCAAGCCAGTTCTTGGCACCTTGGCCGCCACCTATCTGCAAGGGTGCGGCATCACGCGCCTCGGTCCCGCGCTCCGCTATCATCCGCGGGTCTTCCTACGTCAGGGCGAGGACGATCCTGATCTGGCAACAAGGTCCCCTGCCCCAGCCAGATGAGGTCGAACTCGCCATGGCGACCCTCTTTGATACCACCATCGGCCTCCTCACCGGCAGCCAGTTGGAAGACAATCTCGAAGAGATGCTCTGGTCCCTGACCTCGATTTTCCATCGCCGGCTGACCCATATCCAGAAGCTTCTCGAGGACAACGAATTCGAGGTCCGGGAAAGCCTAGCCATCCAGGACGGCTCCGAGGTCGCCTCGGTCGAGCTCGAGCGCCTCCAGATGATCGGCCTCAAGCTCTGGGACCATCGCGACGCTTTCGAGCAGATGCGCGATCTGGCCGTGGACCACTTCTCGGCCGCCACCGGCTCGCCCTGGCTGCCCCGCACCGGGTCCAAGGTCTCGCATCGCGGCCTGACCTCCGCCGTGGTGGACAGCCGGGCCTATCTCTCGGCCAAGCGCCGCAAAGAGACCGAGGTGCATTGCCCCGAAGGCACGCGGATCGCTTTCTCGGGCGGGGACTATCAAGCCTACGATCTGATCTGGTCCGTCCTCGACGCCACGCACGCCAAGTATCCCGACATGGTGCTGCTGCACGGCGGCACGCCCAAAGGTGCAGAAATGATCGCGGCCCGCTGGGCAGATACCCGAGGTGTCACCCAGGTGGTCTTCAAACCCGACTGGAAGAGCCACGGCAAAGCCGCTCCTTTCAAGCGCAACGACAAGATGCTCGAGACCATGCCGCAGGGTCTGATCGCCACCCCCGGTTCTGGCATCACCGAGAACATCGTCGATAAAGCCCGCAAGCTCGGGATCCGCATCAAGAGGATCGGGGCTTAGGCCCCGGTTCACGTGCCGCGTAATAGATCCTGCACGACAGAAGGCTTCTTTGCGATCAGTGCCAGCAGAACCTGTGCCGGGCCTGTCGGGTGTCGGCGCCCGTGTTCCCAGTTCAGCAGCGTGCCTTTCGCGACGCCAATGCTCTTGGCGAACTCCGCCTGGGACAGGCCAGTCCGTTGCCGAACTTCGGCGACATCGACCTCAGCAACGGAAACTTCATGGACCTTCGCGCCGGCCAATTCGCCATCTGCGAAGGCCAGCGCCTCTTCCAGCCCCTTGGTGATGGATTCGAATGCACTCATGTTGCGTCTCCATATTTCGCGACAAGCGCCTTGCTAATCTCTACCGCCGCGGCCTGCTCAGACTTCGACAGGTTGGCTTTCTCATTCTTGGCAAAGACCGTAATGAGGAAAATCGGCATATGGGTCCCGCCAAAGACATACACCGTCCTGAAGCCGCCGCTCTTTCCGCCCCCCTCTCTCGGGATGCGGACCTTCCGAAGTCCGCCGCCAAGAGAGACGCCAGCTTCTGGCGCGCCTCTGGAATTCGGGCAGTTCGACCACTGTTTGCAATCGTGTCATCTCTTGTCCCATATAGGTTTCGGCGGTGTATGTGTCAATGACGTATAGCATGAGCACTGGAAGGGCAAGTCGGCGACGCTTGCCGGAGCTAGAGACTATGTCCCGCCTGTTGGTAGCGGCGGCCCTTGGTCAAATGTCCTGTCCCATATTCTGACCGAACCAACCAGCCGGGCTGTCTATTAGGGCTATTGGATGGTTGCGGTGTCTCGTGACGACCCGGCCTTTCGTTCCAAGCTCTGTTCGCCTCGAGCACTCCTCCGCATCGTGGGCGCTTCAGCGAAGACTATCGGCACGTTAGTGATCCTGGGGATGCGACTTTGAGGTCTGGACTATGTCTCATCTTCGGTGAGTTAGAAAGGAGCCAATACCCTTGTGGCATCTCCCTCGGCTGATCACCCAGTTTCCTTCGCGGCCACCGCACTTCTCCCTTTGTCTGAGTTGCATGACATGCTGGTCGCAGCTGTCGGCCTGTCCACAAAGGTTGTCGCCGATCTTTTTCCCCTGACCCTGCGGGTCATTCCTCGCGCACCAAAAAGACCGGCGCCTGCCCCTCTCCGCTGCGCTTCGCCTTCGGTGTGGCCGGGCCTTGGCCAGCTGCAAGGTGACCATCATTGCAACGCAAACAAGGAGAAGAGCAATGACCACGAACTGCATCAAAT
>LUOO01000116.1 GCA_001626765.1 Maritimibacter sp. REDSEA-S28_B5
GCTGTCAAAACGAAGGCAACGACCATTGGAAAGCCGCAGTTCCACAAGAACAGGCCGAGAGGGTGCAGGGGATTGTGCGGGTTCGGAATACGGCCCGAACCTCGCCCAGTATAGCATCTCCCACTAAGACACGTGCATAACTACGTCTTTATGCACGTGTCTTAGCTCACCCAGCCTTCTTCAGGCAGGCGGCACCAATCGGACGCTTATCGTATTTGACCGGCGTCTTCCGCTGTTTTCGACCGGGGATGCAGGCGCGTATACCCTTGTCCTGCAATGCTTTTCGGAGCCAGTCGGCATCATGGCCGCGATCACCGAGCAGCCATTGGTTCGCCCGATCAGGCGGCCACGCCCCCTTTTTTACGGCCACGCTGGTCGCCGGTCGGTGGGCCTTCAGCGGGACAAACGTAGGTGGCGTCGCGGCGTAAAGCTCGCCCTTCCGATACTGCCGCCGCCACATAGTCAGCAGGAAGCGCGATACCATGCCGACGTGTCGTTACCGCCACCTCACGTCGCCCGACAAAGCTCCCCTCCACGATCTGGAGGTTGTCCGCATCACCCCAGTATCGCCGCCGCGGCACGTGCCCGTCATTCCCACGCTTGACAGCATAGGTTTTACGGCTAACAATCCAAAAGCGCGAATTTCGGATATTGCTCGATTAACGAACATCGGTTTTTTTGAGAATGAAGCTACCTAAAACGGCGAAGAGCCAGGATCTACCGGCGACGCGACGGAGGATGCGTTTCGGTAGAGGGTTGCTGGAGCAATTAAGGGCATTCGCCGCCCGCTGTGCGAGTGCGTTTGATTTGTTGAAGCGATTCCGGGGTGCGCAGGAGTGACAAAATGGAGGAGAGTAAATGCCAATTATCAGATCAACTACGGCCCTTGCAGCAATCGCGAGCGGTTTCTTCTTGACGGGTGTGGATCATGCCGATGCCGCTGTCGCCGGAGATTTTCCCAATCAGTTTCTATCTTGCTTTGACGCGGCGAATCTCACGGAGACTGAGCTTCCAGCGGATGTCCAAGGTTTTCGCCTGATCGAAATTGCAGAGCATGCCGGAGATAAGGGTATGCCGGCGCATTGTGAAATTGTCGGTGCGATCAATGATCGGATCAGCCCTGTGGACGGGCAACATTATTCGATCAAGTTTCGACTCAGGTTGCCGCAGGACTGGAATGGCCGCTTCTACATGGAGGGGGGCAGCGGCTCGAACGGCGTATTGAAAGACGCCATGGGGCCGACGGGGCTCAACCAAGAGGATTCTGCTCTTGAGCGTGGCTTTGCGGTCGTGACAACAGATTCAGGCCATGACAATGACACCAACTCCGACAGCAATGCCTCGGGGCGCTCCGCATTCGGCATGGATCCGCAGGCGCGGCTTGATTTCGGCTACATGTCCTATGATATTGTGACACGTGTAGGGAAGGCAATTGTCGAGAAATATTATGGTGCTGCACCTGAAAAGTCCTATTTCATCGGTTGTTCGGAAGGCGGACGCGAAGCTATGCTGATGACGCAGCGCTATCCCGATCTGTATGATGGTATTGCGGCCGGTGCACCGGGGATCCACTTCTCATACTCGGCAGCCTATGCGCCGTTTCTGCTCAGAATCTTTGGGAACCTGGCGGAAACGCGGAACCAGTTGGGGCCTGACGGAATCCCGCTGCTGAACAAGCTTTATTCGGACAACGACGTTCAACTGATCGCTGACGCGGTTGTTGGTGCCTGCGATGCGCTGGACGGGTTGGAGGACCGGATGTCCAATAATATTGAGGCCTGTACGACTGTTACAGTGCTTCCGCGACTGAGAGCACTTACTTGTTCTGGTGCAAAGGAAGAAGGTTGCCTGCTGGAGGATCAGATCGACGCCTTTGTCGCCGGGATGGCCGGACCCGTGACATCAGACGGGACAAGGCTGTATCCCGGCCATCCCTGGGATCCCGGTATCGGCGGGCGGATCGGCGACAGCGTGAATGACGGATTCCGGTCGTGGTGGTTCGGTTCCTATGACAGCGACCAAAACAATGCCCGCAAAGTGACCCTCAGCACTCCGCAACACGCAATGCTCTGGCAGACCCCACCGGTGCCTCTGCGCCCGGATGAATATGTGCGGTTCGAGATGAACTTCAACATAGACGAGACGCCGGCGCTCGCCTATGCGACTACCGATCTTTACCCCGTCTCGTCGGCCGAACTTGGTAACGCGGATTCGCCGGACCTTTCCGATTTCGCATCCCGCGGCGGAAAGCTCGTGATCTATCACGGAGCGGCAGACGCAGCATTTTCCGCACTTGATACGATCAAGTACTGGAATGCCGTCAACGAGACAGCCGATGGTCAGGCAGCGGACTTTGCGCGGCTATTTATTATCCCCGGGATGAACCATTGCCAGGGAGGTCCGGCAACAGACGATGTCGACCTGCTGACCCCGCTGATGGCTTGGGTCGAGGACGATCTTCCCATCGAACGGCTTGAAGCCACGGTGTCCAACCCGGACTATTTTGGCGGCAAGAATCTTTCGCGTCCTCTGTGTCCGTACCCGCTCTATGCCGAGTACGATGGGGAAGGAGATCCGTCGAGCGCAGAGAGCTTCACCTGCGTCGCCAACTGACAAGCAACGAGAGGTGGGCGGCACAGCATATGCCGCCCACCGTGTCCTTGAGCCATCCGATGGCGGCCGACGGGGTGAACTGCCATCCCGCCAAATAACAGCAGCTATCGTTGCTGGCATTGGGGTCAGGATTCATAACCAATAGATGACGACAGCCGCGAGGGCGATGGCTGAGAGGAGCACCTTTGGGCATCGGTCATAGCGGGTCGCGACGCGCCTCCAGTCCTTTAGCCTGCCGAACATGATCTCGATCCGGTTGCGCCGCTTGTGGCGTCGCTTATCGTATTTGACCGGCGTCTTCCGCTGTTTTCGACCGGGGATGCAGGCGCGTATGCCCTTGTCCTGCAATGCTTTTCGGAGCCAGTCGGCATCATAGCCGCGATCACCGAGCAGCCATTTGAAGTTTGGCAGGCCGCTGAGCAGGGCCCGTGCGCCGATGTAATCGCTCACCTGTCCCGCAGTGACGAACAGGTCGATCGGTCGTCCCTGACTGTCACAGATGGCGTGAAGTTTAGTGTTCATGCCGCCTTTGGTTCGCCCGATCAGGCGGCCACGCCCCCATTTTTGACGGCCATGCTGGTCGCCGTTCGGTGGGCCTTCAGCAATGTCGCATCGATCATCACGGTCGTCTCTTCGCCGTGTGCCGCCGCTAGCCCGACCATCATCCGCGCGAAGATCCCCTTTTCGCTCCATCGCTTCCAGCGGCTGTAAAGCGTCTTGTGTGGACCATAGGCGGAAGGCGCATCTCGCCAGCGTAAGCCATTGCGGTTGATGAAGATAATCCCACTCAGCACGCGTCTGTCGTCGACCCGAGGCTTACCGTGAGACTTGGGAAAGAAACGGGCCAGACGTGCCATCTGCGCGTCGGTCAGCCAGAAGAGATCGCTCATTTCAACGCTCCGTTTTCGGAGCCGTGAATGCTGTTCACTACGGGCTGGGCAACGATGGCATCATCGACATGAACATGGTCGAGGACATCGCAACGCGGGAGAAACCCAAGCTGATCCTGGCCGGACATTCCGCCTATTCGCGCCATCCCGACTTTGAAGCGTTCCGGGACATTGCGGACAAGGTGGGCGCAAAGCTGATGGTAGACATGGCGCATTTCGCGGGGCTCGTTGCAGCGGGTCTTCACCCCTCACCCCTCCCCTACGCCGATGTCGTTACCTCGACCACGCACAAAACGCTGCGTGGACCGCGCGGAGGCATCGTGCTGTCGAATGACGAGGAGCTGGGTAAGAAGATTAACTCTGCCGTCTTCCCCGGTCTGCAGGGTGGGCCACTGATGCATGTGATCGCGGCGAAGGCCGTAGCCTTCGGGGAAGCTTTGCGCCCAGACTTCAAGGTCTACATCCAACAAGTGCTCGACAACGCCAAACGGCTGGCCGGCGACCTTAAGGCAGGCGGCGTAGATATCGTTTCCGGCGGCACAGATTCGCACCTGATGCTCGTCGATCTCAGACCGAAAGCCCTGACCGGCAAGGCGGTGGAGATCGCTTTGGGGCGTGCGAATATTACCTGCAACAAGAATGGTGTCCCGAACGACCCGCAAAAGCCAATGGTGACAAGTGGCATACGGCTGGGCACGCCGGCAGTCACGACGCGCGGGTTGAAGGAAGATGACATTTCCAAGGTTGCGCAGCTCATTCTGCGTGTCATCGACACCATCAACGCTTCGGACGGCAGCTGCGACGACGCCGTGGAAGCGTCTGTGCGGGCGGATGTGGCGCAGCTGCTCGAAAGGTTCCCGATTTATGAGGGCGCCTGAGACTCAACGCGGGATCCTCCCTCCTGTGACGCAACTGGACCGCACCTCTGAGTGCGGTCCATTTTTTTGCCGTTACTGACTATCTGAACGTAACCGCCCGATTGGTGCCGCCTGCCTGAAGAAGGCAGGGTGAGCTAAGACACGTGCATAAAGACGTAGTTATGCACGTGTCTTAGTGGGAGATGCTATGCTGGGCGAGGTTCTGGGCGTTGAGCGGCGCCGGCGGTGGAGTGATGACGAGAAGCTCGAGATCTTGCTCGAGGTGGGTGTTGGCGGGGCCTCGGTCACGCAGGTTGCGCAACGGCACGAGCTCACGCGGTCGCAGGTCTATGGCTGGCGTCGTGACCTGAAGAAGAAGGGGCTTTGGTCGCCGGATCGGGGCGCGGTCTTTCTGCCGGTCGATTTCGGGCCGTATTCCGAACCCGCACAATCCCCTGCACCCTCTCGGCCTGTTCTTGTGGAACTGCGGCTTTCCAATGGTCGTTGCCTTCGTTTTGACAGC
>LUOO01000117.1 GCA_001626765.1 Maritimibacter sp. REDSEA-S28_B5
TCACGTCCATGGGGCGACGTTGCGCGGGAACGACGGGCTTTGCAAGGGGGGGGCGCGGCGGCCACGTGGTCCGGGGTGCGTGTCGGTCCGGATGCTGCCGTCGCTTGAGCGTTTGAAACAGAATGAACCCTATTCGGCGGCAAGGGCCAGATGGGGTGCCGCGTTCAGGAAGCGAAGCGCGCTGGAGCCGGACATATGCGCGATCCGGCCCTGGGTGATCGTGACCTCGATCCGGCAGCTTCGCGGGTCAAAGATCACGAGGTCGGCGCGTTTGCCGATGTCGAGGGTGCCGCGATCGTCAAGACCCATCATCCGCGCCGGGGCCCGGGAGATCAGCGACCATGCCGCGGCAAAGCTCATTTGTCCGCTGTCGGCCAGCGCAAGCGCGGCTGCCGCGAGGCTCGAGGGATGATCGCGCGAAGCGAGCGCGTCGCACAGCCCTTTGGACAGAAGCGCTTGCGACGACACCGCTCCGGCGCGGGTCGCGCCGCGCGCAAGGTCGGAGGCATCGAGCACGATGGGGTTGCCGTTGGCAAACGCGACCCGCGCGGCCCCGGCCCGCACCGGGCACAGCGCGATCCGCGCCCCTAGGATGCGGAACTGTTCCCGCGTCTCGCCGTCCGCGTCGTCGTAACTGCCATAGCGCACGCCCATGGCATCGAAGGCCTTGGCCAGCGCGAGCAACCTACGCGGCACTTCACCCGTGCGATCCTTGGCCCGTCGCAGGCGCAGGAGGTAGTCGTCCATCGCGATCCCCTGCGCCTCGGTCCAGGTGGCGAGCTTGTGCGTGGCTGCGGTCGCCGCGAGGATCGCATCGGGCACCGCGTTCGAGAAGATGACCGAGTCGATCCCGTGCCGCTCGACCAGGGCAATCAGCCGCTCCCTGCAATCGGCGAGGTGCGTTTCCGCGATGATCTGGAGCCTCAGGTCGGCGCGGCCGCTGTGGCTGTCGAGTGCCTTGGCCATCGCCTCGGCCTGATCGGGACCCAGACGCCCGCCCGCCCAGCTCCAGCCCTGCGCGACCCACAGGGTGGTCACACCGTGGGCGACAGCCTCGGCGTCCATCGTCGCGATCGCCTGGTCAAGGGGGACCTTGCCGCCGGGAACGGCAGCCAGATGCCGGGTGATCGCCGTGGAATGGGGATCGACGATTCCGGGCAGGACCATCAGCCCGGACAGGTCGATCTCGGCCAGCCCCGGATCGGAACTGTCCACAATCCGCCCGCCAGCGATGCCCAGGGCGCTGGCGCCAAGCGCGCCGCCGATCAGGGTCTGGGCCCCGACGAGACGGAGCGGAGGGAGAAAGGACATGGATAGGCCTGCCAGGGTCGTTTGCACCCTTGTTAACAGGCGAATGTATCGCTTCCGTGACGCTAGGTCTCAAAACCCAGCGGACGCAACAGGGGAGCGAGCCGGGTCCAGTCGGCGGGCAGCGAAAGGTTCGGGGCGTGGCCGCAACCCTCGAAGACCTCGATGTCTGGCTTGGGTCCCGTCGCGGCCATCTCGGCGGCGAGGTCATCGGTGAGCAGATCGCTGTCGGCCCCGCGCAGGACGAGCGTCGGTGCCGTCACCCGCGCCCACAGATCGCGCAGATCTACCGTTTCGCGGGTGGCGTCGAACACCTCGATCAGCCGTGGGTCGTAATGGATCGTGAGGCTCCCGTCGTCGCGCCGCCGCACGCTTGTTTCCGTCATGCGCGTCCAGAACGGGTCATCTGCGGGGCCGAAGGGGGCATAGACCTCGCGCAACCAGCGTTCGGCGCCCGCGACGGTGTCGAAAGTGGGAAGCTCGGACGAATAGGTGACGATCCGGTCGAGCGCCGGTGCGGGCACGTCAGGGCCGATGTCGTTCACCACGAGCGCCGCGATCCGTCCCGGCGTTTGGGCCGCCACCGTGATCCCGATCTGCCCCCCCATGGAAGTGCCGATCCACCGGGTGCCGCGCAAACCATAAAGGTCCATCATCGCCCGCGCGATATCGGCATAGTGGCTCAGGCGATAGTCGGCCTGCGGGTCATGCGACCAGGACGACAGTCCCCGTCCGATGGTGTCGGGGCAAAGCACGAAATGGGTCTTGGCGAGCCGTTCCGCCAGTTCGTCGAAGTCGCGCCCCGTGCGGGCGAGTCCGTGCCAGCAGATAACCGGCGGATGGGCGGGATCGCCCCATTCCATGACGTGGATTTCGTGACCCAGCAGCGGCAGGTAGCGGGAACGCGGGCTGTGGAGGCTCATTTCCGGCGGCCCTCCATGATCGTGCCGGCGATACCTGCGGGGAAGAAATAGACCAGCAGGATGAAGGCGAGTCCAAGCCAGAGGAGCCAGCGGTCGGGACTGAGAAGGTCCGGCAACAGGGGAATATTCGCGGTCGCCCCCGCCGCAACCTCCATCAGGTCGCGCAGATAATACTGAGCGAGCACCATGAGCGTCGCGCCGATCACCGCGCCCCACATCGTGCCCATGCCGCCGATCACCACCATGAGCAGAATGTCGATCATGATCGCGAAGGACAGCGTGGTTTCCGGCCCGGTGTATTTCAGCCAGGTGGCATAGACCCCGCCCGCGAGCGCGGCGGTCACGGCGGCGATCAGGAACACGGACGTGCGATAGGCGACGACGCGGTAACCGATCCCCTCCGCCCGCGCTTCGTTTTCGCGGATGGCCTTGAGCACGGTTCCGAGCGGCGATCCTACGATCCGGAGCATGGTCCAGAAAAGCCCCGCCGAAATGGCAAAGACGAAGTAGTAAAGCAGCACCTTGCCGTTCATCCGGACGCCCGCGACTTGCAGGACCTTGCCCTCGGCGTCGGTGAGGATTTTCGTAGCCGGTTTGAACACGGACTGCACCGAATAGGTCATCCCGTCCTCACCGCCGGTGAAACTCGACAGTTGCGAGGCAAGCACGAGCGCGACCGAGGCGGCGGCGAGCGTGATCATGGCGAAGAAAATCGCCTTCACACGCAGGGACAGAAGGCCGATGAGCACCGCCATCACGGCGGCCACGACGACGCCCGCGCCGAGGCCAAGGAACCACGGCCCCCAGCCCGCGCCCAGATGCTTCATGGAGATCGCGACGCCATAGGCGCCGAAGCCGAAGAACATCACGTGGGCGAAGCTCACGATGCCGGTGTAGCCGATGAGCAGGTCGTAGGAGGCGACCAGAACGATGAAGACGCAGATGCGCGCCGCGACCTCGATCTGGCGCACGTCCTGGAACAGGAACGGCGCGAAGAGGAGCAGGCCCCAGACGGTGAGCGCGATGATCTTGACGATGAGAGCACGGTTCATGGGGTCACCTCACTTCACGGCAGGCGCGAGGCCCGAGGGCCGCCAGAGCAGAATGGCCATCATCAGGAGCATGTTTGAGGCAAGCGCCAGTTTCGGGGCGAGAAAGCCCACGTAGTTCTGCATGAGCGCCACGATGAGCGCGCCAAGCAGCGTGCCCTGGATCGACCCGAGGCCCCCGATGATGACGACGATGAAGACAATGACCATCATCTGTGCGCCAAGCGCAGGCGTGATGATCGTTTCATACCCCGCCCACATGGCCCCGCCGAGAGACGCGAGCGCGGAACCCAGCATGAAGACCACGATAAAGATGCGGTCGATGCGAAAGCCCAGCGCCTCGACCATCTCGCGGTTTTCGACGCCTGCGCGGATGAGCAGCCCCATGCGGGTGCGGTTGAGCAGGATGTAAAGCGCGGCATAGACGACCGCGCCCAGAACGAAGGCGAAGAGGCGGTAGATCTCGAGCGAAGACTGCCCGATGATCAGCGTGCCTTCGAGGAAATGCGGACGCGGCACGTTGATCGGTGAGCCACCCCAGACCGCAAGGATCAGTTGCTCGGCCACGATGAGCGCACCCATGGTGATCAGGATCTGGCGCAAGTGGTCGCGGTAGACGGGTTTCACGATCACGCGTTCAAAGAACCAGCCGGCGGCGGCCCCGAATGTGATCGCCGCGGCGAGCGCGAGGGTGAAGGCGAGGATATTGAGCGCGATGTTGCCCGAGGTGAGCCAGCCGCCGAAATAGGCGAGGACGCTCGCGGCAATAAAGGCCCCGAAGCTGACGAAGGCGGAATGGCCGAAGTTGAGCACGTCCATGAGGCCAAAGACGAGCGAAAGGCCTGAGGCCATCAGGAAGATCATCATCCCCATAGACAGCCCCGCGATGGTCAGCGTGAGCCATGACGACGGCGCGCCGATCAGGACAAAGGCGACGGCGGCAATGATGAGGGGGAGCAGAAAGACGCCCCCGAAACGGTCTAGCTTGCCCATGGCGCGGCCTCGCTGAATTCAGTTCTTTCGATACGGTGCCACTCGGACCAACCGCGCGGAATCAAGGCCGCAGGCCGCCGCGCGATCGCCTGCCCGTCCTGTCGCACCTCCGGTGCGCCAACAAAGGCTGGCAAGCCCATGGCGAGACGGGCTGGCGCTTTTTCGACACCAGCGGGCACGTCAGAGGTCGCCCGGATTTGGCTACATGAAGTGCGCCGCTCGTTCATCGGAAGCGTCACCCCACGGGAAGGCGTTCGCGCTACCGTTGTTCTAAAAGCCAACCGCATCACGCCCCCTCCGCCGACAAGCTCAGAAGTCGGTCCTGCAACGCCTGATCGGCCACGAAATCGGCCATCGATCCGCGATGCACCACCTGCCCGTCCTCGATCACCGCCATCTCGCGGCCCAGCGACTTGGCAAAGGCGAAATTCTGTTCGACCAGCAGGATCGTGGTATTGGCCGAAATCTCCCGGAACGCCTCGCCCATCGCGGCAATGATCGACGGGGCAAGCCCCTTGGTCGGCTCGTCGATGAGGATCAGGTCGCGCGGCTCGATGATGGCGCGGGCGACGGCGAGCATCTGTTTCTGCCCGCCCGACAGGCTCCACGCCTGCTTGTCCCAGAATTGTTCGAGCGCCGGGAACAGCTCGTAGATCCGCGTGAGCCGCGCGTCGTCGAATTTGCCCCTGGCGGTGGCCAGCACCATGTTCTCGGCCACGGTCAGCCCGCCGAAAATGCCCATGTTCTCGGGGACAAAGGCGATGCCCTTGCGCGCGATCCCGCTCGCATGGAGCCCCGCGATGTTCTCGCCGCGAAACATCACCTGCCCCGACTGCGGCTTCCACAGCCCCATGATCGAGCGCAGCGTCGTCGTCTTGCCCGCGCCGTTGCGGCCCAGAAGGACGAAAACCCCGCCCTCGGGCACGTCGAAGGTCACCCCGTGCAGCACGGAATACTGGCCGATGGACACATCGACGCCCCGCAAAGACAACAGGCTCATGCCATCTCTCCCGCATTGCCAAGGTAGACGTCCTTGACGATCTGGCTCGACATGACCTCGCCCGGATCGCCGTCCGCGATCAGCTCGCCGTTATGGAGCACGATGATCCGGTCGGCCAGACGGCGCACCACATCCATCTTGTGTTCCACGAGCAGCACGGTCTTGGTCGTATCCTGCTTGATCTCGGCAATCAGGTTCAGCACGTCCGGCGCATGGTCGAGGCTCATCCCCGCCGTGGGTTCGTCGAACATGTAGATATCCGGCTCCATCGCCATGAGGAGTGCCACCTCGAGCTTGCGCTGGTCGCCGTGGGGCAGAAGCGCCGCCTGCATGTCGGCCTTTGCCTCCAGATGCGTCGCGCGCAGGTAATGCTGCGCCATGTCGGTCAGTTCGGTCAGCGCCTCGACCCGCTTGAAAAACCGCCGCCCGTCGCCCGACTGCGCCTGCACGGCAAGGCGGATATTCTCGATCACCGACAACCGCGGAAACAGGTTCGTCAGCTGGAACGCCCGCCCCACACCCTTCTTCGCGCGCGCCGAGGGCGACAGCGATGTGATGTCCTCGCCCCCCTTCAACACCTGACCGTCAGAGGGCGAAAGCTGCCCCGAGATCATGTTGAAGTAGGTCGTCTTGCCCGCCCCGTTCGGCCCGACGATGACGGTCAGTTCACCGGGGCGGAAATCGCAGGTCACGGCGTTCACGGCGGTATGGCCACCGAACCGGATCGTGAGATCACGGGTGGAAAGGCTGGGTTCTTGCATGGAGATGTCTTTGCTTGTTGGCACCTCGGGCGGCCGGATGGTCCGCCGCCCGAGACCGGTTCCGATCAGTTTTCGCGGCCGATCGGAATGTTCATCATGTCGGGCGTGATAATCTCGCCCTTCTCGGGGATCGCCCATTCCACCGCATCGTCCACCTTGATCTTGAAGTGGAGCATGGACTGGAGCGCCTGATGATCCTCGGGGCGGAAGGTCATCTCGCCCTTGGGCGTGTCCCAGGACATGCCTTCCATCGTGGCGATCAGGTCCTCGGTTTCGAGCGAAGGCGAGGTTTCCAGCGCCTTCACCACGGCCAGTGCCGCCGCCATGCCACCGGCGGTGAAGAAGTCCGGCGGACCGTCGAAACGGGCCATGTGTTCTTCCACGAGCCAGTTGTTGATCTCGTTGTCGAAGCCTTCGTAATAGTAATAGACGGCGCCTTCCATGCCCGGATAGGCCTTGTAGCCGACCATGGCGGGCAGGATGTTGCCGCCAAAGGAAAGCTCGATGTCAAAGCGCGAGGGGTCCATCGCCTGCAGCTTGCCGGGCGCATCGCCCGAGCCTGCGACGTAGATGAGGATGACCTTGCGGCCCTCCTTGTCCTTCAGCGCATTGAAAAGACGCTCGCCCACGGCGGTGTAGTCGGCGGTGCCTTGCGCCACGTATTCCTCGCTCACCACGGTCGCCCCGGTGCCTTCGAGGGCCGATTTGAACGCGGCGATGCCGTCGCGGCCAAAGGCATAGTCCTCGGCCAGCGTGGCGACATAGAGGTTCTCGTCGGGACGCAACGCCAGCGCCTGCGCTTGCATGTCCATCGACGAGTTGCGCGAGGTCTTGAAAACGTAGCGGTTCGATTCCGGGCCGGTCAGGCTGTCGGCGACGGCGGGTTCCACGATCAGGATGCGCTCGTATTCCTCGGCGATGGGCAGCATCCCCGTGGTCACGCCGGACGAAGTCGCACCGACGGCCAGCAGCACCTCGTCATCGGCATAAGCCTCGGCGAGCACGGCGCGGGCGACGTCGGGCTTGAACTGGGTGTCCTTGTAGATGATCTCGATCGGGCGACCGTTCACCGACATGGTGCCGTCGGTCGCATACTCGAGGCCCATCTCGAACCCGGTGTGGGTCTGTTTGGAAAAGGCTTCGAGCGGGCTGCCCGACATGCCATGGATGAGCGCGATCTTGATTGGCTCGCCGTCCTGCGAAACCGCCGGCGCGGCCATCGTCGCAACAAGACCCAGCGCGGCGAGCGCGCGTGTCATGAGTTTCATGCTATCCTCCCTTTGCCCACCTCCGATTGACCCGGTGCGGGCGTGTTGTATCCTGCGCCAAGGCTCGCCAAACCGAAGGAAATGAACAAGTTGGGGAAAATACGTATAGACGCGGCTTATGCGAATAAGGACTTCGCCAGCCTTGCCTACGAATATTCCCCGGTCGGACTGGTGATCACCGAGGCCCGGGTGATCCGGGGCTGCAATCCCGAGTTCGAACGTATGTTCGGCTATTTGCCCGGCGAATTGTCCGACCAGTTGTTCGAGGTGCTCTACCCCTCCAAGGACGAGTTCGTGAAGATCCGCGACCGGGGGGTCGAGGACCTGCGCACCACGAACATCTACTGGGACGAGCGCGTGATGATGCGCAAGAACGCCTCGCTCTTCTGGTGTCGGACGCGGGGTCATTCGCTGACGCCCGAAGGCGACCCGCTGGGCCGCGCCGTCTGGAGTTTCGCGGACCTGTCCGGTCACCGCCCTTACCAGCCGCTCACCCCGCGCGAACGCGATGTGGTGAACCTTCTGGCCGAGGGGCTGACCTCGAAGGAAATCGCGCGGGAGCTCGAGATCAGTCCGCGCACGGTCGAGGTGCACCGCGCCAAGCTGCAAAAGAAGTTCGCGGTCACCAACACGAACGCGCTTCTTCAGGCCATGTCGGGGGTTCCGCCCGAGCGCATCGTGGCGCGCTGACCCTCGCCAGGCGCAAGCCTGTCATGCGTTTTTCGCAGAGGTGGGCCGCCTTTGTTCCGGCTTTGCCAAGAATTGCGGCAGAAGCCCGCCGATGAGCGGTGAAA
Organism: Maritimibacter sp. REDSEA-S28_B5; assembly: GCA_001626765.1. Lineage (GTDB taxonomy): Bacteria > Pseudomonadota > Alphaproteobacteria > Rhodobacterales > Rhodobacteraceae > Maritimibacter. The sequence goes on from LUOO01000117.1 coordinate 8,097, forward strand.
ACCTCGGCAAAGGACTGCGTCCCCAAAGAATCCCATCTTGATTTCCGCACTGCGGCATAGGAATTTCTTACGCTAATCCAGCAAGTTGGGAGTTCCATTTGGCCAAGGCGATTCGCGGTATCCACACAGGCACCACCCGCCGCGAGGTGCTGACCGGCCTGATGACCACAGCCGCTGCCTGGCCGCTCGGCTGGGCGGGGATGGCCCGCGCTCAGGACGGGGTGCAGGACGACACGGTACCCACCGAGATTGCCCCCGCCGAACCGACCGAAACGCCCCTCGAAGTCGAAAGCCCGACGACGCCGTTTTCCTTCGACTGGCTGACCGAACGGATGCGCACGGCGGCCTCCGGTGACCCGGAACCGCGGGAACAGATCGACGGATTTCTGACCAAACTCGACTATGACGATTACCAGCGCGTCCGGTTCAACCGCGATCGCAACCGCTGGGCCGATGTCGAGAACGCGCCCTTCCACCTCAACGCCTTTCATCTGGGCTGGCTCTTCAACGAGCCGGTGCATCTGTATCAGATAGAGAACGGCGAAGCGGTCCCAATGCCCTTCTCGACCGCGGATTTCGACTATTCAGACGTTAAGACCGAGGTCCCGGCGAATTTCGAGATGGCGGGGGTTGCAGGTTTCCGTGTCATGACGCCGCTCAACCGCGCCGATCTTTACGACGAGCTGGGCGCGTTCCTTGGCGCGAGCTATTTCCGCATCCTCGGGCGCGATACGCTCTATGGCCTGTCGGCGCGGGGCCTCGCGGTCAACACCGGCATGTCGAACGGGGAGGAGTTTCCCCGCTTCACCGAGTTCTGGATCGAAAAGCCGGTCGAGGGTGCCGAGGACCTCGTGATCTATGCCGCCCTCAGGTCCGAAAGCGTGACCGGCGCCTATCGTTTCGTGCTGCACCCCGGCGACACCACGGTCGTGGACGTGACCGCGCGGCTCTTCATGCGGCGGGACGTGCAGCAGCTGGGCGTGGCGCCCCTGACCTCGATGTTCCTCTTCGGCGGAGCCGATCCGGGCGCCTTCGGCGACTTCCGCCCGGCGGTTCATGACAGCGACCATCTGGTGCTCAACACCCGTGGCGGCGATACCTTCGTGCGCCCTCTGGTGAACCCGGCGCGGCTGGGCAACTCCTATCTCTCGGCTCAGGACCCGCAGTCCTTCGGCCTGATCCAGCGGGAACGCGACTTCGACCAGTATCTCGACGCGCAGGCGCATTACGAACGGCGCCCGTCGCTGATCGTGGAACCCGTCGGCGACTGGGGCGCGGGGTCGGTTCGCCTGCTTGAAATTCCCTCCGATCTCGAAGGAAACGATAACATCGTCGCCTATTGGGTGCCCGGGTCGCCCGCCCGTGCAGGCGATGCGCTCGAGTTCACCTATCGTCTGCACTGGGGCCTGGCACCGGCAGGCGACCGAAGTGTCGAACGTGCCCGAATCCTGCGCACGCGAGTCGGAAAAGGAGGCGTTGCGGGGGTTAACGAGACCTCAGACGCCATCAAGTTCGTAATTGATTTCGAAGGCGGCACGCTCGGGGAACTTCCTGCGGACGCAGACATTGAGCCGAAAGTGACGGTCCTGCGCGGGGAACTGACCCAGGCGATCCTGTCGCCTGTGTCGGGCACCGACCTGTGGCGGCTGGTGATCGAGGCAGTTCCGGGCAGCCAGGGGTCGATGGAACTTCAGGCCGCCCTGTCCGGTTATGGGCGGACTTTGAGTGAAACGTGGCTTTACCAATGGGTGAGCGAATGAACGACATGACGAAAGTGAACGCGACGGCTGCGACGCTGTCTGACGATCCCTCGGCCTGGGCCCCGCCCGAAGCGCCGGTCGACATGCCGCGTCAGGTGCTCGAAACGACCGGCCTGCGGTTCGACCTCGCCGCGCTCCTGCGCGTTCTCATGCCCCGCCAGAGAACCTAGAGCCCATCGTGACAAACCGATCCCACATAGGCCCGGACCCGCGCACGGTCCGGGTGCGTGCCGTGGCGCTGGGTTTCACCGCCTTCGCCGCCATTGGGGCCGCCGTGCTGGTGGCCGATGCAGCCCAGCAGGACGGCTGGCAGATGTGGGACGCCATAAGAGTCGGGCTGATCCTCGTCACGACCGGTTGGCTCGCCTGGGGGGCCGCGCTCGCGCTCACCGGGCTGTGGCCACACAGCGCGCGTCCGGCGGCGGTGCTTCCGCATGACTACGGCGCGACCGCTGTGCTCGTGCCGATCTGCAACGAGGACCCCGTGGCGACCTTTGCCCGGATCGCCGCCATGGACGGCAGCATCCGCGCCGAGGGGCTGGACCTCGACATCGTGATCCTGTCTGACACCCGGTCGGCGGAAGGACAGGCGGCCGAACAGGCCGCGTTCCGGATGCTGATCTCGGAAACGCAGGGCGCGGGGCGGATCTACTACCGCAACCGCACCGACAACCGGGGGCGCAAGGCAGGCAACGTCGAGGATTTCATCCGCACATCCGGCGGGGCCTATGACTATGCCGTGACGCTGGATGCCGACAGCCTCATGTCCGGGGCGTCGCTGCGAGAGATGATCGCGCGGATGGAGGCGGATCCCAAGCTGGGCCTTTTGCAGACCCTGCCGCGCATCGTGGGCGCCGGGAGCCTCTTTGGCCGCGCCATGCAGTTCGCCAGCGCCTTTCACGGCCCCGTCTTCACGCGCGGGCTGGAGCGGATGCAGGGATCGACCGGCCCCTACTGGGGCCACAACGCGATCATCCGCGTCGGGGCCTTTGCCCAGTCCTGCGGCCTGCCGGAATTGTCCGGGCGTCCGCCCTTCGGCGGCCATATCCTGTCGCACGACTATGTCGAGGCGGCGCTTCTGGCCCGTGGTGGCTGGCGCGTCGTGGCCGACAGCGGCATCGACGGGAGCTTCGAAGAAGGCCCGGAAAACGTGCTGGCCTATGCCAAACGTGACCGGCGCTGGTGTCAGGGCAACCTGCAACATTCCCGTTTGATCCTCGCGCCCGGCCTTGCCGGTTGGAGCCGCTATGTCTTTGTGCAAGGGATCTTCGCCTACGTGGTGTCGGTGCTCTGGGCCGCCTTCCTGATCGTGACGGTCGCGGGCACTGCCTTTGCCCCCGAACCGAATTATTTCCCGGACCAATACCAGCTGTTCCCGGTGTTCCCCTCGGACCGCTCGCGCGAGATTACGGCGCTTGCCCTTGGCATCATCGGGATGCTGATCATGCCGAAAGTGGCAATCTGGATCACCTCGTCCCTTTCGGGCCGGGCACACCGTTTCGGGGGCGCGGGACGTGCGGCGGGATCAGTGGTCTGTGACATCCTCCTGACGTCGATGCTCGCGCCAGTGATGCTCGCCTTCCAGACGCGCGCCGTGCTTCAGGTCGTCAGCGGACAGGACGGCGGCTGGCCTGCCCATGCCCGTGGCGAAGGCGCGCTGACCCTTGGCCAAGCGGCGCGCGCTTCGGGGTGGATCGCGCTCTTGGGTCTGGGCGCGCTGGTGATTACCGCGCAATTGTCGCCGGGTCTCATGCCGTGGCTCCTGCCCGTCACGCTACCGATGATGGCCGCGCCGATCCTGATCTCCTGGTCCTCGCAACCCGTGCGCGGCAGGCTCTTTGCCGTGCCCGAAGAGGCCGACGTCCCCGAGGTCGTCGCCCGCTACCGCGCCGTTCACGACAAATGGACCGCTGCCATCGCGCCCGCTGCCCCTGCCGCGGTGGAGGGTCAGCATGTCCCTGCCTGATCCGAACAAGGTCGATACGAAACGCGCGCGCGATCCGCGCATCGACGCCTTTCGCGGGCTGCTCCTCGCCATGATCTTTATCGACCATGTGCCCGGAAACCCCTACGAGTCCTGGCTCACGATCCGCAACTGGGGCTTCTCGGATGCGGCGGAGAGTTTCTTCATCATGTCAGGCATCGCCGCCGGGATCGCCTATTCCGGGCGGCTCACAAACGGGATCACGTCGCTCTGGCAGGGCATCGCGCCGGTCTGGAAGCGGGCCTGGGTACTTTACCTCAGTCATATCTTCCTGACCGTGGCGGGCATCGCGATCTTTGCCCTCGGAGCAAAGCTCTTCACCGAGCCGTCACTTCTCATGAAGAACAACCTGCGCCAGATGTTCATCAACACCGACGACACCATCATCGGGATCGTGACGCTTGGCCACCAGATCGGCTATGTGAATATCCTGCCGGCCTATTCCGTCCTGCTGATCGGTGCGCCCATCGCGATCCTCGCGGGTCGGCGCTGGCCATGGCAGACGCTTGCCGTGTCGGTTGCGCTCTGGTTCGCGGCGGGTATGTTCCGGCTCAACTTCCCGGCCTATCCGAACCCCGGCGGCTGGTTCTTCAACCCATTCTCGTGGCAGCTTCTGTTCGTGGTGGGTCTGCTGTCCGGCATGGCCGCGCGGCGGGGCGAGAGCTTTGTCCCTAACTCACGGGTGCTATTCTGGATTGCGGCCTTTTGGCTCGTCTTCGTGCTCGCCTGGCGCTACGTGCCGCAACTAGGCCCCTTCATGAACCAGCGGATGGCGGACCTGGCCAAACTGGGCCTGCCCTTCCACATCACGAGCCACGACAAGACCTTCGTGCCGCTCCTGCGCATGAGCCACGCGCTCGCGCTCGCCTACGTGGTGTCCTCCATCCCGCTCGTGCGCCGCGCCTGCGCCCATTGGGCGGCGGAGCCCTTGCGGGTGATGGGGCGGCAGGGGCTGCTCATCTTCTCTGCCGGCGCGCTGCTGTCGCTCGCCGGTCAGGTGCTGCTCGCGGCCTATCCGGACATGCCGCTGGTGCCGTGGGTTTACATTCCGACAGGCATTCTCGTGCTCATCGGGATCGCGTGGCTTGGCGACTGGAAGCGGCGGATCGGCCAGCCGGAAGCCCGGTCTCTGGTCGCCACCGGCCCACGCCCCCTGCCCGCCGAGTGACGGCCAAGCGACTCGCACCCGCGGCAAGCACATGCTAACCCCCCAAGCGACACAGACGGTTCGCAAAGGAGGCCCCATGACCAACTATCCGAACTTTGGCCATATCGACGGCCCCATCGTGATGATCGGTTTCGGGTCAATCGGGCGCGGGACGCTTCCCCTGATCGAGCGGCATTTCGATTATGACGCCAAGCAATTCGTGGTCATCGAGCCGTCCCATGACGCGCATACCTTTCTCACCCAACGCGGCATCCGCCACGTTGAGCAGAAGATCACGCGCGAGAATTATCGCGAGGTGCTGTCGGACTTGTTCCCGGACGGCAAGGGGTTCTGCGTGAACCTGTCCGTCGATACCTCGTCGCTCGACATCATGAAGCTCTGTCGCGAGTTGGGCGTGCTCTACATCGACACGGTGGTGGAGCCATGGGAGGGGTTCTATTTCGACACCCCCGACAATGCCGACCGAACGAACTATGCCCTGCGCCAGACCGTTCGAGACGAAAAGGCGCGCAATCCCGGTGGGCCGACGGCGGTGAGCTGCTGCGGGGCGAACCCCGGCATGGTGTCCTGGTTCGTGAAAGAGGCGCTGATGACGCTGGTTGCCGACACCGGCCGCGACGATCCCATGCCCACCGACCGCGAGGGCTGGGCGAAGCTCATGCAGTCGCTGGGCGTCAAGGGCGTCCACATCGCCGAACGCGACACGCAGAAGTCGGCCCATCCGAAACCGCTGGGCACATTCGTCAACACATGGTCGGTCGAGGGCTTCATCTCCGAAGGGTTCCAGCCTGCGGAACTTGGCTGGGGCACGCACGAGAATTGGCTGCCCGAAACCGCGCACAGCTACGACACGGGGTGTCAGGCGGGCATCTGGTTCGAACGCCCCGGCGCGATCACGCGGGTGCATACGTGGTGCCCGACCCCCGGCCCGCAATACGGGTTCCTCGTGACGCACAACGAGGCGATCTCGATCTCGGACTACTACACCGTGGGCGCGCCCGACGCGCCCGAGTATCGCCCGACCTGCCACTATGCCTATCGTCCGTCGGACGACGCCGTCCTGTCGCTCGAGGAATGTTTCGGCTCAGGCGTGACCCAGACCAAACACCATATCCTCGACGAAAACGAAATCATCGGGGGCCGCGATGAATTGGGCGTGCTGCTTTACGGGCACGAGAAGAACGCGCTCTGGTATGG
>LUOO01000118.1 GCA_001626765.1 Maritimibacter sp. REDSEA-S28_B5
CGGCGCGGCGACGATGATCGCCGCGCAGTGAACGAGCAGCACCAGCTATGAAGAAGCAGGTGGACGCCAGTTCCTACACCATCTCCCGGGACACTACCCACGTATCGCCGCCAAAGCGATGATTGATGCCGGACGCGGGGGCTGTATCGTCAATGTCGCCTCGATTCTGGGCACACGGGTGGCCAGCCATGTGTCCGCCTATGCCGCGTCCAAGGAAGGGCTGATTCAACTGACCCGGTCTCTGGCGCTTGAATGGGCGCGGCATGGCATCCGGGTGAATGCCATCTGCCCCGGTTATATCGAAACCGACCTGAACCGTGAGTTTTTTGCCACTGACGCGGGACAGGCATTGATCAAACGCGTCCCGCAGCGCCGGTTGGGGCATGATCCGTTGGCCGCCCCCCCGGACCGGGGGCCTACGATAAGGCGACCGGGAATCCCCGGCCGCAATTCTTAGAGTCACGATTTCAGAACGCGTTAAGCCCGGTCAGGGTGCGCCCGATGACCAGTTTTTGGATTTCGGTGGTGCCATCGGGAATCGGCATGACCTTTGCATTGCGGAAGTGCCGTTCAACGGGGAACTCTTTGGTGGCCATCGAGGTCTGGGTGTCACAGCGCACGCCCAAGTCCAGAAGTTGCAGCCCGCGCTGGCACAACAGGCGCGCGGCATCCAGGTGCGTGGCCATGTCGGCCAAGTAGCCTTGAATCAACTGGTGCCCGCCGATCGGCTTACCATGTTGTTGGCGATCCTGCGCATATTTGACGGCACATTCCAACGCCGCCTGCGCTATGCCAATGCTCGTCAGGCCGACAAACACGCGAGCGCTCTCAAACAGTTTCAATGTCTGGAACAGGCCGCCGCCTGCATTACCCAGAACATGGTCAGCGCTGGTTTCGGCACGGTCGAAAAACAATTCGCAGGTCGATGCACCGATAAGCCCCAGCTTGCGCAATTCGCGGCTCTCGTAGTTGCCGGTATCGCGGTCGACGATGACCATGGAAATACCGTCGTCCAGATTGCAGACAACGATGGCGAAATCCGACTGGGCCCCATTGGAAATCCAGAGCTTCTGGCCAGTGACGAAAATCTTATCGCCCTCGCGGTCCGCACGTGTCTTGACCTCGCGTACGTTCGAACCGACCTCTGGTTCGGAAATACAGGTGGCACAGATCCGTTCGCTGCGCAGGAGCGGCTTCAGATAGGCCTCTTTCTGCGCCACATTTCCCAAGAGGTTGACCGCGAACACGGCATGACCCTGAATCAGCACCGCGATTGCCAGATCGGCCCATATCCGGGCCAGTTCCTCGTATAGGATGCCATAGGTCATGCGGTCGATTCCGGCACCGCCGTCCTCTTCGGGGATCAGGCCGCTGATCAGCCCGAATTCCTCGACCTTGGCGAACAGGGACTTCAGGGTTTTCGCATCGGGGGGGTGGCCGAGGTTCTCGTATTTCTCGGCCAGCGGCGCGAACTCTGCCTCGGCCATCTTGCGGAAGTTTTCCAGCAACATGCGTTGCTCATCTGTATAGATTGCCTGAGCGGCGGCGATCACGTTTTCCATGGTTCGTCTCCTTGTTTCAACGGCCCAGAATGGTGACGCAGGCGGCCGCTTCTTCTACCCCGTGCAACCCCCCGCCGTTTTCGGCGATGGCGTTCTTTGCCCCTTCGACCTGACGCGCGCCAGCTTCGCCGCGCAGTTGCGTGACCAGTTCGAAAACCTGCCCTATCCCTGTGGCACCGACCGGGTGGCCCTTGGATTCCAACCCGCCCGAGGGGTTCACCGGAATGCGTCCACCGATCTTTGTCTCGCCGCGCAGACTGGCGGGACCGCCCTCGCCGAATTCGACAAATCCGAGGTTCTCGATCTGGATCACTTCGCCCACGGCCGTGGCGTCATGCACTTCGGCCACCGATATATCCTCGGGGCCGATCCCGGCCTGTTCATAGGCCTCAAGCGCGGCAAGCCGGGTCAGGTGGTTCTTGTAATCTTCCGGCGGACGATCGGTGCCCGAGCGCAGGATCGCGGCCTTGACCTTGATCGCGCGCGCGGGATCTAGGCCCAGACGTTTTATCCCCTCGCCGGTGCATAAAACGGCCGCAGCGGCCCCGTCCGAGATCGGGGCGCACATCGGCAGGGTCAGCGGATAGGTGATCGGCGGCGCGGCCAATACCCGATCGACGCTCATGGCTTCTCGGTATTGCGCCAGTGGATTATGCACGGAATGCGCATGGTTCTTGGCGGCGACGGCGGCGAACTGTTCCTGAGTTGTGCCAAAGGTCTTCATGTGCAGCCGGGCGAAGCCTGCGTAGACATCCATGAACACGCTGTAGGGCTTGGGCGATTTCGATCCTTCGGGTTCCTCGACCCCTGCACCCAGATCGGCCAGCCGTTGCGCGACCTCTTCGCTGTTGCTGACGTCCCAGCCGCTGTCGAAGGCCGAAAACATCAACGCACGGTCGTCAGAATACATCTTTTCGGCGCCCACGGCGAGACAGCAGTCGCCATTGCCGGCCTTGAGGAAATCGACTGCCAGTTTGAACCCGGTCGAGGCGCTGGCGCAGGCGTTTTCGACATTCACCACCGGAATGCCCTGAATGCCCATTTCACGCAGCGCGATTTCGCCGCGGATCATGTGCTGGCCCTCCATGTGGCCCTGCACCGCGTTCGAGAAGAATGCGCCGTCGATACGATCTGCCGTCACTCGGGCATCGGAAAGCGCGGCGGCGACGGCCTCGCCGGTCATGTCCTTGATGGTTTTGTCCCGGAACTTTCCGAACGGCGTCATCCCGATGCCAACGATGTAAATGTCCTGCATCGTTTGTCCTCCTGACCTAGTATCCGCGAAACTGCGGTTTTCGTTTTTCATTGAACGCCGACAGACCCTCGTGCATGTCCCAGGATCGCATGTGCGCGCGCAGGTTCAGCATCTCTTCGGAAAGCGCGGCGGTTTCGTCCTTTCTGCCAGCCTGTCGGTAAAGGCCTGCACCGCTTGTCGCAGGTCTTCGTCCGCGACGACCTTGTTCACCAGTCCCCAGTCCATCATGTCCCGTGCCGAAACGTTCTCGCCCGAGAACAGCAGGTATTTCGCGCGGTTCAGGCCAATCCTACGCGGCAGGATCGCCGCACCGCCGGCCCCGGGAAAGACGCCAAAGTTGGAATGTGCGTCGCCCAGTTGCGCGCTTTCGGCGGCAAAGACCAGATCGCAGGCCATCACCATTTCCAAACCGCCCGCCATCGCCAGCCCGTTCACTGCGGCGATCACCGGTTTCGGGCCATGTCGCATAAGCCCAAACGTGTGATCGACAAGATCCAGAAGATCCGGCTCGCCTGGTGCATGTTTGGCGCCAGCAACTTCTTTCAGATCGGCACCGGCGCAGAATGCCCGGCCAGAGCCGGTCAGGACAATTGTACGCACCCCATCGTCGGCCAGCGCCGATTCCAGTGCTGCCGCCATCTCGCGCAGCATCTGCGTTGACATTGCGTTGAGCTGTTCGGTGCGCTGGAAGGTAATCCATTCAGTTTTTGCGACCCGCTCAACGAATAGCGTCTGCTTTGCCTCACTCATGCTAAGCTCCTGATAATTATACATATTATTGGTTTTTCGCCTTGTCTTTTGCGGCGATTTACGCTGCACTCGGGCGGACCCGCACGTGGAAAACAAAAGAACTGGAGATTGATATGAGCACTGCACCCCTGGCCGGCCTGAAAATCCTCAGCCTTGCCGAACAGTTTCCCGGTCCCTATGCCACAATGCTGTTGTCCGACATGGGAGCCGAGGTGATCATGATTGAACGCCCGGGCATCGGTGATCCGGCCCGGCAATTTCCGCCCTTGTTCCGGGCACTGAACCGAGGCAAGCGCAGCGTTGCGTTGGATCTGAAATCGGCCGAGGGGCTGGCACGGTTTCGCGAACTGGCCAAGGAATCGGATGTCATCGTCGAAGGGTTCCGCCCTGGCAAGCTTGCGGCCTTGGGTGCCGGTTTCGAGGACATGCGTAGTGTCAACTCGCGGCTGGTTTATGTATCGATTTCGGGTTACGGGCAGGACGGCCCCTATCGTGACAGGGCTGGCCATGACCTGAGCTATGAAGGGGTTGGCGGTTTGCTGGCCGATCAGGCCGATGCAAAGCAGCCCGGCCCTGTGCCGCCGATCCCCCTTGCGGATGTTGGCGCGGCGTTGTTCGCGGCGATCGCAATCCTGTCGGCGGTGGTGTCGAGCCAGCGCACAGGGCAGGGGCGTTACGTGGACGTGTCCATGTCGGATGCGGTGGTTTCGATGTTGACCGCATTCCTCGTTCCCGCCGCCAATGGAACACCGCTGGGCGAATTTATCGCCGAGCCGGGCTATGGCGTGTTCACCTGCAAAGACGGCAAGCTCTTGACCTTGTCCATCGCGCATGAGGACTGGTTCTGGAAACCGTTCTGCGATGTGATCGACAGGGCGGATCTTGCGCCGTTGACAGGCCGCGACCGTGTCGCCCGCAAGGCCGCGCTGCGCGAAGAAATCGCGGCGATTCTGGTTGGCAAGACGCGCGCCGAATGGGGCGACCTTCTGGATAAGGCGGGGGTGCCATGGGGTCCGGTCAATTCCCTGGTCGAAACGTTGGACGACCCCCATGTGCGTGCGCGCCAGCTGCTGCGCAAGATTACGCATGACGGCGGCAAGGCCGAGACTTTTATTGTCCAGCCGTTGAAATTTGATGGCTTCGAAACCGCAACACCGAATCTGCCCCCTGAACTCGGGGCAGATAATGACAGCGTTTTTTCGGACGACGCCACCTAGAGGCGGCGGTTGGTCGATGTCTACTCTAGCAGGCAAACGAATACCCACCATTCACTGGATAGGTCTGTCCGGTGATCCAGCTGGCAGCATCCGAGCAGAGGAACAGGATCATTCCGGCGGGGTCTTCCGGCTCGCCCAGACGGCGGATCACGTATTGCGACAATGCCCGCTTCTCGGTCTCTGCATCCGGGATCAGGTCGGCGACAGCCGGAGTTCTTGTGCCCCCCAAGGCGACGCAATTCGCGGTGATCCCGAACCGGCCGCCGGCCTTTGCAATTGCCCGCATGAAGCCGGCCGCACCGGCCTTGGCCCCGGAATAAACCGCCAGATGCGGTTCACCGACACGGCCGGCGTCGGAAATGACGGTCACAATGCGCCCATAGCCACTGTTAACCATCAACGGCATGGCGTGACGGGTGCAGTTCAGCACCCCATCGAAATTGGTGGCCATCCAGCGGCGCCATTCATCGGGATCGGATTCCCAAAAAGGGACCAGATCGTCGAGCCGCGATGTCGGCCCGGCGTTGCCCGCATTGTTGACCAGAATATCCACGCCGCCAAATGTGGTCTGCGTTTCGGCAAACGCCGCGCCAACCGCGTCGAAATCCGAGACGTCGAAGGCGAGCGGCAGAGCCTTTGCACCCGCTGCCTCCACTTCCGCGGCAACGCTTTCGGCCCGTTCGGCGTGAAAATCGTTGACAACGATGGCACCGGCTCCGTGTTCCGCCAGATAAAGCGCGACTTGCCGACCAACGCCTTGCCCCGCTCCGGTTACAAATGCGGTACGACCTTTGATGGAAAGCAGGTTACTCATCTTCGCTCCTTTCTATCCCAGCCATCTCTTCCGGCGGCGATAGTGTTTGATATCTCGATAGCTTTTGCGCTCGCCCGATGCGGTTACGCCGAGATAGAATTCCTTGATGTCCTCGTTGTCAGCGAGCTTGTCGGCAGGGCCGTCCATCACGATCCGGCCGTTCTCCATCACATAGGCATAGTCGGCGATCGATAGCGCCGCGGCGCTGTTTTGTTCGACCAGGAAGAAGGTCGTGCCTTCTGACTTGAGCTGCTTGAGCACTTCATAAACATCCCGGACCATCATCGGGGCCAATCCCAACGACGGTTCGTCGATCGCGATGATCTTGGGGCTGGCCATCATGGCCCGGCCGATCAGCAGCAGTTGTTGTTCGCCACCAGACATGAAGCCAGAGGTGCGGTTGCGCAGGTCCGCAAGCCGGGGCATCAAGGTGTAAACATGGTCCAGGCGCTTTTTCAGCTCGGCGGAGTTGGGCACCATGTGCCCGCCGACGATCAGGTTTTGCTCTGACGTCAGATGCCGCAAAACGCGCCGCCCTTCCATCACATGGATGAGACCGTTCTTCACGACTTCCGAGGCTTCCATGTTCTGAATGGGAGTTCCGTCCAGAACGATGGACCCCGCCGAAACGGTTCCATCCTCGGATTTGAGCGTTCCCGAGATGGCTTTAAGCGTCGTGCTTTTTCCTGCGCCATTGCCACCGAGCAGAGCAACACATTGTCCCGCACGGACTGTCATGGACACGCCTTTGAGCGCCAGGATGACGTCGGAATATGTCACCTCTACGTTGTTGAGTTCCAGCATGGTCATATTGCCCGGGGCTAAGGATCAGAACGGGCGCCGCGACTGCGGCGCCCGGATTAATTCACCATTTCTCAACTTGCGGAACGTCGACACCCGTTGCCGCGATGGTGATTTTCCCATCTTTGACGGTGCCCACATTCACTTTGAGGCCTTCCAATGGGAACGGTGCTTCTGGCGTAAAGGACAAGGTCGGCAGGAACCCATGGGTTTCTTCGGTGGTGATCGGTTTGGCAAAAAGCGCCTCACGTACCATCTCTCCGGTCAGGCCCTCGGCGCCGTTCGCCTCGATCGCGTGATCGATCACGGTCACGGTATAGAGACCCTGAGATACGCCCATTGCGGTCACGACGTTCCAAGGTGCTTCGAGTCCGTAATCGGCAACCAATGTCTCGTAGAATTGTCGCGCGGGAGTGTCCTCATCGGCCGCAATCGCCATGCCGTAGGCTTCAAAGTCCCCCTCCATTTGCTCAAGCCCGCCAAGCGCGCCACCCGAGGCTGGAAGCCCGTTATGCGAACTCATCATGATCGGGATGTTCGCCCCGTTGGCCTGCAGCCCACGTTTCGCGGCAACCACGATAGAGGTGTTCGTTTGGATTACCAGCGCCTCGGCCCCGGCTCGTACAACGCGGCGCATTTGCCCCGTCAGATCGGTGGGTTGAACTTCGGTATAGATGACCTCGACGAGGTCGATCTCCTCGGGGTGCTCTTCGGCATAGAGTTCAAGGCCCTTTGCCATGTCGACATAGGCAGGCGATGCTTCGGAGGCGAGGATCGCAACCTTGAGCGGTTCGTCTCCTCCGCGCTGTTCACGCATCCAGTTTAGAAAGCCGACACTTTCGTGCGAATAGGTCGGACGTGGGTTGAAAATCCAGGCATCCGGTTGCCAGGCAAAACCGTAGGCCGCTGTGGCCATGAACATCGGGATTTTGTCTTCCGGCAGGCGTTCGGAAAGGGCCGCGACGTCAGGCCCGCCGAGGCCGACAACCGCAATCGGGTCCAGTTCCGATTTGATCCCGGGCCAGAGACTTGCCACCTGTGCCGCGTCATAGCGGGTTTCGTAGTTTTTGTAGTTCAGCGTGACGCCAAGTTCCTTGCCGCGGGTTTCATTCCACCAGGTGAACACAGCTTCGCGTCCGCCTGCCAGGATGGGCATGATGTCAGCATAAGGGCCGGAAAAGTCCGACAGCAGGGCCAGATTATAGGTCTCTTCGGCCTGCGCCTTCAAAGGCATGGTCGCCGCGGCCGCCAAGGCAGCCGCTGCCAGTAAGCCGCGAAGACCTCGATTCGATTGGTAAGTCATATTCTTCCTCCCAGGTTTAGAGCCGCTCTATTTCTCAGTAAGGAAACGGCCAGATACGGTATGACGACTTCAGGATGTTCCAGCGGTGCATCAGCCCCTTGGGTTCGAGGATCATAAACAATGCGATCACGCCGCCAAGAACGACATTCATGCCAGCGAACACGATGTCACCGCCAAGGAATGATACCGAGTCGGCGATATTGGGGCCGACCGTCGCGATAATTTCCTGGATGATGCGGATAATGAAGACGCCGATCAGGGCCCCCACGATTGAACCCATCCCGCCGACGATGATCATCGCGACGAAGAAGATCGAGTGAAACAGGGTGAACTGGTCTACCCCCACGAAGCGGATCAGATAGGCCCAAAGCGCCCCGCCGACGCCCGCATAGAAAGCGCCGATCAGGAAGGCATTTGCCTTTGTGGCCGCGACATTGATCCCCATTATACCCGCGGCCACGTCATCATCCCTGACCGCCACGAAGGCACGGCCGAAGCGTGACCGAACGATCCCGAACGCGCCCGCCACCATGATCGCGGTCACGGCGAAATTCAGATAGAACTGCGAAGATTCGCTGACAAATCGCTGCCCGAAAAGCTCGGCCGGGGGCACGGTGATACCGTTCGATCCACCCAGCCAGGTTGACGGCAGGTTCAATACGGCAAAGTGGAACAGGAACTGAGCTGCAATCGTGGTCAGTGCCAGATAGAACCCCTTGATCCGCGCCGCGGTCAAGCCAAAGAGAAAGCCGAACAGCGCAGCCGAGAGCCCGGCCAGAGGAATGGTCAGCAGAAACGTAAGGCCGGTCTTCGAGGCCAGTATCGAGGCCGTATAGGCGCCGACCCCCATGAACGCCGCCTGACCCAGGTTGATCTGGCCCGCATAGCCGGTGCAGATCTGAAGCCCGACGGCGATGACGGCGCTGATCATCATCATATTCAGGATAGCGATGATACGGCTGCTCACCAGGTAAGGCGCCAACAGCAGTAGAGCCATGAATACGACGAGGGCCAGAAACTGCCAGCGCGTTCGGATCAAACGTCTGTCACTGCGATAGCTTGTCGGGAATACGCCAGAAGGATCCATGGATTACACCCGTTCGATTGTGCGCCAGCCGAACAGGCCGGTCGGCCGGATCAGCAGAATGGCAAGCATTATGATATATGGAACGACACTGCCGAGCGAGCCACCGATCAACGGATCAAGGTAGTTGGTGGTCAAGCTCTGCGCGATGCCGATGATTATTCCTGCCAGGATAAGCCCGCCGATGGATTCCAGCCCGGCAAAGAGCGCCACCGGCAGGGCCGCGAACCCGATATCCGAGGCCAGGAAGGTCAGCGATTTGCCGCTGAGAAAGATCATCGCACCAATTGTGGACAGGATTGCCCCGAGAACCCAGGCAACGGCAATCGAGCCTTTCACCGAAATGCCCATCGAGGAAGCTACGACGTGGTCCTCCGCCACAGCGGTCATACGGAGGCCGGACCGGGTCCGGTTGAAGAACCACGACAGGCCGACGGCCGCGACAATGGTGATGATCCCACCTATCAGGAGGTTCATCGGGATCAACATATCGCCGAGGAACAAGGGTTTCAGCGGAAAAATGATCGGGAAGGGTCTTACCGCGGGACCGAACACAAGCAGCACCAAACCGCGCAGCAGGATCAAAAGGCCGACGGTGACCATGACCATCGAGAAAACCGATTAACCGATCAGCTTTGTCAGGAAAATCCGTTCGATTGCGTACCCGACCAGCCCGGCCAGAACCAGCGAAAGGGGTATCGACAACCAAAGGCTAAGCCCCGCTTGCATCGTTGTGAACCAGACGATGAACCCGCCGATGATCACAAGCTCGCCCTGCGCGAAGTTGAACACCTTGCTGGCGCGGTAAATCACAACAAAGCCCATGGCCACCAGCGAATACAGAAGGCCGATCAAAGCCCCGGTAATGATGTCATTGATGAAATAGACCATTGTCGCCGACCTCCTTTAAGATTTGGACTGCCGCTTGGCAGCCTTCGATGCGTTTTCAACATCCGACACGCGAACCGTGGTCTTGAGAACGCCTTGACGGCCGTCCTGATAGGTCACAGCGATTTCGAGATCTGTCTCGTCATCGCCAGCATAGATCGCCTCGACGAGCTTGGCATACCGTTCCTCCAGAAAGGCCCGGCGAAGCTTTCGGCTGCGGGTCAACTCGCCTTCATCCGGGTCGAGTTCCTTGGGAAAATTCGCAAAACGTGCCACGCGCGAGCCTTCGGGCAGGAGCGCATTGATGCGCGCCACTTCGCCTTTGATAAGGTCCAGAACTTCGGGTTTCTGCGAGAGATCGGTGTAGGTCGAAAAGCTGATCTTGTTCTCTTCCGCCCAACGCCCGAGAACTTCCATATCGATATTGATAAGCGCGCTGACGAAGCTCCGGGTTTCGTCGCCCAAGGTCATGAGATCCTTGATGAAGGGGCTATACCGCAACCGCGTTTCGATGAATTGCGGCGGATAGCTGTGCCCATTTGCCAGGCGGCGCATATCCTTGACACGGTCAAAGAACAAAAGCTCGCCGTCGTCGGTCATCGACACCGCGTCACCGGTCTTGTACCAACCGTCTTCGGTCAATTCCTCTGCGGTCTTTTCGGGCTTGCCGTGATAGCCACCGAAGCCCGATCCGCCACGCACCTGAAGCTCCCCTTCGTCCGAGACCCTGTATTCCAGCGGTTCGCCGTAGTTCGTGTTGCTTTGCATCCAGCTGCCGCTGGTTTCCAGCTGATAGCTTTCGCCGACATGCGCGGTCAGAAGGCCGATTTCGGTCGCGCCATACACGTTGCGCAGCTTAACCCCCATCGCGTGGAACATACGAAAGACGTCAGGTGCCATCAGGGCGCCGCCGCTCATTGCGTTTTTGGCCTTACCAAGGCCAAGATTGTCGCGCAGGTGATGCAGCACCAGAGCTTCGGCAAAGGGAAGCTGCAGGCGTGCGGCAAGGCTGGGGCTACGCCCCTCCAGCCGTTCCACATAAACGTCGTGGCCGACCTTCATACCCCAGTTGTACATCGCATTGCGGATTTTACCCGCCCCCAGCATCCGGGCCTGAACGATGGAGGCGAGATTTTCCCACTGGCGCGGGCTGAACACCAGTGCGTCGACCGCCAGTTCGCGAATGTTGGTCAGTACGTCTTCAGGGCCTTCGGGGAAGTTGACGACCATGGGCGCGATCAAACCGATCGACAGGCCGAAAATCTGTTCCGTGACCCAGGCCGGCGAAATGTAGGTCAGGTATTCGGTGCCCGGCGCGATTTCGATTGCCCCCATCACCCGCGAGCAATTGTCGAACAGGTAGCGATGGCTGATGACAACGCCCTTGGGTTTTCCCGTGGTACCCGAGGTATAGGACAGCAAGGCGGTATCGTCCGCCCGTCCACGTTTTACGTGTTCTTCAAATCTGGCGGGTTCCTTGGCGTGGATCTGACGCCCGGCCGCGCTCACACTTTCAAACGAATGCAACAGGGGATGATCATAGCCCCACAGACCGGAATCGTCCCAGTAAACGACCGCCAGGGCGCCCGAGTACTTGCCCGCAATCTCGATGCATTTATCGACCTGCTCCTGATCCTGTGCCAGAAAAATCCGCGTTTGCGAGTCTTCGGCCAGATACAGAATCTCTTCAGCGTTTTGATCCGGATAGACAGACAGGACTTTGCCGCCTAACGACTGGACGGCGTATTCAGCCCAGAAATGTTCGGGTTCGTTTTCGCCAATCATCATGACGGATTCGCCAGCCGACAAGCCCAGGTTCTCCAACCCGAGAGCCAGGGCGCGAACCCTGTCAAGAACATCGGCCCAGGTGAATTCACGCCAGATGCCCAGGCGCTTGTGCCGTTCGGCGAGGTTGGTCGGTGTGGATGTCGCTCGCGCGAGCAAAACCTGCGGCAGGGTTTCGCTATGTGTCACTGCTGGGTCCGAAAAGACCATTGCTGTCCGTTGTTTGACCATGCCGCTACCCCAGATATGCCTTTATGACAGCCGGGTCCTTCTGGATTTCTTCCGGGGTGCCTTCAGCGATGACCCGCCCGAAATCCAGCACCACGATCCGGTCGGCAAGGTCCATCACGACGCCCATGTCGTGCTCCACCAGAACTACCGGAATCTTGCGCGCCTCGCGCACATCGAGAATGAAGCGCGCCAGGTCTTCTTTTTCCTCCGAGTTCATGCCGGCCATCGGTTCATCCATCAGCAGGATCGACGGTTCCTGCGCCAATGCACGGCCCAGATCGACACGCTTGCGCAACCCATACCCCAACGTGCCCACGGGCCGGTTGCGGATTGCCTCGATCTCGAGAAAATCGATGATCTCCTCTGCGGCTTCACGATGTTCCGATTCCTCGCGCATCACGGGACCGAACTGGAAAAAAGCCTGGACTACATTCGATTTCATCAGCATGTGGCGGCCGATCATAATGTTTTCCACCACCGTCTGCCCGGCAAAAAGATGGGTGCCCTGAAACGTCCGCGCCAGACCGCGCCGGGCGATCTGGTCAACACGCAGGCCGGTCACGTCCTGCCCGGACAATTCGACACGGCCCTTCTGCGGACGGTAGAAGCCCGCAGTCACGTTTAGAAGTGATGTTTTTCCGGCTCCGTTCGGTCCGATAATTGCAAGCAATTCATCGTCGGCCACAGAAATGCTCACATCGTCGAGCGCGGTCACACCGCCAAATTTCAAAGTTGCACCACGCACCGCAAGCGGTGAGGATACGTGCCCGTTATTCGTGGTCATGTTGCGGCCCGTGCTTTTGCCCCACACCTCATGGAGGCGCGCATAGCCTGACCGCACGGTTTTTCGTTGGTTACGAGTTTTCCTCGCATTGTTCCTCCTCCCACCTCTAAATTCAGAGGTTTGCCTGGTTTATTTACCAAGTCTCTCCGCGAAGCCTATCAGATGTTAGAAAAATTGGTCAACAACTGAATTCGCTACCGAAGAAGACCGATCAGACGGCCGCGTACTCTGCGGAAAAGCTTCGAAGACCTTTTTGATCCTGACACCAGACTGTCCCGGAGGTGCCGGTCCCTTCATTGTGCAGTTGCAATTCGCAGGGCAGGGTGAGTGGCGCGAGGCCACGGAACGAAAACCGGTGGGGCGATGTTTTCAACGCACCCGCCGCCAGATTCAGAAGCAGCGTGGCCTGCAATGGGCCATGCACAACAAGTCCGGAATAGGCTTCGGTTTCGGTGGCGTAGACGTAATCATAGTGAATGCGATGGGCATTGAACGTCAGCGCCGAATAGCGAAACAGAAGAACAGGATCCGGTGTCAGCGTCGATCTAAGCGTGTTGGGGTCACCCGCGTCAGCTGCGCTCTCGCCCGTGCGGGGGGTGGAAATCTCACGATAAACGATCGTTTGCTGCTCCCGGATACAAAGCCGGTTGCCACTCAGATACTCATGTTCGACGGTCACAAAGACCAATGGTCCACTACGGCCCTGCTTGGCCACAATATTCCTGATCGAAGAGCGTCGGGTGATGGTTTCGCCGATTTTCAGCGGCGCGATATGCGTAACATCGCCGCCAGCCCACATGCGGGCGGGCAGCAGAACAGGGGGCAGAAATCCACCCCTCGCGGCGTGGCCGTCTTCTGACAGGGCGGCAGCTGGCACGGTATCAAGGGCAAGGCACCAATGAACCCCCAGCGGGACATCGCCGGCTTCGTCCCAAAGATGCGGACCGAGCGTGGCGCGGAATTTGTCGATCAGCCCCTGCGTCAGAACATCTTCCTTGGTCTCGGTGCGTCCCAGCCAGGGCGCCAGCGCGTCAAGGTCGATCTCACCCATGTTTCTGGCCTCAGAAGGATCGGGGCATGCCGAGGATATGTTCGCCGACATAGGAGAGGATCAGGTTGGTCGAGATCGGGGCGACCTGATAGAGGCGCGCCTCGCGAAACTTGCGCTCAACATCGTACTCCCGTGCGAAACCGAAGCCGCCGTGGGTCTGGATGCAGGCATTGGCCGCTTCCCAGCTGGCTTCCGAAGCCAGCAGCTTGGCCATGTTCGCCTGTGCACCACAATCCAGTCCGGCATCGAACCGCCTGCAGGCTTCAAAGCGCATCAGATTGGCGGCCTCGATGTTCACATAGGACCTGGCGATAGGGAATTGCACACCTTGGTTCTGGCCGATGGGACGGTCAAAGACCACGCGGTCGCCGGCATAGGCGCGGGCCTTGTCAACGAACCAGTATCCATCACCGATGCATTCCGCCGCAATCAGGGTCCGTTCGGCGTTCAGCCCGTCAAGAATATGGTAAAACCCGCGCCCCTCGGTGCCGATCAGGTTCTCGGCGGGGATTTCCAGGTTGTCGAAAAACACTTCATTGGTTTCGTGGCCGGGCATGTTGGCGATGGGGCGGACCTCCATCCCGTTGCCGATTGCCTCTTTCAGATCGACCATAAAGATCGACAGGCCCTGCGACTTTTTCTTGACCTCGCTCAGCGGCGTAGTGCGGGCCAGCAAGATCATCAGGTCAGAATGCTGGATACGGCTGATCCAGACCTTCTGGCCATTGATCTCATACCGGTCACCCTTCTTGACTGCGATGGTCTTCAGTTTGGTGGTGTCGGTCCCGGTTGTCGGTTCGGTCACGGCCATGGATTGCAGGCGCAACGCGCCGCTGGCAATACCGGGCAGGTATGTCTGCTTTTGCTCATCCGAACCATGCCGCAGCAGCGTGCCCATGTTATACATCTGCCCGTGGCAATGGCCCGCGTTTCCGCCGCAGCGGTTCACCTCCTCCATGATGATCGAGGCTTCGGTCAACCCCAGACCCGAGCCACCGTATTCCTCTGGGATCATCGCGGCAAGCCAGCCCTCGCGGGTCAGCGCATCGACGAATTCCTCGGGGTAGGTTTCGTCTTCGCCGAACTTGCGATGATACTCTGGCGGAAACTGCGCGCAAAGTGCGCGCAAGGCATCGCGCAGATCGGTGTGAGTGTCTGGGGCTGACGTCTGCATCGTTCAAGCCGCTCCCGGGCCGGAGGTTTCGAGGATTTCCTCTTCGGCGCGCTGCCACAATTCATAGGAGATCGGGTTTTCGCTCTCTTCGAGGATATGACCGACCAGGCCGATGGCGCGCGCCATGACGCCAAAGCCCCGCACGATCTTCCAGGGAAAGCCGAATTCACAGCAGATCGCTCCGATCGCACCAGTGGCGTTAATCGGCAGCATCTTACCCGATTTTTCTTCGGCAACGGCCTGAATTTTCTGGATCAACTCGATGTATTCACCGGACTTGCCGTTCTCGGCAGCGATCTGGAACAGGCGCGGGGTGCGCGGATCGACCGGTTTGTGCACCGGATGTCCGAGCCCCGGCACGATCATCTTGCGGGCGCGGAATTTTTCTACCGTCTCGACGGCCAGCGCATCCAGATCGACACCGGTGCCCAACTTGTCCTGTGGCAGTGCCTCGTAAAGCATTTTCGAGGCACCTTCCATAGAACCGACAAAGACGGTGCCCAGCCCACACAAGCCAGCCGCCACAGCCGCCTGAAGCGATTCCGGCGCCCCCATATAGGTCATCCGCGCCGCCAGGGCCGAGGGCGTGATACCATGTTCGACCAGGGTAATGACGATGGCGTTGAACACCCGGCTTTCCTCGGGTGTGGCCTTGCGGCCCGTCAGTTGCAGGAACGCCAGATCGCCGAGGTTCATGTGGCCCAGGATCTCGTTGGGCAGGTCGAGGCCACGCACGCTGATCTTGTCAGGGGTGCTCCAGGCAATGCTGGAGCTGATTTTTTCTTTGCGTTTTCCCATTAGACCGGATCCCATGAAAAGACATCCGCCGAAACTTCGAGCGGCGTGAACTGCGATTTGAGCGCGGGAATGGCGCGATCGGCGATTTCATCGGCGGTCCAGCCATCACCGGAATGAACCGACCGCACCGGGCGGGGCTGGTTGAACAGGAAGATCTCGTTCTTGCGAACCGCAAAGATCTGTCCTGACACGTCAGCCGCGCGGTCGCTCATCAGGAAACAGGCCATCGGTGCAACCTTGGCCGGTGTCATCTCCTTGATCTTTTCGACCCGTGCCACCTGTTCCGGGGTGTCTGTCTTGATCGACGAGATCATCCGGCTCCAGGCGAAGGGCGCGATGCAGTTTGACCGCACGTTCCAGCGCTTGAGATCAAGCGCAACAGATTTTGAGAAGGCCGCGATGCCCAGCTTCGCGGCAGAGTAGTTCGCCTGGGCAAAATTGCCGATCAGCCCCGAGGTCGAGGTCATGTGCACGAGCGCGCCGCTTTCCTGTTCGCGGAAATAGTCGGCGGCCGCGCGGCTGGTATTGAAGGCACCATAAAGATGGACCTTCACCACCGCGTCGAAATCCTCATAGGTCATCTTGTGGAAGTAACCGTCGCGCAGAATGCCGGCGTTGTTTACCACCGCGTCGATGCGACCGAATTCCTTGACCCCGGCTTCGATCATCGCGCGCGCGGCATCGGGATCGGTGACAGAGCCGCCATCGGCAATGGCATCGCCCCCAGCGGCCCTGATCTCTTCGACGACTTTCTGCGCCGCAGTTTCTGTCTGACCGGTGCCTTTCAGGGATGCGCCCAGATCATTGACCACCACGGCGGCGCCTTCGGTAGCTGCCATCAAGGCGATATCACGCCCGATCCCACCGCCGGCCCCGGTGACCAGAACGACCTTTCCGTCAAGTGCTTTTGTCATCTTCTTGCTCCCTCAGAGTGACTTGCGGTATTTGTCCAACCCGCCGGTGTGCATGACCCGGCCCATGAGCGGCACACCGATGATCTCTTCTGCTTTGACCGCCGCTGCGATCAGCTTGTCCAGATCAATGCCGGTTTCGATGCCGAGCTCGTGACACAGGAACACTGCATCCTCGGTGCAGACATTTCCTGCGGCGCGCGCGTGGCCGTGGCCCGCGAAAGGACAGCCGCCAAGACCGGCGACGGAGCTTTCGAACATGTCCACGCCCATCGACAGGGCCGCATAAACGTTGGCGATCCCCAGCCCACGTGTGTCATGGATGTGCATACCGATGCGCGCCTCGGGCGCCAATTCGCGCAGGGCGCCGATCATCCGTTTGACCGCCTCGGGGTTTCCCCAACCCATGGTGTCGGCGACCACGAGGATCGGCACGGGGATGTTCTCTTCTTCGCATAGCTGAAGGATAAAGCGGAAATCGTCCAAGATGCGTTCTTGGGGGATGGGGCCCTCGAGGTTGCAGCCGAAAGCGGTCATCACATAGGCCGCGTCGACGGTATATCCCTCTTCCTTGTAAAGACGGACCCAGTCACGTTGTTTTTCCCGCATCTCGGCCGAGGAACAATTGTTGTTCGATTGGGCGAATGCTTCGGAAGGATAGAACAGCAGACGCGGGTCGATATCGACCTCATGCGCGGTCAGGGCCTTGCGAAACCCTTTGTCGTTCAGCCACAGCGATGTGTAGTTCACGCCCGGTTTGCGCTTGATACGCTGGAACAACTCGCCGGTGTCCGCCATCTGAGGAACGTATTTCGGGCTGACAAAGCTGCCGACCTGAATGCGTTTCAAGCCGGTTTCGCTGAGCATGTCGATCAGTTCGATCCGCTCTTCGATCGGGTAAATCTTCTTTTCGATCTGAAAACCCTCACGCGGGCCTTCTTCACGAAATTCTACGAATTTGGGAAAGTCGCTCATTTCATCACTCCTCGGATGGCAGGATCTCGGCGATGACCTGGCCGCGATCGACCATGTCCCCATTCGAGACGGATATATTGCTGGCGATCCCGGCCGCGGCCGCCCGGATCGAGATTTCGAGTTTCATGGATTCCATGACCGCGACCACGTCGCCTTCGGCCACGCTCTGACCATCGGAGACCTTGATTTCGACAATCATGCCGGTCAGCGGAGAGGTCACGGCGCGATCCGCCGCGGCATCGCCGCCGGCAAAGGCAAGGGGCGCGGCGGGCCGACAGACCAGGCGGCCTTCGGGCGTATCCAGTTCGATCACGCCCGCGTGCAGGCGCGCGTCGATCAGATGGACGGTGTCGCCTTCGCCGACACGCCAACGGCCCGGGGTCAGTTCACGTGCCGACAGTATCAGCGCCTCGCCTTTCTCCGAATGGATGGTGTACTTGGCACCCGGTTTGACTGGACTGACGCGCAGTTCTTCGGATACCTCGTCAGAATCGGTAAGCGTCACGCGCTGCCCCGCTTCAATCGCATCGCCGCCCAGTCCAAGCCGCCAGCCGGTAAAGGCATCACGGTTGGTCCAGGGATTGGCGTCTGTGTCGCTGCGCGACTGGGTCACGAAGAGAATGGCAGCGGTCGCCTTCCACAGATCTGGGCGGGTCAGGCCGGGTGCCTGTGTCAGCTCATCCAGCCTGCCGTCGATCCAGCGGGTATGCACCTGCATCCGTTCGAATTCATGGTTTCGCGCCAGCGCCGTTAGAAAGGCGCGATTGGTCTCGACACCTTCGACCGCGACATGATCAAGCGCCGTGGCCAGACGTGCCAATGCGGTTTCCCGGTCGGGCGCGTGCACGATCAGCTTGGCGATCATCGGGTCGTAGTAGGGCGTGACGGCATCGCCTTCTTCGACGCCGCTGTCGATGCGCAGGCCCGATGGCAGGCTGAGCGTGGAGAGCGTGCCCGTCGACGGGGCGAATTGCATCGCCGGATCTTCGGCGTAAAGCCGCGCCTCGACCGCGTGGCCGTTGATCGTCAGATCGTCCTGCACCAGTCCAAGGCCCGCGCCTTCGGCAATCCGCAGGTGAAGCGCGACAAGGTCCAGCCCGGTGATCGCTTCGGTGACGGGATGTTCCACCTGAATGCGCGGGTTCACCTCAAGGAAGAAATACTCGCCACCCGCGACCAGAAATTCGACCGTGCCCAGCCCGCGATAGTCCAGCGTTTCGCCCAAGCGCACCGCGTCGCGTGCGATGTCGTCCAGAAGCGTTCGGGGCAGACCCCAGGCCGGGGCTTCCTCGATGACCTTCTGGTGGCGGCGCTGAAGCGTGCAATCGCGTTCGAACAGATGCACCACATGGCCCTTGCCGTCACCTGCGATCTGCACTTCAACATGGCGCGCCTCGGGCAGGAAACGCTCCAACAGCAGCCCTTCGGAGCCGAAGGTGGATTTTGCTTCGCGCAGCGCGCCTTCGATGTCCTCGACCAGCGTGGTCTCGTCAGTGACGAGCCGTTGTCCGCGCCCACCACCGCCGCCGACCGCCTTGAGCAGCACCGGCAGGCCCATTTGGCGCACCTCCTCGGCAATCTGCTCGGGATCGGACCGCGCACCTTCGGCGCCCGAAATCACCGGGACGCTGGCCGCCACGGCGGCCTCTTTGGCGCTGGCCTTGTCGCCGAAACGTTCAAGCGTTTCCGGCGTCGGCCCCATGAAGATCATGCCGGCGGCTTCGACCGAACGAGCAAAATCGGGGTTTTCGGCCAGAAAGCCATAACCGGGATGGATCGCATCCGCGCCCACTGATTGCGCAGCGGCAATCACCGCGTCGATTTTCAGATAGCTCTCGGATGCAGGCCCGGCACCGATACAGACAGATTTGCCGATCTCGCGGACATGCAGGGCATTGGCATCGGCCTGCGAATGCACGCCGACAGGGGTGATACCGCTGGCCCGCGCGGTGCGCGCGATCCGGCAGGCAATTTCGCCGCGGTTGGCGATCAGAAGCGTTTTGATTTTCACGGTTCGCTCCTCACATCCTGAACACGCCGAAGTTGGTATCGACCTTGGGTCTGCGCGATGTCACATCCAGCATCAGCGCCATGACGTCACGGGTCTCACAGGGCTCGATCACGCTGTCGATCCAAAGGTTGGAAGCAAAATTATAGGCTCCCTGAAAATCTTCGTATTCCTTGCGGATCGGTGCCTTGAAGGCTTCCTCCTCCTCGGGGGTCCAGCTTTTGCCTTCGCGTTCGTTGATCTGCGCGCGGACCTGAGCCAGCACGCTGGCGGCCTGTTCCGGCCCCATGATTGCCGACCGTCCCGTCGGCCAGGCGAACATTGCGTCCGGCTGGAACGGGCGGCCCAGCATCGCCAGGTATCCGGCCCCGTAAGAGCCACCGGTGATGATTGTGAATTTCGGCACCCGGGCCGAAGACATGGCCGTGATCATCTTGGCGCCAGCCTTGGCAATGCCCATCTGCTCGACCTCGCGGCCCACCATGAAGCCGTTCACATCGGCCAGGAACAGCAGCGGAATATCACGCTGGACGCAGAGATTGATGAAATGCGTCGCCTTCAGCGCGGCTTCGACGAAAAGCACGCCTGTATTGGCGATGATCCCGACCTCGTGGCCGTGGATGCGCCCCCAGCCGGTCATGATCGTGTCGCCATAAAGCGGCTTGAATTCGTGAAAATCGCTCTCATCGACCAACCGAGCCACGATTTCGCGGTTGTCGGTCGGCACCTTGGGGTCGCGGCTGATGAGCCCATAAATCTCTTCGACCGGGTAGGCGGGCGCACGGGGCGTTTCGGGCGTCTTGCGGGGTTGGGGTTTTTCGCCAAGATGGCTGACAATTTCGCGCGTGATGGCCAGAGCGTGGGCGTCATCTTCGGCCAAATGGTCGGTCACACCGGAAACGGACGAATGCATCTTGCCGCCACCCAGTTCTTCGGCTTCGACCTTTTCGCCGGTTGCGGCAAAGGTCAATTCCGGTCCGCCCAGATACATAAAGCCCTGACCGCGCACGATCACCACTTCGTCACAGAGCGCGGGGATATAGGCACCACCCGCGGTGCAGGGCCCCATGACCACGGCGATTTGCGGCACACCATCGCCAGACATGCCGATCTGTTGGTGAAAGATGGAGCCGAACTGGCCTTCGTCGGGGAAAAGGTTGGCCTGGTCGGGCAGGAAGGCACCGCCGGAGTCCACGAGGGTGATGACGGGCAGGCGGTTTTTCCAGGCAATTTTCTGTGCCCGGACGTGTTTGCGGCAGGTGATCCCGAAATAGGTGCCGCCCTTTACGGTGGCATCATTGGCGATGATCATGCACTGACGGCCTTCGATCACGCCAATACCGGTAATGATGCCGGCGCCGGGTGGAACTCCCTTGTGCATATTCAGTCCGGCCAACTCGCCGAGTTCCAGAAATGGTGTGCCCGGGTCGATCAGCCGTTCGATCCGTTCGCGCGGCAGGATTTTGCCTTTGTCCACATGACGTTTGCGCGCCATTTCGGGGCCGCCGACGCGCTGTAAGAGCCGGAGGGCATGTAGTTCATCGACCTTTTCGCGGTAAGACACGTCGTTGGCGCGGAAGTCGTCCGACCCGCTGTCGAGAAGGGATTTCATTCTAGTCATGGCAGGTCTGGATATTTCCTGAGAACGAAGGCGACCTTAGCGGCGCCAGGTTTTTCGAAAGTGTCGGCCGCAACCAGGTGAACGTCGGCCTTGAAGACCAAGGAGTCGCGAAGCCGCTGCTCAATTTTCTTTTTGAGGGTGACGTCATCGGCCGGATCGCGATCGGGGCCCCGTTCGACAATCACCGTCAGCGCGCCCTGCGTGGTATGGCCCTCGAAATCGGCCACGATGCGCATGACGCCGTTGGTGTCCGGCACCATTTCGGTAACGATGCTGTTGATCGCCGACGGGAAGACATTGGCCCCGCGCACGATCAGCATGTCGTCGGTGCGGCCGGTGCAGCGGATCTTCGGTCCGGTGCGGCCGCAGGAGCATTCGGTATCGATCACTTCGATATAATCGCCTGACCGGAACCGCACGAGCGGGCTCGCCTGGCGGCCGAGCGCGGTATAGACCATCTCGCCTTCTGCGCCTTTTTTCCAGGGAATGATCCTGCCGCTCTCCGGGTCGAGCAGCTCGGTCAGGACATAATCCATGTTGACCATGTGCATACCCGACTGGGCGTCGCACTCGGCCCAGTATGTCACGCCCAGATCGGTGCCGCCCAGCATCTCGGTGCATTTCGCACCCCAGGCCTTTTCGATCTTTGCCCGAATTGCGGGAATGCCGCCGCCGGGTTCGCCGCCGACGATCACGCGCTCGATACCCAGTTCGCTGGCCTTGCAGCCAAGTACCTCGGGAGCCTTTTCGGCCAGGTGCAGCACAAAGTTCGGGGCGCCGACCACGCAACGCGTGCGGGTGTCGGCGCAGGCGCGCAGCAGCCGTTCCGCACCGCCATCGGCGCCCACCGGGACATCGATCGTGCCCATGTACTGCAATCCCTGCATCACGGGGATGCCGCCGACAAAGCCCTTGGCGAGCGAAAACGCGTGCAGCACCATGTCGCCCGGCCGCACGCCATTGGCAAAGAAACAGCGTGCCGTCATCTCGTGCCACATTTCGGCGTCGGATTCGGTCAGGGCCACATATGAGGGGCTGCCGGTCGTGCCCGACGATGCCTGCATTTGGATGATCTCGTACATGGGCGCGGCGCGGTGTTTGCCGAACGGCGGATCGGCGGCCAGGCTTTCGCGGATCTCGGTCTTGTAGGTATAGGGCAGTTTCTGCAGGTCTTCGATGGTGCGGATATCGTCGAATTCCACACCGGCTTTCGCGAACTTCTCCTGATAGAAAGTCGAGTTTGCCTTGAGATAGGCCATCTGATCGCGCAGTCGCTCTTCCTGAATACGGCGCACCTCGTCGAGCGGCGTGCCCTCGATCGCGTGCCAGAAGCGATCATTTACCTTGTCGGCGGCATCTTCCCGCCGGAAGCGCATTCCAAATTGCATGTCGTTCTCCGTTCCTAGCCGTGGCGATCAATAGGATCGTGGCAGGCCCATGACCTTTTCGCCGATAAAGCTCAGGCACAGTTCGCGGTTCACCGGCGCTGTGCGCAGCAGGCGGACCAGCGGGTACATTTCGTAAAGTCCCGTATCTTCGGTAAAGCCCGATCCACCATGCGCCTGAAGCGCCGCGTCGACCGCTTCGATCCCGGCTTCGGCGGCGGCATATTTCGCCATGTTCGACGACGCACCGGCAGGCAGCTTGTTGTCGAACTCCCATGCCGCGCGCCGGGTCATCAGACTGGCCATTTCGACTGCCGTATGCGCCTTGGCCATCGGATGCTGCACGCCCTGGTGCGCACCGATGGGTTGGCCGAACACATTGCGCTCGGAGGCATAGGCCACGCCCTTGTTCAGGGCGAACCGGCCGATGCCGCAGCACAAGGCGGCCAGGATAATACGCTCGGGGTTGAGGCTGTCGAACAGGATCGAGAACCCTTCGTCCACCTCGCCGACCACATCCTCGGGGCCGAGATCCACATCGTCGAAGAACAGTGTCCACTGCTCCTCGGGCAGGGGGATCGAGATCTTCACCCGCTGCTTGTGGACGCCTTTTTTCTTCAGATCCACGGCGAACAGGGTAAAGCCGTCGGTCTTGCGGCTGACCTCGGTATGCGGTTTGGTCCGCGCCACCACGAGGCAGTAGTCGGCCACTTCGGCCCCGGTGATGAAGGTCTTTTCGCCCGACAGGCTGAACCGGTTGCCTCGACGCTTGGCCAGCGTAGTGGCCTTCATCGTGTTCGACCCGGCCCCCGGTTCGGTGATCGCGAAACAGAACTGGATATCACCGCGGCAGGCGGCCGGCAGCAGTTCTTTCTTGTGGAACTCGCTCCCGTGGCTGGCGATATGGGCCAGCGACATGGTCGGCCCGACCACCATCATCAAAAGCGGAATGCCGTGATTGGCGGTGCCCTCCATGAACAGGGCCATTTCAGTCATACCAAGGCCCGCGCCGCCGAATTCCTCGGGCACCATGATGCCCAGGAAACCGTCATCGGCAATCTGCTTGAACATCTCGTGCGGGAACTCATGCCTGCGCGCGTGGTCCAGCCAATACGCATTGTCGTATTTCTGCGCCAGCTGGCCGCCATACTCGTAAATCTGGCGTTGTTCGTCGTTCAAAATGAAATCCATGTTTCGTCCTCAGGCCTTGAATTCGGGGGCGCGCCGGTTCTCGAATGCGTCGAGGCCCTCGGCCACGTCATCGCTGGGCAGTGCACGCACCGCGGCATCGCGCTCAAGCCGCATCTGCTGGTCGATACCAAGGTCCGCACCTTCGCGCGCCAACCGCTTCATCTCGGCGATGCCGGGACGCGAGCGGGTGGCGATCTTCTGGCAGTATTCCAGCGAGATCTTGTGCAGGTCCGCATCCGGCACGATGTAGTTGACCAGGCCGGCCTCTTTGGCCTCGTCCGACTTGAGCCAGCGGGCCGAGAACATCAGGTCGAGCGCCCGGCGCTGCCCCATCAACCGCGTCAGCCGCTGCGAGCCACCCCAACCGGGAATCAGCCCGAATTGCGCATGCTGATCGCCAAACTGGGCGCTTTCGGCCGCAAAGCACACGTCGCAGGCCAGCATCAGTTCGATCCCGCCGGCCAGACACAACCCCTGCACTGCGACTACGACAGGGAGGGAGGAGGTTTCGAGCGCACGCAGGTTTTTCATGCCAAAGGCGATGAAATGGTCCAGCGCGGCGGGATCGTTCAATTTACCTTTCACTTCCACCAGATCGGCACCGGTGCAAAAGTGCTTGCCCTGCGCCCGGATGAGGATCGCCCGAATAGCGGGGTTCGCCTCGAATTCCGCACGCGCGACAGAAATACGCTCATGCACCTCAAGTGACAGGCAATTGAATTTCTCGGGGCGGGCCAGTTCGATGATGCCGGTGTTGCCCTCGGAAGTGACGAGGATGGGGTCGCTCATTTCGAGGCTCCCTTCGCCTTCTTGTCATACTGCAGCGCCATGCGACCGACCTTCTCGCGGGCGATCACCAGCTTCTGGATCTGCGCGGTGCCGTCACCGATCTGCAAGCCGAGCACATCGTTGTAGCGCTGGTGGTGGGGCAGGTCGGTGGTGTAGCCGTAATGTCCGTGCAGGATCAGGCACTGGTGCAGGATCTCGCAGGCGGTTTTGGGCAGGTACCATTTGCACATGGCGGCCTGAGAGGTGTGGGGCAGGCCACGGTCGCGCAGGTCCAGCGTGTAATAGCAAAGCTGGCGCATCATGGTCAGTTGGGTCTCGGCCTCGGCCAAGGGAAAGCTGACACCCTGATACTGCACGATCGGGGCTCCGAATGCCTCGCGCTCCTGAACGTAGGCCCAGGTTTCATCCACCGACGCTTGCGCGGCCCCCAGGCACTCCAGCCCGATCAGTGCGCGGGAATAGTCGAAGCCCGCCATGATCGTGCCAAAGGCACGGTCCTGTTCCGCCATCATGTTTTCAGCCGGCACGAAAACATCGTCAAAGAAAACCGAGCCGCGCCCGACAGGCTTGGTGCCGATGTCGTCAAAATGGGTGCGCTTGATGCCTTCCTGGTTCAGATCGACGAAAAAGGCGCTGACCCCGCGTGAGCCGCCGTCAGGATCGCCGGTACGGGCAAAGACGACCGCCGCATCCGCCTGACTGGCAAAACTCATGGATGTCTTTTCACCGTTCAGCCGCCAGCCGTTGCCGGATTTCTCGGCCCTCAGAATCAGGTTCGCCGCATCCGAACCGCCGCGCGGCTCTGTCAGGCCCAGGCCAATGACCGCATCACCCGAAACAACCTTGGGCACCCATTCCGACGCGATGTCCTTGGAGGCATGTTTGGCAACCATTCCGCCCATGAGAGAGCCCAGAAGCTGCACGTAACTTGCGTTGAAATCGGCATAGGCGATCTCTTCGACGATCAGCCCTGACGTGACAGAGCTTTCGCCGAGACCCCCGAATTCCTCGGGCAGATCGGCCCCGATCAGCCCCAGTGCGCCCATCTCCTTGATCAGCGCACGGTCGAATGTATGGCCGCTGGCGCGTTCTTGATATGTGGGCGAAAGCCTTTCAGTTGCGAAGCGCTTTGCGGTCTCGCGAAACGCCTTCTGATCGTCTGTAGGCTGGAATTGCATCGGTGCTCCTCCTCGTGAGCGAAAATCTTCTTTCCAAAAATCTAACAAATGTTAGAATGTATATCAAGTGCAGTTTTGAGGAGGAGAACCAAAGTGAAAAATAGACCAGATGGAAGCTTTGAAACCATGCTCTCGCCCATCCGCGCAGGCCAGCATACATTGCGAAATCGTGTCATCATGGGGTCGATGCACACGCGGTTGGAAACCGAGCCTGACGGCATAGCTAAACAGATCGCTTTTTACTCTGAGCGGGCGCGGGGGGAGGCGGCGATTCTGGTCACCGGCGGGTTTTCGCCCAATGCCGAGGGCATATTCGATCCAGAAGGTCCGAGAATCGATGACCCGGAAGAAGCGCTTGACCTGCGCCCGATCTGCGAGGCGGTGCAGGCCGAAGGCAGCCTGATCTGCGCGCAACTCCTCCACGCCGGGCGCTATGCCAAGATCGAAGGGTGTGTGGCCCCGTCGCCGATCCGCGCCCCGATCAACCGTTTCATCCCGCGTGAA
The DNA here is from genome assembly GCA_001626765.1 of Maritimibacter sp. REDSEA-S28_B5. Taxonomy (GTDB): domain Bacteria; phylum Pseudomonadota; class Alphaproteobacteria; order Rhodobacterales; family Rhodobacteraceae; genus Maritimibacter. Next base: position 26,060 of record LUOO01000118.1, read on the forward strand.
ATGACCGAAGCCGACATTCTCCGTACCATCGAGGATTTTGCCGTGGCGGCCGCCAATGCGCTGGCCGCAGGCTTTGATGGCGTCGAGATCATGGGGTCCGAGGGATACCTGATCAACGAATTCACCGTCACCCACACCAACAAGCGCCAAGACGACTGGGGCGGCAGCGCCGCGAACCGCCACCGATTCCCGGTCGATATCGTGCGCGCGGTGCCTGGCGCAAGGCGGCAGCCAACGTCAAAGCGGCGGTGTCGATCCCGGTAGTCGCCTCGAACCGGATCAACACACCCCAGCTTGCAGAAGACATACTTGCCTCTGGCGATGCGGACATGATCTCGATGGCGCGCCCGTTTCTGGCCGATCCGCATTTCGTGAAAAAGACGCGCGAGGGCCGCGCAGACGAGATCAACACCTGCATTGCCTGCAACCAGGCCTGCCTGGATTTCATTTTTTCGGACCGGCCGGTCGGATGTCTGGTCAATCCAAGGGCCGGGCGTGAAACGGAATTCCGGGATACGCCAACCGACACGCCAAAGAAAGTGGCCGTCGTTGGCGGTGGTGCCGCGGGCATGGCCACAGCCGCCGAGGCGGCACGGCTGGGCCACGATGTCACCCTGTTCGAAGCGCAGGACAAATTGGGCGGTCAGCTGAATCTGGCCCGCGCCGCACCAGGCAAGGACGAATTCGACGAAACCCTGCGGTATTATGCCGGTCAGATGCAGAAACACGGGGTCACGCAGCGTCTGGGACAGCGGGCAGAGGCGAGCGATCTTGAGGGATTTGACCATGTGGTCATCGCCACCGGGGTCACGCCGCGCATTCCCGACCTGCCGGGTATCGACCATCCCAGCGTCGCGACCTACGCCGAAATTCTGTCCGGTGACCGCGAGGCGGGCGACCGTGTCGTGGTGATGGGGGCGGGGGGCATCGGTCATGATGTGGCCGAGTTCCTAGTGACCAAACCCGCCGAGACCGCGAATTCCGACGTCTTTTGCGAAACCTGGGGAGTGGACCCCGAATTTGTCTCCTCGGGTGCCCTGGCGGGCGACCCTCTGGCACCGAAGCCGTCGCGCCGCAAGGTCGTCATGCTGCAGCGCAAGACCGCTAAACCGGGCGCGGGGCTTGGTGTTTCGACAGGGTGGATCCTGCGCAACGCGCTGCGCAAACATGGGGTCGAGGCAATGGGCGGGGTGACCTATGAACATATCGACGATGCGGGGCTGCACATCGTCGCGGACGGAAACCCGACGGTCATCGCAGCCGATACAATTGTGCTGTGCACCGGTCAGGAACCGGAACGGGCCCTGGCCAAAGAGGTTGTAGCGCGCGGCGTCCTGGTTACGATGATCGGCGGGGCAAAGGAGGCCGCCGAACTGGATGCGCTGCGCGCCATTGATGAGGGCGTGCGCCTGGCGCAGGATCTCTGAACCGAGGCTCGGGCAAGGGGGAAACTATGCTGACCGGCGTCATCCGCGCGGGGCGCGCTGATCTGTATTCGATCTTTCGAACCCGCGCACATGACTGCGCCCGCGCCCTCGCCATCGAGGACGGCAGCAGGAAACTGACCTATGCAGAACTGCTGGAGCGGGTCGATCGTCTGGCGGCTGTCTTTCTGGCACGAGGCGTGGCGCCCGGAGACAGGATCGCGATCCTGTCGCATAACCGCTCAGAATACCTGGAGGTCGAACTTGCAGCAGCGGGAATCGGCGCGATCGTCGCCTGTCTGAACTGGCGGCTTGCCCCCGATGAACTGCGGCACTGCATCGATCTGGTCGAGCCGGTTCTCGCGGTTGTCGAACCGGAACTTTCAGAAGCTTACCGCGCCGTCGCGTCGACACCCTGTCTAACCGTCGGGCCAGACCTGGAAACGGCCATTGCCGGGGTCGAGCCGGACCCGCGCACCGGAACCATGGTTGACGACCCCGAGGCCGGTCTGACGATCCTCTATACCTCGGGGACCACGGGCCTGCCCAAGGGGGCGCATATCAGCCACCGCGCGCATATCGCCCGATCCATGGTTTTTGCGGCCCAGCTGGCGCTGGATCCCGGCGACGGGTTCATCGCCTGGGCGCCGATGTTCCACATGGCCTCCACCGATCATGCGCTGGCAACGATCCTGCGGGGTGGGACCGTGGTGATGGTGGACGGGCTGCAGCCCGCCGTCATCAACGAGGCGCTGTCACGCCACAGGATCGGCTGGTTCGTGATGATGCCCGGGGCACTGGAGGCTTTTATTAACGAACGGCACGCCAACCCTTTGCCGCTGAAGGGGATCAAGGTTTGCGGCGCAATGGCTGATCTGGTGCCGCCGCATCAGATCGCGGAACTGACGGCCCTTCTGGACACGCCCTATCTGAATTCCTTCGGGGCGACCGAAACCGGCCTGCCGCCGGGAACCGCCGATCTGATCGCGCCGGGTGTGACCCCGGACCGGCTGTCCAAGCGCATCAGCGCCTTTTGCGAGGTGCGGCTGGTCGATCCCGACGACCGCGAAGTCCCCGATGGAACGCCGGGCGAAATGGCGCTTCGGGGTCCGACGCTGTTTTCCGGGTACTGGAACGCCGACGACACCAATGCCCGTGACTTTCGCAACGGCTTTTTCCACATGGGCGATCTGTTCCGGCGCAATGCGGACGGCACCGTCGACTTTGTGGATCGGGCGAAATACCTGATCAAGACCGGAGGTGAAAACGTCTATCCGGCGGAAATCGAACGTGTGCTTCTTTCTCATCCCGATGTGATCGATGCCGCCGTGGTAAGGGCCTTCGACGCGAAATGGGGGGAAAGCCCGGTGGCCTTTGTCGCCTGTGACGATGACGGGCCGGATGCCGAGGCGCTGCTGAACTTGTGCCGCGAAAGCCTCGCTGGCTATAAGCGACCACGCGAAATTCGCTTCATCGCGTTCGAGGATTTTCCCAGATCGACCAGCGGCAAGATCCAGCGGCATATCCTCGAAGCCCGGCTCGCAGATTAATTTTCGCTCTGACCCGATCGTCAGCCAGCCACGCCAGTTCGCCCCAATAGCGATAAAAGCGTTCTTATCCTCGTTGCCACGAGCTTCTTATCCCCGCCCTTTGGAGTAACCCCCTGAAAGTGATCCACCATCTGGGATAGATTGACCCGCGATTGATGCGCAGCCCTCTGTCGGACTACACGGCTAGGGTTTTCCGGGTGTTTGAGCTCAGGAGGATTCGTAGATCCCTGAGCCATTCATCAATGCGATCGGTGGTTTGTTCCCGGTTTCGCTGTGGGGGCAGCAGTAACCCTGCGCATCGCACGGACGGGCATGGACTGCCGGCAATTGCCGGTTGGGGCTGCTGCGGGCCTTCAAGGGAAAGTCGGCGACTATCCGATGTGCGGGACAAAGCGGACATTCGCCAAGCGACCTCAAACGTCCGGTTCTGTACTGCGGCCCGACAAAACGATATCAAGTGATCAGCGGTCAGCCGATCGCACCTGTGTAACTGTCTTCTTCGGCCCTCCTGTCTGCATGATCTGGGACAGGTAAGAATTGCGCCGTCTGATGAAGTCACGCAGAAGGGTCGGGTAATCTTCACTGACGGCATTCTTCACAGAAACCCGACGCTCCAGTTCATGTCGCCAGGCCCTTACACGGGCAAGCCCTGTGAAGACGCCAAACTCTCCGATGGTGTCAAAAACGTCGAAATAGCGGAAGACCGGGCCGAATACGACATCGACGAGGCTGAACCGGTGGCCATCGAACCATGGTCCCTCCCCAAGCTCCGCGTCCAGCCGAAGGAACTTTGCGCGGAGCGCCGCCACTTTTTCTTCCAACGCTTTCTCGTTCGGCGCCGAGTAGAACCCCGCAATGTCGTTCAAGACAGCAGATCCAAATTCAATCCAGGCACGGTGGCGGGCGCGATCAAGAGCGTCGTGCGGATGAAGCGCGTGGGGTTGTGTATCCTCAAGATATTCGAGGATAACCGCAGATTCGAAAATCGGCGTCCCGTCCACAACCAGGACAGGCGTCTTGCCCAGCGGAGATATGGCAAGAAACCAGTCGGGCTTGTTCGAAAGATCGATGTCAGTTCTCTCGAACGTGACACCTTTCTCAGTGAGCGAGATCGCCGCGCGCTGCACATATGGGCAGGCCGCATGGCTAATGAGGTGGAGGCTCATGTTGTCTCTCCCTCCATCTGCACGTTACCGGGCGCGAAGGAAGGGCTGAGGGCGAAACGGCCGTCGCCCAGAAGCCCTTGCACGATGGCAAGCAGCGTCAGATAGGCCGGGTATTCCCACCCGCCGTTCTCGTATCCGAACATCCAGCCGTTTCCGGAGTGAGCCCAGGTCGCTCCGGCCAGGATGGGCACGGTCGCCGACGCGACCCACCGCGCCTGTATGCCGAGGACCAAAAAGGCACCGGCAATCGCCTCGACTGCAAATACCATATAAGCAAACCAGCCGGGCAGCCCGATCGAAATGAAGAACTGCGCCGTTCCGGGAAGTGTGAAAATGAAGAGCTTGAGAAACAGGCTGTGCGCCAGGAACATGATACCGAGTGCTATACGGAGCAGGAATATCCCAAATTCTGTGAGGTGCGATTTTGACATGATATGATCCCATATGTCGATGCATTTGCATCTATATATAGCGCGTTACATGCGACGTCAAGGTTGATGCACTTGCATGCACATGATAGGTGCTGGATATGAACGAGATTGACCATGCTACTGAGGCCGCCTGGACAGCCCTCATGACTAAAAGCCGCGTTTTGCTTGAGGCTGTCGAATCGTCTCTGAAATCGGCAGGATACCCGCCACTTGCATGGTATGACGCGCTTCTCGAACTCGAGAAGGCAGGCCCGGACGGACTCCGTCCATTCGAACTCAAAGACCGGATATTGTTACCCCAATACGGTACATCGCGGTTGCTGGACCGCATGGTGAAAGCAGGGCTGGTGGACCGACGGGACTGCTCGGAAGATGGGCGAGGTCAAAACATTTCTATCTCTGAAAAGGGTAAATCTGTCAGGAGGGCGATGTGGCCGATCTATGAACGGGTTCTGTCGGAAAGGATCGGCGCAAAGCTGAAACCCAAAGACGCCGCTCAATTGGCCACGCTACTCTCAAGGCTCTGAAGTCTCGGTCGACTGACGCGAAACCTGTCTGTGACTTTCCACGCTAAGTGGCCTTGATTTTTTTCACGTTAATTGGCCGACAGTTGCCTATGTCGGTGTGCGAAGGGTATTTCGGGCTGTTTCGACGTCCTTTCGCATCCAACAGACTTCTGCGTGATCGTTGATACATCCCATGGCCGGCATGAATGCATATACGGTGGTCGGTCCCACGAATTTGAAGCCAAGCTTTCGTAGGTCTTTGGAAAGGGTCTCGGACGCTGTTGATTTGGACCGCATTTGTGGCAGTGCGTCGTCCTTGGCAGGTTCATATAGCCAGATGAATGCGGCGAAGGAGCCTTCCTCTTGGACGACCTCGAAAGTACGGCGAGCGTTGTTGATCACGGCTTCGATCTTGCCTCGATAGCGAACAATTCCTTCATCGGCAAGTAGGCGCTCAATGTCGTTGTCGTCAAAGTTCGCAACTCCCCGAAAGTCGAACCCGGCGAAGGCAGCACGAAAGTTCTCGCGCTTGGCCAGAATGGTGCGCCAGCTCAGCCCTGACTGGAAACTCCGGCGTGACGGCAGCCCATCGGCACCGTGGGCGTCCATCCGTTCCAATTACGGTTGCAGCATCAGGCCGCTGCCGCATAAACTTGAACAGAAACCGAACCAGATCCTCCGTTACGATACAGTCTCAGCTCTCCGAAAAACCCTGACGACGGACAATCGGCGACCGCACTGCTAAAAGCTAACATTACCGCTTGACAGGTCTGAACCTGCTGGCGGCGATCTGGATACCGCGCGCGCCTACGGGAAACGGTTGGCCGAGGTCGCGAGCCGCTGGAACAGCTGATCCAGCTGTCTGAATAATCGGCCCGGCCGCCCGGATCGGATGTGCTGCGGCCGGGTTGCGCTCAGTCCGCGACCCCCGCCCGCCCGATCAGCGCCATGAGCGTTCCGGTCATCGTTGCGACGAGCTTTTCATCCTGGCCCTTCACGGCATAGGCACGCGCCTCGCATATGGTCAGCGTCCTGCCTGGTTTCACCACGTCAGCGACGAAGCGAAACCGTTCGCCGTCCGCCGGGTTGAGTAGGTTGATCTTGAATTCGGCCGTCAACACTGCCGCGTCCGCTGGCATCAGCGAAAAGGCCGCGTATCCGCAGGCGCTGTCCAGCGCTGTCGACACGATTCCGGCATGCAAAAACCCATGCTGCTGGGTCAGTGCAACCTGATGTGCCATTTCCAGAACGATGCGGCCGGGTAACAACTCGGCAATGCTGATCCCCAACGTGTTCATCACCTTCTGGCGATCGAAACTGTTGCGCACGCGTGCGTCATAGTCGGGGTTTTTCGGTTTGAATTGTGTCATGGCGGGTCTTCCTCTTCGATTTCATTCGTCAATGACCAATCTTAGGCGGTCTTTGAGGCGCGTATCTTGTAGCGAAAGGTCAAAACGACGCGGAATAGACAGAGCGCGCAACGCGCCGGGCGGTTTGCCGGCGAAGATCCGGCAAGCGGCGGACAAGTGAGATTGATCGTAATATCCGGCGTCCAGCGCCAGATCGCTCAGCGGCAGGGTCTTTGACGCAAGCTGCCCGAGAGCCCGGCGAAAGCGTCGCAAGGTCGCAAGCCGCCGCCGCGACACGCCGGTTTCCGCCCGCACCTTTCGACGTTTGGTCCGGTCGCTGTAAGCTCCGGGTGGTGCGGCAAAGCGCAGGTCTCTCGCAAGGCCGTCAAGCACCGCGATGAGCGCAGGCAGGTCATCGTCCCCGGTCTGAACCCGGGCCAGTTCTGAGGCCAGCATGTCCAGCCCTTTGGAGTCGGGAAATCGCTGCGGTCGTGACGACAGTCGCAGCCCGGCCACGACACCCTGGAATGGCCTTGGGCGGGGCGAAAAATAGGGGCGCGGTTCTGCCAGCGATACGCGCCCGCCGCCGCTGTCGTCGCGCGTTACCGAAAGGGTAAAGAGGTCGGTTGCGAACCGCCCGCGTCCACCACCGCTCAGCACACCGGTATCGCGGAACACGAACAAATGGTCGATCTGTTTGGCCGCTTCCTCAGGCGGCGCCAGTTCGAGATAAAGCGGCGCCGCCATCAGGTTACTTGACGAAAGCATCCCGGTTCTCGGCGACGAAATCGGCAAATCGGCGCGCCGGGCGTCCCATCACATCGCTGACCGTGGTCTCGATGCCGGCAAGGTAGCCCTTGGGCGCGATGGAAGCCAATTCGACCATGGCTCTGGCGACCTCGTCCTGCATTCCGCCAGCCACCATGCCCGCCTTGGCATTTTCGGCCGGCAGGGGTGCGCAGGAGACAGTGCGCCCGGTCACCCTGGACAGGAGGGCGGCGATATCTTCTCCGGTAAGAGCTTCGGGCCCGGTCAGACCAAGAGCCTTGCCTTCGTAACCCGGAGCGGTCAGCGCCTCGGCGGCGACATCCGCGATGTCGCGGGCGTCGATCCAGGCCACGGGGCCGCCCAGATCGTCATAGTACACGGCGTCCTTTGCAATGTTACCGGCCTGCCACAGCAGGTTCTGCATGAAATAGGTCGGCTGGACAAAGGTCCAGTCAAGGCCGCTTTGCTTCAGCAGCTCCTGGGTTTCGGAATGCCACTTTCCAAAGGTCAGCCCCGCCTTGGGCGACGCGCCAAGCCCCGTGGCCACAACGATATGGCGCACGCCCGCGGCCTTGGCCGCCTCGATCACGTTCGCCTTCCACTGGCGCATGTTCAGATGGGCAGGCGTGACCAGGTATATCTTTTCTGCCCCGTCACAGGCCCGCGCCAGCGCGGCAGGGTCCGTGAAATCCGCGACGACCGCCTCGCATCCTTTGGCCTTTAGCGCGTCTAACTTTGAGAGGTCGCTGGTGACAGCGCGCACGGTCGCGCCTTTTGCCAGAAGCGTGTCGACGAGGGGCGCACCAGTCGTGCCCGTGGCTCCGAAAACAGTGATCATGACTTTTCCTTTTGCAGGTCTGCGATGGGCTGAATGGTTTCCGGGTTGCTGATCGACGACAGATCGCCTGGATCTTCACCGAGAAAGGCGGCGCGCACGACACGGCGCATGGTTTTCATGCTGCGGGTCTTGGGCAGCGCTTCGACAAAGTGGATCTCGCGCGGGCGGAAGGGTTTCGAGACGATCTCCCCGACACGATCCTTGAGCCGGTTCACGAGCTCCGCGTCCGGCGACACATTTGGTGCCGCCACGCAGACGCAGACGACAGCCACGCCCTTGATGTCATCAGGTGCCGCGATGGCCGCGGCGTCCACCACCTCTCCGGTTTCGGTCAGGGCCGCCTCGATCTCGGGCGGGCCGATGCGTTTGCCGGCGATGTTCAGCGTGTCGTCCGACCGGCCCAGGATATACCATGTCCCGTCCGGATCGCAGCGCACCCAGTCGCCGTGCCGCCAGAGGCCGGGGAAGGTGGACCAGTAGGTGTCAAGGTAGCGATCGCGGTCCCCCCTGATGGCCGGGGTCAGACCCAGAGGCGGCTGGGTCACGACCAGTTCGCCGACCTCGCCCGGTGCGGCTTCGCTGCCGTCCTGGCGCAGAACCTTGGCCCCGACACCCAGGGCCTGGGCCGAAAATCCGCCGGGCTTGAGCTCGTGCAGCACGGTCGAGGTCAGGATCGCGCCAAAAAGCTCGGTCCCGCCCGAGATGTTCAGCGGCACGGCGCGGCGGCGACAGATATGATCGAGCTGCCAGAGCCAGGCATCCTCGGTCCAGGGCTCGCCGGTCGAGGCGACGATGCGCAGGGACGACAAGTCGTAGCCCGACAAAGATTCAGTATCCTGCGTCATGAACTGCCGTACCAGGGTCGGGGCCACGCCGAGATGCGTGACCTCCATCTCGGACGCAAGACGCAGCAGCCTGAAGGGATCGCCGGGCATTGATGGTGCGCCCTCGGCCAGCACCAGAGTCGAACCGGACAAGAGCACCGATAAAAGGGTGAGCGGTCCCATGACCCACCCCATGTCGGTCATCCAGAGGTGCCGGTCATCCCGTTTCATGTCGAGGCAAAGCAGGAAATCGGCCGTGGCCTTGGCCTGCACGCCCAAATGGGTATGCACGACACCCTTGGGCCGCCCGGTGGTGCCCGATGTATAGGCGATGAGAAAGGTGTCATCGGCACTGACGGGAACGGCGGCAAACTCCGGACTGGCGCGGCCCACTGTTTCGGTCCAGTCCAGATCGCGGGCCGGATCGGCCACCGCATCGCCGAACCGTCGCAGGCTGATCACGGTATGAACCGATGGTACGTCGGTCAAAGCTTGGGCAAGGGTCGCTTCCATCCAGACCGGCTTGCCTCGCCGGGGTGTGGCATCCGCCGTCAACACCGCCACGGCATCCGCGTCGTTCAGGCGCGATACGATGGCATGGGGCGCAAAACCGGAAAACAGCGGCACCGCAACCGCGCCCAGCCGGGCAATACCCAGAAGCGCGGCCTCGATTTCGGGGATCATCGGCATATAGATGCCCACCGCCTGACCGGGCCTTACACCGCGCGTGGCAAGGGCCGAGGCGACGCGGGAGGCTTCGGCGGTAAGGTCGGAATAGGTCCAGCGGCGGCGGCTTCCGTCTTCGCCGACCCAGTCGATTGCGACCTTGTCGCCCAAGCCATCGGCAATTCGGGCGTCAAGACAGGTTTCCGTCAGATTCAAAGTACTCCCGACGGCCCACCGGATCGATTCGGGCCCTTCGGAGATATCTCGCAACCGGCTGTAGGGCCGCGCGAACCGTATCCCGGCATGGTCAATGATCTGCCCCAAGAACCAGTCTGGGTCTTCATTCGAACGGCGGACGAGTTCCTCGTAACTGTCAATGCCGCAGCCCCTCAGAAATGCGGTCAGCGTGCTTGTCCGCTGGATGTCAGAGCCTGGCTGAAACATTCGCAACCTTTCTAGAATGAAAAAGGGCCGCATATAAGGCGCGGCCAGTCGGGGAGGTAACTCTTGGCACGGTATGGCAGCAGCGCCTTGAGTCCGGCGCTGCTGCCAGCGTTTTAACCGTGCATGGACAGGCCGCCCGAAACCGAAATCACCTGGCCGGTAATGAACCCTGCGTCGTCCGACGACAGGAAGCAGATGATGCCAGGGTAATCCGTCGGCTGCGCAAGACGCTTCATCGGAATCGCCCGCTTGAGACCTTCGGCGATCTTTTGACCGGCCTCGCCCTCGGCAACCTGAGCGAACAGCGGCGTATCGGTCGGGCCGGGGGCGACCGCATTCAATTGAATACCTTTACGCGCCAGTTCGCGCGCTACGGTTTTGGTGAACGAGATGATGCCACCCTTGCAGGCCGAATACACGGCTTCGCCGGATGATCCGACGCGTCCGGCGTCGGACGCGATGTTGACCACACGGCCGCCGCCGTTCTTGACCATGCCCGGAAGCACCGCGTGATGCATATTCAGCGGACCGTAAAGATTTATGTCGATGACCTTTTTCCAAAGGTCGGGATCGGTGTCGAGGAACGGTTTGATCACGTCCCAGCCCGCGTTGTTCACCAGCACATCAATCGGTCCGCCGGATTCGAACTCGGCGACGGCCTTGTCGACCTGTGCGCGATCGGTGATATCCGCCTGAAATGCAGTCGCTTTTCCGCCGGATTCAGTGATTAGTTTGGCGGTTTCATCCGCTCCGGCTTTGTTCAGATCGAAAACGGCGACTTCGGCACCCTCCGCGCCGAACCGTTCGCAAACCGCTCGGCCAATGCCGCTCCCACCGCCGGTCACGACGACCCGTTTTCCACTCAACCCTCGCATGTGGAGGTCCTCCTCTTCCGTTGCACCTTGAAAAGAGCTTGATTCGACACTCTCTCCGATGTAATCTAACAGTTGTTAGATTAATTGCAATGGACAGCCTCATCTACGACAAGTATCGACACTGGATGGCACGACAGATTGAAGATACCAGGATAGTGAATGACGATCTAAGCAAGTCGGAGAGGACCCGCGAAGCCATACTCGCTGCGGCCGCGCGACTTTTTCGGTATGAAGGCTATCACGCAACGACTATGCGCGACATCGCGCAGGAAGCTGGCATTGAGGCCGGCAGCATTTATTATCATTTTCAATCCAAGGACCAGATTCTGAGCGAAGTTCTCGATCTTGGCGTCCGTCAACTATATCAGGCGGTCAGTGAAATTGTTCGGTCGGCACCGACAAGTTCGGAGGATTTTCGCAAGACTTTCGGACTGCTGATTGAAACACATCTGACCTATCTCTTGACCGACAGCGACTTCATGTCAGCCAATATTCGGAACTATCCGATGTTGTCGGACGAAACACGCGCCCCGCATCGCGAATTGCGTGCATCATATGCAGGGGCCTGGGGCAAATTCCTGAATGACGCCAAACGCGCCGGCCACCTTCGAAGCGACATATCCACTGCTGTGATCCGCCAGTTCATCCTGAGTGCCATGAACTGGACCGTAGAATGGTACGATGTCGACAAGTATCCGGTGCGCATCCTCGCGGAACGAATGAGTAAGCTGATACTTGACGGAATGTGTCCACATCGCAAGGCGGGTACCGAAGGCTTGAAGCTGTGCCCCGCCACTCCCGCCAAAACCCCGGATCCCGACAGCAAGGCGGCTAAGACCCGTGCAGAAATTCTAAAGGCCGCAGCGCGCGTTCTGAGGGACAATGGCTACAAGGCGACCACGCTGAGAAAGATCGCGGAAGAAGCGGACATGAAAGCGGGCAGCGTCTATTACCATTTCAACTCCAAAGAAGCGATCGTTGACGAAGTTCTAAACGCCGGACTGAGGGACTTGCTATCAGGTGTCGAAGCCGCCGTTCGGAAATTCGATGCCCCGTACGATCATCACGCCAAGATAGCGACTGCAATCTGGGCGCACCTGGATTTCCTCTTCAAGGCAAGTGAATTCACCTCGGCGAATATCAGAAGCTATGGAATGCTCCCCAATCATTTCAGGGAGAGGCACTGGGGTATTCGCCATGAGTATGGAAAACTCTGGGATCGGATACTCCGTGAAGCTCAGGACGACGGTGCCATACGGTCGGATATCAAGATCGTCCCCTTGCGCCAGGTGATGTTGGGTGCCTTAAACTGGACGGTGGAATGGTTCGACCCGAACAAGGCAGGAGTGGAAGGATATCTATCACTGCCTGAATTCTCCAGCATGCTCATCTATCTGTTACTGGAAGGCATTTGTAACCGGGAAGCGGCCCCGTCCACAGGACAAGGTAGCCCTGAAAGCGGTTGCCCCGGTCAGACCAGAAGGAAGTGATACAGCCCTTCGGCAACCGCCTTTTCCCGATCCGTCTGCCAGCTGAGCACGCTGACGCTTGCCATCCGCTTGCCTTTGCGCGTGACGTTAGCGCGCGCAAAAAGCGGTCCCTTCACACCGGGTCTGAGGTAATCGACGGTCAGGTTGATCGGCTTGGCCGGAACGTCGGCGAAATCGGGCTGTACCGCGATGGCGGCAGTGGCCTCCATAAAACTCGCGATTATGCCGCCATGGTAGTACTCCATGATCGGGTTACCGATATGGGGGTCATCAAAGGTCATCTCCGCCTCAGCATGGAGACTGTCTAGACTTCTGACCTCAAAGTTGAGAAATCGGAAGAACGGCACCCGGGAAACATTGGCATTGACAGTTTGCACGTCCATCACGAGGTTTTTCCTTTTGTCATTGCGTCAAACAGGCTGGTTTCGCCGCGCGTCAATGCAAACGAGGCGGTTCCCCTGGCTATTTCAGCATCCTCATGGCCCGCGAACCAGACGCTGCCGGAATTGAAGGCGATGTGGCGGGTCTTGCGAAAACAATGCGCTTGAACGATGACATCCGCGCGCGAACGGGCCGGGCGCAGGTAATCAACTCTGAGGTCAAGAGTGGCCATGGTACTGACGCCTTCGATGGCAACAAAGTTCGCCAGTCCAAAGACACTGTCCAGAAGTGCCGTCAGGATACCACCGTGGAGCAGCGATTGTTCCGCATCGACGCAAAAGTCCGGATTGAACGGCATCCGAACCCGAACACGTTCGGTCGAGACCTCTTCGATCTCAAGCGCCATATGCGTTATCAGACCCTTGCCGCGCGCATTCCACATCTGCGCGATTTGCTCCATCTTCTTTTGGGTGATGTCTGACATGCGATCTTTCCTTTAACGCCCCGTGAAATTGGGTTTTCGTTTTTCGACGAACGCAGCAACCGCCTCGTGGTGGTCTTCGGTCTGATGCATGAGCGCCTGATAGGCCGCCGCGGAATTCAGAAAATCCGGCAGGTCCATCCGTTCGGCATTGCGCATCAGACGCTTGGCGACCCGCACCGCGCGCGGCGGTTTCGCGGCGATGACAGCGGCCCGTTCGCGGGCCCGTTCCATCAATTTTTCATGAGGCACAAGTTCAAGCACCATACCAAGCTCCAGCGCTTCCTTGGCCTCGACCATGCGCCCTGAGAAGGTCAGATCGGCGGCCTTCTGGTGGCCCAGACGACGCAACAGGAACCAGCTGCCCGCATCGCCCGGAATGATTCCGAGATTCAGAAACACTTCGCCGAACCTTGCTTTTTCCGACGCGATGCGCATGTCGCACATCATGGTCAGGTCGCACCCCGCGCCCACCGCCGGGCCGTTGACTGCGGCGATGGTCGGAATATCCATGTTGTAGAGCGCAAGCGGCAGCCGCTGCACCCCATCAACATAGCTCTGCGCCGCCGCCAGCGGCTCCTTGCGGAACACGCTGTCGGGATCGTTCATTTCCTTGATGTCGCCGCCGGCACAAAAGGCCGGGTCGGCGCCGGTCAGGATCATCACGCTGACCTGAGGATCGGCCTGCACCTTGGCGAAGGTCTCCAGAAGGGCAGCGATCATGTCGTTTCCGGTGACCGGGTTGCGCCGCTCGGGATCGTTCAGCGTAACCGTGGCGATCCTGCCGGAAATCTCCAGAAGGACTGGGTGTTTACTCATTCTTGCCATCTCCCCGTTCGCGTTTCTCGAACATCGCGGGGTTGATCATGTCCCGCGCGTCATGACCCATATGCAAGGTCTCACCGCCGTCTACATAAATGTCTTCTCCGGTGATGAAACCGCCAAGTTTCGAGGCCAGGAAAATGATCGTGCCTGCGATGTCCTCGGCCGCCCCCATCCGGTTTAGCACCGAGCGGTTCAGCTTTTTCCACTGTTCCGGCGGAATCGGATAGCGGCCAAGCGCATCGGTCTTGATCGTGCCCGGCGCGACACAGTTCAGCCGGATGCCGTACTCGCCCCATTCGGCGGCCAGCGTTTTCATCATGCCCGTTACACCGGCGCGGGCGGCGACGGTGTGTGTAAAGCCGGTAAGCGCGGTGCGCGCCGAGATGGCGGTGACAAACACAACCGATCCACCATTGTCGTACATGAAGTGATCCGCCGCTGCCCGGGTCATCTGCCAAGACCCGATCAGGTTGTTGCGGATCACGGCTTCGAAGCCCTTGTTGGTGATATCGCGGGCGGCCGCGATATACTGGCCGCCGGCATTGTTCACCAAAACATCCAACTGCCCATAGTGGTCCTTGATCCGCCCCATCGCAGCTTCGATACTGTCTTCGTCGCGGGTGTCTCCGGGCACGACAAAGGCCTCGCCCCCCGCCGCCCGGATCATTTCGGCGGTCTCTTCCAGCGGCTCTTCGCGGCGCGCGAACAGCGCAAGCCTGGCCCCGCAAGCGGCCATTTCGATCGCCGTCGCCCGGCCCATTCCAGATCCGGACCCCGTGACCAGGGCAACCTGGCCCGCCATGAGATCCGACGCGTAACGCCTTGATTTCGCTTCGCTCATGTTCCGCCCCTAATTCTTCAGCAATTCGCCAGAAATGATGAGTTTGCGAACCTCCTGGGTGCCTGCGCCGACCTCAAGCACGCGACCGGTCCGGTACAGCCGGTTCACTTCTGTATCACGCATGTAACCCGAGCCGCCGTGAATCTGGACAGCTTTGTCCAGCACGAAGGATGTCGCCTCAGCGGCCTTGTAGATCGCCGCAGCGGTGAGCTTGTGGATTTCGCCGCGCCCGCCTTCGCCCTCTTCGAGGCCTTCACACATGGCAGCGGTGCGCAAGGACAGGCTCCGCGCGGCCTCGATCTGCGTATACATGTCGGCCAGCATCGCCTGAACCATCTGAAAACTGGCGATCGGTTTGCCGAATTGCTGGCGTGTCTTGGCGTAGTCGATGGAAATATCCAGCGCCCGCTGCGCAATGCCCAGAGCGTTGAAACAGACGATGGCACGTTCCAGATCAAGTCCGGACATGGTAACGGCAACCCCGCCATCCAGCTTGCCGACCATGTTTTTTGCGGGCACCCGGCAGTCCTCGAACACCAGTTCGCCGGTAGGCGAGCCGCGGAACCCCATCTTGTTCAGCTTCTGATCTTGGCGCCGTTCAGGATGTAGTCGTCGGCATCCTTTTTGGCCGTGGTCCGCATCGAGCCAAGCGCATCAGACCCCGCGCCGGGTTCGGTCAGACCCAGGGCGCCGATCAGCGTTCCGTTGCACAGACCTGGCAGGTATTTTCGGCGCAGATCGTCATTGGCGTTGCGATAGATGTTGTTGACGCACAAATTGTCATGCGCCACATGAGTCAGCCCAATCGCGGCAGAGGCCCGCGACAGCTGTTCGGTGATGATGCAGGCCGAGGTGAAATCCAAACCAGCGCCGCCGAATTCCGGCGGCACGTTCAGTCCCAGATAGCCCATTTCGCCCAGCTTGGGGAAAACCGAAGACGGCAGGTCATCAGTATCGTCCATTTCCGCATTCAGATGGTGGAATTCGGACATGAAGAACTTGCCGGCCTGATCGGCCAGGGCCTGCTGTTCGTCCGTCATGAAATGTGTTGGCAGAGCGGTGTCGTTGCGCAGTTGCTTGTTCATTGTCTCGTCCCCCTCAGGCGCGCAAAAGTTCTTCGGCAATGATGATCTTGCGGACTTCGCTTGTTCCCGCGCCGATCTCCAACAATTTGTTGGCGCGGAACAGCCGGTTGATCTCGGTGTCCTGCATGTAGCCAGAGCCACCATGAATATGACAGGCTTCGGTCACCGCCTTGTTGAATGCCTCGCCTGCGTAAAGACAGGCCGCCGCGGTCAGTTTGTGGATTTCGCCACGGCCCCCGGCCCCTTTTGGTAGGCCCGTACAGGCGGCCAGTGCCCGATAACCGAATGCGCGCGCGGTTTCGACCTCGGTGTAGATCTCGGCCAGTTTCGACTGCATCATCTGGAAACTTGCAATCGGTTTGCCGAATTGTTCGCGAATCTTGGCGTATTCCAGCCCTAGTTCCAGGGCGCGTTCGGCCATGCCAACGCAGACTGAGGCAACCATAGCACGCTCCAGATCCAACCCGCTCATTACCACCGAAACGCCGGTGTTTTCCGGTCCAACCATGGCGGATGCGGGTACGCGGCAATCCTCAAACACCAGTTCTCCGGTTGGCGAGCCGCGAAAGCCCATTTTGTCAAGCTTTTGCGCCACCTTGAAACCGGGATTGTCCGTCTCGATGATGAAAGCAGAAATGCCCTTGGCGCCCTTCGACTTGTCGGTTTTGGCATAAAGCAGGATCACATCGGCAATGGGGCCGTTGGTGATGTAAATCTTCGAGCCGTTGATGACATAATCATCACCGTCGCGGCGGGCAGTGGTGGCCATGGATCCGAGCGCATCGGATCCCGCACCCGGTTCGGTCAGGCCCAAAGCACCGACGAGCTCGCCCGAGCAAAGGCCCGGCACGTATTTCTTCACCTGCTCTTCGGAGCCGTTGCGCAGCAGGTTATTCAGGCACAGGTTGTCATGCGCCCCGTGCGAGAGGCCCACAGCCGGGTTCCACTTCGAAATCACCTCGGACACCAGCGCCTGGGTGAACTCGTTCTGCCCCGATCCGCCCAGCTCCTCCGGCGCGGTAATCCCCAGCAGGCCCAGCTCGCCCATCTGCTTGAACAGATCATCGGGCCACCATTCCTCGTCATCCATGCGCGCCTGCAGCGGGTGCAGCACCTCGCGCGATACCCGATCCACGTGATCGACGATCTGGCTTTGCTCATCAGTCAAAGAATAGTTCGCCCTGATGGCTTCCAGATCAGCCGCGATAGCCTCACTTTGAGTGGTCATATCATCCTCCCGAAAAATGTCGTCCGCAGTGTTGACCAAAATCAAACATATGTTAGAAAATAGATCAAGCCAAGCTTTTGACGACCTGACGTAAGAAAGCGCGGTGTCCTGAATACAGGGGGGGAGCTTCGGAAATGACTGAGAGCGTTGTTCAATCGCAGGCGCTCGGCAAAGAAGTGCGTATCACGATTCGACGTCCTGACAATCGAAATGCCCTCAACCGTGAGGTCGCAGACGGGATCATGGCCGCCATATGTGCTGCCGAGACGGACAGCGATTGCCGCGTGATCGTTCTGACCGGCGAGGGCGAGCGCGCCTTCTGTGCCGGGGGCGACATCAAGGCGGGGGCGGATGGCGGCCCGTTTGTTCAGGATCCGGCGGACCCGGATCATTTTGCCGGAAGGTTGTTCGAGACGATACAGGCGTGCCGAAAGCCAACGATCGCGCGCATCAATGGCGTCGCGATGGGGGCGGGAGCGGGCATCATCTGTGCCTGCGATCTGGCTGTGATGGCGGATCATGCCCGCATCGGAACGCCGGAAGTGAAGGTAGGTCTGTTTCCCATGACGATCGTGCCACCCATGATGCGCGTGCTGCCCCGGCGGAGGCTGATGGAGATGTTCATCACCGGCGTTCCTCTGACGGCCGAGGAAGCCCTGCAGTTCAATCTGGTCAACTATGTGACCGATGCCGCGGGGCTGGACGACAAGGTTGCAGAACTGGTTGCCCAGATCGCCGCGCAGTCGCCGAGCGCGATCCGGCTGGGAAAATACGCCTGTCACGCGATGGAGGACATGACCTATCCGCAGCAGATGCGGTTTGCAGAAACACTGTTACCGCGTGTGGCGCAGACCGAAGACGCGCGCGAAGGCTTTGATGCCTTTATTGAGAAGCGCAAACCCGAATGGACGGGCCGCTGATCAAACGGGGAGGAGAGGAATATGTCGGAACGAAAGCTGCGCATCGGATGCGCGTCGGGCTTCTGGGGCGATACGCCGGAAGCGATCGGTCAACTGGTCTCAAAGGGCGAGATCGACTATCTGGTGTTTGACTATCTGGCAGAGGTGACAATGTCGCTGATGGCGCGGGCCCGCGCCAAAGCGCCCGAGTCGGGCTATGCGCCGGACTTCGTCAAGGCGCTGGCACCCTGGTTGTCGGATATCAAGGCAAAAGGGATCAAGGTCGTTGCCAATGCAGGGGGCGTGAACCCGCGTGGCTGCAGCGATGCGCTTGCCAAAGCCGCCGCCCAGGCCGGGATCGATCTGTCCATCGGAGTCGTGCTAGGCGATGACCTGTTGCCTAGGGCCGATGAAATTCGCAAAAACGGTCAGACGGAAATGTTCTCGGGTGTCGCATTTCCAGATGATATCTGGAGCATGAATGCCTATCTGGGTGCCCGCCCCATCGCTGCCGCGCTGGATGCCGGGGCCGACATCGTGATCACCGGACGCTGCGCCGACAGCGCGGTCGCGCTTGGTCCCCTGATGCATGAATACGGTTGGGGCGACGATGACTGGGACAAGCTCAGCCAGGGATCGCTGGCCGGCCACCTGATCGAATGCGGCCCCCAGGGAACCGGCGGCAACTTCACCGACTGGCAGGACGTGCCGGGTTGGGACAATATGGGCATGCCCATCGTCGAGGTGTCCGAAGACGGCAGTTTCATCATGACCAAGACGCCTGACACCGGCGGGCTGGTCGTGCCCGGGTCAGTCGGAGAGCAGATGCTCTATGAAATCGGGGACCCGCGCGCCTACCTGTTGCCCGACGTGATCTGCGACTGGTCCGGGGTCACCCTGGAACAGGTCGGACCCGACCGGGTGCTGGTCAAGGGCGGCAGGGGGCTTGGGCGCACCGACAGCTACAAGGTGTCGGCGACCCATGCCGATGGCTGGCGCGCGGTCTCTACCCTGACACTGGCCGCGATTGACGCACCCGCCAAGGCCGAACGTGTGGCCGAGGCGATCGTGACCCGCTGTCGCCGGATTTTCCGCGACCGCAACATGGGAGATTTCCGGCAGGTCAGCGTCGAGGTGCTGGGGGCCGAGGCGGCCTATGGCGCAAATGCGCGCGCCCGGACCCGCGAGGTGGTGCTCAAGATCGGCGCGGTCCATGACGATCGCGCCGCGCTGAACATCTTTGCCGGCGAAATCGCACCGATGGCGATTTCGACCGCGCAGGGTCTGACCGGGTTCTTCGCCGGACGGCCAAAGGTGCAGCCGGTGGTCCGTCTATTTTCCTTCCTTCAGAGCAAGGCCGAGACCCCCGTCGCGGTCGAGGTCGACGGCAAGGATGTGCCCGTGAGCGTGGCCGCCACGCCAGTCCACCTTGATCCGCCTGCCGCACCGCCCGCAGATAGCCGCGAGCCCGGTCCGGACGTTGTCAAGGTCCGCCTCGTCGATCTGGCCTGGGGCCGCTCGGGCGACAAGGGGGACATCGCCAATATCGGCATCCTCGCGCGCAAGCCGGACTACCTGCCATATATCCGCTCGGCTCTCAGCGAAGAGGTGGTGAAGGACTATTTCGCCCATGTCTGCGACGGCAGGGTAGAACGGTTCGACCTGCCCGGAAGCCATTCGCTGAATTTCCTGCTGCATGACTCGCTGGGCGGGGGGGGCATCGCTTCGGTCCGCATAGACCCGCAGGGCAAAGGGTTCGCGCAGATGCTGCTTGATATCGAAATTCCCGTGCCAGCCGATCTGGCCGCACGTGACGGACTGAATGCCGCGGCCCGGAACTAAGAGGACGACACCATGACCATTTCGAAACTCCTGGTCGCCAATCGGGGCGAGATCGCGGCGCGCGTGTTGCGCACCGCTAAGGCCCGCGGGCTTGCGACTGCCGTGTTGCGTCATGTCGCCGAGCAAGAGGGGCCGGCGCATCTGATTGCAGATGAGGTCGTGATGATCGACGGCCCGACGCCCGTGGCCGCCTATCTCGATATTCCTCAGATCGTCGAAGCCGCCAAAGGGATCGGCGCGGACGCGGTTCATCCCGGCTATGGCTTTCTGTCAGAGAATGCCGGTTTTGTCGCGGCGCTGGAAAAAGCCGGAGTGACCTTTGTCGGCCCGACGTCCGAGGTCATCGACCTGATGGGGGACAAGGTCCGCGCCCGCGCCTTCGTCGAGGAACGCGGGTTTCCCGTCGCCCCCTCGGCCATCGAGGATGATGATCCGGCGAGCTTTGTCGAACGCGCCCGCGCCGTTGGCTATCCGCTGCTCATCAAGCCCTCGGCCGGCGGTGGCGGCAAGGGCATGCGCGTCGTACGCGAGGACAGCACGCTGGAGACCGAAATCGAAACCGCGCGCCGCGAAGGCGAACGATATTTCGGCGACGGGCGGCTTTTCGTCGAACGCTATATCGAACGCCCGCGCCATATCGAGGTGCAGGTGATGGGCGACGGACAGGGCAACGTGGTCCATTTCTGGGAACGTGAATGTTCGATCCAGCGCCGGTTCCAGAAGATTATCGAGGAAACGCCGTCACCGGCGCTGACCCCCGAGCAACGGGATGAGATCTGCGAGACCGCTGCCGGAATTGCCCGCGCCGTCAAATACCGCGGGGCAGGGACTGTCGAATTCATCTATGCACAGGATGGGGCCTTTTATTTCCTGGAAATGAACACCCGCCTTCAGGTCGAACATCCGGTGACCGAGATGGTAACCGGCTTTGATCTGGTTGCCGAGCAGCTGCGTGTCGCGGCGGGCGACGGGCTGAGCGCCGTGCAGGCGGATATTCCCCAAACCGGACACTCGATCGAACTGCGCATCTGTGCCGAGGATGCGACCGCCGATTTTCGCCCCGCGATCGGCAATATCCTGCTGCTGGACGAACCCCAGGGCGAGGGGATCCGCGTAGACAGCGGCATTCTGGATGGCGGCAAGGTAACGACCGACTTCGACCCGATGTTGTCCAAGCTGATCGTGCATGGCCCGGATCGCGCGCAGGCCATCGCCCGTGCCCGGAGCGCGGTGCAAAGCTATGTGATTCTCGGGGTAACGACCAACACTGGTTACCTGGATGCAATCCTTGCACATCCGGATTTCGCCTCTGGTGACGTTTCAACTGGCTTCCTGGCTGAACAATCCGAAACGCTGACCGCGCCGGGCGAAGATGTCTCTGACTTGCTGATGGCGGCGGCGGCCCTATCGGACGAGCGCCTGGTGAGTGACGTAATGCAGATACCGGAAATGTACCGCAAGATGGGTGGGTGGAGAAACTGATGCAACGGATTTTTCAGATGGACGGAGAAGAGACTGATTGCTGGCTGGGTCATGATGGCAGCCGGTTCGTGCTCAATACCCCCACTGGCGCTGTTGCCTGCCAATTGGACCCGACGGGTCTGCCGGGCGGTTACAAGCTGAGGGCCAAGGGTGTTGTGCGCGAATTGCGACTGGCCGTGGGGCCGGAAGCAACTTTTGTGCACATGGACGGGCGAACCTACGAAGTCGGGCGGGTTGATCCCGCCGAACGCCTGGCCGGAAGCGACGGTGGCGCGAGCGACGACCGATTGGTGGCGCCCATGCCGGGTGTCGTGGTGTCGGTTGCGGTTAAACCCGGCGATGCGGTTGAAGAAGGCCAGCCGCTTCTGGTGATCGAAAGCATGAAGTTGGAAACCACACTGACGGCCCCGCGCGACGGGGTCGTTGCCGAAATGCCATTCGCCGAAGGCGACAGTTTTGGTCTGAAAGACATCCTGGCCCAATTGGCCCCGGAGGAGGAGTGACAATGCGCAGGATTGAAAGTCTGATCGACACCAATGCCGCCGACTACAAGGCAAACTATGCCGCCATGTCTGAACGGCTGAAGGAATTCCACGCCCGCCAGCACGCGGCGCGTTTCGAACGCCCGCAACGCGATATCGACCGCCTTGCCCGCCAGAACAAACTGGGCGTGCGCGAGCGGTTGAAACTGCTGCTGGACCCCGGCACTCCGTTTTTGGAGTTTTCCACACTTGCCGCCTGTCGCGAATACGATGGAACCGTGCCTGGCGCCGCTGTGGTGACGGGCATCGGTATTGTGCAGGGTCGCGAGGTCGCCATCCACGCCAACGACGCTAGCGTCAAGGGCGGGGCTTGGTATCCACATACGGTCAAAAAGGTCGTGCGTCTTCTGGATGTCGCGCTGGAAAACCGCCTGCCGGTCATCCATATCTGTGACAGCGCGGGCGGTTTCCTGCCGCTGCAGCACGGGGTGTTTCCCGACCGGTATCTGGGCGGGCGGGTGTTCCGCAACCAGGTCAAGCTGAGCCAGGCCAATATCCCGCAGATTGCCGTGGTCGGCGGTCACTGCACGGCTGGCGGCGCCTATGTGCCGACGCTGAGCGACTACAACATCATCATCGAAGGCACAGGGGCGATTTTCCTTGGCGGTCCCCCGCTGGTCAAGGCGGCTACCGGCGAAGAGGTCGGTGTTCAGGAGCTTGGCGGCGCGGTCATGCACACCTCGGTATCGGGCACCGGCGACTATCGCGCCGCGACCGAAAAACACGCCTTTTCACTGGCCCGCGAGATTGTCGGCCAGTGGAAGCGCACGCCGAAAACGATCATCGAAACCGCGGCCTATGAAGAGCCTTACTATGACCCCAAAGAACTCTACGGGATCATTCCAAAAGACCGGAAAACCCAGTTCGACATGCGCGAGGTTCTGGCCCGGATCGTGGACGGCTCACGCTTTCACGAATACCAGCCGGACTATGGCACCACGATGGTGTGCGGCTTTGCCCATATCTGGGGTTACAAGGTCGGCATCCTTGCCAACAACGGGGTGCTGTTCAACGACAGTTCGCTCAAGGCAGCGCATTTCATGCAGTTGTGCAACCAGAACCGCACGCCTCTGGTCTTTTTCCAGAACATCACCGGCTATATGGTGGGCCGCGAATACGAAGAACGAGGCATCGCCAAGGATGGCGCCAAGATGCTGATGGCGCAGGGCGGCTCGGTCGTGCCGAAGTTCACAGTAATCGCCAATGCGTCTTACGGGGCCGGCAACTACGGGATGTGCGGACGGGCCTGGGACGCGCGCACGCTGTTCATGTGGCCCCAGGCCGAGATCGGCGTGATGGGGGCGGATCAGGCCGCAAATACCATGGCGGACGTCAAGATTCGGCAGCTTCAGCGCGAAGGCAAAGAGCTGACCGAAGAAGAAATCGCCGCGATCCGCGAACCGGTGCTGGAAAAATACAAGCGCGATGTCGAGGCTTATACCTCGACCTCGGAATTGTGGGACGACGGCATCCTCGACCCGGCGGACACACGCAACGCGCTTGGCATGTCGATTTCTGCCTCGCTCAATGCACCGATCGACGATCCGCACTACGGGATCTTCCGTCTGTAAAGGCTTGAGGGACGGCACACCGGGTCGGGGGGTGCCGTTCCGCGTCAAGGCGCTTGCATCTGGCGCTTTCGGAATCTGAAGTAGTCCTGACCGGTCCGGTTCCCGGACAGGTCAGGACGATGTCCGCCGCGCCTCCTGAATGGAGACGACGTCAGAGGCCGCCATGCCGGGCCGGTCTGCCTCGACCGCCTTCAGCGGCTCGACCGGCCTCAATCCGGCCAGACAATCGCGCGCAAGTTGCTGGTATTCCGCGGTGCCGCGCGTTTTCCACGCGATTTCTTTCTCGCTGACCTCGCGGATCACCTTTGCCGGCGATCCCACCACCATCGAACGCGCCGGAATCACGGTTTCGCCACGCACAAACGCCTGCGCGCCGACAATCGATTCCGCCCCAAGCTCTACACCATCCATAATGACGGAATTCATTCCGACCAGAGCGTTCCGGCCCACTGTGCAACCGTGCAGGATCGCGCCATGGCCGATGTGGCCGTCGCTTTCCACCACGGCGTCGCGGCCGGGAAAGGAATGGATGATGCAATTGTCCTGAACATTGGCTCCATCCCCGATCACGATCCTGCCGAAATCGCCCCGCAAGCTTGCTCCGGGGCCGATGTAGCATCCATGACCCAAGATGACATTTCCGATCAGAACGGCCTGGGGGTGGACATATGTATCCTCGGGCACGACGGGTATAAAACCCTTGAACTCATAACAGTATGCCATTCCGACCACCTTTCGTAAGCTGAGTGCTAAACGCTTGTCAGCGGTTGCGCCGGGACCAGAATCCCTCAATTGTGCCGCCGATCAGGGCGTGTGGCCCGAAAACAAACACAAGTTAGAAAATAGCGCAAGCTCCCTACGTCACAGCTTGGCGATATTGACACTTCCCAAGGTTGGGATTTAAAATCTAACAAATGGTAGAAAATAGGCTGGCGGACCGATTAGGGTGGCCTGACCGAACTAGGGAGAGAGAGAAATGACAGACAAAGCCTATGTTGCAGGCGTTGGGATGGTCCCGTTCCAGAAGCCGGGAAAATCCGAAAGCTACGATGTGATGGCGACCGCTGCGACCCGGTCCGCTCTGGCAGACGCGGGGTTGGATTATGATAAAGTCCAACAGGCCTATGTGGGCTATGTCTATGGCGACAGCACCTGCGGTCAGCGCGCCTTGTACCATGTCGGAATGACAGGCATCCCGGTTCTGAATGTGAACAACAACTGCTCGACCGGATCGTCCGCCCTGTTCCTGGCCAGGCAGGCAGTTGAAAGCGGCGCGGTCGAATGTGCTCTGGCACTTGGGTTCGAACAGATGCAGCCTGGCGCAATCGGTGCGATGTTCCATGACCGGGTCAGCCCGTTTGCGGCATTCGACAATGAAACCGACGAACTGGTTGGCAGTGCCGAGATCCCGCTGGCGCTGCGGTACTTCGGCGGTGCCGGCAAGGCGCATATGGACGAGTTCGGCACCCCCCTAGAAACCTTCGCAAAAATCCGCGCCAAGGCCAGCCGACATGCTGCGAAGAATCCGGTTGCCCTGTTCCGGCAGAAGGTGACGGCGGAAGACGTCATGGCCGCCCAGGTCGTCTGGCCCGGCGTCATGACCAAGCTCATGGCCTGTCCGCCAACCTGTGGCGCGGCCGCCGCGATCATTTGTTCCAAGGAATTCGCCGACAAGCACGGACTGGACAGTTCGGTTCGGATCGCGGCGCAGGCCATGACGACCGACGGCCCGGAAACTTTCGAAGCCCATGACATGCGCGAAGTGGTCGGCTTTTCGATGGCCAAGCGCGCCGCCGATCAGGTTTACGAGGACGCGGGCATCGGGCCCGAGGACGTGGATGTGGTCGAACTGCACGACTGTTTCGCCCACAACGAGCTTATCACCTATGAGGCGCTTGGCCTTTGCGGTCGCGGCGAAGCGGCGAAATTCGTTGATGATGGCGACAACACCTACGGCGGAAAATACGTGACCAACCCGTCGGGCGGTCTTTTGTCCAAAGGCCATCCGCTTGGGGCGACCGGCCTAGCGCAATGTACCGAGCTCGTTCAGCAGCTTCGCGGCCAGGCAGATGCGCGCCAGGTTGATGGCGCACGTCTGGCGCTTCAGCACAATCTGGGCCTCGGCGGGGCCTGCGTCACCACGCTTTATGAAAAAGCCTGATAGCGCCTTTCGGGAGGAATCAATATGACTGGAAAACTCGACGGGCGCGTGGCGCTGGTCTCGGGCTCGGGCCGGGGCATTGGCCGCGAAATCGCTCTCAAACTGGCCTCGGAAGGGGCCCGGCTGGTGATCAACGATCTGGACGCCGGTCCGGCCAATGAAACCGCCGAGGCGGTGCGCGCAATGGGAGCTGAGGCCGTGGTCTGTGCCGGCAGCGTTACCGAAGTCGGTTTTGCCGAACGGTTCATCAAGACCGGCGTGGACAGCTTTGGCGGGTTAGACATCATCGTGAACAACGCAGGCTACACTTGGGATAGCGTCGTTCAGAAGATGTCCGACGAACAGTGGCAGGCGATCATCGACGTCCACCTGACGGCACCTTTCAAGATCCTGCGCGCTGCCCAGCCGGTGATCAGCGCCAAGGCCAAGGAAGAGGCCGCCGCCGGGCAAGAGGTGTTCCGCAAGGTAGTCAACATCTCGTCCATCGCAGGGACCGGCGGCAATGCTGGCCAGATCAACTATTCCGCCGCTAAGGCCGGTATCCTAGGGGTCACCCGGACGATGGCCAAGGAATGGGGCCGCTATAAGGTCAACGTCAACGCCGTCGCCTTCGGCCCGATTCGCACCCGCTTGACCGAAGGCAGCGCGGATGGCGACAGCACGATCAAGGTCGAAGAAAAAGAGATCAAGGTCGGCGTGAATCCCGATCTCCTGTCCCAGATGGAGCGCATGATCCCGCTGGGCCGGGTCGGCACTCCGGAAGAAGCTGCCGGTGCCGTCTATCTGTTCTGTGCGCCGGAATCGAACTTCATTTCAGGCCAGCACGTCATCTGCGGTGGCGGTTTCGTGATCTAAGGCAGTTGCCCGGACCCGATGACGTGGTCCGGGCAAGCACATTAATGTCTGGGCGGCCTCTTGGCGGTCGCCAATGCGGAATTTTCCGCAAACTCTAGTCTGGCACGATCACGACGATTGACTCACTTGAGTTATTAACCTAACAGGCGTTAGTTAGGCGTTGGGGGATACGAAAGTCTATGGCACAAAACACGGCAATCAAAGTCAACGAGACATCGCGCAGCGCGGTTGGACGGGACGGGGTGCTGGACATTGCCGCGCGGCTTTTCCGCGAACAAGGCTACGGGTCCGTTTCGCTCCGAAAAATTGCCGAGGCCGCCGGGATCAAGGCGGGTAGCATATACTATCATTTCGGTTCCAAGGACGAGATCGTCGCGGCCGTTCTTGATGCAGGGATTCGAGTCGTTCACGCGAGCATGAGAGACGCCATCACCGACCTGCGGGCCGATACCGACGGCGAAACGGTACTGCGCGCCGCGATCCGGGCGCATCTGCGCGCACTTCTTGATGTGAGCGATTATACATCGGCGAATGTGCGTATTTTCGGGCAGGTGCCGCAATCCGTCCGGGATGCCAACTTGCCTACGCGAAGGGCCTATGAGGCAGAGTGGGACAGTCTTCTGTCCCAGCTTAAGAAAGACGGCACGCTGAAGCAAGACGTCGATATCCGTCGCCTGCGCCTGATGCTGATCGGTACATTGAACGCCACGCTCGATTGGTTCGACCCGGACCGCGGTAGCGCCGATGCGTTGTCACGCACCTATGCCGATGTGTTCCTCAACGGGATACTCCAAAGACAGGATACCTGACTTCATGGCACGTCTTGAAACAGCGGTGCTGACCGCATCAGAGACCTACACCCGCAACCACGCCGCACTAAGCGAGCGCGTCGAAACGCTGCGCGCGCGGATCGCCGAAGCAACGGCTGGCGGCCGCCCCGATATGGTCGCGCGGCATCGCAAGCGCAGCAAGCTGTTGGTCCGCGAACGGATCGACCTGCTGGTGGATCCGGGCACTGCGTTTCTTGAGCTGTCGTCGCTTGCCGCCTACGGTCAATACGGGGGCGAGGTGCCCGGTGCGGGGATCGTGACCGGTATCGGGATCGTCCACGGGCTGCCCTGCGTTGTGATCGCCAACGATGCGACAGTGAAGGGTGGGTCTTTCTATCACGAAACCGTGCAGAAACACATCCGCGCCCAGGAAATCGCAGCCGAGAACCGGCTGCCCTGCCTCTATCTGGTGGATTGCGGCGGTGCCTATCTGCCAGAGCAGGACCGGGTTTTCCCCGATGCCCGCCATTTCGGCAATTCCTTTTATCGCCAGACCAACATGTCGGCGAGCGGTCTGCCGCAGATCTCGGCGGTCTTTGGAGGCTGCACGGCCGGTGGGGCCTATATCCCGGCCCTGTCGGACGAGGTCATCATGGTGCGCGGCAACGCGCGCATCCATCTGGGCGGGCCGTCGATCGTCAAGGTGGCGATCAACGAAGAGGTCGATGGCGAAACGCTGGGCGGGGCCGAGATGCATTCGCGTGTTTCGGGGGTGTCCGACCATCTGGCCGAGGACGAGTACCACGCATTGGCACTCATGCGCGACATCGTGGCCGAGCTGGGCCAGTCGCGCGCGATGCAGCCCGACAAGGTACCACAGCCGCCCGCGCATGATCCCCAGGAACTGCTTGGCGTCATCAGCGCCGATCGCAAACAGCCCTATGACATGCGCGAGGTTCTGCTGCGCATGATCGACGCCGGCGAATTCCGCGAATTCAAGCCCGGATGGGGTGAGACGCTGGTCTGTGGCACAGCGTGCATCCATGGATACCGGGTTGGCATTCTGGCCAACAACGGTGCGCTTTTGTCCGCAAGTTCGCTGAAGGGCGCGCAATTCGTGTCGATGTGCGATCAACGCAACATCCCGCTTTTGTTCCTGCACAACATCTCGGGCTTCATGGTTGGCACCGACGCTGAACGCGGCGGCATAGCCAAGGACAGCGCCAAGCTGGTCTATGCCATGTCGGTGGCCAAGGTGCCGCGCCTGTCGGTGCTGCTGGGTGGCTCTTACGGGGCGGGCAACTACGGCATGTGCGGACGTGGCTTCGCCCCGAATTTTCTCTTTGCCTGGCCCACTGCGGAACTGGCCACCATGTCTGCCGACATCGCCACAAATGTGATGCTGGAACTGCGCCGCCAGAAAGGGGGCGACCCGGGCAAGATGGAGGCCGACATGAAGCTGATCGAGGAGCAGGTTCGGGCCCAGTACGGTGAACAGTCCGATCCCTATTATGCCACCTCGCGGCTTTGGGATGACGGGCTGATCGAACCCGCGCAAACCCGCGATATCCTTGGCCTGTGCCTGGCCATCGTGACATCGGTGCCCGAAGCCGGTCGCCATACGCCTGTATTCAGAATGTGAGGCTTCAAGTTGACCAATACCTACAACACGATCCTTGTCGAAACCGATGCGCGCGGCGTCGCCACGCTGACGCTCAACCGCCCCGACAAACACAATGCGCTGAATGGCGAATTGATCGCAGAGCTATACGATGCCGCCGAAAAGCTGGCTGCAGATGACGATGTGCGTATTGTGGTCCTGACCGGCGCGGGCAAGAGCTTCTGCGCGGGCGGCGATTTCAACTGGTTCGCCTCTAATGTCGAGAAAACCCGTAGTGAAAGGGTCGCACAAAGCGCCACGCTGGCGCGGCTGTTGCGCCGTCTTGACACGCTGCCCAAACCCTTGATCGGGAGGATCAACGGCCCGGCTTACGGTGGCGGTGTCGGCATGATCTCCGTCTGCGACTACACCATCGGCGCCGAAGGCGCGCGCTTCGGTCTGACCGAGGTCAAACTGGGCCTTCTGCCCGCGAATATATCGCCTTACGTGGTGGCCCGCATCGGCAAGGTGCATTCGCGTGAGACCATGCTGTCGGGGGCGTTGTTCGACACCGCCCGCGCCGAGCGGATCGGTCTGTTGACCGAGGTTGTCGCGCCGGGCGACCTGGACGCCACGGTGAACCGGGTGGTGCATGATCACCTTCAGGCCGCGCCGGGTGCGGTGGCCGATACCAAGGCGCTGATCGCCTATGTCGCGTCCCACGATCTGGAGACCAACATGATCTACACCGCCGACCGGCTGGCCGATGCGTGGGAGACGGAGGAAGGTATCGAAGGCATCAACAGTTTCATCAACAAGGGCGTTCCGTCATGGCGGGTGAAATGAGCTTCACCCGCGTTCTGATCGCCAACCGGGGCGAGATTGCCCGGCGCATCCAGCGCGGGTGCCGCAAACTGGGGCTGGAAAGCGTAGCGGTGTTTTCGGACGCGGACCGCGACGCGCCCTTCGTGGCCGAGGCCGATCATGCCGTCTGCATCGGCGGGGCCGCCCCGTCGGACAGCTATTTGAACGTCGCGGCCATCCTTGAGGCCGCGCGGGCGACGGGCGCGGATGCGGTACACCCGGGCTATGGTTTTCTGTCTGAGAATGCCGGTTTCGCGGCGGCGGTCGAGGCGGCGGGCCTTGTGTTCATCGGGCCGGAACCCGACGCTATCGCGCGGATGGGCTCCAAGATCGAGGCCAAGGCTGCCGCCGAAGCCGCAGGCGTGCCCGTCCTGCCCGGCTATCGCGGCGAGGATCAGTCCGACGCGCGCCTGCTGCAAGAGGCCGAGGCGCTTGGCACCCCCTTTCTGGTCAAGGCCAGCGCCGGCGGCGGCGGACGCGGGATGCGGCTTGTCTCCGATCTGGGCGACGCACCCGAAGCGATTGCATCTGCCCGGGCCGAAGCGCAGAGCGCCTTCGACGATCCGGCGGTGTTCCTCGAACGCTATGCACCCCGTGCCCGCCACGTCGAAGTGCAGGTTCTGGGCGACACTCACGGCACCGTGCTGCATCTGGGCGACCGCGATTGTTCGCTGCAACGCAACCACCAAAAGCTGATCGAAGAAGCCCCCGCCGCCGATCTTCCCGAGGCTGTGCGCGACCGCATGCGTGCGGCAGCGGTGCGGTTGGCGCAGGCGATCGGCTATCGCTCCGCCGGGACGGTGGAATACCTCTATGACCCCGGGCGCGGTGAATACTACTTTCTGGAAATGAATACCCGGTTGCAGGTGGAACACCCCGTGACCGAGGCGATCACCGGCATCGATCTGGTCGAATGGCAGTTGCGCATCGCGCGGGGCGAGCCGCTGGCGCTGACGCAAGGCGATGTGCAGTTTGACGGGCACGCCATTGAAATCCGCATCGCCGCCGAAAACCCGGCCGAGAATTTCCGCCCCGAAACGGGCGAGATCAGCCTTTGGGCTCCGCCCGCCGGCGTGCGGCTCGATACCGGGGTCGAGGCAGGCTCGGTCGTCAGCCACCATTACGATTCGATGATTGCCAAGCTGATCGTCCACGCGCCGGACCGGGCCGGTGCGATCCGTCAGGCGGTTGTCGCAATGGATGCCTTTGCAGTCGGTGGCGTCGGTCTGAACCTGGCCTATCAGCGCGCGTTGCTGACACACCCGGATTTTGCGGCGTTCCGGCACCATACCTCGGGCCTGCCCGAGATGTTCCCAGGCGGCTGGAGTGAACCGTCCGCTGATCCCCGGGACATGGCCCTTGCCGCGATGGCGCTGTATCTGCATCTCGCCCCGGCGGGCGCGTCGCCCTGGGAAAGCCTGGGGTCATGGCGGCTCACGGCACCTGCGGGGTGGCCCGGTGCAGCATCCTATTGGGAGACGACCAAAGACGACCCGATCCGCGTAAACGGCTCCGGGTCTGTGTTGACAGCCGTACAGCCGGACGGCCAGACCATCACGGTCGAGAGTGCCGCTTTAACAGGATGCCGACTGAGCGGACGCATCGATGGGGTTCCGTTTTCGCGCATCGCTTACGTCGTGCGCGCGCCGAGTCACTGGCGAGTGCACCTGCAAACCCCTGCTGGAATGACCGCGACAGACCTGCGTACGCTGGAAGACCAGCATCTGCAACGTGCCACCGGCGGGTCTGGCGTCGCTGACCTGTTGTCCGCACCCATGCCCGGCGCCGTGGCCGAGGTGCGCGTCGCACTCGGCGACCGCGTCAAAGCCGGTGACACCCTGGTGGTGCTTGAGGCCATGAAGCTGTTGCAAAGCCTGCCCGCGCCGGTCGCGGGCGTGGTGACGGAAATCTATTGTGCACCCGGCGATACGGTCGCCGGGCACGCCCCACTTATCAAACTCGATCCAGAGGAAAACACATGACCAGACAAGACAGCATTACTCAGGTCACCGGCCCGTTCAACGAAGACCTCGAGTTGATCCGCAACCAGTTGCGCCGGTTCATTGAAGCCGAGGTGATCGCCAAGGCCGAGCCTTGGGAGGAGGAGGGCAAGGTACCCCGCGACGTGCTGCGCCGGATGGGTGATCTCGGCGTGCTGGGGATGCGCTATGA
Source organism: Maritimibacter sp. REDSEA-S28_B5 (assembly GCA_001626765.1). GTDB lineage: Bacteria > Pseudomonadota > Alphaproteobacteria > Rhodobacterales > Rhodobacteraceae > Maritimibacter. The sequence continues at coordinate 57,990 of LUOO01000118.1, forward strand.
CGAACAGTATGGCGGCGCGGGGCTGGACGTGATGTCCAGCGTGGTTTTGGCCGAAGAGGTCGGGCGATCCACTTTCGGCGGGTTCTCGGCCACGGTTCTGGTCCACACCGACATGGCCTCGCCGCATCTGGAAAACGCCGGCACGCCCGAACAGAAGGCGCGCTGGATGCCGTCGATCGTCTCGGGCGAAATGATCACCGCCGTTGCTGTGACTGAACCGGGCGCGGGCTCGGACGTGGCCGGCATGCGCACCCGCGCGGTGCGGGACGGGTCGGACTGGGTGCTGAACGGCACCAAGATGTTCATCACCAACGGCGTGCATGGCGATCTCTACTTTGTCGGTGCCAAGACCGATCCCGATGCCAAGGGGTCGCGCGGGATCACCATGTTCGCGGTCGAAAAGGGCACGCCGGGCTTTTCGGTGGGCCGGGCGTTGAATAAGACCGGCTGGCTGTGCTCGGACACTGCCGAACTGATCTTCGAAGAAGTCCGCATCCCGACCGAAAACGTTTTGGGCGAGGTCAACCACGGCTTCTATTCGGTAATGAAGAACTTCCAGAACGAACGCATCGTGCTGGGTGCGATGGCCTGTGCCGAGGCGCAAACCGCGCTGGACATAACTGTGGATTACGTCAAGCAGCGCAAGGCCTTTGGCGGCGCTCTTTGGGACAAGCAGGCCGTGCGCCAGCGACTGGCCGACTGTCAGACGCGGATCGTGGCAGGGCGTCAGCTGGTCTATCACGCCGCCGGTTTGGATGCCGCGGGCCGTGACTGCGTGAAAGAGGTCTCGATGGTCAAAGCCTATTGCGGCGAACTGGTGAACAGCGTGCTCTATGACTGCGTCCAGTTTCATGGCGGTATGGGCTATATGCGCGAAACACCGGTGGAACGCATGTCACGCGATGCCCGTGTGCAGGCCATCGGCGGCGGGGCGAGCGAAGTCATGTTGGAAGAAGTCGCCAAGCGCATGTGAGCTTACTATCCAAAAAAGTAACAATCTACAGAAACAAGGACGAAAAAGATGAATCTGGAAACCACTCAAAGCCGATCAGTCGCAAGACTGACCCGAGAGATCTCGATAATACTCGTCGGCACAATTCTTCTGACAATATCCGCCAAAATCGTGGTGCCGTTCTACCCCGTACCTATGTCTACACAGACCTTGGTTGTCTTGGGTCTGGGTCTTTTCCTGGGGCCGGTGCGTAGTAGTCTTGTTGTTGTGACATACCTTTTTGAAGGTCTGCTTGGCCTGCCGGTCTTCGCAGGCACGCCTCCGGCTCCGGCAGGACTGGCATATATCGCGGGTCCCACAGGCGGATACCTGGTAGGCTTCGCACTTGCAGCGGCGGCTGCCGGTTGGGTTGTTCAAGCACTGCAAGGACTTTGGCCTTCATTCAGAGCATCTGTCGCGGTCTTTTCGGGCTCGATACTCATGTATTGCGCAGGGCTGTTCTGGTTGGGTGGCTTTGTCGGTTATGGCGAGGAATTGCTGAACGCCGGGCTTTACCCATTCCTGATCGGGGATCTGACGAAGGCGACAATTGCTGTAGTTCTGTATTCTGCTTACCATAATCGCCGCGCTGTGTGACTGCCAGCCCAAGACCGTATCAGACTGTTTTAGTCTCATACGGTCTTAGTCCGATATAAGTTGAAATGGTCCGATGCCAGATTTGGTAGGCACCGGACGCCAGCCTGAGGTTTCCGGCGCCATGCGAGAGCAACGCACAAAACTGTGCGAACCGGATTGTTCGCAATCAATAACTGGTCGCACACAATGAAAAGAAGCAGCATGTTTTTCTCAGAGCCGGAGCCTTGCCGCGCGAAGGGAGTCGAATTGGCCCCTGGAATTCTGAGGATCGTCGCGAACAATCCCGGAAAGATGACCTACCACGGGACAAATAGCTACATCATTGATACGCCTGATGGTCGGTTCATAATCGACCCCGGCCCAGCAGAAGACAGTACACATTTCGAGGCAATCATCGAAAATTTGGGGGCCAAACCATCCGGGATTCTGCTCACACACCACCATTCTGATCATTTTGGAGTCGTCCCAGCCCTGCGAGCACGGACAGACGCACCTGTTTATGCCTCACGGGCATTCCCTGACGATGCATTTCGACCTGACCGGTTTCTGGAGGACGGACAGGTCATTGCCGGTCTTACCGTCCTGCACACACCTGGTCACGCGAGCGACCACCTTTGTTTCGCGAGACCTGACGGAGTGCTCTTCACGGGCGACCACGTTATGAGCTGGAACAGTTCGATCGTCAGCCCCCCTGACGGAAACATGCACGACTACTGCGCGCAGCTACAGCGGCTGATTGAGCGCGACGATAGGATCTACTGTCCGGGGCACGGACCTATACTCCGGGATCCGCAACCTTACGTCAAACGGTTGCTTTCCAACCGCATGCGTCGCGAGGCGGAGATCCTCGCCCACCTCTCAAACACCCCGGGTTCGGTCCAGAATATCGCCGCTTCCGTCTACCAGAAAACCGACCCACATATCGCAATGGCCGCAGAACGAAACGTTGCGGCGCATCTGGAGAAGCTGTTGTCTGAGTCGCGGGTGGTACAAGATGGCGGAGTCTGGAAATTAACATAAGACGCGTTATGCGAATGCTTTCGGCGCATTGATATCATTGAATTTCGCCCTCTACCACCTCCCTGTGGGCGAAACCTTGGCGGCATCGGCTCCGCCGGTGCCGCCTCTTTTCACCGGAATGGGATTGAGTTTGCCCTGAACGACCAAACAAACGCGGCGGCCCACCTGACAGACAGATTGTACATAGTAAAGGCGATCAAGAACCAGTGAGTGTTGACAAGGAAGAAGCGGCTCCGGTCGCTCGACTCATCCGTAGTCCCGAGGGCCGAACTGTTGGCTGGGTCTATCAATGGAACACATCCGAGCTGTCCATACTCTGGCTCGGCACCGAGCGCGCTGCCGACCAAATAGATCCACTTCTGAGCAAGGACATGCTCGCTGCTGCGAAGGCAGTAGCCAACGATGCAGTCACAGATCTCCTTGAAAAGTTGTCACGTGGGCGATCGATCTCACCGGACCCGCCCTAAACCTGAAACCGCGATAAACAAACTGCGTTAGATTGACATTCTTACAATAATATACTATTGAAGCTCATAACATACGCATATCAGCCGACTGAGAACCTCGTCATGCGCAGTTTCCTTCGACATTTTACTTTTGCAACGATTGTGAGCACGGCTTCCCTCTTCGGCGCCTCGACCAAGGCTTCGGCACAGACCTACCCGATCGATTGCGCCATTCTGCTCTGCCTCTCCGGCGGCTGGCCGGCGTCAGAACCTTGCTCGCGGGCGCGTGCAGAGTTCATCCGTCGGATCACGCCCTGGCCTGTCGAGCCCCCGCTGCAGATCTGGCGTTGCCCCATGGGGGCCTCCTTCGAACCTGTAGACGATCCCGGTCGCACTCCGCGTGTCTTTGACATCCTCTTCTCCAACGCTTCTCACCTGCCCCAGAGCCTCGCAGAATCTGATCCCGAGAACGCTGGCGCCCTCTTGCCAGCCGTCCTGCGGTCGAAAGGTGTCGACCCCCTACCCCAACCTGACGGGTTCGCATTACATTTGATCCAGAACCGCGCCGATATCGACATCAGTGGGCCGGAATTCAATTTCGTCCGCTCTATCCGTGTCTATGATGTGCGCTACGCGCAGCAAGTCGAGTCCCGTGACAGTGATTGCAGCCGGTACGAACACATCCGTCTCGGAACCTATGGAACCCAGGGCGATTTTTCGTGGTCTCGTTCTTCCGTCGCGGCGTTGCCCGAGGCCCATGTCGGCTTGGAACGTTGGGGCGATCATTGTCCCTCAATCTATCACCGCTCGGTCTTCGTCGACTGGCGAGACTACGAGGGCAATTACGGGTTCGAGCAGGTGAACTACTAAGACGTTTTCCCTGCACCAAACCTGTACCAGAGGCCGTGCGTCGCAGCGCCCCGTAACAATTCGTTGTTATCATTGCCCCTCGGTCCCACCGGGGCTTGAGCTCATCACTCCATAAGAGGCGACGATCCCATCGCCTCGTCCTAAATCCGGTGATTGAGATCCGTCGCCGCCTCGGCTGCCGCCAATAGCGTAACCGGATCGATCTGCAGAGCACGCGCGAGTACGATCAACTCAACCACGTCGACCCTACGCTCGCCGCTCTCCAGACGGGCGACAAAAGACTGGTGACATCTCAGACGCAAAGCGAGCTCCGCCTGCGTTAAACCAGCCACCTTCCGCGCCGCAATCAAAGCGTCGCGAAGTGCTTCATGTCCCGAACTCCTGATCGTTTTCGCCACGTGTCACAAACCTCTTGTGACAGGGCTAATCTACTTTATAGATTATCTAAAAAGTGGATAATGAGCGTTTACATGATGATAGAGACTCCGAATTGCACGCCGCCGATACGGCGGAATGTCACAAGACGGCGGCCCTTCGAAAAGGTCGCGGCCAATTCACTCGTCCATCAATTCCAGGAAGCGTCCGTAGTCCTGGCTCACCTCGCGCGCCTCTTCGAACGCCCGGGCACGCTCCTCCTCCAAGCACCGAAAGTAGCTTTGGATGTCCCGGATGTAGAGCTCAAAGTCGCTGCGGATGAGATCGGCATAGGCTTGCGCGGCTTCGGAATCGCTTGGCACGAACGGCCTGGGCGGCGGCAAACAGGACGCGGCGGAGGCTTCACCCACCAGGCACGTGACCAGAAGTATAGCTTGTGCCACGGTCGATGTGCACAACCTGAGGGCGTCCAAGCCCCCTATTTCCTTGATCAAATGCATGGGAACCGTCTATTCGTTAATTGAGCAAGAATCCGCTTGTCGCATCAAAAGTTTATCTTGTGCGTCAATAATATATCATCGTATGACTTGGTTTCAACACCTGAAGCCCGGTCATTCGCCCTGTTGGAGAACGTGATCCGGGTGATGGACCTAGAAAAAGAAGCCCCGAATGTGGTCACCGAACCCAGATTCCGCGATCTGGTCGCCAGCGGCTATCGCGTCGAAGTTGTCTGCAAGGAAGACGCCTTCAAGAAAGGCCCCAACTGGCATGGGGTCTGGATCATGCGCGCTGTCAGCGACGACGGGATCGAGAAACTTCTGGTCACGGCCCGGACCCGAACCTCGCGCAACGACATCAAGATCCGCGAGATCAAGACCGTCACCGGGGTCATCTCCTTCCTGCAAGGGATCGGTTTCTCGCACGCCGACGTGCCCCTGGAAGAGGGCAAGCGGACGGTTCAGAAGCTTTCCAGCGAAGAGATGGCTGCCAGCCGGGCTTAGCGCCCTTTTCTTTTCCTCCCTGGGCCTCCCGGCATCGGCAGACATGGTCCTGGTGATGGCGGGGGATGGCTCTCTTTCGCCGTCGCGCGCTCAGGAACGGTTCGCGCGCAACTACAATGACGGGGTCGGCGTTGGCTCGACCTCAGACGGGTTGCGCATCCTGGGCGAGGAGAGCCGCACCGAGGGACGTGAAGGGGTGCGCGTCGCGGCGGTGACCCCTCGCGCGCTCACGCCACGCCCGGATATTCTCGCCGCGAGCGAGGAGACCGGACTGCGCTATGCGAGCCACCCTGGGCTCCGTGCAGCCGATATCACCGTCACGGACTGGCTCCACCTCTATCGCGCCAATATCGAGATCGAGAGCGCGTACAATCCACACGCCGTCTCCCATGTCGGGGCGGTCGGGCTCGGGCAGTTGATGCCCAATACGGCCCGGGCACTTGGCGTCGACGCTCATGACTGGCGGCAGAACCTCGACGGCTCCGCGCGTTACCTCGCCTTAATGCTGGCCGAGTTTGGCGATGCGCGCCTCGCGCTCGCCGCCTACAATGCCGGGCCCGACGCTGTGCGCGAGCATTCCGGCATTCCACCGTTTCGAGAAACCCAAAACCACGTCCAGCGGGTGCTGGCCGTCTTCAACCGGCTGGAAGGAGCGTCCCCATGAAGCCAATGACGAAATCCCTGATCACCCTCGCCGCTCTCCTCATCGTTTCGGCAGAACCGGCCCTGGCCCAGAGCATCGACCTCTCCCCGATTCAGAGCTTGCTTCAGGGCATCGTGGACGCGCTGACCGGGCCGCTTGGCGTCGTCATCGCCACCCTCGCGGTCCTCGGCGTGTTCCTCAGCTGGTTTTTCAACATCATCGACCTGCGCCAGGCCCTCTGGGTGATGGTCGGCATCGCCGGCGTTGCAGCAGCGCCGACGATCGTTGCCGCCGTCTTTGGTGGTGGTACGCCGTAAGGGGTCGACAACGTGGCAGAGCGATCCCCCCTCTTCCTGGGCCTTGTCCGCCCGCCAAAACTCCTTGGCCTGCCGATCATGTATGCCATGGTCTGGCTCTTCGGCTCGGTGCTACTCTTCGTCTGGGTTCAGCACATGGTGGTGCTGGCGGTGGCGGCAGTGCTCTATCCGGTCCTCTGGAAGGCGGCGGATTGGGATCCACGCTTCATCGACGTGATGATGACCGCGCTTCAGGAAACCCCGCCGACACGGAACCGCTCCATCCACGGGGGCGACAGCTATGCGCCATAGTGAAGCCCTGCACGAGACCGTGGACGAGCGCACCCTCATGCCGGACTGGTATGCCCGCGAGAAACGCCTCGCGCACATGCTGCCCTATGTCAGCCTCGTCGATGATCAGACAGTCCGCACCCGGGTCAACGAACTCTTCCAATGCATCCGCCTGAGCGGGGTGAACAGCTACACCACGGACGACGCCTATCTCGACAAGGTGACGGCGCTCTTTGCCCGGATCATCGCGCAGCTGGGCCCCGAGTTCAGCTACTACGTGCACAAGGTCTCGAAGTCGATCACGCCGGACCTGCTCCCGGTCAAGGGGGACGGCTTCGCTCACGCCGTGGATGATGCCTGGCGCGCAAAGCTGGCCTCGGCAGGTCTCCGGGACAAGACCCTCACACTCACCATCATCCACCGCCCGCCGCCCAGGAGTTTTCTTGGCTTCGTGAACCGTTCCGCACCGGAGCGGTTCAAGGAGGAGACCGCGAAACGGGTCCGGCGGCTCAAAGAGGCAGTCGGGGTTTTCACCTCCGGCCTGGCGGAACTCAAGCCCCGCATCCTTTCAGCAGACTCTGGCGAGTTGGTCGGGTTCCTCGGCGCGCTCAACACCGGCCGCGAACTGCCGCTCTATCCGGCAAACCGCTACGGGTTTCTCGCCTACAATGTTGCCAATACCCGGGTCACGTTTCTGGAGGATCACTTCGAGCTATCCGATGGCGTCGTCGGTCATCGCTACGGCAAGAGCTTCACCATCGGCGAATATGCCGAAGGCACCACTTGCACCATGTTCGACATGTTGAACCTGCCGGTCGACATGATCGTCACCCATTCCTTCACACCGATCAATTCGAACCTGATGGCGGGCCGGATCAAGCGGCAGAAACGCCAGATGCAAGCCTCGCAGGATGCCGCGCTCTCGCTCCTCGAAGCGCTCGACATCGCGCACGATGATCTCGAAGCCAAACGCCAGAGCTTCGGCGAACACCACATGGTCGTGACCGTCTTTTGTGACAGTCTCGACGAGTTGCAAACCCTCGGGGCCGAGATCGTCAACGCCGCGGCCGCCGAAGGCGTGAAGATGATCGGCGAGCGGATGGCCGCGAAATCTCACTACTTCAGCCAGCATCCGGGCAACCAGCCAAAACGGGTCCGCGCCAGTGCCGTCACCAACCGCAACTTTGCGGACTTCGCAGCACTTCACCGGACGCAACTCGGCAAGGAAAAACACCAGCTTCCCTGGGGCCAGGAGATTACACTCTTCCCGACCCCGGAGCAGAGCGCCTACCGGTTCTCCTACCACGAGCAGGGCAGCCCCGAGACGGAGCCCACCAGCGGCCACACCCTCATTCTAGGCCGCCCCGGTTCCGGCAAGTCCGTCCTCTCGGCCTTCCTCATGACGCAAGCCCGGCGGGTCGGCGCGCGCATCTTCGTTTTCGACTACCGGCTCGGGATGGAAATGGCCGTCCGCGCCAATGGCGGGCGCTACGCCTCGATCAAGGCGGGACAGGCGACCGGCCTCAACCCGCTCTGGACCGAGATCGATGAGCGCGGCACGGCCTGGCTTTCGGATTGGCTCGCCTCCTTGCTCTACCGCTCCGACAAGCCCCTGACCCCGGCGCAAACGAACCGCATCCAGGAGGTGGTCCGCCAGAACGCCACAGCCACCAACCCGGCCTTGCGGAACTGGAAGGACTTCGCCTCGCTCTTTGTCTCGACCGACGACAATGGCGATCTTCACCAGCGGCTTCTCGAATGGACCGAGGATGGGCGATACGGCTGGATTTTCGGCCAAAGCCTGGAGGACACTTTCTCGCTTGATGGCGACGTCGTGGGGTTCGACCTGACCGGCATTCTCGACAGCGAAAGCGAGAAGGAGCGCATGGCGGTGCTCTCCTATCTTTTCCGCCGGATTGAGCGAGAGATCGAGGACCGGCGTCCCACCATCATCGTGATCGACGAGGCATGGAAGGCGCTCGACAACCCATACTTTGCCGAACGGCTCTCGAACTGGCTGGTGACCGCCCGGAAACAGAACACGGTCGCGGTGATGATGACGCAATATGCGAGCCAGCTCGAACGCACGCGGACCGGCAAGACCATCGTCGAGGCGGTGCCAACCCAGATCCTGCCCCCCAACATCCGGTCCGCCCTCGGCCCCCTCCTCACCATCCTCGGCGGCATGGAAAAGGGCGAGGCCCTCGTCGGCCCCGACTACCGCGACCGTCCTGATTTCTGGAGGCTCTCATGATCCGACCCCTTATCCTCCTCGCCGCGCTCGGCGTTCTCTCTTCCTGCGCCGAATATCGCGAACCCAAGGCCAACTGTTTCGCCTTCCGCGCCTCGCTCTACCGCGCCGAGCCGGATTGCATCTTCACACCCATCGGAAACGCGGAAGACGGCGTTGAGGTCTAGGGTCGCACATATTCTCCTGGCGGCTCTCCTGTCGGCAGCCGCGCTCGCCCAGGGCGTTCCCACCAACGATTCCGGGCTGACGGCCCGCGATATCGTCGAGACGGGCGACCGGGACGCCGACCTCGCCGTCCAGCGTGAGAAACTCATCGTCGAAGAGTTGCTGACCGAGATCGAACGGGAACAGCTCGCCACGCTGCGCGCCATCCTCGACGCGCAGACGAGCTTCGGTGGCCAGGGGCTGCCGGGCATGGTCGCAGACCTCGAGGGTGGCGGCAGCGATCCGGACCGGTCCGCGGAGGCGGTCTATGGCTCCGGCGATGTCGATCCCAATCCGGGCGGCGCGGGTATGTTCGGGGATGCGGCCGAAAACATCGAGCAGCTGATCATCCGGGTCGCCCAGGAGACCCACGGGCAACCCGGGGTCGGGCGGGCCGGTCTTTCCGTCGTGCAATGGCGCGCCCTCCTGCAGGCGCTCATCTGGCAGGAAAGCCGGTTCTCCATCGGCGCACGCTCGCCTGTGGGCGCCTTCGGCCTCACCCAGATCATGCCGGGCACCGCGAGCGATCTCGGTATCAACCCGGAATACTATGAAAGCCCCTACCTGCAGGTGACAGGCGGCGCGCGCTACCTCGCGGCGCAGCTCGCCACCTTTGACGGCAACATCGTCAACGCGCTCGCGGCCTATAACGCCGGTCCGGGCCGGGTGTTCGAATATGGCGGCGTACCGCCCTTCAAGGAGACCCGGCACTACGTCAGGGTCATCCCCGAACGCTACAATCTCTACCTCGCGCGGATCGGTGGCATCGAGGCGCTCGGCACGATCGACCCTGCGCTTCTCGCCAATGCCCATCTCTCGCTCAGCGGATTCGGGGCCGCCTTTTACGGCAGCAATTCCCCCACCGCCATCCGGCAAGCCGCCTTGCGCGTCCAGGACATCGTCACCCGGATCGGCGGCACCGAGGACCTCCAGGAGAGCATGGCGCTCAATACCTATGCCCGCGCCGAACTAGTCCGGCTGATGGCCGCACGCATTCGCCTGAAAGCCGCACGGACCCGGCCGCTCAGTGCCGCGCAACTGGCCCAGGCCGCGGCCCGCATGGTCGAGAACGAATTCATGGAGTTCACATTGGAGGATCTGGATTGATGCCCCGCAGAATGTTCATTTCAGCACCACTTCGCACGTTGACCCTGGCCAGCGTCTTGGCGCTTTGCTCGCCTTTCGTGACCAATCCCCCCGTCCTGGCCCAGGGCGTGCCGGTCGTGGACACCCAGAACATCGCCCAAAACATCCAGCAGCTCCGGCAGATGATCGAGGACGAGATCCTGCAAAACGAGCAACTCGTGCAGCTCCGCGAACAGCTTGCCACGCTTACGGAGCAGCTCGCCGAGCTACAACGAACGTATGAGGCGCTGACCCGTCTGGCAGAGCTGCCCGAAATCATCCGGACACAGATGGAGGACGAATTGAACGGTCTCCTGGACCAGGAGTTCGGCGATATCATCGCCACCATTGAGGCGATCAAGACGGGGGATTTCTCCGGGCTCACCGGATCCGGTGCCAGCGAGATCGAAACCCAGATGGACCGGGTGCTGGCCGATCTCGGCTTCGACGAGGACACGCTCTCGGAAATGGCGCGCAGCGGCAATCCCGGGGCCGAGCGCGTGGCGACACAGGCCACGACCGGCGCGCTGGTCTCGGCCGCCGCCCAGAACAGCTACGAGGATGCCGGGCAATCGCTCGAACGTGTCGACCGGCTCGTCGGGCTTATCGATGACATGGATGAGCTCAAGGAGAGCGTCGATCTCAACACGCGGGTGACGGCAGAGCTCGCCATCGCGCTCGTCGCCATGTGGCAGCTCGAAGCGATCCAGACCGTAGGAGATGGCACCGGCGGCGTGATCGATGCCGCCACCATCGCCGAAGAACAACGCTTCATGGAGTTCACACTCCCGGAACTGAATGCGGATTGAGGACTGATTGTTGGACGAAGAAACCGCCATCATCGAGGAGGAACTGGTCTACGGCGCGCTGAGACGGGAACGGCTCTGGCAGCGCCTGGGACTTTTCGGCCTCGGCTTTGGCATCCTGGGCTGCCTCAGCGCGGCCGCCGTGTCCATCCTCGATGTCGATCCGCCCCCTGTAGTGGTACCTTACGATCCCGCCACCGGCTTCGCCCTCCCCGAAGCCACCGTCGGGGCCACCACCGTCACCGAGAACCGCGCCATTATCGAGGCGGAGGTCTTCCGCTACGTGACCGACCGCGAGGTTTACAACCAGCTCGACAATGACGTGCGTATCCGCAGCGTGTTGCGCCGTTCGGACCGTGCCGCAGGGGCCTCACTGCGCCAGATCTGGAATTCGGCCAATGCCGACTATCCCCCGACCGTCTATGGACCCAACGCCCGCCTCGACGTGGAGATTCTCAGCATCAACCTGATCGGCAACAACCGGGCCACGGTGCGGCTTCGCAAGCGCCTGACGTCGATTCAGGGGGTTCAGGCGGGCCTCTTCACCGCGACGCTCCTCTTCGAGTTCCGCCCGGAAGAGAGCCGCTCCATCGACCAGGTCTGGACTAACCCGTTTGGCTTCACGGTCGTCGAATACGCGATCCGTTCGGACAGATTGGAGAACCAGTAAGTGCGTTTCACCAAAAAGAATTCAGAGAACGCCTTGCCAGCGTCCCACATACGTCAGAAGCGGCAGGGCAATAACAATGCGAAACACACCGCACACGCCCGGGCGTTCGTCGCGGCCTTTTTGATGGTCTCGCTGTTTACGCCCCACGCGTCAGCCGAGGCGATCCCGCGCGGGGGACCCAACGACCACCGCGTGCGGGTCGCGTCCTACCAGGAAGGCCAGGTCTACAGGCTGAACGTTTCCCTGACCCATGTCACGACCATCGAGTTCGGGACAGGCGAGAGCATCCGCTCAATCATCGCCGGCGACACGGAAGGATTTGAGATCGACGGCGTCCCAGGTGGTCGCGCCTTTGCGATCAAACCTGTCGCCCGCGGCGTCCATACCAACGTGACCGTCTACACCAACAGACGGAGTTACTATTTCAACGTGAACGAGGTCTCGAGCCCAACCTTCTATGTCGTGCAATTCCGCTACCCGCAAGACAATCGCCGCTCGGCCGACGCCATCGCACGCGCCGCGCCAAACACCAATTACGGGGCCAGCGCACGGACGGAGTTCACGCCGACCCGGGTCTGGGACGACGGCACCTTCACCTATTTCGCCTTCCCACGGAACGCACCCGTCCCGGCGATCTTCCGTTACACGAACGGGCGCGAGCGCACGGTGAACACAGGCGCGGTCGAAGACGGTGTGATCCGTGTCTCGGGCGTGGGGCGCCAATGGGTGCTGCGTCTGGGCGAGGACGTGGTGTGTATCGAGGCGACGCCGCCCGCGGAGGCCGCCTCATGAGTGACAACAACCCGGATCTCGAACAGCGTCTTGCTGCGCTCGAACGGGGCAACCCGCGCCACGGACCCGCCCCGAAACACCGCTTACCGCTCCTCGCCCTCCTCCTCGCAGGGCTCATCCTGGCGGGCGGCTTGGTCCTCTTGCTGTTTTCGGGCCCGGGGGAAGAGGTCGCCCTGCCGACGGCCACCCCGGACGAGTTCCAAACCGAGGGTGACGGGTTCGGAGAGATCGAACCCTTCGTGCCGCCGCCCGCCCCGGAACCCGAGATCGTTCTCGTCGAACCAGAACCCAACGCCGAACTTCTGGCGCAGATCGCCGCACTCCAGGCCCAGATCGAGGAACTGCGCGACGCGCCGGACACCGACGCCGGGGCGGACAGCGCGGCAGCGGAGGCGATCGATGCCCTGACCGCACGGATCGCAGCCCTACAGGACGCCTCCGAGAATGCTCAGGAACAATTCCAGACCGAACTCGCCGCACGAGATCGGGAGCTGCAACAGCTGCGTATGGACCTGGACCTCGCGCGGCTGGAGGCCAACAAGCCGGCACCCGCCCCGCTCGGACCCACCGACGAAGAGTTGCGCGCCCGCGAAGATGAGCGGATGCGACGTGAGGAAGAGGCGCGGCGGCTGGCCGAGCTGCAACGCCGGGCCGAGGAGGAGCGTGCCTTCCAGGAACGGCGGATTTCCTCCCCCGTTATCGCCTTCGGCGGAACGGGCGGCGCCAATGCGGGCGAGACAGAACTCACCGAACGCACCTTCGGCGAGGTGACAGACTTCGTGCTGAACGGCGCGTTGCCGAGCGCCATCACACAAGCCGAAGTCATCGCAAATCCCTCGAACACGGTCATTCAGGGCACGATGATCCAGGCCGTGATGGAGACCGCACTCGACAGCTCGCTCCCCGGACAGACCCGTGCCATCATCTCCGAAGACGTCTTCAGCTATGACGGCTCACGGCTCCTGATCCCGCGCGGCTCGCGCCTTATTGGACGCTACCGCTCCGGCATCGAGATAGCCCAGAAGCGCGTCACCATCGCCTGGGACCGGATCATTCTACCAAACAACCAGACCGTCCAGATCAGCTCCTTCGGGGGAGACGCGTTGGGCCGTTCGGGTGTCACCGGTTTTGTTGATACCCGCTTTGACGAGCGGTTCGGCTCCGCCGCGCTGATTTCCATCATTTCGGCCGCCCCGAGTGTGGCCGCCGCCCAGGTCGAGGATGAGACCACCGCAGACGTACTTGAAGATGTGGGCGATGACCTGGCGGACGCCACCGATTCCGTGATCGGCGAATATCTCGCCATCGGGCCCGTCATCTACGTCGACCAAGGCGCACGCGTCACCGTCATGGTCGACCGGGATCTGGAGATTTTCTGAGATGACGCTCTCCTATCTGCAGACCTCACTCGACAAGCTCGCGGACGCCGGTCGCGACGACGTCATCGAGATATGCATCAACCCCGACGGCTCTTGCTGGGGTGAGTTCCAAGGGGATCACTTCATGCGCGCGCTGGACCAGCGCCTGAGCGTCACCGAGCTGCGCGATCTCGGCAACCAGATCGCGTCGTCGGCCAATACGACGATGAGCAAGGACAAGCCCATCGTCTCGGTCTCTATCACCTATCGGGGCCGACCGATCCGTGCCCAGGTCGTGACCCCGCCCGCCGTCCTCGCGGGCATGTCGATCTCGCTGCGATTCTTCTCCAACCTGCCGCTCGACCGGATCGAACTCAGCTTCCTCTACGGCGAAGAACGCAAGCTCGAGGAACTGCGCCAGGAGAAGAACCGCGCGCTGCGCGAGGTCGTCGCCTCCGGTGACATCTACGCGGCCATCCGCTTCTGCGTCGAAAACAAGCTCAACATGATCGTCTCCGGCGGCACCTCGACCGGCAAGACCGTCGCGGCGCGCAAGATCCTCTCCTACGTTCCCGACGAGGAACGTATCGTCACCATCGAAGAGGCGGCGGAACTGCTGCCCGCCCAGCCCAATGCCGTAACGCTCATCGCCAACCGCGACGCGGAGTTCCAGTCCGCCGACGTGCTCCTGACCGCGACGCTGCGCATGCGGCCCGACCGCATCATCCTCGGCGAGGTGCGCGGCAAAGAGGCCATGACCTTCCTCGAGGCGATCAACACCGGCCATGGCGGCTCGATGACAACACTCCACGCCGAGACCCCACAACTCGCCGTCCAGCGGCTGGCCATCGCAGCGCTCAAGACCGAGATCCCAATGACCTACCAGGACATGATCCAATACATCGAGAGCTCGATCGACGTGATTATCCAGGCCGGCCGCGAGGACGGCGAACGCGGCATCACCGAATTCTATCTCCCTGGAACCGAATTGCAGGAAAGGCACAATGCATGAAGCAGTTTGAGTACGACATCCTGTTCTGCAAGGTGAAGAAGCAGAAGGACTATGAAGAGATGCGGCGCGCCCTGAACGAACGGGGCGCCGAAGGCTGGGAGGTGATCTCGGCCGAGGCGGGCGATTACGGCTATACCGCGTTCCTCAAGCGTGAGGTCGCGGACCGGCTGACGGAGACTGCGACATGACACGCGTCACCATTCTCGTCTGCTCATTCCTTCTTTTTTCGGGCAGTATCGCATCGGCCGAGCGCGACCTAGTCCCGACGCTCGACAATCAACCCGATGTCTGCCCCGATCAGCCGCCCGAGCCGGAGTGGATGCGAAACACAGAGGCGCGCGACGCCTACAAGCGGCTCCTGGTCCAGCAAATCTACCGGTTTCAGAGCATGGAACGCATCGTCGACGCGCAGAGCTGCACCTGCGCCACCCGGTATCCGCCTTGGGAGGCAACTGAGGCGGTCTATTTTGATCTCTATTCCTCAACTGACTATTGGAGCGTGGTCGAGGCGACGTCAGACTATCGCCGACGGGCGAACGATCTCCGAAAGCAGGCCATGCCGATCTGCGACGCGGCCGGCAACTGGTAGCGGGTCATGAGCGTCGTCGCGTATTTCGTGGAAACGGCCGAAGGCTATCTGGACTCAGCGGCGGAAACCCAGTTCGGGGCCGTGGCCGCCACGGTCGGAACGATGCTGGTCCTCGGGACGACGCTCGTGGTCATCCTCGTCTGTCTCAACATGATCTACCAATACCGTTCCATGGACGGCCGGACCGCCTTCTGGCTCGCCGTGAAGATCGGCCTGATTGGCATATTCGCGACCAACTGGGTCCAGTTCAACGCACTCGCATCCGCGATCCTGAACGGGATAGACAGCATCGCCGGATCGCTGGTCGCGTCGGTCGGCGGCGGGATGCCAGGTCCGTCTGGAACCTTCGCCGAGGAGTTCGATCAGCTCATCGCGGCGCTTGGGGATTACCTGAACGCAGCAGGCTCCGAGTTGAACTGGATGGCCGGCGCGCTTCTCGACACGCTCGGCGTTCTCCTGCTCTCGATCCTCGGAGGGCTGGCGGCCTTCATTGTCGTCGCCTCCAGGCTCATGATCACGCTGTTGATCGGGATCGCGCCGGTGATGATCTTCCTGACCCTCTTCGAGGTGACCAAGGACTATTTCGCGCGATGGCTCTCGGCGCTGATTTCCTTCGCGATCTACCCCATCGTCATCGCCGGCGTTTTCGCGACCATCACCGGGGTCTCGCGCGCATTGCTCGCCGAACTTGGTGATCCGGAGGGGGCTTCGAACATCGGCGCCCTCCTGCCCTTCTTCATGATGGTCCTCATGGCCAAGGGGTTCATCATCGCCACGCCCTTCATCGTCCGGTCGGTCTCCGGAAACATCATGATGCCGGCGCTTTCGGCGGGCTTTGGCGGAAGCTACGCCTTCGCCCGAGGCTTGGCAGGAAGTCAGCAAGTCTATAACCGATACGCCATCGGAGGCGCGACAGGCGCCGAATATGCCGCGCTTCGGGCCAGGCAGTTTCTCGGCGTACAGGCGCTCCCGACCCGCCCTAATGCCGCGGGTGGTGCGCCGGCTGCACCTTCAGGCGACTCATCTAGCACCGGTGCCCGCATGCTTGCGCAACTGGCACGGCTGAACAGGCTGGGCCGACGGTAGAGTTGACCGGAGGTGGCACGACTAGCCGGAACAGGCTGTTCGCAGGTCAAACCTTTGCTGCCTGCTGGGATCATGACAGACAGCATGAATGGTTTTGCGTTGGTGGCATCGTGCCGCGTCTGGGGACGGCACACTGCTACAGGATCAGACGCAACGGCATCCGCGCCGGTGTTTCTGTCTGGGACGTCCGTCCTGTATCCCGTTCTCACATCAAAGCATTTGACGGCAAGCTTCCTATGGGAAATTGCCGGTAGCGGACAGTAAATTGCAGCGACGTTTTGCTGAGCTATTAACTTGTCACTTGACAATTTAAGAAAGTGGGGTATCTAGGGTGCCAAGGAAGAAGCACACGTCAAAGGAAATCGAGGCCGTCATCCAGGAGCTCGAAGAGCTGGGATGGGACCTTATTGAGGGCAAGGGGCACGCGTGGGGGATCCTCCGATGCCCGGCCAACGATAAGGATTGCCGCTGTGGCGAGTTTTGTCAGATGTCTGTCTGGTCGACCCCGAAGAATCCACAGCAGTTCGCGAAAAAGATCCGACAGAAGGCCCTGGCCTGCGTGAAGCTTCAGAAGAACGACGAAGGTAATGCCAATGGCTGAAGAATTCGAATTCGAACTGGTCTTTGCACTCCCCGACGGAGAGCACGATGCGTTTTCGCTCTCTGACGCGATCTTCGAGGCGGGTTTTGAAGATGCGCTCGTGGGCACCGGTCACGCCGGTCTTCTGGGTGTAGAACTGGAACTTGAAGGGGATGAGGCCGAGAGCGCGATCCTTGAAGCGGCGCGGGCTCTGATCAAGGCGCTGCCGCAAGGCACAGTCCTGCGCGAGGTCCGTCCCGACCTGGTGTCTCTCGCGGATGTCGCCGAGAAGCTCGAGATAAAGCGACAGGCGCTCCAGCAGCGCAAGATGCCCCTCCCCGTTGCGGGTGGCCTCTACCGCATCGATGAAATGATCGAGGTTCTGATGGAGGCCGCAAACCCGGCAAAGGGGCAGCGTCGTCCGCGCTTTAACCTGGCTTCCGCCGCGAAGTGGTTTCGTGCGGGCCCCGCGGCCCGCAGGGTGAACGCCCAGTTGACGATGCGTGAGATCGACCCTGCGACGATTGAGCGAGCCCCTCGACCAGAGCGCGACGACCCTGGCTTTCTTCACCCGTGACAATGGTCGGCTCAAGGCCGTGGCCACAAGACACCATCGCGACATTCTTTCGTGTCGCCCGCATGGCGGCTCAGCCAAGCCCGAATTTCTCGCCCGTCTCGCTGACGTTTGCTTCCGAACCGGACATCTCCGCCTCCAACCGCTCGAGATCACTCACGGCGTCCTGAACTCGGGCGACGTCGTTTTCGGACGCAGCCTCCACCTCCAGATCTGCCTGCCGCCCGAACTCCATCTCCATCTGCCGCTGATCATCCGCAAGAACAGCGGCGCGGCCGCGCCGAGGCGCTTGAGCCGGACCGGACTCAAGGGGTGCAATCCCTCCGCCTTCTGTTAGCCCCATCCTGGCCTCGAAATCACGTTCCGTGAGACCTGACCCCCGCGGCGCCGTGGGCATCGCCCTGACGCTCAGGGGCAATTCCCCCATCGGAGGGACCGGCCCCGTCGGGAAGGGTAGCTCCCCCTCCTGGGCGGCATGGATGCCCTTGAAGAATGGGTCCTCGAAATACACCACGCGCTTGGCCCGGACCGGCATCTGGGCGTCCACGACGACGACGATCTCGTCGAGCGGCAGGCGCCGCGCCTCATCCTCGGGCAGGAGCGACACCTCCTCCGTCCGCTCCGATTGGCTGCGGCCCTCGAACGGGTTCTTCCCGACCGCGCGGGACCGCGTGACGACGGTTTTCGTGGTCTTGCCGACCGCCTTGCTCAGCTCCTCGACGGTCTTCTCGTCGGAGGGCGTCAGGTAGAGCTTGATCCCGGCGTTGCCCTGCAAGGCGCGCCGCGTGTTCTCGCCGTAGATCTCGTCGATGGCCGGGATGGTCTGGGTCACCACCGCGAGATGCCCGCGATAGGCGCGCAGCACCTCGATGCTCTCGGCCACGATCGGCATCTTTCCGAGCCGGTTGAACTCGTCGAGCATGATCATAACCGGCCAGGGCTCGTCCGGACCCGGTTCCTTGTCCTGAAGCGCCGACAGCAGGTCCGAGAAGAAGAGCCGGATCAGAGGTGCGAGGGGTTTCACCATGAGGGGCTGGACGACGAGGTAGACGCTGAAGGGTTTCTTGCGGATCGTCCGGAAGTCGAAGTCCGAGGTCGCCGTCGCATCGTCGATCGCCGGGTTCTGCCATTGATCGAGGCCCGAGGTCATCAGGAGCGAGACATAGGATGTCAGCGTATCGTTGTTGGTGGACGCCAGCCGTGTGAAGATCAGCCGGGGCGCGCGCGAGATATTCCTTCTGCTTCTGCCCGCCCGAGGCGGCGATGCGGTATATCTCGCCGAGCGTCGGCCTGCGGCGTTGGAACGCGAGTAGCCCGGCCGCGACGAAGAGATCGATCCCCCCTTTGAGAAGCCCCTGAACACGGTCGTTGTCGTTCTGCAGGAAGAGTGTGGCCAGGAGCTGCAACTCCATCTGCTGGCGGGCCGGGTCTTTGAGCTCATAGATGCGCAGAAGTGGGTTGTAGCGATGCGTCCGCCTGTCCTCCCAATCCGTGGGCGCGAAGCGGAACACTTCGTCACCCTGCGCCGCCCGGTGGCGGGCCGAGGCCTCGAAGCATTCTCCCTTTACGTCGAGCACCACCGCTGAGCCCTGCCAGGTCAGGAGGTTCGGAATGACGAAGCCGGTGGTCTTGCCGCGCCCGGTCGGCGCTACGATCAACGCATGGGGAAAGGTCTTGGAACACAGGAACGGCGCACGCGAGCTTGGCTTTCCAAGCTTGCCGATCACAAAGCCCGTGCCCGGCGCGCCGAAGAAGCCGTTCCGCTTCATCTCGCGGCGGGTCTGCCAATGGGTATAGCCGAACCGGGTGAGCGCCGAGCCCGACATCGCAAGGCTCATCATGAGGCCCGCCACCCCGGCCCCGCCCATGATCAGGTTGATCAGGCGGAAGTCGTCGGGACGGGCGGCCCCGATGGCGCGGTAGTTCTGCACGATATAGAAGAAGTCGATCTCGGCCCGGAAACCCAGGTCCCGGAAACTGATCACGGCCGAGGCGATGACATAGCCGATCGCGATAGCGACCAGTGTGACCAGCGCGACGCCGAGGGCGAGGCGGCCCTTCCCTACCCCTCCCATCAGTGCGTCTCCCCGCGCTCGGTCTCGCCATCGACAAGATCGGCGCGGTGGAGCTCGAACTCGCGGTCGGCGATCTCCTCGACCACGGCGCGGGTCGCCTCGCTGTTGGCGGTGGCCGCGTCCGACTGCAGGTAGGTCTTCGCGGCGTAGAGCCGATCGAGACGGTCTTCGATCTGGGTCTTCAGCACGTCGACATCCCCGTCCCGCAGCCGGTCGATCTGCGCCGCGTCGAGCTCGCGCTCGACGGCGTCGCGGTAGGTCAGTCGCTGACCGTCGTCCTGGAACGGCGACTGCAGATTGCCGGCCCGTTCATGGTCGACGACCCGCCGGATGTCCGGATCGGCGATCGGTGCCCCCTCGACAGCGTCCCCCTCGCGCGCGTCCGAAAGCCGCCCGTCGCGCAGGTCGAGCGCCACCTCCCGCAACTCGTTGTCGCGGCGGACCTGGTTGAGGGCCTCGGTGTCGCGCAGATCGGTGACGGAAGCATAGGTCGCGCCAAGCCCGCGGGCGAGATGCGACGGCATATCGGGATAGCGCGCGCGGAACTCGTCCGTGACGGCATCCGCAACGGGGGTCCGCGCGTCGCGACCTTCCATGATCCGGTCGACTTCGCGGGTGATCTCGCGGGCCCGGGCCTCGTCGGTGATGCGCTCCCGGTAGGGCTCGGACCGGTCGATCACGTCGCCCGGGCGCGCGAGCAGTTCGGGATGCGCATCGAGGTAGCTGCGTTGCTCTTCTTCGATACGCCGCTCCGCGCGGGAGACGATCTCCCACTCCCGCGCCTCGATCTGGTCTTCGGTCAGACCTTCCGAACGCATGTCCTGGCGGATGGCGCGCTCCATGTCCTCAGTGGCGTCCCGATGATAATGGACCCTCTCCGTCACGGTGCGATCTTCCACGACACCGTCCTCACGCAAGACCCCTGCCCGCTCCAGCGCGACGCCGAGCTGGACATGGGCCCGGTTGAGGGTCTCGCGCGCCGTCTCCAGATCCGCGCGGCGCTCGAGGTTGAGACCGTCCCTCTCGGCCACCCGCGCCAGATCGTC
>LUOO01000119.1:0-4630 GCA_001626765.1 Maritimibacter sp. REDSEA-S28_B5
GTGCGCAGCTCGTTCTCGGCCTCGGCCAAGGGTTTGCCCATTTCAAGGGTCAGCACCCGCGCCACCTCGGGCATCCGGTCACGCAGGGCCGTTGCCGCACGGCGCAGGATCGCGCCCCGCTCCATCGCGGACACCTCACGCCAGGTCGCAAAGGCCGTTTCGGCGGCCTGCACCGCCTCTTCCAGATCGGCTTTGGTTGCCATCGCGTGCTGGCCGATCACCTCGCCGGTGGCGGGGTTATGGACCGGGGCGCGGGCCTCATCGGATGCGGGGCGCCAAACACCGTTGATGAACAGTTTTGTATCAGTCAGCATAAGATATTTCCTTCGTGGCGTGCCCTTTATGGCAACATATTCTGGGTGAAGAGGATCATGTCAGGAAAGGCGACCATCAGGCAGATGATCGCAAGGTCGGCCATGATGAAATAGGCAACCCCCCTGAAGATTGTACCGGTCGAAACCCGCTCGGCCATCACCCCCTTGAGGACAAAGACATTCAACCCGATTGGCGGCGTTATCATCCCGATTTCCAAGAGTTTCGCGACCAGCACCCCGAACCAGAGCAGTTCAATCCCGGCGGTTTCGACCAGCGGCAACAGGATCGGCAGCGTCAACAACATCGCGCCAATCGGCTCCAGAAACATCCCCAGCACCAGATAGAGCAGGGTAATCGCAAAGATCAGCATCAGCGGCGACACGCCCATTTCCAGCACACCATCGGCCAGCGCATCGCTGACACCGGAAAAGGTAAAGAACCGCGTCAACATGCTGGCCCCGACCGCGATGATAAAGATCGAGGAGGAAATCGTCAGCGTCTCCATCAGCGACGCCTTGGTAAAGTTGTCGCGCACGTAGCCAAATCGGCGGGCGGAGTTGAACCCGTGGTCCGGGTGGTAGCTGACGATCCCGCCCGCCTCCTGTCCCCGGTGTTGCAGGGCATGAAGGCCGAGCGCGACAAAGTTCGCGGCATCGGTCAGGCCCACCACACCGTAAACGCCGCACTCTTCCTTGAGCTTGTCGTCATCGAAGGGGTGCGCGGGCGGCATGGTCTTTTCGCCGAGGGACATGGGCATGGGCAGCAGGTCCGAATCCAATTTCAGGATGGCTCCTACTTAGTGCAGGTGCAGCACAGTGTCACGGGGGCCATTCCGCATTGTAACGGTTTTATGTGAAATGGGTCCGGCAGGGGGAAAGCCTGGTGACGTGCCCGCGATAGCCGGTCGCAAAGACCTTATTGCGTGGTGGTCTCCGAAGGCGTGGTGACCGCATCGTCGTTCACGCCGGTGGTGCAGGTCGACACGAGTTCCTCGTAACGCGCCACGATCCAGCCCGGCGCGTCATCAGGGATCTGCTCGTTCACGTTGACCTTCGTGCGCGAGAACACCTTGGCGGTGCGGCTTTCGTCCACCACCGCGAGCGAATCCGAGGTCACCACGTTGTCGTAGACGATGAGCGCCACGGCCACGAGCAGGATGCCGCGCAGCACGCCGAAGACAAAGCCCAGGGCCTGGTCGATGCCGCCAAGTGCGGTGCGCTGGATGAAGGACGAGAAGAGCGGGGTAAAAAGCGACACGACCACAAGGGCCAGTGCCAGAACGCCCGCGAAACTCGCAATCACCGACAGTTCGCAGCTGTCGGAGATGAAGTCACGCAGGACCGGAATTTCCTTGATGAGCGGCACGAACTTGGGCGCGAAAAGATAGGCGAGGATCGCTGCGGCGACCCAGCCGACGATGGCCATGCCCTCGCGCACGAAGCCGCGTGAATAGGCGAGGATCGCCGACACGAGGATAACCAGTGCGACGACACCGTCGACTATCGTGAAACCGTCCATGAACCCTCGTCCCTGTCCCGACTCCTTCGAGCCGCGTTGAAGGCGCTTACCCCGCGCCGAATATGTCGCCCACGAAACCCGCCAGATCGCTGTAGTGCTTGAGCGCGAGATCGGGTTTGTCACCGGCTTTGGACCGGCTCGGCGTAATCGCCGTTGTGAAACCAAGTTTTTGCGCTTCTTTCAACCTGTTTTCGGTCTGGCCCACGGGCCTGAGCGCTCCGGAGAGCGAGATTTCACCGAAAACCACGGTATCGCGCGGCACGGAAATATCCTCGCGCGCCGACAGTAGCGCGGTCGCGACCGCCAGGTCGGCGGCAGGTTCCGACACCCGGATGCCGCCCGCGACGTTCAGATAAACGTCGAGCCCGGCAAAGGGTATGCCGCAGCGTGCCTCGAGCACGGCCAAGATCATGGCGAGCCGCCCGCCGTCCCAGCCCAGCACGCTCCGCCTTGGTTGCGACAGGGGCGAGGGGGCCACGAGGCACTGGAACTCCACGAGCACGGGCCGCGTGCCCTCGATCCCGGCAAAGACGACCGCCCCCGGCGCCGGTTCCTCGCGGTCCGACAGGAACAGGGCGGAAGGGTTGCCCACCTCGGCCAGCCCGCCGCCCGTCATCTCGAACACCCCGATCTCGTCGGCGGGTCCGAAGCGGTTCTTGACCGCGCGCAGGATGCGGAACTGGTGGCCGCGTTCGCCTTCGAAATAGAGCACGGTGTCGACCATATGCTCGACCACGCGGGGTCCGGCGATCTGGCCTTCCTTGGTGACATGACCCACGAGGATCACGGCGACACCGCGCTTTTTGGCGAAACTCACCAGTTCATGCGCGGCGGCCCGGACCTGCGAGACCGATCCGGGGGCTGAGTCCACATTGTCCGCCCACATGGTCTGGATCGAATCGATGATCGCCAGCGCCGGGCGCTCGGCATCGAGCGTCGTGAGGATGTCGCGCAGGTTCGTCTCGGTCCCCAACGACACCGGCGCATCGGCGAGCCCGAGCCTCTGCGCACGCATCCGCACCTGGGCCGAGGCCTCTTCGCCCGAGATGTAGAGCGTCTTGAGACCGTTCCGCGCGAAACTCGCCGCCGCCTGCAAGAGCAGCGTGGATTTCCCGATCCCCGGATCGCCACCGACCAGAATGGCCGAGGCCGGGACCAGCCCGCCGCCCAGCACCCGGTCGAACTCGGCGATCCCCGAGGCCGCGCGCGGGGGCGGCGCCTCGTTGGTGGCCAGGTCGGTCAGCGGCACGGTGCGCCCGCGCGCCGCGCCAAGCGCCTTGGCCCCGGGACCCGCCGAGAGCGGCGCCTCTTCCACGATGGAATTCCATGCGCCACAGGCATCGCAACGCCCGGACCATTTGGTCGAGGACGCGCCACAGGTTTGGCAGACGTAACTGGTTTGGGATTTCGCCATGCGCCCTTGTGCCAAGAGGACCCGGCCCCCGCAAGGGGCGGCCACCTGTTGCCTTCACTGCTTCAAAAATACTTCGGGGGGTCTGGGAGGGCGACGCCGTCGGCCATCGGGCTTGAACCAATGGCGCCTCAATGGCCAACTCGCTCGGACCAATGGCGCAACATTGGCGACCCTCCCAGCCGGTCGGATTTCGGCGCAGCCGAAATTCGATCCTAGCGCGCCTTCCCCGGCATCAGGGACACGGCGAGCGAGGCGAGCACGCAGAAGGAGAAGAGATACAAGCCCCAGCCGACCTCGACCCGCGTCATTGCCACGCCCTTGATGATCACCACGTAGAGCGCCATGAGGAAAATGTCGGCCATCGCCACCCGGCCAAGAAAGCCGAAAACCGGCTTCAACCGCGCGTTCAGTCGCCCGGCATGAAGAAGCGCCATGCCCACGACTTTGAGCGCCGGCGCGACGATGGCAAAGACAAACACCACTGCGAAGAGCAGAAGGTCCTCCTGCCAGAGCGCCACGAGGCCCGACATGACCGAGACCTCCTTCAGCCCCAGGATGGGCAGGTTCAGACCCGCGCGCAGGAGCGGCGCGAACCAGGCCACGGGAAACAGGACGATCAGGGACAGGTTGAGCCAGCGTTGCCACATGGCGCGATCCTAGCCCTTCAGTGCTCCGGGTGCGAGGGCAGGATCGGGCGGCTCTGTGGCCCGGCCTGAGGTCTCGGCTGCGGCCGCGTCGGATGCGGCTTGGGCGCGGCCTGCACCATCGACACCACCTTGGCCTCGACCGGCTCGGGATCGGTGCCGACCTCGAACCCAAGCTCGGGCAGGAGCGCCAGCAGGTCGGCCTCGAGCGCCGCCACCTGGCGGTCCGCCAGCGCCTCTTCGGCTTCGAGCTGGTTCATCCAGCCCCGCAGGTCCTCGGTGGTCTTTTTCGCCAGCGCCAGGGTCTCGAGGTAGCGGTCCACCTCTTCCTGCCGCTGCTTCAGGAACGCCTTCGCCCGTGCGACGCTGTCGTCGGAGTAAATGTCGGCGAGATCGCGCGAGACATGGCTCATCTGCCCGGCGAGTTCCAAAATCTCGGGTTCGAGGTGACCCAGATCGGGGTGCTCCTTCATATGCTGGATGCGCTCGCGCACCGAATCGAACTCGCTCGCCATCTTGAAGAGCGTCGCGCGGTCGGCCTCGTGGCTTGCGCGTTAGGCGCGGGCCACGTCCTCCATCGACAGTGAGAAGTCGCGATGATGCGCCTCGAGCTTGAGGACACGGGCGGCGGACGGCAGGTAAAAGGCGAGTGCCACCACAAGCAGGGTCAGGCCGATCTGCACCCACATGCCCGCACGGGCGATCTGCACACCGTCATGGCTCGCGTAGATCTCGATCC
>LUOO01000119.1:4638-20347 GCA_001626765.1 Maritimibacter sp. REDSEA-S28_B5
GGCGTGAACCCCGCGACCGCGCCAAGGGTCAGCACGGCGAGCGAGATGGCGGCGGCTCCCAAGGCCAGCATGGCAAGCGCCTGAACCTGTCTCTGCGCACTCGTGAACACACCGGCCTGCGGCTTCATGACCCAATACCCCTTCGCGCGGGCAAAATGCCCCCATGAGGTGAGGGTAAGGGCAATCCCTGCCACAGATAAGCCATTATTTTAGCGAAATTTTTCCTCGTTTCAGCGGGATTGTTCGGGGCCTGGAAACGATCGTGCCCAGAAGGCGCGGATCAGCGCGTTCTCGGCAGTCTCCATGTCCGCCCGGCCGCCCTCCCAAGCGATGCGACCGGCGTCCAAAAGCGCCACCCGGTCCGCGATGGTGCGAATCGAGGCGATGTCGTGAGTTATGGTGACGGCGGTCAGGCCACGGGTCGCGACGAGACCGGCGATGAGCGTGTCGATCTCGGCGGCGGACACCGGGTCGAGACCCGCGTTGGGTTCATCAAGGACGAGCAGCCGGGGATTGTCGACTATGGCGCGGGCGAGGCCTACACGCTTGGCCATCCCGCCTGACAGTTCTGCCGGGTGCCGCGTGGCGGTTTCGGGCGGCAAGCCCACGTCGGCGAGGGACCGTTGTGCCGCCTCGCGCGCCGCGCGGCGCGATGTCCGCTTTGGGCCGTGCAGCGCACGGAAGGCGATGTTTTCCCAGACCGTGAGACCGGCGAGGAGGGCAGGCTGCTGAAACAGCACGCCGGTGCGGCGCAGATGCACGCGCCGGGTGCGGGGGGTGAGCGCCGCGCCGTCCACGGTGATTTGACCGCGATCGGGGGTCTCGAGACCGAGGATCAGTCGGGCGATGACCGATTTTCCCATGCCGGAGCGGCCGATGATGGCCAGGGATGTGCCCTCGTTCACCGTAAGGCTCACGTCTTCGAGCACGGGACGCCCGGCAAAGGCCTTGGCGACGTGGTCGAGCACGATCTTCACAAGACAGCCGCCGAAAGCGCCACGTTGGCGGCGAGCACGAGGACGGCGGCGGCCTCCACGGCACGGGTGGTGGCGACCGCGATGATCCCGAAGACAAGGGCCTTGGTCATCGAAAGCCAAAGGTCGGCGGGGGTGAGGAAGGCCCAGCTTGCCTTGACATAGGCCGGGCCGGAAAAGCCAAGCCCCTCGGTCGCGACGATCCAGCCACCGGCAAGCCCGAGGATGTCCCCGATCAGGACGAGAACCGGCAGGGCGATCACCGCGACAAGCAGCCGTGGGGCGACGAGCCATGTGACGGGATCGACCGAAAGCGTCACGAGCGCCGCGATCTCGTCGTTGACCTTCATCGTGGCGAGTTCCGCCGCCATGCTCGAGGTAAAGCGGGCCACGATCATCAGCCCGACCATGACCGGGCCAAGTTCGCGCAGGATACCGACCGCCACGATCTGTGGCACCACTGACTGTGCCGCGATGCGCGCCCCGCCCGCGTGGATCTGAAGCGCAAGCGCCGCCCCGGTGAAAAGCGCGGTCACCGCCACGATGGGTAGGGATTGCCACAAGAGCTGCCAGCCCGCGCGAGCGATCTGACCGGGATGGCGCAGGGCGGCGGGCAGGCGCAGGAGCGTGGCGAGGGAAAAGCGCGTGGCCCGTCCGATCCGCGCAACGAGGCCCAGCGTCCCGCGCCCCAGAAGGGCCACGGGCATGAGCGCCTGCATCAGCCGCGTCCCCGCGCGTAGCTGCGGCTGTAGCGGCGGCCAAGCTGGGTGAGGATCTCGTAGCCGATGGTGCCGGTGGTATCGGCGATATCATCCACGCTTTGATGCGGCCCGATCAGGGTCAACTCGCGGGGCGTATCCCGCAGATGCGTGATGTCCACGCCGATCAGGTCCATCGACACGCGGCCAAGGATCGGGCAGGGTGTGTCGCCGTCCCAGAGCACGCCCTTGTTGGACAGGTCGCGGGTGATCCCGTCGGCATAGCCGCCCGAGACGGTCGCGACGCGCAGCGGATGGTCGGTGACGAAGCTGTTGCCGTAGCCCACGCTTTCGCCGCGCAGGATCTCGCGGATCTGAATGACGGGCAGGTCCAGTTGCACCACCGCCAGCGCATCGTCGAAGGGGCGCGCACCGTAAAGCCCGATGCCGGGTCGGGTGAGGTCGAAGTGGTAATCCGGGCCAAGCAGGATGCCGCCGGTGGCCGACAGTGACCGGGGCACGTCGCAGCCTTCGGTCATTTCCTCGAACATGGCAAGCTGGCGGGGGTTCATCTCGTGATCCTGCTCATCCGCACAGGCAAGGTGCGACATGATGAGCCGTGGGCCGGAGGCAAGCGCGATGTCGCGCACTGCGGCCCATTCGGCGGGTTCCATGCCCAAGCGGTTCATGCCGCTGTCGAGCTGGATGCCGAAAGGGTGGCCCGGCAAGGCTTCGAAATGGCGGGTCAACTGATCCACACTGTTGAGCATCGGGATGAGGTTCAGGTCGTGGATCATCTCGGTGTCGCCCGACATATGGCCGGAGAAGACCGAGATGTCGGGGCCGGGGCCAAGCGCCTCGCGCACGGCGGCACCTTCTTCCGCGACGGCGACGAAAAAGCGGCGCGCCCCGGCGGCGGCAAGCGCGCGCGCCACGCGGCCCGCGTCCAGCCCGTAGCCATTCGCTTTGACCACCGCGCCGGTCTGCACGCCCGATGCGCTCGCCCGGTCCAGCGACCGCCAGTTCGACGCGAGCGCGTCCAGATCAATCGTGAGTTTACCCGTAGCCATGGGCCGTGGTTTGTCGCGCGTGCGCCCGTCGGTCAAGTCGAAACAATAGCCCGGCGTCCGGCACCGCACCTGCGCGAAGTGAGCGTCACAAACACGAAAAAATGGGGCGATCAACGCTGATGCGGACCGCCCCGAAGTGTGAGGCTGCAAGACGTGACGGACCTGGTGAACCGTGACGTGACTGCTGCCCTTCTGACCAGTTCTTTCGAACAAGTTGGTTATCGCCTCGGAATGGGCCGGAGGCTGGGTGTGAACAAGGCGGAAACCGATTGTTTCCGCCCGGTTTCGGACACATCCGGGACGGCGAGTCCGCCGAAAGGCCTTGGGTGCAGGGGCTTTGGTCCCAATCCGGACAAAGTCGCGCAACTGCCCGGACGGGCAAACGCGGGACAAGGCGGCTGTTTTCAGGCTTCGACCAGCTCGAATCGTCCATCGCGCCAGCGGCGGATCAGCCCCGGTTGCTCGCTGGCCATCTTCCTGTGACGCTGGGCAAGGTCGCTGCGGCTTTCGCGAAAGATCCGGCCGAAATCCGGCGAGACCGCGCGACCATAGAGGCCGGTGAGGTCGTCCAGTTTCACCGTCGTCCGATTGTCCTGTTGGGTCATCTTCGGGAGCCCCTGTGCCACGTCTGCCATCAGTCCCCATGTGGGGCTGGTTGCAGGAAACACCGCAGGATTGTTCGCGATCTGAAAACAATGTGGCAGAGTTGGGGCCAACCGTGCCTGCCGCGACCCGAAACGCATTTCCTAACGGGACCCGCAAACAAGAAGGGCGCCCCGAGGGGCGCCCTTTGCACGGGATGATCCGACGATCAGCAGGAATAGTAGAGCTGATATTCGACCGGGTGCGGGGTGTGCTCGTAGGCGTAGACCTCTTCCCACTTCAGGTCGATGTAGGCGTCGATCTGGTCCTTGGTGAACACGTCGCCGGCGAGCAGATACTCGTGATCGGCTGCCAGTTCTTCCAGCGCCTCGCGCAGCGAACCGCAGACGGTCGGGATTTCGGCCAGTTCTTCCGGCGGCAGATCGTAGAGGTTCTTGTCGTTCGACGGACCCGGGTCGATCTTGTTCTTGATGCCGTCGAGGCCGGCCATCAGGAGCGCCGCGAAGGCGAGGTAGGGGTTCGCTGCCGGATCGGGGAAGCGGGCCTCCACACGTTTGGCTTTCGGCGACTCGGTCCACGGAATACGGACGCAACCCGACCGGTTGCGGGCCGAATAGGCGCGCAGCACGGGGGCTTCGAAGCCCGGGATCAGACGCTTGTAGGAGTTCGTCGAGGGGTTCGTGAAGGCGTTGAGCGATTTCGCGTGCTTCAGGATCCCGCCGATGAAGTAGAGGGCTTCCTGCGACAGGTCAGCGTATTTGTCGCCAGCGAAGAGCGGCTTGCCGTCCTTCCAGATCGACATGTTCACGTGCATCCCCGAGCCGTTGTCGCCCTTGATGGGCTTGGGCATGAAGGTTGCGGTGCGGCCATAGGACTGCGCCACGTTGTGGATGACGTATTTGTATTTCTGGATCTCGTCGGCCTGTTTGGTCAGCGTCCCGAAGATGAGGCCCAGTTCGTGCTGCGAGGTCGCCACTTCGTGGTGGTGCTTGTCGACCTTCATCCCCATCATCTTCATGGTGGAGAGCATTTCCGAACGGATGTCCTGCGAGTCATCCGACGGGTTCACCGGGAAGTAACCGCCCTTGTAGTCGGGACGGTGGCCCAGGTTGCCCATCTCGAATTCCGCGTCGGTGTTCCAGGCGGCGCCATCGGCGTCGATCTCGTAGGACACCTTGTTCGGCGAGACCTTGTATTTCACGTCGTCGAAGAGGAAGAACTCGGCTTCCGGACCCATGTAGGCGTTGTCACCGATGCCCGACGACTTGAGATAGGCTTCGGCCTTCTCAGCGGTGCCGCGCGGGTCGCGGTCATAGGGCTCGCCGGTGTCGGGTTCCACGACCGAGCAATGCACGGCGAGGGTCTTTTCGGCATAGAAGGGGTCGATGTAGACCGAGTCCGCATCGGGCATCAGCTTCATGTCGGAGGCTTCGATGGATTTCCAGCCAGCGACCGACGAGCCGTCGAACATGAAGCCTTCTTCAAGGAAGTCCTCGTCGACGAGGTCGGCGACCACCGTCACGTGCTGCAGCTTGCCACGCGGATCGGTAAAACGGATGTCGACGTAGGCTACGTCTTCGTCCTTGATGAGCTTGAGAACGTCTTTGTTGCTCATTGCTTTCTCTTTCCCCTATTTGGTTGGAGTTCAGATTGTCCCGGAAACGGAATGGGTTGGCTCGGTACGCGGCTCAGACGGCGTCGTGGCCGGTTTCGCCCGTGCGGATGCGGATGACCTGCTCGATGGGCGAGACAAAGATCTTGCCGTCGCCGATCTTGTCGGTCTTGGCCGCACCGATGATGGCGGCGATGGCCGCGTCCACCTGGTCGGAGGGCAGGACGACCTCGATCTTCACCTTGGGCAGGAAGTCGACGACATATTCGGCACCGCGATAAAGCTCGGTATGGCCCTTCTGACGGCCAAAGCCCTTGACCTCGATCACGGAAAGACCCTGGACGCCGATCTCCTGAAGGGCTTCTTTCACTTCATCGAGCTTGAAGGGTTTGATGATCGCTTCGATTTTCTTCATTGGTGCTCCCCCTCGGAAATCAGGTTCGCCGCCCACTGAACACTTCTCGCAGAGGGCGACAATTGGATAGGGTTTGGCTACCCGCTCCATCAGCGGGAATCCAGTCATGTTGCGCAAAATTCGTGCAGAGTGATGAAAGAAAGATCAGTTTGAGAAAAAGTAAGGCGGAAACAATGTCGGAGTTGCTCACATCCGCCCAAATGCGCGCCGTCGAGACGGCGGCGATCGCCTCAGGAACGGTCACCGGGCTCGCGCTCATGGAGCGGGCGGGTGCGGGGGTCGTGGAGGGGATCTTGGCGCGGTGGCCGGAGTCTGCGGGGACAGCGGGGCGCGCCGTGGTCCTGTGCGGGCCGGGCAACAACGGCGGCGACGGATATGTGGTGGCGCGATTGCTGGCGGTGCGGGGCTGGCAAGTGCGCGTCAAACAGCTCGGCGATCCGGCGCTGCTGCCACCGGATGCCGCCGTGAACCACCGGCGCTGGTGCGAGATCGGGCCGGTGCACCCGTTGCCTGAGGTGGCTTCGAGCGGCGAAACCGCCTTTGAGCCCGACATCGTGGTTGATGCGCTGTTCGGGATCGGCCTGAAACGACCCGTCGAGATCGCCTTCGATCCGGCACGGGCACGGGTGGTGGCTGTCGACATCCCATCGGGCCTTTGCGCCGACTCTGGTCGAGTGATCGGCGAGAGGGTGCTCCGCGCCGATCTGACCGTGACGTTTCACCGGGCCAAGCCGGGTCATTGGCTCGCGCAGGGACCGGCGGTCTGCGGCGCGCTTCGTGTGGTGGACATCGGGCTTGCCGGGACACCGGTGCAAGGCGCGCTCGGCCTGGTCGATGCGCCGGATCCGGTGCGTCTGGCCAAATCGCCCGAGCAGCACAAATACGGATATGGCCATGCCCTCGTCGTTGCGGGCGGTGCCGGGCGGGGCGGGGCGGCCCGGCTCGCGGCACGGGCAGCCCTTCGCGTCGGGGCCGGGCTCGTCACCGTCGCGCCGACGCCGGGCGCGCTCCAGGAGAACGCGGCACGGCTCGATGCCGTGATGCTGGCCCCTGTCGCGGACGGCGAGGCACTGGGGCGGCTCATCGCGGACGGGCGGCTCAATACGATCTGCCTCGGTCCCGGTCTTGGGATCGAGCGCGCCAAGGCGCTGGTGCCGGTGGCGCTGCGGCAGGACGACCGCTCCGTGGTCCTCGACGCCGACGCGCTCACGGCCTTCTCCGACGCGCCCGAGGTGCTGTTCGAGCAACTCCACGACGGCTGCCTGCTGACCCCGCACGGCGGCGAGTTCGCCCGGCTGTTCCCCGATCTCGCGGACCGCCTCGCGGCGCCGGCGACAAGTGGCCCGGCATACTCAAAGGTCGATGCGGTCAGGGCCGCGGCGGCGCGCGCGGGATGCACCCTGCTGCTCAAGGGCCCGGACACCGTGATCGCCGCGCCGGACGGGCAGGTCAGGCTCCATTCCGCGAGCCATGGGCGCGCCGCGCCCTGGCTCGCCACCGCGGGGTCTGGAGATGCGCTCGCCGGGATCGTGACGGGCTTCATGGCGCGCGGCCTGTCGCCGCTGGACGCCGCCTCGACCGGCACATGGCTTCATGTCGAAGCCGCCCGCTCCTTCGGCCCCGGTCTCATCGCCGAGGACCTTGCGGACGCGCTCCCGCAGGCCTTTCGCGCCTTGGGCCTCTAGCCCGCGCACTTTCCTTCACTGCTTCATACATACTTCGGTGGGGGTGGGGGGCAGCCCCCCCCACCGGGTCGTCTCGGGCGCAGCCCGAGGCGAAATCAGCTCTTGACCTTACAAGTGTTGATTCCAAACACAGAATAGAGTGCGCACCATCCCACCGCGGCGGTGAACAGCGCGAGCGCGGCCACCACAAGGGCGATCCAGCCCAGCGTGGTGCCCTGGTTCAGGAAGAACACGACCAGAGCCGCGACGCCGACGATGGCGCGGATGATGCGGTCCGTGGTGCTTTCATTGGTCTTGAACATGGCGAGGTCCTTTCCCCATAAACCCAATATTCACCAATCATACCACCCGGATGCACATCCGCGAATGTGTATTTTTGTCTCGCCGTTCTCCGCACAGCGATGTGCGGAAATCGCCTAGCCGCGCCCGCGTTTCTCGAAGCGTGGCAGCATGGCCGAGAAATCCATGCCCTTGCCACCCTCGGCTTCCACGAACTGCGCGTAGAGCTCCATCGCCGCATGACCCATCGGGGTATCGGCATCCGCCGCTTCCGCCGCCTGCTGGCTCAGGCGCAGGTCCTTGAGCATGAGCTCGCTCGCGAATCCCGGCTTGTAGCCGTTGTCGGCGGGCGATTTGGCTCCGATCCCCGGCGCGGGGGTGTAGGCGTTCATCGTCCAGCTGTAGCCCGACGAGGTCGACACCACGTCGAACATCGCCTGCCGGTCGAGGCCGAGCTTGTCGGCGAGCGCAAAGGCTTCGCAGGTCGCGATCATGGTCACGCCCAGGATCATGTTGTTGCAGATCTTGGCCGCTTGTCCGTTGCCCGAGGGGCCGCAATGCACGGCCTTCTGCCCCATGATGTCGAGGAGCGGTTTCACGATGTCGAACGCCTCTTCGGACCCGCCCGCCATGAAGGTAAGCGTGCCGGCCGCCGCGCCCGTGATCCCGCCCGACACCGGTGCGTCGATGGCCAGAAGCCCCGCCTTCATCGCCTGTTCGGCCACAGCGCGGGCGCTTTCCACGTCGACGGTCGAGCAATCGGCAAAGACTGCGCCCGCCTGCATCGCCGGGATGATTTCGTCGGCCACCGACCGCAGGATCGCGCCGTTGGGCAGCATGGTGATGACCACATCCGCTCCCGTTGCCGCTTCCGCCGCCGTTGCGGCCTTGGTCACGCCTTCGGGCATGGGGGCCGCGAGGTCGAAGCCTTTCACGCTGTGGCCAGCCGCTGCGAGGTTGGCCGCCATCGGCCCACCCATGTTGCCCAGTCCGATAAAGCCGATGTTCATGAGATCCTCCCGAGACCCGGTTCAGAGTTTGAGTGCATCCACGCCCAGGGGCGCGGTCATCTGTTCGACCGCCGCGTCGGGCAGCGTGTCGAGGCTGTATTTCCACTGCGGATTGCGGTCCTTGTCCACGATGGCCGCACGAATGCCTTCGAGGAAATCGCCGTGCTCCATGGACCTGTAGGTGTATTCGTATTCACACCCCAGCACCGCGCGAATATCGTCCGCCGCCCGTGCTCGCCCGATGTTGACGAGCGTGACCGCCATGGCCAGGGGCGAGTTGCGCCGGATCGACTTCAGCGCCGATTGCGCGATGTCGGAACCGTCTGCCTCCAGCGCGCCGACGATGCCCGAAAGCCCGCCCGCGAAACAGGCGTCGATCACCGGCTGGTGTTCGGCCAGCTTGCTCGCGGGGGGAGGGCTCGCCACTTTTTCGATCACGCCGACATCGCCGGTTTCCTCAAGCTCCACCACGAGGTCGAGCCAGTATTCCCGCGGGACGTAATGATCGGCAAAACCGGCGTGGATCGCATCGCCCGCGTCCATCCGTGCCGCCGTAAGCCCAAGGTATTCCCCGATCATCCCCGGCGCACGGGCCAGAAGCAGCGTTCCGCCCACGTCCGGCACGAGGCCGATCCCCGTCTCGGGCATGGCGACTTGCGAGGTTTCGCAGACGATCCGGTGCGAGGCATGGCCGCCCACGCCGACGCCGCCGCCCATCACGAAGCCTTGCAGGAAGGCGACGATGGGATTGGGGTATTCGGCGATCTTGGCATTCATCCGATACTCGTCGGCCCAGAACTGCCGCCCGTAGTCGTAGTTGCCCGAGGTGCCCGTGTCATACATCTCCTGTATGTCGCCGCCCGCGCAGAAGGCCTTGTCCCCCGCCGCGTCGATCACGACGATCTGGACCGCCTCGTCCTCGCGCCAGTCGTCCAGCGCCTTCTCGATGGCGAGGCACATCTCGTAGGACAGGGCGTTCAGGGCCTGTGGCCGGTTCAGGGTGATGCGGCCCGCGCGGCCCCGGATTTCGCAGAAGATATCCAAAACGGTCCTCTCTCAGCCCCGGTCGGCGAGCATCTGGCGGCTCACGATCAGGCGCATGATCTCGTTGGTGCCTTCGAGAATCTGATGCACGCGCAGGTCGCGCACGATCTTCTCGATGCCATAGTCGGCGAGGTAGCCATAGCCGCCGTGGAGTTGCAAACAGCTGTTGGCCACGTCGAAGGCGGCGTCGGTGACATACATCTTGGCCATGGCGCAGAACTTGGTCGCGTCCGGCTTGGCATTGTCCAGTTTCCACGCCGCCTGACGCAGGAACACGCGGGCCGATTGGAGTTTGACCTCGAGCTCGGCCAGCTTGAACTGGAGCGCCTGAAACTGGTCGATGGTTTTGCCGAAGGCCTTGCGCTCGCCCATGTAGGCAAGCGTGGTGTCGAGCGCGGCCTGCGCGCCCCCTAATGCGGACGCGGCAATATTGAGCCGCCCGCCGTCGAGCCCGGCCATGGCGTAGACGAACCCGCGCCCTTCCTCGCCCATGAGGTTTTCGTGCGGCACGAGACAGTCGTCGAACTGCACCTGTGCGGTGGGCTGGGCGCGCCAGCCCATCTTGTCCTCGAGCGCGCCGAAGGTGAGGCCCTTGCTGCCATCCTCGATCACCATGGCCGAAATGCCCTTGGGTCCATCGTCGCCGGTGCGCACCATGGTGAGATAGGCGTCGGAATAGGAGCCGCCGGAGATGAAGGCCTTGGTCCCGTTGAGCGTGTAGCCCTCGTTCGTCTTCACTGCCTTGGTGCGCAGGGCCGCCGCGTCCGAGCCGGAGCCGGGTTCGGTGAGGCAATAGGAGAAAACCTTGGTCATCGACGTAAGGTCGTGGAGCCATTTCGCCTTGTCCTCGGCACTGCCGAACTTGTCGATCATGCCGCCGCACATATTGTGGATCGACAGGAACGACCCGACCGCCGGGCAGGACATGGCAAGCGCCTCGAAGACGAGCGTGGCGTCGAGGCGCGACAGACCCGAGCCGCCGTGATCCTCGGACACGTAGATGCCGCCAAGACCCAGTTCGGCCACCTTGGGCCAGAGATCCTTGGGGATCGTGCCCTGTTTCTCCCATGCAAGCGCGTGGGGTGCGATGTGCTCCTGCCCGAAGGCGAGCGCCATGTCGAAGATGGCCTCCTGTTCTTCCGTCAGCGCGAAGTCCATGGTTCCTCCCCAGACTCAGTCTCATCAGTAAATGAACGATGGTTCAATTCGAGAGTGCCCCAGCACCTGCGCAAAGCACAAGGGCGTTTTCCCCAAAGAGACTTTGCAGAATTGCAAAGGATCGGTGTCAGAAACCGTCATGGAAGTCGTCGACGAGGTGGCCGACCACGGCCCGCAACGCGTCCTCCCGCGATGCGCCGCCATCAATGGCCGATTGCAGCACGGCGCGCTGGCGGTCCGCGCTGGTGCCTTCGGCGACGATGAGGCGCAGCGCCTGAAGCTCGGGCAGGCAATCAAGCGCGAGGGCGTCCTCGGTGAGCAGGTCGATCAGCTCCTCCACGAGGTCGGCCATCGGCACGATCTCGCGGCGGCCGAAGTCGATCAGACCGTGGGACACGCCATACCGCTGGGCCATCCAACGGTTCTCGGACACGAGGAAATTGTCGTAGATGCGCCACCGCTGGTTGAGGCCCTTCAGCCGCCAGAGCATCCGGGTCAGGCATTGCACGAGGGCGGCAATGGAGAGCGCGGTTTCCACGCGGGGCGAGACGTCGCAGATCCGGGTTTCCAGCGTCGGGAATTTGGAGGACGGGCGCAGATCCCACCAGATCTTCGAGCTGTCCTCGATCAATTCGAGGTCCACCAACGCCTGCACCATGCGTTCGTATTCGGCCCATGAAGCCAGCCGCGGCGGCAGGCCGGTGCGCGGCAGGTTGTCGAAGATCGACAGCCGGTAGGAGGCAAGACCCGTATCCTCGCCCTGCCAGAACGGCGAAGACGCCGACAGCGCGAGCAGATGCGGCAGGAAATAGGTCATCTGGTTCAAGATATCGACGCGGGTTTCCTCGTCCGGCAGCGCCACATGGACGTGCATCCCGCAGATGAGCAGTCGCCGTGCCACCCCGCCAAGATCCCGCCTCAGGTCGTTGTAGCGGTCGCGGTCGCGGTGGCGTTGGTCCTTCCAGTCGGAAAACGGGTGACAGGCGGCCGCTATGGGGGCAAGGCCGAACTTCGCGGCTTCTTCGGCCACCACGGCGCGCAGGTGTCGCAGGTCTGCGCGCGCCTCGTGAACGCCCGCGCAGACGGCGGTGCCGATTTCGATCTGGCAATCGAGCAACTCGGGCGACACCCGGTCGCCCATCCGGGCCTTGCAGACGTCGATGAGCGCCTCGGGCGCGGTGGCGAGCGCGCCGGTGTCGTGGTCGGTGAGAAGGTATTCCTCCTCGATCCCGATGGTAAAATCGTCGGTCATGCGTATGCTCCCCGGCGCGCCGTGTAACAGGATGCGCGGGGCGCGCGCCCGAGGCAAGATCAAGTCAACCGACCCTCGCCAGAAGCTCGGCAAAGCTGGTCTCGGGCTGCCCGAGGATGGCCAGAGCCGCGGCTTCGTCATGCTGGAGCGACACGACGATCCCGTGCATCCCCTGCCAGGAGGCGACGAAGTGACGACCGACCTCCTGCGTTTGGGGCGTCGGGGCATAAAGGATCATCATGAAATTCGGATGGTCGGGATGCAGGAACACCCCGGCTTTCTGGGCCTGCATCTTCATGAGCCGAAAGAAGTCGCGTTCCCAGTCGACGACGCGCGACAGGTCGACGAGCTGTTTCTGGCCCGGATGGCTCAGGGGATCGCGGGTGTAGTCCGCGAACATGGCCTGTCCTTCGTCGAGGGTGATGTAACCCTCGTAGCGGACATAGACGAGACCGCGCTCCGGAAGGATCGTGTAACTGCCTGGCATGTGCCTCGAGACGAACTCTTTTTGTGCAACCCGATCAGCTTAGACCAGTTGGTCAAGAATGAAAGCCCTTACGGGATCCCTGCGCACTTCAGACGGTGCGTGGGGCAGCGAGCGGTGCCTCGAGCAGGTCGATGATACGCGTCTCGGGCTGTCCAAGGACCGAAAGGGCCTCGGATTCGGTGGTCTGGAGAGTCACGACGACGCCCTGAATATCGCTCCACGCCCGCACGAAGGTTTGGGCGAGTTCGACGCCGGGCGGGGTAGAGGCGTAAAGCACCATCATCATGGTGCCCTGCGGCGCAAAGATGCGGGCGATGCTTTCGGCCTGATACTTCATGAGGCCGACGAAGTCTCTTTCCCAGGACGTGACGCGGGACAGGTCGATCAACTGACGCTGGCCGGGGCGCCGGTCGGGGTCGGCCACATAGTGATCGAGAAGCGCACGCGCGTCATCGATCGAGGCGTTGCCGTGGTATTCGACGTAGACGATTCCCTGTCGGGGAAGAATCCGGTAACTGCCCGGCATATGACCTGTTATCTCCTCGTTACGGGGCAGAGGGTAACGTGGATGTCTGCATCAAGAAAGGGGCGGACCGGATTTCGGTCGCCCCTTTTCGTAAGGTCACAACGTCCGGATGCAGGTCAGATCAGGCGCACCTGCGTGCCGATCGGGGTCAGTTCGAACAGCTCGGCGATCTTTTCGTTATAAAGCCCGATGCAGCCGTCCGACGACCGGCGCCCGATCTTGCGGGTGTCGTGGGTGCCGTGGATCAGGTAAGCGGGCCAGTCGAGATACATCGCGTGGGTGCCGAGCGGGTTCTTGGGGTCGCCTGCGCCGATCGGAACCCAATCGGGGAAGCGTTCCACCTGGCTGGGCGTCGGGGTCCAGGTCGGACCGACCTTCTTGCGCACGATCTCGGTATACCCACGTTTTGTCAGTTCGTCGGTGCGCGGCACCGAGGTCGGATAGAGACGGTAATCGGTGCCGGTCGCATCCCAGAAATGCAGCGCGCGGGAACGGGTATCCACCACGATGGTCGCGACGCCAAGCGTGTCGAAGTGGTCCCGCCAATCCATCCGGCGGAATGACGACAGGTTGTGGCGCACGATTTCCTGCACCGTTTCGTCATTCGCGCCCATGATGGCGCCTTGGGTGTCCTGCGCCCGAAGGATCGCAGGTGCTGCGAAGGGGAGCGCCGAAGCCGCGGCGATAAGCCCGCGGCGGGTGATCTTGCTGTCGGCCATGATGTTGCCTGTCCTGTGGTCCAATGCGGTCCGGGTCCCGGCCTTGCGCCCTGGGCGATGATCGCCGGGGTGCGGTCGGGTTTCCGGGTCGATGTCTAATGTGGCATTGAGCGTAACAGAAGCTTTCTTGCAATGCACGGACCTGTGAGCGGCCTCGCGGAACTCGCTTTGTCCCACTGGTGAGCAGATTTCTGCCGGATCGGGCGTGTGTGTTGCCGTTCAGCCGCGCAGCGAGGCCCTGAAGGGGCGCTCGTTCTCCATCGACGAAAGCCTGGTGATCCTCGCGAGCTCCAGGCCGGGCAAGCCGTGTCGCCGAAGCGCGGTCTCAAGGTCAGGGACGACGCGCACGCTCAGACGCTCCATGGCCCGGGTGACGATGGAAAAGACTTCGGCGACAGCCCGATGCTGGCCACCCGGGGCCGCGATCAGGAAATTGAAGGATTGTTTCTCGTCGGCCAGCACGACCTTCATGAAGGGCAGGAAGCGGATGATCTCGCGAAACGAGAGGTCCATGTCCTCGACATCCGTCAGGTCGACGATCACATCATGGGGCGGCTGGCGCGTGGCGTGTTTCAGAAAGAAATTGAGCGAGTCGGCCAGCGCATCGAAGTTCACGACCTTTCCGCACCGCACAAGGGTGAGATGGGGGGAACCGAGGTCATAGAAACGCATTGTGGACATGCTGGCTCTCCGGTTTGAAACGAACCTTCGGCACTCGTGAGCACGCTTGTCCTGAGGACGGCACTTGCAGGCGCGAAACACCGCGCCTGCACGTTATTTAACCATTTGGATACGTCTTAGTCCATCGCCTTGAAGGCGAATTCGCCGCCTTCCTTGATCCCCGAGAACCAGCGCGCCGTCACGGTCTTGGTCCTTGTGTAGAAACGGAAGGCGTCGGGGCCATATTGGTTCAGGTCGCCGAAGGCCGATTTCTTCCAGCCGCCGAAGGTGAAATAGGACAGCGGGACAGGGATCGGGAAGTTGATACCGACCATGCCCACGTTCACCCGGCTGGCGAAATCGCGGGCCGTGTCGCCATCGGCGGTGAAGATCGCGGTGCCGTTGCCATACTGGTTCTTCATCACAAGATCGAGCGCGTCCTCGTAGCTGTCCTTGCGCACGGTGGACAGGACCGGGCCGAAGATCTCTTCCTTGTAGATGTCCATGTCTTCGGTCACGTCGTCAAAGAGCGTCGGGCCGACATAGTAGCCGTTCTCGTAACCCTGCAGCTTGAAGCCGCGCCCATCGGTGACGAGCGTCGCGCCCTGATCGACGCCCGAGGAAATCAGCCCCTCGATCCGGGCCTTGGCCTGTTCGGTGATGACCGGGCCATAATCCACGTCCTGATCCGAGGTATAGGGGCCGACCTTCAGCGCCTCGACACGGGGCGTCAGTTTCTCGATCAGCTTGTCGGCGGTGTCCTTGCCCACCGGCACGGCCACGGAAATCGCCATACAGCGTTCGCCCGCCGCGCCGAAGCCCGCACCGACCAGCGCATCGGCGGCCTTGTCCAAGTCCGCGTCAGGCATGATGATCATGTGGTTCTTCGCCCCGCCAAAGCACTGGGCGCGTTTGCCGTTTGTCGCCGCGCGGCCATAGATGTATTGTGCGATCGGGGTGGAGCCGACAAAGCCCACCGCCTGCACGGTCTCGTTGTCGAGGATCGCGTCCACGACCTCCTTGTCGCCGTTCACGACCTGCAGCACGCCATCGGGAAGACCGGCCTCTTGCAGCAGCTCGGCGAGCATCATCGAGGTGGTCGGCACACGCTCGGAGGGCTTCAGGATCATCGCGTTGCCCGAGGCAAGCGCC
Organism: Maritimibacter sp. REDSEA-S28_B5; assembly: GCA_001626765.1. GTDB lineage: Bacteria > Pseudomonadota > Alphaproteobacteria > Rhodobacterales > Rhodobacteraceae > Maritimibacter. The sequence goes on from LUOO01000119.1 coordinate 19,983, forward strand.
GGACCCATCTTCCACAGCGGGATCATGGCCGGGAAGTTGAAAGGCGTGATGCCCGCGACCACGCCCAGCGGCTGGCGCATGGAATAAAGGTCGATGCCCGGCCCGCCGTTGTCCATGAACTCGCCCTTGAGCATATTCGGCGCGCCCATGCAGACCTCGATCACCTCGAGGCCACGCTGCACGTCGCCGCGCGCGTCGGGCAGCGTCTTGCCGTGTTCGCGGGAAACGGCTTCGGCCAGCTTCTCCATGTCGCGGTTGATGAGGTCTGCAAACTTCATCATCACGCGGGCACGGCGTTGCGGGTTGGTCGCGGCCCAGCCCACCTGCGCTTCGGCGGCACGCGCGACGGCGGCGTCGAGCTCTTC
>LUOO01000012.1 GCA_001626765.1 Maritimibacter sp. REDSEA-S28_B5
GCCGCTGATCGTATAGGCAAAGACCTCGTGCGGATGGTAATGACGGTTCACGAGCCCCGCCTCCTTGGCCATGAGCACATCGCACCACTTGTTCTGCGACACCTTTTCCGACCTCGTCCTGTTCGCCTGCGCGCCATTTCTGGCCAGCGCGGTCGAGGGCTACCTCGGTTTTTCCGAGAAGGCCGCTCTCATCATTCTGTCCCTGAGCTTCGTCGCCGCCGTGGTTGGAAGCTCTCCGATGAAGGGGCTTTTCGCGGCGTTCCTCGGCCTTTTCATCGCGTCCATCGGTACGGGGGAAGACAGCTACCCAAGGATGTCGATGGGCACGGACACCCTGCAATCCGGGGTGCTGATGATCACGGCCGTCCTGGGCGTGCTGATCTTGGGGGAGGTCCTTGTCGCCTTCGAAGACATGTATCGCACCCGTCGGGATCGACCCGCATCGGGCCTGAAGACGTCGTGGAAATAGGCCCCGGACTGACGTTTCGGGAAAGGCGCACCTTGCTGACCTTCATCAGCGTTTCAGCCGTGATCAACACGATCATCGGCACCCTGCCCGGCATCGGGTCCACGCTCGCGGCCACCTTGGGCTATGCGACGGGCCAGCGCATGCACAAGGGTCCGGTGCCCTTCGGCAAGGGCACGCCGGAGGGGATCGCCGCGACCGAGGCGGCCAACTCCTCTGTCTCCGGCGCGAACCTGATCCCGGTGATGTCGCTGGGTATTCCCGGCAATGTCGGTGCGGTCTTCCCGATCCTCGCCGCAGATTCGATCGTCGGCTTCAATCCGGGCCCGGCGATGTGTCGGTTCCCTGAGACCGCAGTTAACCCGGAGCTGGTGATCGCCTTCGGGCTTTTCACCGCGATGATGCTGGCCAAATACGGGGCGCACCTGACCGGCATCTTCGCCCATGCGCCGCAGCTTGAACGGCTTCAGACACAGGAGTAGGTGCCCGAAGCCCTGCGCAGTCTTCTGCGCGGCCAGGCCAAGGATGACGAGGACAGGATGGAAGCCCGCTTCCGCGCCTTGTCCAACGTCGTGCCGGAGGACATGCTGCACCGGATTCCCTGCGAGGGTCAGGGCGATGCGACGGTGGCGCGATATGCGCGGGTGTATGACGTCACGATCGTCGGTCGTTACGATTCCGTGCTGGGCAATCCCGAGATCGACCTGCACCCCGACCGGATCGCACAGCGCAGCGGGCGGGGCGTGTTGACCATTCCGCGCACGTGGCATCGCGGCATTCCCGACGAAGCCATCGTCGCATGGGACGGGCAGCGCAACGTGACGCGCGGGCTGGCAGAGGCGATGCCGATCCTCGAAACGAAGACCAAGGTAACGATCCTGCGGGTCAATGATCGCAACCTGCGCGACTCGCTTCCCGGAATCGACGTCGAGACGGCGCTTCGGCGTCACGGTATTCCCGTCGAGATGCGGATGATCGACGCACCGAAACAGGCCACCGGGTCCGAGATCGTCGCCGCCCGCGACCAAAGCGGCGCGATCTCTGGTCTTTGCGTGAAGCCGTGCTGGAGACGATCGTCGCGCACGGCAATTTCCTGACGCTTGACGCCTCGCTACCGTTGTCGCGGATTGCCGACTTTCTCGACAAGGCCGCGCCTCTGACGCAGGAGGCCGGGCTTAAACCGCTCCTCATCGCACATCTCGGCGACGGCAACGTGCAATACGCGGTTGTCGCCGGCGCACAGCCATGGGACGCGGATCGCGTCGCCGCCTTCACCCGCCGGATGGTCGCGTTGCTGACGGACTTCAGCAGCAGTTTCAGCGCTGAACACGGCATAGGGCGGGCCAAGGTCGCGACGCTTGCGCGCGAGAAGCAGCCTGCCCAGTACCGTCTCATGCAGACGATCCGCCATGGCATCGACCCGGCCGGCCGCCTGTCCCCCGGCCTGCTTCTGGAGGCTGCGGAATGAGCCGGAACATCCTCTTCATCATGTGTGACCAGTTGCGGTTCGACTACCTCGGCTGTGCCGGGCACCCGACGCTGAGGACCCCGAACATCGACGCGCTGGCCGCGCCGGGGGTGCGGTTCGACCAGGCCTATGTGCAATCGCCGATCTGCGAGCCATCGCGCATGTCCTGCTACACCGGGCGATATGTCCGGTCGCACGGATCAAGCTGGAACAACTTTCCTCTGCGGATCGACGAGATGACCATGGGCGAACATCTGGCCCCGCTCGGCCTGCGCACGGTGCTCTGCGGCACTACGCATATGGCATGATACCGAAGGCATGGCGCGGCTGGGTATCGACCCGACATCGCCTGCGGGCCGAAAGATCGCCGAAGGCGGGTTCGAGGTCTGGGACAGACTGGATGGCCTGCATCCCATCGGTGGGAAGAAACCGTCGCATTACAACGACTACCTGCGCGAACAGGGCTACGGCGGCGAGAACCCCTGGCACGACTAGGCCAATTCGGCCGAGAGCGATACCGGCGAAAACCTGTCTGGCTGGCTGATGGAAAACGCGGGCCGGCCCGCCCGGCTGCCGGCCGAACATACGGAAACCGCTTACAGCACCAGCCGCGCGATGGACTTCATCGCGCAGGCCGATGGCCCGTGGTGCCTGCACCTGAGCTACATCAAGCCGCACTGGCCCTATATCGCCCCGGCCCCCTATCACGCGATGTATGGGCCGTCGGACGTGGTTGCCCCCGTTCGGTCCGAGGCCGAACGCGCCGACCCGCACCCGATCTTTGGCGCCTATCAAGACCTGCGGTTTTCCAAAGCCTTCTCCCGAGGCGAAGTTCGGGCCCGCGTGATCCCCGCCTACATGGGCCTGATCGCCAGATTGATGACGAGATCGGGCGGCTCATGGCCTGGCTGGATGCCGAAGGATATACCGAGAACACATTGATCGTCTTCACCTCGGACCATGGCGACTGTCTGGGCGACCACTGGCTCGGGGAGAAAGAGCTGTTTCACGATGCCTCTGCCCGCGTCCCCCTGATCATCGTCGATCCCGCCCCGCGGCGCAGACGCAACCCGTGGCACGGTCAGCGACGCGCTGGTCGAGGCGATCGACCTGCTTCCGACCTTTGTCGATCATGCCGGGGGCAATCCCGAACATCCGGCCTTGGAGGGGTGCTCACTCTTGCCGCTGCTGCACGGCGAGTCACCGGAGTGGCGGGATGTCGTGGTCAGCGAATACGACTATTCGGTCAGGAACGTGCGGGAGGTGCTCGGGCAACCGGTGAAAGATTGCCGGATGACCATGCTGTTTGACGGTCGCTGGAAGTATTTCCACCGCGAAGGTTTCCGCCCCATGTTGTTCGATCTGACGACCGATCCCCATGAACTGACGGACCTTGGTGCGGACCCCGCACTGGCCGACCTGCGCGCACGCTTTCACGATGCGTTCTGCACTTGGTCACGGGCCCCGTTCAACCGCGTCACGATCTCGGACGAGACGGTAAAGAAACGGCGCGGCGGCGAACTGCGCATGGGCATCTTCATCGGCTACTGGGACGAAGCCGAGTGGGACAGGGCGATCGAGACCGGCGACAGCGGCAACTGAACTTCAACCTTCCCCGCCTCCCGCGGGCGACCCTCTTGCCGGGCGCAGGTTCAAAGGGCCCACCAGTGAGCGCTGCATGTCGTCGCCTCCGTCCTCCGACAACACCCGCCAAAGCGAAGCTCGTAGTTCAACCTCCGACAACGGGCGAGCGCAGCATGGTCGCGTTAGGCGCGACGCTGGACCGGGGGTCAGGCCGACGCGCCCTCTTCAGCCGGGCGCGGGTCACGCATGTGCGCGAAAAGCTGGTCCGGATCTATCCCGCGTTTCTCGGCACTTGCACGCACGGCGCTTTGAAGCGCCTCGCTGCGCTCCAGAAGGCGACGGAACCGCGTCTCGTCCAAAACCAGCAGCGTCGAGGGGGCAATGGCTCGAACCTCGGTGCGGCGGGCCTTTCTGGACAGGATGGCCATTTGACCGAACATCTCGCCCCGCCCGAGCCTCCAGGTCTGGCCAGCGGTTTCCAGTTCCACCGCACCCGACGCGATGAAATATACGCTCCGTGCAGTGCTGTCCCTGCGGATGATGACATCACCGGCATTGATGTAGCGCGTCTTGAGGGCAGTGCCGAGGCGCTTGAGCACGGCATTGTCCATCTCGGCAAAGAGCGGAAACTGGCGGACCAGCTCGACCCGTTGCAGGGCAATGTCGAGATGTGGACGGCCTTCCGCGGCCGCCCGGCGTGTATCCAGATCCTGCATCAGTGTCGTGTAGACCTCGGCGCCGATCAGTCCGTCCTCGCGCATGGCAGAGTATTCACGCTCCTCGAGGCGAAGCGCGGTGCGGCGGATGAACCGACGTTCCAGCTCCTCCGCATATCCCGGGTACTGAAGGCGCAACCCTTCCAATGCCGTCTCTACCATCTCGATCCTGCGGGAGAGCAACTCGTGCAGCAGCTCCGCCACACGCCGGCCGTGAATCCGCCGGATGCGCCCGTCGATGAAGTCGCCAAGGTCGCGCAGGATCAGCCGCTGCGCGAGCAACAATTCGAACCGGTCCGTGGTCAAGTGTGCCAGCGGCCTCGAAATGCCCAGACGGCCGTGCAGAAGACCGGCGACGCGAAACCTCTTGTCATAGGCAACGCTCCGTCGTGCGGCGCGGTTATAGCCGTTGCGGCCTTGGCTGCGGGCACCCTCGATCAGCCGTTCGGAATCCGACAGGACCTGTTCGGCCATACGCGCCGAGATCGTACGCTCGCGCACCTTGGAGATGATCGCATCCCGTTCATGTCCGGCCAGGGCAATCAACCCAAGCGTGATACGATCACGATCCAGAATATCGACACCTTCCTCGGCTGATTTCACTGCCGTGCCCAGACGCTCCCCGAAACGCTTGGCTTCCGAGCGCACGGTGTCGTGGTTCAGATCGTAATTCTCGGTCGTGCGGGCCAGGTCCTCGCGCACAGTCTGCAAAGCGACGGCGACGACCTGCCGCGATAGCGCCTCGTCTAGTGCCGACAGCCGGTCAAGTCCGAGCCGGCTGATGACCCACCTCAGTGTCGTGCCCTGCACGATCAACGTGAAGAGCGTGAACCCGGTGGCAAGGATGCCGACGACGCGCTGGATCCCGTCCGGCACGCGGAAGCTTTCGGTGACGGCCAGCGCCAACGCCAGCGTCACGGCGCCCCGCAAGCCACCGCACAGAATCGCCACGCGGTAAGGCCGCTCGACCGTGGGCGAAAGTTTCAAGAGCGTCAGTAGCGGCAGCAGCCCGAACAGGATCACCCCCCGCGCGGCGATGGCGGCGACGATGACCACGCCGACCAGAATGAAATCCTCGAAACGCACCTCTTCGAGCAGTCGCGGGATCAGCAGCGCAGCAAGGACAAAGATCAGCGCCCCCGCCCAATGCGCCAGAACGTCCCAGAGCTCGCGAAGATTCGTCCAGGCCTGCGGCGGCAGACGTCCGGGCCCCGTCAGGTTCAGCGTCAGTCCCGCCACAACGACGGCGATCACCCCGGAGGCACCGACGCTCTGTTCCGCCCCGATATAGGCAAGATAGGGCAGCGCGACCGAGATCGAGATCTGGGCCAGCTCGTGCCGACCAAAAAGCGCCATGACCCAAACCGCCGCCCGTGCCGCGACCCACCCCGTCACGGCACCGCCGACGATCAGGATCGGAAACCGCGCCAGCGCCTCCCCCAGATCGGGATCGGGCAGTCCCAGCATGACGAAGCCCATGAAGAGGCCGAAGAGCGCAATCGCCGCCGCATCGTTGAGCAAGCTCTCGCCCTCGATGATCCGGGACAACCGCTGGGGTGCCGAGATCGACCGGAAGATCGTGACCACCGCCGACGGATCGGTCGTGGACACGATCGAGCCGATCAGCAGGCACGCCGCCAGTGGCAGGGCACTCGCCCATGACAGGGCATAGCCCACACTGAATGTCGCCACGACCACCGCCACGACAGCAAGGACAAGGATCGGCACCCAGTCATCAAGCATCCGGCGCAGGTTCATGCCCAGCGTCGCCTGGAACAGCAGAGTCGGCAGAAAGACGTAGAGAAAGACATTGGACCGGATCGGCAGCCCCAGGATCGCCTCGGCGACCGGGTTCAGGGCATCCGTCAGTTCCGTCCGCAGGAAAAAGATCGCGCCCGCCCCGATGAGCATCCCGAGCACGGCGAGGATCACGCTATAGGGCAACCGCAACCGCGCGGCGAGCGGCTCTGCCGCGCCGATGACAAGGAACAGGGATGCGATGACCGTGGTGACGAGAACGATATCCATGATCCTGAACTAGCGGGAATTTCAGGCGCGGGGAATCGATGTTGCGCAAATTGCGAAAAGAGATGCGCAATATCCCTTCACCGAGTGCTCAAGATTGTGGGCTCGCAGAAACGCCGCCCATTCGACGCTCGCGAATTGGCTGCCATGGTCCGAATGTATCAGGGCCACATCCTTAGGCTTTCGCCGCCATGTCGCCGTGAGCAATGCGTGCAGGACATCGTCTGTCGTCAGTCGGCCTTGCTTCGACCAGCCGACGACACGACGCGAGAATGGATAACCGACCAGGGCCAGGTAAGGACCGCACTTCTAGTGAGCGCGCGGCCGGCTACATGAACCATGCGAGCAGAAAGGTCATATCATGTGACCTGATGCCGGCCAGCCTACCGAAAGCGGCAAGCGACAGGAGGCGCCGCGCCCGGTCGGCTAGCGGATGAGCTTGTCGATCATGTCCGACCCGAGCCCGACCTTGTCATAGTGCTCGCGGCAGAGCTTGATGTAGTCGTGCACGTCGAACGAGCCTTCGACCTTGCCCTCGTCGTCCAGCCACAGAAGCGGGCCGGTCACGATGAAGAACACGCGCATCGGATCGGGGTGATCGTAGGCGACGAGCGTGTGGCCTTCGCCGGGGCTCTCGTAGATGAAATCGCCCGCCGTCGCGGTCCAGTCATGTTCGAGGTAGCCCCACTTGCCGCTGATCGTATAGGCAAAGACCTCGTGCGGATGGTAATGA
>LUOO01000120.1:0-9832 GCA_001626765.1 Maritimibacter sp. REDSEA-S28_B5
GCCGCTGATCGTATAGGCAAAGACCTCGTGCGGATGGTAATGACGGTTCACGAGCCCCGCCTCCTTGGCCATGAGCACATCGCACCACTTGTTCTGCGAGGGCGCGATCCACAGCGGGCGCGAGGACACGGTCTCGGAGAACGGGACGAAATACTTGTCCTCGGCCTCGGCCACGTCGCTCATGTAGACGTCGTGTCCGGCGTCGGGTTTGAACACCTCCGCAATGGGCTTGAGATGCTTCCAGAATTCCGTTGTCGCTGCCTCTGGCATGAGTTGCTCCCTTGGTTGATGTCAGTGACCGAGAAACGCCTCCATCACGACCGATGACGACGAAAGCTCCCGCGCGGTGCCTTCGCTGGTGATGCGCCCGGCCTCGAGCACATAGCCACGGTCGGCCAGTGCCAGCGACGAGGTCACGTTCTGTTCGACGAGCAGCATCGACACGCCGCTTTCCTTGATGCGGGTCAACGTGGCGAAGAGCTCCTTGACCACGATCGGGGCGAGGCCGAGGCTCGGCTCGTCCAGAAACAGCAGGTCCGGATTCGACATGAGCGCGCGGGCGATGGCGACCATCTGTTGCTCGCCGCCCGACATGGTGCCGACCCGTTGCTTGCGCCGTTCTGCAAGACGCGGGAACAGCGCCAGGATCTCGCCGCGCCGCGTCTCGTTGTCCGCGCGGGCACGTTTCGGGTTCGATCCGAGCCAGAGGTTGTCCTCGACGGTCATTTCCGTGAACACGCCGCGCCCCTCGGGAACCAAGGCGATGCCTTCCTCCACGATCCGGTGCGCGGGCACAGCGCCCAGATCGGCGCCCCGCAATGTGATCCGACCCGCCGGGTCGATGGGGGCCATGCGGGAGATGCCGCGCAGAAGCGACGACTTCCCCGCCCCGTTCGCGCCAAGGATGACGACACATTCGCCCTCACCTACCGAGATGGACACGTCATCGACGGCAAGGTGCTTGCCATAGCGCAGCGAAATGTTGCGGGCGTCAAACATCGGCGGCTTCTCCCAGATAGGCGCGGCGCACGTCGGGGGTCGACAGCACGGCCTCCGTCGGCCCGTCCGCGATCACGCTGCCCGCGTTGGCGACGATGCAGCGCGGGCAAAGCTCGCGCACCGCCTCCATGATGTGTTCCACGAGGAAAATCGTGATCCCGGTGTCGCCCAGCCCCCGGATAAGCTCGATCGCTGTGCGAAGCTCCGACGGGTTCAGCCCCGCCATCCATTCGTCGAGAAGCAGGAGCTTCGGGTCCGGCGCGATGGCGCGGGCCAGTTCGACGCGCTTCTGGTCGATGTAGTTGAGATCGGCGGGCGCCATGTCGCCCTGACCGCCCAGCCCCACGCGCTCCAGCGCCGCATCCGCGCGCCGCCGCGCCTTCCTGCCCCAGACATGGGGAGATGCAAAGGCCAGCGGCATGATCACGTTGTCGCGCACCGACAGGCTCTCGGCCAAACGGACGAGCTGGAACGTGCGCGAGATCCCCAGCTTGGCAATCCTGTGCGGCGGCAGCGGACCGATGTCCGTGCCGTCGAAGGTGATGGAGCCGGATGTCGCGGGCAGTTCGCCCGAGATCAGGTTCATCACCGTGCTCTTGCCCGAGCCGTTCGGACCCAGAAGCCCCACGACCTCGCCCGCGCCGAGCGTGAAGCTGACCTCGTTCACCGCGACCAGCCCGCCGAAGCGTTTGGTCACATTTCGCAGCGTCAGAAGATCGCTCATGTCCGGGTCCCCCTACGCTTGCGGGTGAAGAGGCCCTCGATCAGGGCAAGCACGCCATTGGGCACGATGAACACGATCCCCACGAAGATCAGGCCCAGAACGATCGAGAAATGGTCGGGCAGGTTCGTGGACAACCATTCGAACAGGAAAAACAGCGGCACCGCGCCGAACACCGGCCCCCAGGTTCGGGTCGCGCCCCCAAGCAGCGCCATGATCAGCGTCAGGAAGCTCACCGTCGGGCTGAACACGATGGACGGCTCGATATAGACGTAACGCGGCGACTGGATCGCGCCCACGAGTGTGATGATCGCCGCCGAGATCGCGAAGAGCGCGAGCTTCACCAGCGTGACGTTGACGCCCGCGTGCCGTGCCACGGTTTCGTCATCGCCGATGGCATGGATGGCGAGGCCCAGACGGCTCTCGCCGATCCACCAGCGGATGAACAGCGTGAGGCAGGCCAGCCCGAGGAGCATCCAGTAAAGATGGGTGGTGGTCAGATCGACAAAGACATAGCGCCCCAGCGTGCCCGTGACCCGCGTCTCGAACCAGGTGATGAGCTGGCGGACCATTTCGGCCAGCCCGAAGCTGAAGATCACGAAATAGACCCCCGCGAGCCGCAGCGTGGCAAGCCCGACGAGGAGCGAGATGACCAGCCCAATGAGGAGCGCCACGACGAGAACGACCGCGAAGGGCAGTGTCTCGTTCAGCACCGCGACCGTATAAGCGCCGGTGCCGTAGAAGGCGACGGTGGCGAGCGAAATGTATTTCGTCGGGCCGGAGAACAACGCCCAGGCGCTGGCAAGAGTGATATAACTGAACAGACCCAAAAGCAGGCCGTCGCCATAGTCCTTGAGTGCCAGCGGCAGGGCCGCGAGACCGGCGACCACGAGGACGGCTCCGATGAGGAACAGGATGTGCTTTTTCTCGAATTTCATGGTCTTCTCGTCCGCGCCTCAGGTCGAAAACAGCCCGCGCGGACGCCACAGCAGCACCACGAGGAAAATCGCATAGGTTGCGGCGAGCGTCAGGCCCGGGTCGATGGCCACGGACACGCCGGCCTCGACCAGCCCGATGATGATCCCCGACAACAGCGCGCCGATCAGATTGCCGACCCCGCCCATTATGACGATGACCAGCGCCTTCATGGTCAGGAAGGTGCCGTCCACCGCCGTGAACGTCTGATACATTGACAGGATCGCCCCGCCGGCCGCGGCCAGGGCCCCGCCGGTGGCAAAGGCCATCCGTGCTTCCTTGCGCATGTCGATGCCGACGAGGGCGGCGAACTGCGGCCGCGACGCGACCGCGCGCATGTTCACGCCCCAGCGCGTCTTGATCATGGCGAGGTAGAGCAGCGCCCCGATCAGCACCGCGAAGACCAGCCCGATGACCCGCCCCCCGGCGATCTTGGTGCCCAGGATGTTCACCGGGTTCTGAAGCCACTGGTAACCCTGGAAATTGCCGCCGAAGTTCACCTGGTAGAGGCCCTGCATGAGGAACAGCAGGCCAAAGGTCACGAGGATCGAATCCACCTCGAGCTGCCCCTGGGATTTAGACCGTCGCGCCAGCGGATGCAGCACGACGGTGTAGAGCAACCAGGAAAACCCGTAGCCCAAAGGCAGGGCGAGGATCAGGGCCACGAGCGGGTTCAACCCCGCCTGCGTGACCATGAGCATCGTGAAAAAGGCACCCGCGATCACCAGCTCGCCATAAGCGAGGTTCATGATCCGCGCCACGCCGTATTGGATCGTCAGACCGAGCGCGAGCAGCGCGTAGGTTCCACCAAGAACCAGCCCGACAATCAGCGTAGAGCTCAACATGCGGGAGCCTCCTTCTTTATCGTTTGTTGTTGTGGATTACTTCCACGCGGGTTTCGGGAAGATCGGTTCGACCGCACCTTCACGGTCGGTCGGTGCGATGCCGACGAAATTGCCGTCCTGCCACTGTCCAAGGTAGAAGATGTTGTCGAGCGTATTGCCCTCGAATTTCACCTCACCCATCAGCGTGTCGAAGGTGCCGGTGCGCAGTTCTTCCGCCACCGCCTCGCGATCCAGACCCACGCGCTCGATGGATTGCGCGAGCATTTCGAGCGCATAGTAGGTCACCACGCTGCCCCAGTAATCGGGCGCTGAACCGACGACCTCCTGCTGGCGGGCGCGGTAGTCCATGATTTCCTGATTGGCGACGTTGATCCCGCCAAGGCTCATCACGCCCTCGACATTCGCCTGCGCGATCTGCGGATAGGCCGGGAAGCCGACGCCGACCCCGGCGTAGAAGACGCTGGGATTGTAGTCTGACAGCGCCGACTGCTGGGTCAGCGCGAAGGTGTCCGGCGGATAGGAGAAGGCGACAAAGGTATCGGCGCCGGAATTGGCCGTCTCGTTGATGATCGTCGCGAAATCCGATGTGCCGAGCGGATAGGTCGTGTCCATCACGATCTCGAGCCCCGCCTCCGCGAAGAGCTCGCGCGCCTCCGTCACCAGTTCGATCCCGAACCCGTCCGCGACCGAGGCGAGCGCGACCTGCTCGTTCACGTCACCGCTTTCCTTGAGACCCGCGATGAACTCGGCCAGCGTGCCCGCCTAGCCCCGCGACGTGCCCAGAAGCCAGAAGCTCCCCGGCCACCGTTCCACCAGCGGTTCGGTTTCCAGAACGACCGAGGTGGTGGCAAGCTGCGGATAGCCGAAGCGATCCATCAGCGGCGCGACGGCCATGTTGAACCCGGTGCCCCACGGCGGGAGGATGAAATCCACCTCGTCCTGCGTGGCCAGACGTTCGATCGCGCGCACGACCTCCTGCGTTTCGGAGCGGTCGTCATATTCGATCAGTTCGACGGGGCGCTGCGAGCCGTCGGGCAGGGTCAGCCCGCCCGCCGCATTCACGTCCTCGACCCAGAGCTTGTAGGTCGGGATGGTGGTCAGCCCCGCCCCGGCGGCGTTGCGCCCGGTGACCGAGGCTGCGTAGCCGATCTTGACGGGATCGACGTCCTGCGCAAACGCCACGCCCGCGAGCGTGGTGGTGGCAATCAGAGCCGCGCCCTTGATAAGCCCTCTGCGAGTGGTTTTCATTCAACTTTCCTCCCTTGTATCGGATCCTGCATCGGACCCTGTGTCAGATGCCGCCCGATGCCGGACGACAGTGCCGAACTTGACCCAGCGGGCCGCAGATCGGCGCGCCCTCTTCACGCGCCCCGTTTCACCGGATGCCGTCCTCCCGCCCGGACCGGCTCGCGCCCTTGGCCCTGTGGGATATTCCCTCGAACCCGGACCGTGGCCTCGGCCCCTTATCCGGTATCCGTTCCTCTCCCCGTGGTCAGGCGAGACCGGGTGCGCCCGGGGCCGCCTTCATATTCCGCGGGATTTTCACTTGGTGAACACCGCGCGCCCTTGCCCCTTTGCCTCAGCCGCCGTGCGCGCCGGTCAGAACCACGGCGATGCTCACGGGTTCGTCGAACGGATTACGCCAGGCGTGGCGGGTGCCCTGCTGAACCACCGTGTCGCCGGGGCCGAGCGCGACCGTCGCCCCGTCGTCAAGCTCCAGAACCACCCGGCCCGACAGCACCGCGACGTAATCCACGGTCGGCGTCCGGTGCATCCCCGGATTGTCCGGCTCGAACGTCTCGGCCAGACCCGGCGACAGGACCGCGTGCTCCGCCCCCGCCCTTTCGAAATCGAACCCTTCGGACCCAAAGACCGCATCCGGCGGAAAGGTCACGACCATGAAGGTCGCGCCGCCCGGCGCGGGGATCGTCATCGACAACACCGACTTCATGTCGCAGGGCAAGACGCTCATGGGTGTGGTCGAGGGCGAAAGCGACGGCGACACCTTTATTCCCAAGCTCGTCGATCTGTGGCGGGCCGGGTGGTTCCCCTTCGACAAGCTGTTGACGTTCTACCCCTTTGCCGAGGTGAACAAGGCCATTCACGACAGCCACGCGGGCACCGCGATCAAGCCGGTGCTGCGCATGGGCTAGGCCCCCGGCCCCCGGTCTCCGGCACGGCTCGCGACCTGAAACCGAGAACATCTTTTTGGGAGGAAAGACAATGACGACAACCAGACACATCAGCCGCCGCCACTTCGGCACGCTCGTGGGCGCGGGTGCGCTTACCGCCGCGCTGGCCCCCTGTGGCTTCGCCGCGGCCCACGCCGACACGATCCGTATCGGCTGGGTCGGCCCCCGCTCCGGCCCGCTTGGCATCTTCGGCGAGGCCGACGCCTGGCTCGCCGCCGCGCTTGAGGCAAAGCACGCGGACGGGATCGAGATCGGCGGCAAGACCTACGGGATCGAGGTGATCCTCGTGGACACGCAATCGGACCCCGTGCGCGCCAGCCAGGAGACCCGCAACCTCATCAACGGTCCGTCGCCGGACGTGGTCATCTCGTCCTCGACGCCGGAGACGACGAACCCGGTCGCGGATGCCTGCGAAGCCCTCGGCACCCCGTCGATCTCGACCATCGCGCTGTGGGAGTCGTTTTACTTCGGGCGCGGCGGCACGCCCGGCGAGAAGTCGTTCAAGTGGACCTATCACTTCAGCTTCGGCGCCGGTGACTTCGCGCCGCTCTATGCCGACGGGTGGAGCAAGATCGAAACCAACCGCAAGGTGGGCATGCTGGTGCCCAACGACGCCGACGGCAACGCGATCCGCGCGGGCCTGATCCCCGCGCTCGAAGCCCAGGGGTTCGAGATCTTCGACGCCGGCCCCTATGAGAACATGACATCGGATTTCTCGAACCAGATCAATTACTTCAAACAGAACGGCGTGGACATCGTGAACGCCTTTCCGTTTCCGCCGGATTTCCCGGTGTTCTGGCGACAGGCGGCGCAGCTTGGCCTCGCCCAAGAGGTCAAGATCATGCAGATGGCCAAGGCGGGGCTGTTCGCGGCCGAGATGGAGGCGCTGGGGAGCCTCGGATACGGGCTTTCCACCGGGGCCTACTGGCACCGCGATTTCCCCACCGCCTCGCCTGCGACGGGCATGACCAGCGCCGAACTGGCGGAGGGGTTCGAGACGACCATCGGAAAGCAATGGACCCAACAGGCCGGGGCGCAGGCCGCGCTTCTCGACGTGACGCTGGCCGCGTTCGTGGCCTCCGGCAACCCGCATGACAAGGCGGCGGTGGCGGCGGCGCTCGACACGCTGACGGCGGAAACGGCGGTGGGCACGGTCGATTTCGCCAATGGTCCCATGCCGGGCATCGCCACCGCGCCGCTGGTGAACTGCCAATGGGTCAAGGCGGCGGATGGCCCCTATGAATTCGCGCTCGACGTGACGGCCAACGTGCTGGCCCCGGACGTGCCGATTTCGGCGGAGCTCAAGCCCTACAAGATCGGCGGATAAGCCGACCATCCGGGGGGTGGGCCGTCCTCCTTGCGCCCATCCCCCGCCCGTCCATCCCTGCGCAGACCCACAGGAAAGACCCGTCCGCCATGACGATCCCCCGACCAGACATCCGGCCCGATGGCCCCGGCCACAGTCCTGACCCCGGCCCCGACCACAGTCCCGACCCCGGTCCGCTCCTGTGCGCCGCGGGCGTGGTCAAGCGCTACGGCAGCCTCACGGTTCTCGACGACGTCGGTTTTCACGCCGGGGCGGGCGAAGCCGTGGGCATCGTCGGCCCGAACGGCGCGGGCAAGACGACGCTTTTCGGCGCGCTCGCGGGGTCGTTTCCGATCACCGGGGGGCAGATCCGCTTTGATGGCACCGACATCACGATGGCCCCCGCGCGGGCGCGCAACATCATGGGCATCGCGCGGACCTATCAGGTGCCGCATCCGTTCCACGGAATGACCCTTTTCGAAAACGTGCTCGTCGCCGCGCGGGCGGGTGGCGGATGGGACGGTCAGGCGGCGATCGACGCGACCGGCGACATCCTGCGGCGCACCGGGCTTTTGCCGCTCGCCAACACGCCCGCCGCCGCCGTGGGTCTTCTCGACCTCAAACGGCTGGAGGTCGCCCGCGCGCTCGCCACGAACCCGCGTGTCATCCTGCTCGACGAAATCGGCGGCGGACTGACCGAGGGCGAGCTGATCCAGCTCATCGACCTGATCGGGGGGCTTCGGGCCTCGGGCCTGACCATCGTCTGGATCGAACATATCCTGCACGCGCTCCTTAAGGTGGTGACGCGGCTCGTCTGCATGGCCGAGGGGCGCGTGGTGGCGGAGGGCGACCCGGAGGCCGTCATGGCCGACCCCACGGTGCGAAGCGCCTATCTCGGGACGGACCCGGAATGACCGTGCTTTCCGTCTCCAACCTCACCTGCCGTCACGGTCTGCTCACCGCCGTGCGCGACATCGACCTGTCGCTCGCGCGGGGCGAGGTGCTGTCCATCATCGGGGCGAACGGGGCGGGCAAGACCACGCTCCTGCGCTCCATCGCCGGGGTGCATCCGGTGGCCCAAGGGCGCATCGCCCTGAACGGCGAAGACGTGACGCGGCTCAGGGCCTTCGAACGGGTGCGCCGGGGCATCGCCATGTCGCCCGAAGGGCGGCGGCTGTTTTATGACCTGACGGTGGCCGACAACCTGCGCATCGCGTCGGAAAACGCCCGCCCCGGCCCGTGGTCCACGGCCCGCGTGATGGACACCTTTCCCCAGCTCGGGCCACTGGTGCATCTGCCCGCGGGCAAGCTCTCGGGCGGGCAAAGGCAGGCCGTCGCCATCGCCCGCGCGCTCCTGTCGAACCCCGACGTGATCCTGCTGGACGAAGTATCGCTCGGCCTGTCGCCCGCCGCGGTCGAAGGCGTCTACCAGTCGCTAGCCACGGTCCGGGCGGCGGGCGACATGGCGATCATCCTCGTCGAACAGGATCTGAACCGCGCGCTGGCCTTCGCAGACCGGATCCTCTGCATGGCCGAGGGCCGCGCCGAGCTTCAAGGCGCGCCGTCCGACTTCACACGGGCACAGATTTCCGACGCCTATTTCGGCATCCATCGACAGGAGGCGGCGCATGGCTGACGCTTTCGTTCAGGCCCTCGTTCAAGGCACGCTTCTGGGCGGCTACTACGCCATCGTCGCGGTGGGCCTGTCGCTCATGGTGGGGGTCGTGCGCTTCATCAACCTCGCACATGGCGACATGGCCGTGCTGGGCGCGCTCATCGTCATCGCGCTGACGCAGGCCGTCGGGTTGCCCGTGGGGCTGGCCATCGCCGTGACGCTCCCCGTCATGGCGGCGCTCGGATGGATCATGCACGCAGTCCTCTTCGAACGCGCGATGCGGGGCGGGTTCCTCCTGCCGATCCTCGTGACCATCGGGCTGGGGGCCGCGCTTCAGAACGGGATGTTCGGCCTCTGGGGGTCCAACACCCGGTCGCTCGGCGCCGACATCGGCGGGCTGTCATGGGCCAGCTGGAGCCTGCCCGCTGGCATATTGGTCGGCCAGCTGCCCGTTCTCATCTTCGCCTGCGCGGTCGTGGTGATCGGGGCACTTCACCTCATGCTCCGGGCAACCCGCCTGGGCCGCGCGATCAAGGCCACCGCCACCGATCCTGAAGCGGCCGAACTCTGCGGCGTCGACGCCCGCCGCGCGCAACGCGCCGCCTCGGCCATCGCGGTCAGCCTCGCCGCCCTCGCGGGCGTGTTCCTCGCCATGCGCGGACAGGTCACGCCCTACTCCGGCCCCGCCCAGTTGATCTTCGCCTTCGAGGCGGTGGTCATCGGCGGACTGGGGTCGATCTGGGGCACGCTGATCGGTGGGATCATCCTTGGCATAAGCCAGTCGCTCGGCGGTCTCATCTCGAACCAGGCCGCGCTGCTCGCCGGGCACCTCGTGTTCCTGACCGTCCTCATGGCGCGGCTCGCCCAAGGCTGGCGGGCCGGGCACGGCGGCTGGCGTGTGGCCCTGCGCGCGGCCCTGACGGGTAGAGGGATCACGGCAAGACAGGGGCAGACAACAGCATGGAAAGGAAAACGGACATGACCGGCACCTATCGCCTCGGGCCGCGCTCGCGGTCCTGCTGGCCCTCCCCCTCGTCGGCTCGGCACTCGTCATCGACAAGCTGACGCTTCTCATGATCTACCTCCTGCTCGCCGTGTCGTGGAACCTGCTCGCGGGTTTCGCCGGGCTGGTGTCGGTCGGCCATCAATGCTTCATCGGCCTCGCGGGCTACTTCGTCC
>LUOO01000120.1:9886-10750 GCA_001626765.1 Maritimibacter sp. REDSEA-S28_B5
TCCTTCGTCATGCTGCGCCTGCGCGCCGCCGAATTCGCCGTCGCCATGTGGGTCGTCGCGGAAATCCTGCGCTCACTGGTGATGTTCGACCCGCTGGTGCAGGGCGAAACCGGGCGTTCGGTCGCCGCGCTCAACGCGATGGACGCGGACCTGCGGCGCACGATCATCTATGTCGCCGCCGTCTGCTCCGCCGCCGCGCTTCTCGTGATCAGCTACCGGCTCTTGCGCGGGCGGCTCGGCGGCGAGAGCCAGGCGATCCGCGACAACGAGGACGCCGCCGGTTCGGTGGGCATCGACACGATGCGGGTCAAACGCGCGATCTTCCTCATCTCGGCCCTGGGCTGCGCGGTGGCTGGGAGCCTCTAGCTCGCCTCCGCGATCACCTACCAGCCGCGCACGGCCTTCGGCATCAACTGGTCGGTCTTCATGCTGTTCATGGTGCTTGTCGGCGGGCTGGGCAGCTTCGCGGGGCCGATCATCGGCGCGCTGGCTCTCTTTGCGCTGCAAGAGGTCTTTGGCGACTTCGGCGCGTGGTATCTGGCGGGGATCGGCGTAGTCGCGATCCTCTTCGCCCTCTACGCGCCGCAGGGTGTGGCGGGGCTGATCGGGACCGCCTCGGGGCCGATCCCCTGTCGATGCGCAAAGTCCTCGTCCCAAGCGGCTAGCCCTGCGGGACGACCGGGGGCACCGGCCAAGCCTCACAGCAGGACACGGTGTTCCGCCTGCCCACGCACACCCGCCGTAAGGTCATAGACCACGCCGTCCCTCGCGCCTGGATCGCGCAGGCCCTCGCGCGCCGTGGTGACGATCATCTGGTCGAGCGCCGCGCCGCCAAAGGCCGGGCAGGACGACTGCACCCCGCCC
>LUOO01000121.1 GCA_001626765.1 Maritimibacter sp. REDSEA-S28_B5
CATGCGCCACGCGCGCATCCTTGTCGAAGCCGGGGGCGAGGCCGACCGGGTTCGGGAAGTTCAGCCCCGCCAGCTCGGTCGCCAGCACGGGACTGGTCAGCGCGGCGAACTCCTCGGACGAGATGATCGACACATCCGCCACCGGCACGGTCGGTTCGTCGCTTTCACGCGAAAACAGCCCGCCGAACAGCAGGACCAGGATCAAAAGGCCGTGACCGATCCCCGAGATATAGTAGCCGGTCTTCAACCGCTGCTCCTACCGGGGCGTCCCGTCAAGCGCGGGTCCGCCCGTTTCCGTCACCAGCCCGATATTGTTCATGCCCGCCGCGTTGAGCGCGCCCATGATCTGGGCCACGTCCTCGTAAGGGATACGTCCGTCGGCGCGCAGAAAGATCTTGTCGTCCGCCCGCTCGGTCATGATGCCCTGCAGGCGCGAAATCAGCTCGTCACGCGGCACTTCCGTCGTCATGATCGCCACCCGCCCGTCTTCGGTGATGGACAGGGTGAGCGGCTCTTCTTCGATGGTCGGCAGCGGGTTTGCCGCCGTCTCGGGCATCTGGATGTCGATCCCCACGGTCATGAGCGGTGCCGCCACCATGAAGATGATCAAGAGCACCAGCATCACGTCGACGAAGGGCGTGATGTTGATCTCGGCCATCATGGCGCGGTTGCGGCCCCGGCGGCGCCCCCGCCGCGCGCGCGGCTTGCCGCCGCCCGATTGTGCGACTGAGCCCCCCATGTCAGCCGTCCAGCTGTCGGCTGAGGATGGTGGCGAACTCGTCGGCAAAGCTCTCCCACCCTGCGATGATCGCATCGCTGTCCGTGGTGAGCTTGTTATAGAAAACGAGCGCCGGGATCGCGGCCAGCAGACCAAGCCCGGTGGCCAGAAGCGCCTCGGCGATACCGGGTGCCACGACCGCAAGCGTCGTGTTCTGCTGCGCTGCGATCTCGATAAAGGCGTTCATTATACCGAAGACCGTGCCGAAGAGGCCCACGAAAGGCGCCGTCGCCGCCGTGGTCGCGAGGAACCCGAGCCGGCTGTTGAGCTTTTCGCCCTCCTTGGCGATGGCCACGTCCATCGACCGGTCGATCCGGCTGGTCGCGCCCGCGATCAGCCCGCCATCGGCCCGGTGCGAGCGATGCCATTCCAGCATCCCCGCCGCAAAGACCCGTTCCGAGGCTCCGTCGGGATTTGGCCCGATCTGTTCGAAAAGCTCGTCAAGCGGCTCCCCGGACCAGAACGCCTCGTCAAAGGCGCGCGCCTCTGCCCGAGCCTTTCGGAACTGAATGAATTTGGTCACGATGATCGCCCATGAATAGAATGAAGCGACGATGAGTCCGATCATCACCAGCTTCACGATCAGCGTTGCGCGAAAGAAAAGCGCCCAGAAGGAGAAATCGACTTCTCCGGCGAGCGCGAGGGCTTCCTGTTCCATAGCTTTCCGTTGCCTGCCTCTTGGGCCATCTCTGTCGGACGGCTCTCTAGCCCCGAAGCGTAACGGAATAATAGCCACAAAGCCAACAAAACCGCGTCATTGGCCGTTACCTGTGTCCGATCAGTGCAAAGATTGGCGGATTATCGCCGGAAGCCGCGCCGGATGACCCGCTTCGTTGAGCGCAACGAGCGTCACGAGCGCCGAGAAAAGCCGCTCGCCGCCGCGCGAGACCTCCTGCCGCAGCGTGAGCCGTGCCCCGGTCATCACCTCGACCCGCGTCTCGACGGTCAGCTCGTCGTCGAAATGCGCGGGATGCAGGTAATCGGCCTCCAGATACCGCACAGCAAAGACGATCCCCTCCTCCGCCTTGAGCCGCACCTGATCCACGCCCCGCGCCCGCACCCATTCGGTGCGCGCCCGCTCGATGAACTTGAGGTAGTTGGCGTAGTAAACGATCCCGGCCAGATCGGTGTCCTCGTAATAGACGCGGACGTTGAAGCTATGGGTCATGGCTGCCTCAGATAGATGTCGGACAAGGGCGTGTAGATCGATCCGTCCTTCGTCAGATGGCTTTCATAAAGCGTCACCCGCGTGGCGAGATGCGTCTCGCTCCGGTAGCGCCCATTGAGTTTGAGGTAGTCGCGCAAATCCCGGTCGTCCTTGGTATTGAGGCTCCGTGGAAAGCGCGCCAACGTCACATGGGGGCGAAAACGGCGGCGTTCGAGGTCGACACCCGCCACCCGGCACAGGCGCATGACCTTTTCCTGGAGCGTCACCAGCCCCGGCACCGGCTCCACCGTGGCACAGACGAGGGTCGGCTCCGCCCCGCCCATCACGTCGAGGCCGGTGAGCGTCATCTCTACGGCGGGCGCGGAGAGCGACATCATTGCCTCGGCCACATCGCTCAGGACCGGCTGCGCCACGTCCCCGAGGAAAGCAAGCGTGAGATGCAGGTTCTCCTCCGGCACGCGCCGGCCCACGTCGAGCCCCGCCTGCAACCGTGCGACCGCCGTGATCAGCGGCTCGGGCAGGTCGAGCGCGACAAAGGCCCTCACGCGCCAACCCGTGCGGCGAGCCTCAGCGCATGGGACATATCCTGCGCCGCCACCGGCAGCACCGGATCGTAGGCCGCGCGAATGATCCCGGCGATCTCGGGCCGCAGGATCACCGCACCCCCCTCGGGATGGAGCGCCAGCGGAGAACGGTCGACAAAAGCGCCCTCGCCCCAGTCGAGCATCACCTGCACCGCCTGCGTGAGCGCCACGGTCTCGGCACTCAGCGCCTCCATGCCGTCGCCCATGCGCACAAAGACGAAGGCTGCCTGGATACCGCCCGCAGCGTCAAAACGAAAAGCGCGGTATTGCGTCGCCCTCGCCGCCTCGAGCCGCGCGACCAGCGCCGTGAGGTCCGGAATCATCGCCCCGAGGTCCGGCACACCCAGCAACTCTGACCAGTCCGAGAAGAAGAACATCATGCAGTTCGCGCCAAGCTCCGGATCGTGATCCGCCATCCGGTGCCCCGCAAGCGCCACCATGGCCTCCAGCGCCCCCTTCACGACCCGAAGCGTCGCGTCATCGACCCCGAAGACAACCGGCACGATGGGCCGCCCCCATCGCGCGAAATGATAGTGTCCGCCATGCTGAAACAGCGCCTCGATCGTCTCCGGCGTCATCCGATGCTCCCGTTTCTCGCAGGGATAGCGCGGCCTCCGGCCGACGACAACCGGCGCAGGAGCCCGAACGCCCCACCCAATCTCCACGCACCGCACGCCGTCGCAGCCAAGTGTTGCACCGGCCGCACGACCCTCGGGCCGGGGTCGACCGCAGCACTTTCGCTGCGTCACAAATATTTAGGAGGGGGTCCGAGGGGGCAGAGCCTCCCCCGGCCGGTCGGTCTTGCATCAGCTACAAGCGAAACCCGTCAGGGCGCCAGAACCTCTTCGAAAGCAGGGATGATCTCGTCATCGCCCAAATCGCCAAAGACCCCGACCGGATCACCGCCCTCGCGCAGGGCCACCACGATCCGGCTGCCGTCCATCGCCATAGCAACGGCCACCTTGTTGGCGTCGCAGTCTAGCTTCTCGCAGGCCACGCCGACGACCCAGTCGCCCTCGACTTCCATGGGCGACGTCAATTGCGCGTTCTTGCGAGCGATCTCGAGCATCTCGGGGTCCATGATTGCCTTGAGTGTTGCATCGAGTTCAGCGGCACCGAAAAGATCGAACAGATATTGCCCGACCCAGAAATCGCCGGGTTGCCCCAGCGACCAGCCGATGCCCTGAAGTGGTTCCTGCTCTTCGGTGATCATCGCCCCGTCGAAGAAATAGCTGATCGGTCCTGACCCTGCGTCGAGGCTGTCGATCTCGACCGTCACCCCGCCGTTGCCCTGCGAAATCTCGATCAGTTCCGCACAGGTCCCGAAGACCGGCGAGAAGCTCACCCCCGCCGCGCTCACCACGGCCCATGTGTATTCTGCCGCGCAGGCATTGCCGCCCTGCGACACGGCGAGGAGCATCCAGTCGCCATACTGCGCCTCGACGAAGGCGAGGTAGGGGTTGGACGGGATCTCGTAGACCTCGCCACCAAAGGACAGCCCGCGTTCAAGCTCGTTCATCTGGACGATCTCGACCGGGCCGAAGCGCGTCTCCTCGCTCACCGCGACACCCGCCCAGAACGCAAGCGCGCCCGCCATCAAACACGTCACCTGTTTCATCCGCTCTCCCCTCGCAGCGCGCGCCGCATGATCTTGCCCGTCGCCGTCATTGGCAGGGTCTCTACAAACTCCACGATACGCGGGGCGACATGCGGGCTCACACGGTCCCGCACCCGCGCCGTCAACGCCTCGGCCAGCCCTTTGGTTTCCGCCCCCTCGCGCGGTACCACGAATGCCTTGACCGCCTCGCCCCGCACATCGTCTGGCACGCCCACCACCGCCGCCATGACCACATCGTCGTGGCCCGTGAGGCAGACCTCAATCTCGGTTGGCCCGATCCGGTAGCCGGCAGAGGTGATCACGTCGTCATCGCGCGAGACGTATGTAAAATAGCCATCCTCGTCGCAGGTGCCGAGGTCGCCGGTGCGCATCCAGTCGCCGATGAATTTCTCCGCCGTCTTCTCCGGCTGGTTCCAATAGCCTAGGAACATCACCGGGTCGGGGCGGCGCACGGCGATTTCTCCGACCTCGCCGCGCGGAGCCTCGCGCCCGTACGCATCTATCACCGCGACCTCGTGCCCCGGCACCGCGCGCCCCATGCTGCCGGGCTTCACCGCCATGTATCCGGCGCAGGAGGACAAGACGAGGTTGCACTCGGTCTGCCCGTAGAACTCGTTGATCGTGACGCCGAAGGCTGCCCGCGCCCAATCCAGCAGATCGGCGCCCAAGGCCTCCCCTCCAGAACCGATGGAACGTATGCTTACGTCTTTCGGGACGGGGGCCTGTCGCATGAGCTTGAGCGCCGTCGGCGGCAGGAACAGGTTGCGCACCTTCTGATCGGCGATCAACCGGAAGGCGGCCTGCGGATCGAACTTGCGCATCCGGCAGGAAACGAGCCGCACTCCGTGGTAGAGACAGGGCAGAGCCATGTCCATGAGGCCGCCGATCCAGGCCCAGTCGGCGGGCGTCCAGCCCACGTCGCCGGGTTGCGGAAACCCCTCGTGGTGCAATTCCACGCTGGGCAGATGGCCGATCAGAAAGCGATGCGCATGAAGCGCTCCCTTGGGGGGGCCGGTGGTGCCCGAGGTATAGATGATGACCGCCGGGTCTTCGGCGCCGACACGTTCGGGCGTCACAGCGCTTGCCCCGGCAATCTCGCGCCAGAGGTCATGGCCCCCGTGCTCGCCCCCGATCACGTAGACCTCGCGCAACGCCGGAAGCTGGTCCCTGATCCCGGCGATCTTTTCTGCCCCCTCCGCGTCGGTGACGACACCCCGAGCCCCGCTGTCGGCCAGCCTGTACGCCAGCGCGTCGGGGCCGAAGAGCGTAAAGAGCGGGATCGAGATACCGCCCCGCTTCCACGTCGCAAGATGAGCGATGATCGCCTCGGGACATTGGGCAAGCAGGATGCCCACCCGGTCGCCGCGCCCGATGCCACGATCCGCGAAACTGCCTACGAGCCGATCCGAGGCGACGCGAAGCTCGCCATAGGTCCAGTCCTTGACCGTGTCGCCTGAAGCGTCGTCCAGGGGATCGCCCACATGTGTCAGCGCCACCCGGTCGGGGTCCTCTCCTGCCCAGATGTCGCAGCAGGCCATTGCCATGTTGAAATCGTCCGGGATGTTCCACCGAAACCCGGCGCGAAGCTGGTCCCAGTCCAACGGCGCGGCACCGATGCTCTGGACGACCCTGCGGGTCACTTGGCGTAGACCGTCAATTCGTGCAGACCTGCCAGCCCCACCTCAAGCAGCCTCAACGCGGGCAGCGAAATCCGGCTCCCCGCCGTGGCAGGCCCCTCGATCGGGCGCAACTCAAGCGAGACGGACTTGCCATTCGCCTTGGCTTCGACCCGCCCCGGCCCGACCGCAGAGACCAGCGGAGTCTCGAGCCAGAGCCCGGGGTCGGTCGGCGCGCCCAGCGTGGCCACGGTCGTCCCCAAGACCCGTTCGCCCGCAGGCTCGGTCGGGGCCACGGCCGCCGCACGCTCCTCGGCAGTTGTCGTGTCAAAGGCATCCTCGGTCCGGGCCGTGGGCGGCGGCGGCGGCGCGGTCACGGTTGTCTCCTCGGGCGGCGCGAAGGCCGCCTCGACAGCCGCAGGACCGGTCACGTTTCCGGCAGTCCCGCCGGAAAACGACATGTTGGCACAGGCGGACAGCCCGAAAAGGGCCCCGAAAACAACGGCAAGGGAATAGGCTCTCATGCCACGACCTTAGGCCGCGACTTTCGTCTCGCCAAGCCCGATCGCGCTTGCCGATGCAGGTCACGAGGCATAGGTTCGACCCATGGCACAGACACGTCTCATCGACCCCTTCCAGCGCCCGATCACCTACCTTCGCCTGTCGGTCACGGATCGCTGCGACTTCCGCTGCACCTATTGCATGGCGGAAAACATGACGTTTCTGCCAAAGAAAGAGCTTCTGACGCTCGAGGAACTCGACCGCGTCTCGACTGCCTTCATCGGACTTGGCGTGCGCAAGCTGCGCATCACCGGCGGCGAACCGCTCGTGCGGCGCGACATCATGGATTTCTTCCGGGGCATGTCGCGCCATTTGGAGTCCGGTGCTCTCGATGAATTGACCCTGACCACCAATGGCTCGCAGCTCGAACGCTTCGCGGGCGATCTGGCGGCGGCGGGGGTCAAGCGGATCAACATCTCGCTCGACACCCTCGACGACGACAAGTTCCGCGAGATCACGCGGCGTGGCGATCTGGCCCAGGTGCTGCGCGGCATCGACGCGGCGCAGGAGGCCGGTATCCGGGTCAAGATAAACGCGGTGGCGCTGAACCACTTCAACGACAGCGAGCTTTTCTCCATCACCGAATGGTGCGCCTCACGCGACATGGACCTGACATGGATCGAGGTCATGCCCATGGGCGACATCGGCAACGAGAACCGGCTCGATCAATACTGGCCGCTGACCGGTGTGCGCGCGCAATACGAAAGCCGCTTCACCGTGACACCGCTCGCCGAACGCTCCGGCGGTCCGGCCCGCTACGTGCGGCTCGAGGAGACCGGGCAGAAGATCGGCTTCATCACGCCGCTCACGCATAACTTCTGTGAAAGCTGCAACCGCGTGCGCCTGACCTGCACCGGCGAACTATACATGTGCCTCGGGCAAGAGGACCGCGCCGACCTGCGTCAGCCACTGCGCGATCACCCCGAAGACGACGCGCCGCTCGTGGCCGCGATCCGCGAGGCGATCACGCATAAGCCCAAGGGCCATGATTTCGACTATTCCCGCCAGCGCCTCGACGGGCAGATGCCCCGTCACATGAGCCACACGGGCGGGTGAGGCGCATGTCCTAGGCTACGATTTCGTGGAATGATCGGTGCCCCTGCCCGGAATAGCCGCGTAGCGGCCCCGGCAGCGTTTCTCAGGCCGCCGGCAGCCGCTGCTCGACGATCTCGGCCCACCAGCTACAGCCCGCCGGAATGGCCTCGTCCGAGAAGTTGTATTCCGGGTGATGCACGGGCGCCGTATCGCCGTTACCGACGAGGATATAGGCCCCCGGCCGCGCCTCGAGCATATAGGCGAAATCCTCGCCGCCCATCACCGGATCGGCCTCGGCAGTTGGCTGGCCGGTCACCCGCTGGGCCACGGCGGCAGCAAATTCCGTCTCAGCCTCGGTGTTGACCATGACCGGGTAGCCCTCGTGGTAGTCGAACATCGCGCGACCACCAAAGCCCTCGGCGATCCCCTTGGCCAGCGCCTCGAGCCGCTTCGGCACGCTCGCGCGCAGGCCCGCATCGTGGGTCCGGATCGTGCCCTTCATGCGGACGCGCTGAGGGATGACGTTGTAGCTGTCGCCATCGGTCGCCATCTGCGTCACCGAAACCACCGCCTGTTTCACGGGGTCCACGTTGCGGCTCACGATGGTCTGAAGCGCCACAATGACGTGGGAGGCGATGACGGTCGGGTCGATGCCTTCGTGCGGCTTCGCGGCGTGCCCGCCCTTGCCTTCGATCACGAGGTCGAACTGATCGGTGGCGGCGAAGAAGCCCCCGGCCCGGATCTGGAACTCGCCCAGCGGAATGCCCGGCCAGTTGTGCATCCCGTAGACCTCGTCGATGGAAAACCGCTCCATCATCCCGTCGTTCACCATCTCGCGCCCACCGCCGCCGCCCTCTTCGGCGGGCTGAAAGATCACGACGCAGGTTCCGTCGAAATTCCGCGTCTCGGCCAGGTATTTCGCGGCCCCGAGCAGCATCGCGGTATGACCGTCATGGCCGCAGGCGTGCATCTTGCCCGGGGTCTGCGAGGCATAGTCGAGCCCGGTCGCTTCATTGATCGGAAGCGCGTCCATATCGGCACGCAGACCCACGGTGCGGCCCGAGCCATTGGACTTGCCCCGGATCACGCCCACGACACCGGTCTTCCCGATCCCCTCGACCACCTCGTCGCACCCAAATTCGCGCAGTTTCTCGGCCACGAGGCCCGAGGTCCGGTGGGTGTCGAACATCAGTTCCGGGTGGCGGTGGATGTCCTGCCGCCATGCGGCGATTTCGGATTGCAGCTCGGCGATGCGGTTCTTGATGGGCATGGAAATCTCCTTGAGCCGCCACCCTGAACGCGGGGCAAACCGCCGTCAACTACTTGCCAAACAAGTCCTGTTGACCCGCCGGTTTTGGCGCGTCGAGGCCAAGGTGACGCCATGCCTTGTGCCCGAGCATCCGGCCCCGCGGGGTGCGCTGGATGAGGCCTTGTTGCAGGAGAAACGGCTCGATCACCTCCTCCAGCGCATCGCGGGATTCACTCAGCGCGGCCGCCAGCGTTTCGATCCCCACTGGCCCGCCGCCGTAGTGTTCGGCCATCAGGGTCAGATACCGCCGGTCCGCCCCATCAAGGCCAAGGTGATCGACCCCCAACCGCGTAAGCGCCATGTCCGCAAGCGCCCGCGTGATGCGCCCGTCGCCCTCGACCAGCGCAAAATCGACGACCCGGCGCAGAAGCCGCCCGGCGATCCGGGGCGTGCCGCGCGCGCGTTTCGCGATCTCCAGCGCCCCATCGGGTTCGGCGGGGGCATTGAGCTTGATCGCGTTGCGCGTAACGATCTCGTGCAATTCCTCGACCGTGTAAAACTGAAGCCGCGTCGGGATGCCGAAACGGTCGCGCAAGGGCGTCGTGAGCAGGCCAAGCCGCGTGGTCGCGCCGACCAGCGTAAAGGGCTGAAGCTCGATCCGCACCGTGCGCGCCGCTGGCCCCTCGCCGATCACGAGGTCCAGTTCGAAATCCTCCATCGCCGGATAGAGCACTTCCTCCACCACCGGGTTCAGGCGGTGGATCTCGTCGATGAAGAGCACATCGCGCGCCTCGAGGTTCGTCAGGATCGCGGCGAGGTCCCCCGCCTTGGCCAGCACGGGGCCAGAGGTCATGCGAAAGTTCACGCCAAGCTCGCGCGCCATGATCTGCGCGAGCGTCGTTTTACCCAGACCGGGGGGACCGTGAAAGAGCGTATGATCCATCGCCTCGGCCCGCTGACGGGCGCTTTCGATAAACACCCGCAGGTTCGCCCGCGCCTCGGCCTGACCGATGAAGTCGCCCAACTGCTGCGGTCTGAGCGCCCGGTCATGATCGGGCGTCTCATGGGGCAACGGGGCCGCGCGCAGGGTCGGATCGGGATCGGTCATCGCTTACCCCTTCGGCGCGAGCAGCTTGAGCGCCGCGCGGATCAGGCCCGCGGTATCGAGGTCCGGCGCATCGTTCAATGCCGTCGCGACCGCCGAGGCCGCCTCACCGGGTTGGTAGCCCAGGTTCGTCAGGGCCGAAAGCGCCTCGGGCTGGGCGTTGTTCGCGGGTGCATCCTGCGCTGTAGCGGACGCAGGCATAGGGTCCGGCATATAGGTCTCGACCACCACATCGTCGAGCGCCGGTGCGCGCCCTGCCCCCATGGCCATGACCGTTGGCGCCTTGTCCTTGAGTTCCATCACCACGCGCTGCGCGGTTTTGGGCCCGATCCCCTTGGCTGCCTTGACCGCGTTCCAGTCTCCGAGCGCTATGGCGCGCGACACGCCGTCCGGTCCCAGCGCGCCCAGAATGGCGGTGGCCGCCTTGGCCCCCACCCCCTGCACGGCGAGGAGCAGCCGGAACCACTCCTTCTCGACCAGCGAGGAAAAGCCGTAAAGCGTCATGGCATCCTCGCGCACGATCATCTCGGTATAGAAACTCGCCGCCTCGCCGGGTTTCAGCGTCATGAGCGCACGTTCCGACAGGAACACGATATAGCCCACCCCGCGCACGTCGATAAGCGCGTGGTCGGTGGTCTTGTAATCGACCCGTCCAGCGATTTTCCCGATCATACCCGTGCTCCCTTAGCGCCCTGCCGCGATCGCCGCTGCGAGGCGGCCGTTCGTGCGGGCATGATGGGCATGGCAGAGCGCAATGGCCAGAGCATCCGCCGCATCCGGCCCGTTGATCTGCACACCGGGCAGTTGCAGGCGGACCATGTATTCCACCTGCCGTTTCTCCGCATGGCCCGCGCCGACAACTGTCTTCTTGATCTGGTTCGGCGCATATTCCCCAATGGGCAGCCCCGCGCGGGCGGGCACGAGCATGGCAACCCCCCGCGCCTGCCCGAGTTTCAGCGTGCCGACGCCGTCCTTGTTGACGAAGGTTTTCTCCACTGCGGCCTGATCGGGGCGGTATTGCGCGATGACGGCAGTCAACTGGTCGAAGAGCGCAAGAAGCCGGTCACCCAAATCCTCGCCCAGCCCGTGACAAATGCCGTTGGCCACATGGGTCAGGCGCGAACCATCCACGTCGATGACGCCCCAGCCGCTGTTCACCAGCCCCGGATCAATGCCTATAACGCGCATGACGACTGCCCTTTTGTTATCGTTTTGCCGAGAATTAGCACGAAAGGTGAACATGGCAAAGGGCTAAGTCCTCTGCGACCTCCGCATGGCTTGCGCGACATTCGCGACATCTGGGCGAAAAACGACAGGTCTCGACCTGGAAGCGACGGTTTTCAGTTCCGTTTTAATCAAGTTTTATCAAACATTTACAGAAAATTCGAGCTATGCAACCCAATCATGGAGGACATGCAAAACGGACATTTGCGCCACGCATTTGGAAGCTCTATGTCCCGGCTGCCGGACGGATTCTTCATAAACCGCCCATTAATCGAGCAAACGAGGTCAAATCATGGCTACGGCTATCGCCACCTACGAAGTTGCCGGTCACGTTTCGCGCGTTGTCCGGTTCATCACCGATCTTCTGATCACGATGCAGCGCCGTCGCGCCGCCCGTGAGACTCGCGAAATCCTGTCGTTCCTGACGGATGCCCAACTGGAAGACATCGGCATTCACCGCGCCGACATCTCCCGCCGTTTCTGAGCTGACTTTCAGCATCGGAAAGTGAAAAGGTCGCCTTTCGGGCGGCCTTTGTCATGTCTGGCGGCCGCAAATGTGGCACAACCTCACCAAAAATACCTTATGTTAACCCAAAGATGACCACGAAGGCGGGTCATGGTGTTGCGAGACAAGTCATTCCACCGGAGCGCAACGCCGATGAAAACCAATGCCTTCAAGACCTTTGCAACCACAGAAGACGGTGCCGTCACCGTCGATTGGGTCGTGCTGACCGCCGCCATTGTCGGGCTGGGCACGTCCGTTCTGATTTCCGTCTCGGGCGGCACGACCGCCTTGGCCGCCAATGTGTCAAGCGCCCTGTCCGACATGGAGGTCTTGCCCAGAGGCGCCTTCGATGTGGGCAAATGGGGCCCGCTGACCAACGATTCGAATTTTTCCTCGATCGTGTCCGCCACCGCCGGGCAATCGAACGACGAGCTGCGCGGCTGGGGACAGCTCGCCCATGACGCCGCGATGAACTCGGGCAACTCTGAACAGAACCGCCGCAACGAGGGCGACATCTATGCCGCGCGTTACGCCGAACTTCAGAAACGCGGACAGGACGTGTCGGGCATGACCGACCCGCGTGACGTGGCGGCGGCGGTCCGGGCCGACTATGAGTAAGCCTGACGCCAGGTCTGCCACTCGGCTGGACCGCAGGTGAACGCAAGGGCCGCCCCGCGAGGCGGCCTTTCCCTTTCGCGTCGAAGAACCGACTAACCGGGTAGACCGTCGAGGGCGGGACGTGCTGCGAGGTCGTCGTCCCAATCGGCGCGGCTCGCCATAGAGATATGCGCCGTGGGCCTGAGGGGCACCGGACCGTCAAGCGAACCGGCGGGCACGACGACAAGGCCCGTATCTGGGTCACTCAGGGGCAGCGCGGAGCCGCAGGTCGAACAGAACTGGCGGGCGTGGCGCGTGCCGGTCAGACGGAAGTGCCGAACCCCCGCCGTGCCGGATAGCCAGTCGAGACGCACGGTGGTCGAAAAGAGATTTGCGGAATGTGCCGAACCGCTGTCCCTGCGGCACCTGCTACAGTGACAGAGATAGAAGCTGTCGATCGTGCCGGTCACGCGAAAGCTGACCGCGCCGCAAAGACAGCGGCCCGTCATTGTTTCGGTCATGCTGTATCCCCCTTGTCTTTCCCTGGCTTGAGCCGCGAACTTGCGGCATCAAAAAGGGCCGCCCACGAGGACGGCCCTTTCGGTATTCGGGATCGGTTCTTACTCTTCGACCGGGAGCGCCACGAAACGCGGGTCGCCACCGCGACGCACGAGGAGCAGAATGGACTGGCGCCCGCCGTCCCTAGCCTCGGCCACCCGATCCTCAAGGTCCGCGATGGTTTCCAGCCGCTGCTGGCCCGCTTCCGTGATCACGTCGCCCGCCTCAAGCCCTTTGGCCGCCGCCTGGCTGTCCGCCAACACGCCGGTCACCACGAGGCCCGAGGCACCCGCGTCGAGGCCAAGCTCGTCGCGCAACTCGCCGGTCATTTCCGACAGCGTCAGGCCCAGCACGGTCTTCTCGGTCGGCGCCTCTTCGGAGGGCGTCTCGTCGGTCTCATCGGAGGCGTCGGCCGAGATCGCCTCTTCCCGCCGACCGAGCGTCACGCGCAGGGTCTGGGTCTGGCCGCCTCGCAGCACGATCACACGGACAGTCTCGCCCACGCCGGAGTTGCCCACGATACGGACAAGCTCGCGGGTGTCCGCGATGTCTTCGCCACCGAAGTTGGTGATGACGTCGCCTGCCTCCATGCCCGCATCCTTGGCCGGACCATCGGGCACGTCGGTGACGAGCGCGCCGGCAACGGTTTCCAGCCCCATCGCCTCGGCCACGTCTTCGGTCACGTCCTGAATGCGCACACCGAGCCAACCGCGGCGGGTCTCGCCGAATTCCTTCAGCTGATCAACGACCTTGGTCACCACGTTGGACCTGCCCGTCCATGTTGAACAGCGGCCCGCCCGAATTGCCCCGGTTGATCGCGGCGTCCGTCTGGAGAAAATCGTCATAAGTGCCCTGAAGTTCGCGCCCACGGGCCGAGATGATCCCTGCCGAGATCGAAAAGCCCTGCCCGAGCGGGTTGCCCATGGCCATGACCCAGTCGCCGACACGAATTGCGTTTGAATCGCCGAAGGGCACAAAGGGCAACGGCGTGTCCGTTTCTACCTTGAGCAGCGCGATGTCGGTGTTCGGATCGGTCCCGACAACGGTTGCAGGCAGCGTGCCGCGATCGCCAAAGAACTCGATCTCGATTTCGTCCGCACCATCGATCACGTGGTTGTTCGTGACAATGAAACCATCTTCGGAAATGACGAAACCCGACCCGAGCGCAGAGGAACGGCGCGATCGCGGGGCTTGCCCATTGCCGCCCTCACCGTTTCGGTCGAGGAAGTCGCGGAAAAACTCCTCGAACGGCGATCCTTCGGGCACCATCGGCGAGGGGCCGGTGTCCTGCGCCACGACGGTGGCGGTGGTGATGTTCACCACGGCGGGACTGACCTGTTCGGCCAGATCGGCAAAGCTCTCGGGCGCACCGCGCGCGTGGGCCGTCGAAGCGATGAGCGCCAGCATCGCGACGAGCACGGCAAAGGCCCAGGCGAGAAGTCGGTTGTCGCGAGTTTCGGCCTTGGCCACGGCGCGGCTCTGACGCTGTTGGGTGAGGGTTGCCTTATGTCTGGCACTCTGTGGGGTCACGATGATCTCCTCGAAATACTGCCCGTCCGGGTCTGGGGTATCATTCATGTAGGATCGCCTCCGCGCAACGCAATCTTGGGAAATAATCGTCACGTCCCGGTGAAAGGGTGGCGAGGTTCTGCCGAGACGCAAGCGCTCAGGATGCGCGCAACCGCGGCGGACAACAAAAAACCGGCCCCCAAGGGCGGGAGCCGGTTTCGAGATGTCATCCACACGCGGGTTTACTGCGCGGGCGTCTCGGTCTGCGTGTCGGCGGGAACCTCGGGGGCTTCGCTGGGCGCTTCGGTCGCGTCCTCGTCCCCGTCGTCCGCCTGCCCCACCGTTTCGCCGTTGGGCAGACGCGCCGTGTCCGTCGTCGAGGGCCCGGGAATACCCGAGTTGTCCGACTTCAGATACTCGAAGAACTCCGAGTTGGGCGATATCACCAGCGTCGAGTTGTCGCCATTGAGCGCGTTCTCGTAGGCCCGCATCGAGCGATAGAAGGCAAAGAACTCGGGATCGCGGCCAAAGGCTTCGGCGTAGATCGCGTTCCTTTCGGCGTCGGCCTCACCTCGGATGATCTCGGCCTGACGCTGTGCGTCCGACGTTGTCTCGACCACGGTCCGGTCGGCTTGGGCGCGCACCCGCTGCGCGGCTTCGTTACCGCGCGCGATCTCGTCCGCCGCTTCCCGCTGCCGTTCGGCCCGCATCCGTTCAAAGGTCGCGGCGAGGTTCTGCTCGGGCAGATCGGCGCGCTTGATCCTGACGTCGATGACCTCGATCCCGATGGACTGCGCCTGGGCGCGGGCCTGATCACGGATCTGGTTCATGAGCGCCACCCGGTCGGCTGACAGCACGGCGTCCGAGGGCACAGACCCCAGCACTTCGCGAAGCTCGGCGTTCAGGATCCGTTCGAGACGCTGGGACGCCCCGTTGATGCCCGAAGCACCCACGGCCCGGCGGAACTGCGCCGCCGAGGTGATGCGCCAGCGCGCAAAGGCATCGACCACGAGACGACGGTCATCGGCGGGCGTGACTTCGAGCGGTTCGGTGTCGAGCGACAGGATCCGGTCGTCGTACTTCGCGATCTCGTGCAGCACCGGAACCTTGAAATACAGGCCCGGCTCGTCGATCTCGGCGGTGATTTCACCGAACCACAGGCGCAGCGCCTTTTCCCGTTCGTCCACGATGTAGAACGAATTGAGCGCGACAAAGATGGCGACGGCAACGACGCCCAGGAAGATATAGGACTTACGCATCAGTTCGAGCCTCCGTTCGTGGTGGTTCGCGATGTCGAATTCCGACCAAGCTCATTGAGCGGCAGATAGGGCACCACGCCCTGCCCGCCGGCAGCGCCTTCGTCGATGACGATCTTGTCCACGTCACCCAGCACACGTTCGAGCGTTTCGAGATACAGACGCTTGCGCGTCACATCCGGCGCCTTGGCATATTCGTCGTAGACCGACACGAAACGCGCGGCTTCACCGTCGGCTTCGTTCACGACACGCGCGCGGTAGGCTTCTGCCTGCTCAAGAAGCTGCGC
This sequence comes from Maritimibacter sp. REDSEA-S28_B5, assembly GCA_001626765.1. Lineage (GTDB taxonomy): Bacteria > Pseudomonadota > Alphaproteobacteria > Rhodobacterales > Rhodobacteraceae > Maritimibacter. The sequence goes on from LUOO01000121.1 coordinate 15,651, forward strand.
CGCCTCACCACGGGCCGCCGCGACCACCTGGTTTGAATAGGCATCGGCCTGCTTTTCCAGCGTGTCGCGGGTCTGTTCGGCCGCCTGCACTTCGCGGAAGCTGTCGATGACCTCGCGCGGCGGGTCGGCACGGTCGAAGTTCACCCGCACGATGTTCACCCCGGACTGATAGCTGTCGAGGGTCGACTGGATCAGTTCCTGCAATTCCTGCGCGATCACGCCCCGGTCCCGGTTCAGGATCGGAGACAGCGTCGAGCGCGCGATGATCTCGCGCATGGCCGATTCCGACACGGCGCGGATCGTCTCGACGGGTTCGGCGAGGTTGAAGACGTATTTCTCGACGTCACCGATGTTCCAGACCACCTGGAAATCGATGTCCACGATGTTCTCGTCGCCGGTCAGCATCAGGCCGTCGTTGGTGCCCATGCCGATGTCCTCGGTGTTTTCACGGGTGGTCTGGTAGATCTCATGCGTGACCACGGGCCAGGGCGCGAAGTTCAGACCCTCTTGCCCCACCTGGTAGCGTTCGCCGAAGAGAAGCTCGACCGACTGTTCGGAGGTGTCCACGCGGTAGAAGCTCGCAAAGACCCAGACGGCCAGCACGACGAGAACCGCGATGACCAGCGTGCCGCGGCCAAAGCTCGGCCCTCCGCCTTCGCCGTCCGGCGTGCGGTTGCTGTTGCCACCCTTGCCGCCCATGAGCACGCGGAGCTGTTCCTGCCCCTTGCGCATCAGATCGTCGATTTCGGGAATGTTGTTACCCTGTCCCGGTCGGCGCGGCGGGCGTTCGTTGCCGCCATTGCCCCCGTTCGAGCCGTTGTTTCCACCGTTGTTACCACCCTGGCCGCCGCGGTTTCCACCGCCACCGCCCCAGGGCCCGCCGCTGTCGCTGGCCATATGTTCGAAGTCCTCCAAAAACTGTCCTGCCATAACTGGCTGCATCGCCCGGCAAATTCAACCCGTGAGGGTCATGTCGTCGGTTCAAGCCGCCGTGTGGGCGACTTCATCAGGACGATTTCCTCGGCCATGGTCGGATGCACCGCCACGGCAGCGTCGAAATCAGTCTTGGTCGCGCCCATCTTGATCGACACCGCGGCGAGCTGGATCATCTCGCCCGCCCCCTCCGCGACGATGTGACACCCCAGAACCTTCTGGCTCTCGCGCGCCACGATCAGCTTGAAGAGCGCCTTTTCCTGACGGTCTATGAAGCTCTTCTGCATCGGGCGAAAGGCGGCCGTGTAAACGTCGACATCGCCCACGTCGCGATGCGCCTCTTCCTCGGTCATCCCGACGGTGCCGTATTCCGGCTGGGTAAAGACGGCCGAGGCGACGAGCGCATGGTCGGGCTTGGTCGGGTTGCCCTTGAACACCGTCTCGACAAAGGCCGCGCCCTCGCGGATCGCGACCGGGGTCAGGGTGATCCGGTCGGTGACATCGCCCACCGCATAGATGGACGGCACGGCGGTCTGCGAATAGTCGTCCACCACCACGGCGCCATTGGCGGTCAGTTCCACGCCCAGCGCCTCGAGCCCCAGACCCTCGGTATTGGGCAGTCGGCCCGTGGCCCAAAGAACCTCGTCCACGACGATCTCGTGATCGCCGCCACCCGTCACGCGCAGGCCCTCGGGCGTCTTTTCGATAGCCTCCGGCGACACGCCCACGCGCAGGTCGATCCCCTGCGCCACCATGAGCTCCGAAATATGTCCGCGCACCTCGTCATCAAAGCCGCGCAGGACCTGCGGCCCCCGGTGCCATTGCGTCACCTCGACGCCCAGCCCGTTGAGAATACAGGCGAATTCGCAGGCGATATAGCCGCCGCCCGCGATCAGCACCCGCTTGGGCAGCCGGTCGAGGCCGAAGATCTCGTTCGAGGTGATGCCAAGCTCGCAGCCAGGAATATCGGGCACGAAAGGCCGCCCGCCGGTGGCGACGAGGATATGCTTCGCGGTGAATGTCTCGCCGGTGGAGAGCGCCACGGTGTGGGCGTCCTTGAGCGTGGCGCGGGCGTCGTAGATCGTGGTGCCGGGCCGGGCGAGGTTGGTGCGGTAGATGCCTTCGAGCCGCGACAGCTCGCCGTCGAGCATCGGGCGGAACTTGTTCCAGTCGAAAGTGCCGTCGGCCATGTCCCAGCCGAACCGGCGCGCGTCCTCGACCGCAGGCCCGAACTTCGACGCGAACACCATGAGCTTCTTCGGCACGCAGCCCCGGATCACGCAGGTGCCGCCCATGCGGAACTCTTCCGCCAGCGCCACCTTGGCCCCGGTCTCGGCCGCCACCCGCCCCGCGCGCACGCCGCCAGAGCCGCCACCGATGACGAAAAGATCATAGTCGAACCCGCTCATATCCTGTCCTTCTCGCAGTCGCGCCACTCCCCGGATGGCGATATTCCACAGTTAGGCGCGACATGCCAGCCGCACCAGACCGCGCACGGGCGGCATGATCGTGCAGGGACGCACACGAACCCCCAAGCGGGGTCCCTGCTTCTCTGGTTCATAGATATCCTGGAGGGGGTCTGGGGGAGGCAAAGCCGGCAAAGCCTCCCCCAGTAGGTCGGATTTCGCGCCAGCGAAATTCGAAACTCACAGCAACGCTCAGATGTCCGCGAACAGGTTCTCGGCCTCGGCGAACTCCACGAGACCTTCCTCGAGGGTGCCCTCGTTGATGTCCATGACCTCGACCTTGCCGTCCTGATGCCCGATCACGACCTTGTCGCAGATGTCGATGAAAAGCCCGTTCTCGACCACACCGGGGATCTGGTTGAGCACCAGAGACAACTGCCGGGGATTGGAAATGCGCTGAAGGTGAAGGTCGACGATATGGTTGCCCTCGTCCGTGATGAAGGGCGCATCGCCGTTCATCCGGAGCGTGCCGGTCTGCCCCAGCACCTCCATCGACGACAGGGTTTCCTCGATCAGGGCCTTCGTCGTCTGCCAGCCGAAGGGTATTACTTCCAAAGGCAGGGGAAAGCCGCCCAGCGCGTCCACCTTCTTGGACGGGTCCGCAATGACGATCATCATGTCCGATGCCGTCGCGACGATCTTTTCCTGAAGCAGTGCCCCGCCGCCGCCCTTGATCAGGTTCAGGTCCTCGTCGAACTCATCTGCCCCGTCGATGGTCAGGTCGAGCCAGCGCGCCTCGTCGAGCGAGACGACCTTGATCCCCACTTGCCGGGCAAGCTCCGCCGTGCGGGTCGAGGTCGGCACGCCGGAAATGCGAAGCCCCTCCTCGCGCACCCGTTCGCCAAGGCAGCGCACCATCCAGGCGGCGGTGGACCCGGTTCCAAGCCCAACCCGCATCCCGTCCTCGACAAACTCGACCGCGCGTTTGGCGGCGACAAATTTCGCGGTGTCGATGGGCGAAAGGTTGGACATGGGGCGCTCCGATACAGGCTGTCGCCCGACTTATAGGGAAAAGCGCGGCAAGCTGCGAGGGATTATGAACACGCGCGACTGTGCGGGGCGGGCAGCGCGGGGGCAATCATACACAGCCGGTGCCCGGCCCCCGGACAAGGCCCCAGCCGCCCATTCCACGGGTGCAAATGGCACATTGCGAAGGCCCGTGGGCGGGCTTACCTATGCCCCATGATGCGTTCATGGCCCCACCGCCCCGTCCCGACACACCGGCAGGCCCGTCCTGACGTGGTGAAACGGGCGGTCGTCCGCGCCCCCGGTCGCTGGCCTGAAACCGCCCGCCACATCGGCGGCACTCACGACTTGGAAAGGCGGATCGCCTAGGGTCCTCGCATGGCACGGTTCGGATGGATGGTTCTCGGATGGGGCGCGGTGGCGCTCGGGCTCCTGGGTGTGGTGCTGCCCGGTCTGCCCACGACCGTGTTTCTCATCCTTGCCGCCTTTGCCTTCGGCAAGTCCTCGCCCCGCGCCCGCGCCTGGCTGGTGGAGCACCGCAACTTCGGCCCCTCGATCCTCGACTGGGAGGAACGCGGGGCGATCTCACCACGGGCGAAACGGCTTGCGGTGGTGACGATGATCGCGGTCTTTGTGGTGTCGGTTCTGTTTCACGCCCCCGGCTGGGTGCTCGTGTTGCAGGCGGTCTGCCTGACGGGGGCGGCCACCTTCGTGCTCACCCGGCCCGACTGAGCCCGTCGATCGCGGCCTCGAGCGACCCGGCGGGCAGAATCACCAGAAGCCCATGGGTCTCGGGCCGGACCGTAACCTTCCCCAACGCCTTGTTCGACGTGCCCACGCGCCCGTCCGGGGCCAGCACGATCCGGTCAAAGGACCATTGCAGGCCGGTCATGCCCACCGCCACCTCGCGCATCGGAAAAAGCGACACGCGTTCGCCCGCGACGAGATCGAGGGTCAGCGCAGGCGGACAATGAAAACAGATGTCATGCTCGCCTACGAGGATGCAGCGTTTTTCCGGCAGCCGCACGAGCGCGTTGTAACAGGCCAGCTCGTGATCGAGCCGTTTGCCCATGAAACCTGCGCCCAGCACCATCGGCGCCTCGATCACACGCAGCGCCTTGTCGAAATCGGTCGTGTCCTGTTCGGCGACGTGCAGAATCGTCGCGGGATCGAGCCGCGCGCGGGTCGAGGTCTTGAGGCTGTCTAGGTCACCGACCACAAGATCCGGTCTGTGCCCCATGTCGAGCGCCTGTTCAGCGGCCCCGTCGCAGACCACGAGATTCGGCGCATGCGTCAACAATCTCGAAACGGTCTCGGGGGTAAGTTCGCCTCCGCCCAGAAGTGTCACTTTTTCCAAAAAGGGTGATATTTCTCGATTCATGACCCTATTTGTATCCAGAATGGAAACTGTTCACATTCCAGCCTCGAAAAAATACCGCGATTATCGTGGTTTTGTGCAATTTGTCGGTGGGGCACATGGTAAACCCATTGTTGCTGGATCGGGGGAGAAAGCGAGTCAGACATGGTGAGTTCGAGCAGGATCCTCACTGTATCTTATGGTACGTTCAGCTGCACGCTGGAAGGGTTCGATGACCCGTTCTCGACGATGAAGTCGATTGCGGAGTATTTCCGCGACCTTGCCTCTGACGATCGCTATTTCGGCGCGGAACCTCCGACGCCGGATGCCGAGATGCTCCACCGGATCGCGGAACGCGAGATTCACAAGCGTGTCGAGGCGCGGGTCAGCGAAAACGGCGTGATCCTGCGCCAGACGGACGACGACATGGACGACGTCGATCTGGACCCTGCGCTGCTTGCCGATCTGAGCGATGCGGATACGGATGCTGTCGCCGTTGCCGTGTCGGACGAGGATGACGATACAACGGTCAAAATGCAGGCCGAGAACGAGGATGAGGCAGCGGCTGAAGCCGAGCGCCTGATCCGGGAAGAGGCCGACCGGGTCGCGTCTGCGCGCCGTGCCGCCGAGGACGCCGAAATCGCGGCAGCCCAGGAAGCCGCCCGCGCGGCAGAGCTTGCAGCGGCGGAGGAAGAAGCCCGCCAGATCGCTGCGGAAGAAGCCGCCAAGCGCCGCGAGGCCGCAGAGGCGGAAGGCACCCTTCGCCGCGAGGCCGCCGAAGCCGAAAGTGGCGCCAGGCGCGAGGCGGAGGCCGCCGAGAAAGCCCGTGAAGCCCAAGCGGACGCACAGGCAGAGGCAACCGCGAGGCCCGGGTCCGACGCCCTGCGCGACGTCGCGGTGTCCGACAAGGTGCGCCGTATCCGCGCCGTCGTGGACAACACCCGCGCGAAACAGTCGGACAAGGCGAAGCCGAGGCAGTCGGTGACCGTCACCCATAATCCCTCGCCCGCGCCGGCCACGCCCTTTGTGGCATATCCGGGTGAGCGCAGCGGTGACGACGACGAGTATCTCGAGGATCAGCACGCCGAGGATTACTTCTCTGCGGACGACGCCACAATTGCGCTGTCCGGGGCCTATGCCGAAGGCTTCGCCGAGGACGCCGCGGCGGACGAAAGCGACGATGATCTTCCGCACGCCGCGCTTGAGGGCGATGTCGCGGACGAAACCGACGAGGCGATCCTCGCGGCTCTTGCCGAAACAGAGGGGGCCGAGCCGCGCGGTGCAGTCGGCGACACCAACGCCGCCGGACGTGGCGAAGTGGCCTCGAACGATGATCCCGAAGACGACTATGGCGAGGACGACGACGACACCATCGCTGCCCTTCTCGGCACCGTGCACGAGACGGACGACGAGGACGACGCGTATGACGACGACGAGGACGACGTTGCCCAGTCGTCCGATGCCGCTGTGATCGGGGACGACGAACAGGATGACCCGGAGGACTTCGGCGACGGTGCGGATGCCGCGGCGTGGATGGCGGATGCGGATGCCGACACGACGGACCCGGATGACGTGGTGATGGCGCCAGCTCCCGAGCCGGCCCCCGCCCCTGAACCCGAGCGTCGGCCCATCGCGCGGGTCGTGCGTGTGCGCCGCCCCTTTGCGAAACAGATCGACCTGCCCAAGGACGAGGACGACTTCACCGTTCCCGGCGAATCCACTCTGGAACCCGAAGACGAAGCCGCTCTGGCCGCGGAGCTTGCCGAAGTGGAACGGTCGTCGCGTGAGGCCTTGGCCCGCGGAGACCTGACTGCCGACATCGCGCGGGCCGACATCGACCCAGCCGATACAGCGAGCTATGGCGACGAGGACGACGAGGATGTCGATCTCGGACTGGACGATCTGGCCGCGGAAGAAGCCTCTTTCGCAGCCGTCGCCCAGGCCGGGTCCAATGTCTACGACGAGGACGACCAGGACGCCTACGAAGAACGGGACGACACGCTCATCCTGTCGCCGGGGCCGCTCGCGCTTGAACCGGAGGAAGAGCCGGAGGACCACATTCGCGGATCCCGGAAACCTCAGCGCAACGCCTTTGACGATGTCGACATGGGCGAAACCGACCGGGCCATCGACCGCATTCTCGAAAAGACCAACACGCAGCTTGCCTCGGGCGAAAGCTCGCGTCGCCGGTCCGCCATCCAGCATCTCAAGGCCGCCGTGCAGGCAAAGCGCGCCGACCGCGACGTGCTGTCCGAGGCGCTCGATTCGATCGACACCTCGCAGATAAAGGCGAAGGAAAACGAGGACTACCGCGAGGATCTGGCCCGCGTTGTGCGCCCGCGCCGCCCCGTAGCGGCCGAGGATGCCCCCCGGCGCCGTCTCGCACCGCTGGTGCTGGTATCCGAGCAGCGGATTGACGATGCACCGGCTGAAAGCACCACCGTGCGGCCCATGCGTCCGGTGACTCCGGTGCGCCCGCGCCGCGTGATGGCAGGCAGCGCGCAAACGGTCGCGGAGCCGCAGATCGACGACGAGGGCGAGGCCGCATCGGCCCAGATGACCTCTGGCTTTCGGGCCTATGCTGCCGATCTCGGGATCGAGGGTATCGAGGACGCTCTGGAAGCCTCGGTCGCCTTCGTGACGCAGGAAGTGGGTCGTCCCCGTGCGACGAGAGCGCAGGTTCTCACGCTGGCGCTGGGGGCCTTCCCCCGCGTGAACCGGGAGGACGCCATGGCGGCCTTCAACGGGCTGGTCAAGGCAGGCAACATCGTGAAGCTCGAACGCGGCCAGTTCGTCCTGTCTGAAGACTCGATCTATTTCGAATGATCCGACGACCCGCTGGTTCTTGACGAAGGAACCGGTCCCGATCTGAAGCGGTCCCTCCCGTGGGGAATGCGAAAGCACGGGACCGACGTGGCGACTGAAAGACCAAGACGGCGGGTGGCGACACCCGCCGTTTTCCTTTGCCGAAGGGCGGGACACTCCAAGGTTCGGGTGGGCTCAGCGGTCGTCCGACCTGTCATCTTCGGGCGGCATGGCGCCTATACCCGTGAAGAGCTTCTTGAACGGCAGGATCCAGACCACGCCGAGCGCCACGAAGATCAGGAACTCGAGCCAGATCGGCGGGCGATCAAACAGCGCCACGATGTTCACCGCGACGATGATCCAGAGCGGCAGCCCGATCAGGAGCACCACAAGTGACCAGCGTTTCTTGGCTTTCATCGAAAGGGCCATTGGATCAGTCCGCGAAAGGATCGGTGACGAGGATCGTGTCCTCGCGCTCGGGCGAAGTGGACAGCAGCGCCACCGGGCATTCGATCAGTTCCTCGACACGGCGCACGTATTTGATCGCCTGCGCCGGAAGGTCGGCCCAGGACCGCGCGCCTTCGGTCGACTCGGACCAGCCTTCAAGCTCTTCGTAGATCGGGGTGCAGCGCGCCTGCTCGTCGGCGGCGGTCGGCAGGTAGTCGAGCCGCTTGCCGTCGAGGTCGTAGCCCACGCAGATCTTGAGCGTCTCGAAGCCGTCGAGCACGTCGAGTTTCGTGAGGCAAATCCCGTTGATCCCCGAGGTCGCGCAGGTCTGGCG
>LUOO01000122.1 GCA_001626765.1 Maritimibacter sp. REDSEA-S28_B5
GATCAGGGAAGTCGTCGGCGCCCGCGAAGTCGCCCAGATAGCCAAGATCACCGAGATCGCCATGGTCACCCGGTGCGCCGAGGTTCGCCTCCGAGCCCGGCAACCCGACCTCCGCCAGCGAAGACGTTGCAACATCTTTAACGTGGTGGGCGGGCACGGTGGCAGCGCGCTGCGGAGCCGCGTCCCCGAAATCGGGCCCCTCGTCCCGCGTCCGGGCGTTGATCCGCAGGGCGCGCTGGCCCTTGGCCTGTCCCAGCCGCCCGCGTGCGACGATCCGCCCCTCGATGTCCTCGATGGCCACCTGACCCAGCGCCTCCGCCGGCAGCGTCAGAACGCTTCCTGCCCCCAGCCTGAGCGCCTGGGCGAGCGTCATCTGCGCCCGGTGCAACGTGCCGCGCAGTTCGGCCTCGGTCCCAAGGACCTGTTCGCCCAGCGACCGGGTAAAGCCGCTATGCTCCGGCGCAGCACCGGGGGCAAGGTCCGGCGCGGGTTGCGGGGCCGGAGAGAAAGGCAGGATCACCTGTAGCACGCCTTGTTTGGCCCCGCCCGCGATGTCGAGGCTGATCTCGAACCGGCGATAGGGAATGTCTTCGAGCGTCATGGGAATGGCGCGGGTTTCGGCCAGTGCCAGCGCGTAACGATAACCTGTCAGCGCGGGCGCCACGGCCAGGCCCACTTCCGCCGCGCGCGCCTCGAGCATCTCGAGCACCCGGTCCACGAAATCGGCGCACATGATCGCATCGGTGCGGGTGGGCGGGCGTGGCTCGGCGGGACGCGGCACGACCTTGCCCATCGTCTGCACCTCGATCAGCGCGGCCACCAGTTGCGCATCGAGGAGGACGAGGCCATAGCGCCCCCCCGGCCCCTCGACCAGCGCCATGAGGCCGTGGTCGGGCACCATGTCCACCATCGGTTCGACCGTCGTGCGGCTTTCCTGCGGCTGACCAGCAAGGAGCGTGAGAGCGGCGACCTCCTCCGCCGCCTGCATGATCGACGCGCGCAGGAGCTTCGGCGCGGTGGGCGCGCCGATTTCGGGCGGCGGTCGTCCCGCCCCCGCCTTGCGCCTGATCGCGCTTGGCCGCTCGTCCGTCGTCATCTTCTCTGCCATAGACGCAGTTCTCCGACCGCGACCTTCGCATCTCAAGGTTTACAAAGCGTGAAGGTTAACGGGGTGGCGCCCCGCGCTCGCGCGGCAGCGTGACCCGAAAGGCCGCCCCGCCTTGCCCCGGCAGATACTCCACCGCGCCGCCGAGCTTCGACATGATCTCGCGGCAGATGGCGAGGCCAAGTCCCGCGCCGCCGGCCTTGCGGTGATCGGTGAGGCGCGAGAATTTCTCGAAGATCATGGTCTGGCTCTCGGGCGGGATGCCTGCGCCGTTGTCCATGAAATCCACCTGCACCCGGTCCGGCCGCGTCTCGACCGAGATGGTGAGCCGGGGCGCTTTCGCGTCACAGTATTTGCGGGCATTGGCGATGAGGTTGATGAACACTTGTGCGAGCCGGTCGGGGTCGGTCACCACCCGCGCATGTTCGCGCGCCGCGTTGCGCTGGATCTCGAGCCCGCCGTCGCGCCCGCTGCCCGCCGCCACCGCGCGTTCGATCACGTCCGCGAGGTCGACCTCTTCGCGATTGAGTGTCACCTGCCCCGCCTCGAGCACCGACAGGTCGAGCAGGTCGTCGAGCAGCCGAGTGAGACGGATCGCCTCGTCCTGGATGATGCCCGAATATTTCTGAGTCTCCGAAGGGGACATGCCCCCTTCGCGCAGAATTTCGGAGAACGCCCGGATCGACGTCATGGGCGTGCGCAATTCGTGGCTGATCTGGCCCAGAAAGGCGTCCTTCTGGATCGACAGCGCGGTCAGTTTCTCGTTGGCCTGCTGAAGCTGCCGGGCCGTCCGGGTCAGTTCCTCGGATTTGGCTTCAAGCTGGTTGGAGTATTCCAGGATCTGTGCCGTCTCGTCGGCCACGGCCATCAGGTCCTCGACGCTCACGCTCGCCCCGCCGACGGTCTGGCTGACCATCGCATGGGCGGTGGCGGCGCCCACGCTGCCCGACAGTTCCCGCTCAAGCGCACGCAGGAAATCCGGGGTCGTGTCGGGGAGGTAGCCCTGTTTGCCCTGCCGCATCGCCTCGGCCTGAAACAGCGCCTGAGCCTCGGATGCGCCCATGATGCGCTGGGCCATGACAAGCAGGTCCTCGGCCTCGGCGGCGCCCCGCGCCCAGCTTTGCGCGGTCGAGGAATGTTCGAAGACATTGACGAATTGCGCGCCCTGCAGCCGTTCGAGCGGGCGTGGGAACGAGAGGATCGAGCCGATCACGAAGACCCCGGTGTTGAGCACCATGGACCAGAAGGTCGCATGAACCAGCGGGTCGAGTCCCGTGATCCCGAAGAACGCCTGCGGGCGCAGCCAGCCCAGACCCCAGGGCCCGTTTTCCAGAAAGGACGCCGACATGATGCCACTGTCCCCGAAGGACGGCAGGAACAGGGCGTAGATCCAGATCGCAAAGCCCACCGAAAGACCCGCCGCCGCACCGATCCGCGTGGCCCCCCGCCAGAAGAGGCCGCCGATCATCACCGGCAGCACCTGCGCCACGCCGACAAAAGCGATGAGCCCGATAGCGGCCAGCGCCTCGCCCCCGCCGGAGACCTGATAGTAAAGCCAACCCAGCCCCAGAACCCCCGCGATGGACAGGCGGCGCGAGACGAGAACCACCTGCCGCACGTCCCCCGACATCGCGGCCCCTCCCCGTCTGAGCGACAGCCAGAGCGGCATGACCACGTGGTTCGACATCATGGTCGACAGCGCGATGGCGGCGACGATCACCATGCTGGTGGCCGAAGAGAAGCCACCGAGGAAGGTCAGGGTCGCGAGCGTGGATTTCTCGAAATGGAGCGGCACGGTCAGCACGAAAAGATCCGGGTTCGCACCAGCCGGCAACACGTCGAGGCCGACGACCGCGATCGGCACGACGAAGAGGCTCATCGCGAACATGTAGAGCGGAAAGGCCCAGGAGGCCGTGGCGAGCTGGCGTTCGCTCACGTTCTCGACCACGAGCACCTGAAACATCCGGGGTAGCGTCATGAAGGCCGCGGCAGAGAGGAAGATCATCGTCACCCAGCGGCTGCCGTTCATGTCCCACGCGGCGATTTTCGAGGCTTCTATCGTGGCCGCAATGTCGCGCGGCCCTCCGCCGATGCCCCAGACGACAAAGATGCCGACGGCGAGAAGCGCCACCAGTTTGACCACCGCCTCGAGCGCGATGGCCGTCACGACCCCGTGGTGGCGTTCGTTGGCATCCAGATTGCGGGTGCCGAAGAGCACGGTAAAGGCGGCAAGCCCGACCGCGACCCAAAAGGCAGTGGACTGCGGGTTCTCACCCCCCGCGGCCTGTGAAAAGACCGAGAAGGACAGGACGACGGACTGGAGTTGCAGCGCGATGTAAGGCGTCGTCCCGACCACCGCCAGAAGCGTGACGATGACCCCCAGAAGGTTGGACTTGCCATAGCGTGACGAAATCAGGTCGGCGATGGAGGTGATCCTCTGGGTGCGCCCGATCCTGACGAGCTTGCGCAATATCCACCACCAGCCCACGAGGACCAGCGTGGGACCAAGGTAGATCGTGACGAATTCGAGCCCGGTGCGGGCCGCGTAGCCCACGGCGCCGTAGAACGTCCATGCCGTGCAGTAGATCGACAGGGACAGCGTGTAGACCAGTGGCGAGCGCAACCATTCGCCCCGGCCCGCCTGCGCCTGGTTGTCGCCCCAGAAGGCCACGAGGAACAGGAGCACGACGTAGCCAAGGCAAATGGCGACGAGCAGATTGAAGCCGATCATGGGTCGGTCTCGTCCGGGGCCGTCGACCCCGGCTCCAGCGGATCCGCCCCCACGCCCCCGGGCGAACCGGCGAGCGCGCGGTTGATCAGCGCGGTGGCCAGAATGGCGGCGAGCCAGACGGCAAAGAGATAGATCCCCGCCAACGCGGTCGAGCGCGCCATCTGCGCCGCACCCAGCATGGGAAGCATGAAGAGGAGAAGCGCGACGATGGGCACTACGCGGATCGCGTCGATGATGCGCCGCCTGCGATAGGTCTCTCGCGCGAGAAAAGTCGTGGGCACCCGGCTCACGCAGGGCTACTCTGCCGCGGGCGCCATGTCGCGCAGCGCCGCCAGCACCTCGGCATTGGAAAAGGGCTTGGTCATGAACTTGGTCACGCCCAGCTTGTCGGCCATGTCCCGGTCCTTTTTCTGCCCCCGCGCGGTGAGCATGAGGACCGGCAGGGCTTGGGTCGCGGGATCGGCGCGCAGGTCCTGCAAGATGTCGTAGCCGGATTTGCCCGGCAGCATGACATCGAGGATGAGCGCGTCGGGCGCATGCCTGCGCACCGCCTCGATCGCGGTTTCGCCGTTCGCGTGCGTTGCGACGGACCAGCCGTCGCGGCTCAGGATAAAGGAGATCGCCTCGATGATATTGGGCTCGTCCTCGATCAACAGCACCTGTCTTGCCATTAGGTCCCCCGGGGCCTTCCTCCCTCGGCCCTTGGGACGTTTATCCGCGCTTCGCCATAAGAAGTCAAAGGAACAGACGCGAGGGATGGATCGGATCGGTGCCACGGGTGACGCCTCGGCATATCCAGGTCCGGCCAAATGGACCGGGATGGGTTCAGTCGTCTTGTGGTCGCCCCGCACGAAACGGCCCATGAATTCAATGATCCGGTGCGATGGTATTGGCCCCTCGACAGTCTGGAGTGCCGGTCCGAGGTGGGCGACGCGCCGTTCCGGCTTTCCCCCGCCCGCGATTTGGCTAGAGTGCGGCCATGGCCGATCCCATGGAGCTTCCCGAACCCGACCGCGTGCCCGGCGCGCCGCACCCGCGCGAGACGCCGCGCCTGATCGGTCAGGCGCAGGCGGAAGAAGGCTTTCTCGATGCCTACCGCTCCGGTCGGCTGCATCATGGCTGGCTGATCACGGGGCCCAAGGGGGTAGGCAAGGCGACGCTCGCCTGGCGGATCGCGCGCTTTCTGCTGGCCACGCCGATGGACGAGGGCAGCATGTTCGGCGCGCCCGAGCCGCCCACGACGCTGGACATCGCCCCGGATCACCCGGTCGTGCGCCGGTCGATGCAACTGGCCGAACCGGGGCTGTTCCTGCTCAGGCGCGGTCCGAACGACAAGGGCGACCGGATTTCGGCAGATATCCGCGTGAACGAAGTGCGCAAGCTGCGCGACTTCTTCGGGCTGTCTGCCTCGGACGGCGGGCGGCGCGTGGTGATCGTGGACGCAGCGGACGAGATGAACACGCAGGCGGCCAATGCGCTCTTGAAGATGCTCGAAGAACCCCCTGCTCGGGCGACCCTGCTCCTTGTTTCGCACCAACCCTCACGCCTCCTGCCGACGATCCGGTCACGCTGCCGCGAATTGCGGCTGGGGCCGCTTGCGCCCCATGACCTCGCCCAGGCACTGGAGGCCGCCGGAGCGGAACCGGGTCCGGATGCAGAGGCATTGGGGGAGCTTGCGGCGGGATCGGTGGGAGAGGCGATGCGACTCGCCCAGCTCGACGGTCTGGAAATCTACGAGGACATCGTCGCGATGTTCGCGGGCGCGCCCCGCTTTGACCGGCCCCGCGCGATTGCCCTCGCGGCCTCGGCGGCCGGGCCACAGAACGTGGAGCGTTACGCCCTGATCCTGCACCTCGTGCGCCCGATACATGGTCGGCCCGTCGCTGGGCGGAGCGCGCGCAGGAGATTTCGGCCCGCGCAGCCCATGGCCGGGGGGTGAACCTTGACCCTCAGGCGCTCATCCTTGATATCGTCTTCAAAATCAACGAAACCGCCGCCGCCCGCGTGGCCTGACGGGCCGCTGAACCTCATTGAGCCTCATGACCGATACCGTTCCGCAGATCACCGACAGCCATTGCCATCTCGATTTTCCTGATTTCGAGGGCGAGCACGAGGCGATCATCGCCCGCGCCGCCGAGGCGGGCGTCACGCGGATGGTGACGATCTGCACCCGGCTGCGGCAGGTGCCACAGGTCCGCGCGATCGCCGAGGCGCATGATCCGGTGTTCTGGACCGCCGCGACCCATCCGATGAGCGCGGGCGAAGAGCCGATGGCGACGGTCGAAGAACTCGTGGCGTTGGCGCAGCATCCGAAATTTGTGGGGATCGGAGAGACCGGTCTCGACTACCACTACACCGCCGAAACGAAGGCAGCGCAGATCGAGAGCCTGCTCATCCATATCGAGGCCGCGCGGCAGACAAAGCTGCCGCTCATCATCCATTCGCGCGACGCGGACGAGGATATGGCACGTATACTTACCGAAGAGCATGAAAAGGGTGAGTTTACTTGCGTAATGCATTGTTTCTCGTCGGGTTCCGAGCTTGCAAAAGCTGCCGTGGATCTGGGGTTTTACCTGTCCATGTCTGGCATCGCGACCTTTCCGAAGTCACAGGAGATCCGCGACATTTTCGCCGCCGCCCCCGTCGAGCGTGTGCTGGTCGAGACGGACAGCCCCTACCTCGCCCCGCCGCCCCATCGCGGTAAACGCAATGAACCCGCCTTTACCGCGCATACCGCGCGCAAGGGGGCCGAGGTCTATGGCATGGACTATGCCGACTTCGCCGCGCAGACGCAGGCGAATTTCGAGCGTCTCTTCTGGAAAGCCGCGTGATGGGGATTTTGCGTTTCACGATACTGGGCTGCGGGTCATCAGGCGGTGTGCCCCGGCTGGGCAACAACTGGGGCGCCTGCGACCCGAATAACCCGAGAAACGCGCGCCGCCGCTGTTCGATTCTCGTCGAGCAGATCACCGATGCGGGCACGACGCGGGTTCTGATCGACACCTCCCCCGATTTGCGCGGCCAGCTTCTGGACGCGGGCATCGGGACCTTGGATGCGGTGGTCTATACCCATTCGCACGCCGATCACGTCCACGGCATCGACGACCTCAGGATGGTCGTCTACAACATGCGCAAACGCCTGCCGGTCTGGGCCGATGGCCAGACGCAGGACTCGCTCTTTTCCCGGTTCGGCTATGCCTTCGTGCAGCCCGAGGGATCGAGCTATCCGCCGATCCTCGACATGCACACGATCAAGGGACCGTTCGAGATCACGGGCGCCGGGGGCACGATCCCCTTCCTGCCCTTCGAGGTCGATCACGGCAACATCGACGCGCTTGGCTTTCGTATTCGCGATGTGGCCTACCTGCCCGACGTCTCGGCCATGCGCGAGGAAAACTGGCAGCATTTGCAGGGCCTCGACACCTGGATCCTCGACGCCCTGCGCTACACGCCGCATCCGACCCACGCGCATCTCGATCTGTCGCTCGAATGGCTCGCGCGGTCTGGAACCAGGCGCGGCGTGCTGACCAACATGCACATCGACATCGACTATGACATCGTCGCGGCCGAGACCCCCGATCACATCGTTCCTGCCTACGACGGGATGACCCTAGACTACCCGGTCTGAGGACCGCCCCTCCGGAAGCCTGCCATGTCCGCCCTGATCACCGTCATCCTGCCCGTCTTTCTGGTTCTGGGCTTTGGATATCTCGCGCGCTGGAAGCTCGGCTTTACCGACGCGGCCGTGGACGGGTTGATGAAATTCGCGCAGAGCTTCGGCATACCCGTGCTCCTGTTTCGCGCGCTCTCTACTTTGGAACTGGGCGAATATTTCACTGCCCCCCTGATGATCAGCTTCTACTCGGGCGCGCTCGCGGGCTTTGCGGCCGCCCTTCTGGGCGCACGGTTCCTGTTCGGGCGGGCGTGGCCCGACAGCGTGGCCATCGGGTTTGTCGGGCTCTTTTCGAATGCCGCGCTCCTTGGTCTGCCGATCATGGAGCGCGCTTACGGCGAGGGCAGCCTTGGCCCGAATTACGCGATCATCGCGATCCATGCACCGTTTTGCTACGTGATCGGGATCACGGCGATGGAAGTGGTGCGCTCGGGCGGGCAAGGCATTCTGGCGCCAGCCAGGACCATCGCGACGATGCTCGCCAAGAACCCGATGGTGATCGGAATCCTGATCGGGCTAGGCGTGAACCTGTCGGGGATCTCGATGCCGGACCCCGTCGTGCAGGCGGTGAACCTGATCGCAGCGGCGGCGCTCCCGGCAGCGCTCTTTGGCCTTGGCGGCATCCTCTTTGCCTATCGGCCCGAGGGCGACATGCGGATCGTGGGTTTCGCGAGCGCCGTATCGCTGTTTTTGCACCCCATCGTGACCTACGCCCTCGCCCGGTATTTTGATCTGGGTGACGGTGCGCTCCGGGGCGCGGTCCTGACCGCCGCGATGGCACCGGGGGTCAACGCGTTTCTCTTCGCCAACATTTACGGCGTCGCGAAACGCGTGGCGGCGACCACGGTGCTGACGGCGACCGTGGTGTCCATCGGCACAATCTGGGTCTGGCTGCACATCCTGCCTTAGCGGCGAATGAGGGCGGACACGAGAAAGATCGCCGCGGCAACAGCGACGACAGAAGGCCCGGCGGGCGTGTCGGCGTAGAAGGACGCAGCAAGCCCCCCCAGCGCCGCGACGATCCCGACCCCGATCGCGCCCAGTGCCATGGCCTCGGGCGTGCGGGCGAGGCTTCGCGCCGCGCTCGCGGGGATGATGAGCATCGCGGCGATGAGCAGCGCCCCCACGACCTTGAGCGCCAGGGCCACGACAAGGGCAAGCGCGAGGGTCAGGACCAGTTGCTCGCGGGCGGGCGAGATGCCGGAGGCCACGGCAAGATCAGGTGACAGCGTCGCGGTCAGGAGCCGCGACCAGCGCCACAGAAGCAGGCCGCCGACGAGTGCCGCGCCACCCCAGATCACGACGAGATCGGGTCTCGTGACAGCAAGGATGTCACCGAACAGAAACGCCGACAGATCCACGCGCACGCCCGGCACGAAGGATATCGCAACGAGGCCCAGCGCGAGCGCGGAGTGGGACAGGACACCAAGTGTGGAATCCATCGCGTGACCGCGCATGGACAGCCAGCTCACCGCCCCGCCCATGGCCAGCGAAACCACGAGGGTTCCGAGCGTGACGGGCGCCGAAAACAGAAGCGCCAGCGCCACGCCCAGGATCGCGGCATGGGCCGTGGCGTCTCCGAAATAGGCCATGCGCCGCCAAACGACGAAGCTGCCCAGCGGACCGGTCGCCACGGCAAGGCCGCCACCGGCAAGCGCGGCACGGACAAGGAAATCGTCAAGCATGGTCGTGGTGCTGCTCGTGGGCGTGGCCATCGTCATGGCTGTGGTCATGCTCGTGCTGATAGAGCGCGAGCGCGCCCCCGGTGCCGGGGCCGAAGAGCGCGCGGTACTCCGGCGCGTCGCGGACGACGTGGGGCGTGCCTTCGCAACAGACATGGTGGTTGAGGCAGATCACCCGATCCGAGGCCGACATGACCACATGGAGGTCATGCGACACCATGAAGACGGCGCAGCCGCGGGCATCGCGGATGCGCTCCAGAAGCTGGTAGAACGCCGCCTCGCCGGGCTGGTCGAGGCCCTGCGTCGGCTCGTCGAGGATCAGGAGTTCCGGTTCCGACAGCAAGGCGCGGGCCAGGACGACGCGCTGCAACTGCCCGCCCGAGAGCGCGGAAAGCTGTTTCTGCTCAAGCCCCTGCGACCCGGTGTCGGCTAGCGCCTGTGCGATCTGCGGCTTGGGCTGACGCTTGGGCAGATTCAGAAACCGTGCGACGGTCATGGGGAGCGTCGCGTCGATGGGCAGCTTCTGCGGCACGTATCCCAGACGCAGGCCGGGCTTGCGCGTGATGCGGCCCGCGTCAGGCGCGGTCAGACCGATCAAGGTCTTGACCAAGGTGGATTTTCCCGAGCCATTGGGTCCGACCAAGGTCACGATTTCGCCCGGCTCGATGGCAATCGACACGTGTTCGAGCACGGCCTGCCCACCAAAGGACAGGCTCAGATCGGTGGCGGTGAGGAGGCTCATGCCGAGGTCTCTCGGCAAGCGGGGCACAGGCCCACCGCTTCGATATTGGCGCGGTCCACCGCAAATCCGATGGCCTCGGCGGCAGTATTGAGCGCGGCGCGCACAGGGGTTCCCGGCGCCTCGGCCACCGCGTCGCAGCCTGAACAGATCAGGAAGACCGGCGCATGGTCACGCCCCGGCTGAACGCAGGCGGCAAAGGCATTGAGCCGCCGGATGCGATGAGCAAGCCCTTGGTCCACAAGGAAATCCAACGCCCGATAGGCGACGGGGGGTTGTTTGCCAAAGCCCGCCTCGGACAGTTTGTCGAGCACTTCATAGGCGCCCATCGCCCGGTGTTCGGTCAAGAGGATTTCGAGCGCGGCGCGACGCACCGGCGTGAGCTTGGCCCCCGCGGCGGCGCAGACGACCTCGGCCTGCGCCAGCGCGTCATCGGTGCAGACACCGTGATCATGGGCGTGAAAGGCTTTCGACGGGTCTGGTGAATTGGGGGGTTGCATCGGGATATGTTATGATATTACGCCTTGCTCTGAATTGTGATACTATAACTACCGCGAAAGGACAAGCCTGTGCGTCGCCTTACCCTCTCTGTTCTGTTGGCCACCGCCGCCCTCCCCGCCTTTGCCGATGCGCCGCGTGTCGTGACCGACATCGCGCCCGTGCATTCGCTCGTGTCGCAGGTCATGGCGGGTGTCGGCACGCCGGACCTGTTGCTCGACGGCTCTGCCGATCCGCACTCGGTGCAGTTGAAACCCTCGCAGGCCCGGGCCGTGTCGCAGGCAGACCTCGTGGTCTGGGTCGGCGAGGAACTGGAGCCTTGGCTCGCGCGGGTGCTGGCGGGGCTGGGCGATGGGCAGTCGATGGCGCTGCTCGACCTTCCAGGCACACAGCTGCGGTCGTTTGACGAGGCGAGTTCGCATGACCATGACCACGCGGAACATGCGCATGAGGGCGACGATCATGCGGACGCTGATCACGCCGAGCATGAGGGGGACGACCACGCGGGACACGATCATGCGGAACACGAGCATGAAGGACACGATCATGCCGGGGATGACCACGGGCATGACCATTCCGGGGTCGATCCCCATGCTTGGCTCGCGCCGGCCAATGCGCAGGCCTGGTTGATCGCTCTTGCAGAAGAGCTAGGCGCACTCGACCCCGAAAACGCCGCGACCTACACCGCGAATGCCGATGCGGCGGCCGCTGCCATTGGCGTGCAGTCGCAGGAGATCGCGGCGCGGCTCGCCCCCTATGAAGGCGCCGAGATCGTCACCTTCCACGACGCTTTTTCTTACTTCACGGACTCCTACGGGATCGAGGTGTTGGGGTCCGTGCGGCCCGGCGATGCCTCGACCCCGTCGGCCGCGGCGGTGGATGCGCTGCGCGAGGCAGTGGCCGAACATGGCGTGACCTGCGCCTTCGGCGAGCCGAACCACGATCCCGCGATGCTTGAAACGCTGGCCTCAGAGGCGGGGCTGACCGTCGGCACGCTCGATGCCACCGGGGCGTTGCTTTCCGCCGGGCCGGAGCTCTACGGCGCGATGATGGACAACCTCGCCACCGCGCTCGAGGGCTGCCTGTCGCGCTAGGCCCCGCTCAAGCTTCTCCCCAGCCGCCGCCGCCGGGCGTGCGGATCTCGAACACCGATCCCGCGGGCAGCGCGACCTCGTCGTTGCCCGCGAGCCGGACCCGCCGGCCATCGGGAAACTCGGCATAGTTTTCACCCGTCGCGCCGGGCGCGCCGCCCTCCATGCCGAAGGGGGCGACATCGCGGTGGCTGGTCAGCACCGTCGCGGTGACATCATCGAGGAACCGAAGACGGCGAATTACGCCGTCCCCGCCGTTCCAGCGCCCTGCCCCACCCGAACCACGCCGGATCGACAGCTCCTCGAGCCTTACGGGGAACCGCGCCTCGAGGATTTCCGGGTCCGTCATGCGCGTGTTGGTCATGTGGCTTTGAACGGCATGGGTGCCGTCAAATCCCGGCCCCGCGCCCGTTCCACCCGCGATGGTTTCGTAGTTCTGAAAGGCCTCGTTGCCCCAGAGAAAGTTGTTCATCGTGCCCTGGCTCGCGGCCATGACGCCCAGCGCGCCCAAGAGCGCATTGCAGGCGGCCTGGCTCACCTCGGTGTTCCCCGCGATCACGGCAGCAGGCGGGCGCGGGTTCAGCATCGACCCTTCGGGCACCACAATCTCGATGGGTTTGAGACACCCCTCGTTGAGCGGGATGTCCTTGCCGACGAGACAGCGAAAGACATAGAGAACTACGGCGCGAGAAATGGCGAGGGGCGCGTTGTAGTTGCCGGGGCGCTGGTCCGAGGTGCCGGTGAAATCGACACGGGCGGTGCGGTTCGCTGGGTCGGTTGTCACGGCGACACGGATCTCGGCCCCGCCGTCCATCGGATAGGTGAAACGACCGGGGGAGAGCGCTTCGATCACCCGGCGCACGCTTTCCTCGGCGTTATCCTGCACATGGGTCATATAGGCCTGCACCACCTCGGGCGTGTAGCGTTCGACCATCTCGATGAGTTTCTGACGCCCGGTCTCGTTCGCGGCGACCTGTGCCTTCAGGTCGATCACGTTCTGGTCGGGCGCACGCGCAGGCCAGGTGCCCGAGGCGAGGATGTCGCGCACCGCGTCGTCGAGGAACCGGCCTTGGGCCACGATCCGGGCAAGGTCGATGACGACGCCCTCCTCTTCGATCCGCGTGCTGTCAGGCGGACCGGAGCCGGGGGTCCGCCCGCCGACATCCGCATGGTGGCCTCGCGAGCCGAGCCAGAAAGCGGGACTGCCGCCCACGAAAACGGGCGTGACAACCGTGATGTCGGGCAGATGCGTGCCGCCGTTGAAGGGCGAGTTGAGCATGAAGCTGTCGCCGGGGCGCAGGTCCTCACGCGTCGCCTCGATCACCGTTCGGATCGCGGCGGACATGGACCCAAGATGCACCGGCACATGGGGGGCATTGGCAACGAGATCGCCGGTCGCGTCGAAGATCGCGCAAGAAAAATCCAGCCTTTCCTTGATGTTGACCGACCACGAGGTATTGGCGAGCGTCGCGCCCATCTGCTCGGCGACGGACATGAAAAGGTTGTTGAAAACCTCGAGCTGCACGGGGTCGACGCTGGTCCCGATGGCGGCGGGGCGCGCCTCGGCGGTGTCGCGGGTGAGGATGAGGTTCGCGAGCGCGTCGATGCGCGCCGTCCAGCCGGGTTCCACGATGGTGGTGCCCGACTCCTCGGTGATGATGGCAGGGCCTTGCACATGTGCGTCGGTCCCGAGTGCGTCACGGGCGTAAAGCGGCACCTTAACGAGCCGACCCTCGCTCCAGACCGGGATCGTGGTCTGGGGTGGCGCGGTCGTCGCGGGCGGGGTGCGGCCATGGGGGGCGTCGCCCATCTCGCCGATCGCCTCGACCGCGATCATCTCGAACCGCAGCGCGCGGTCGGGCTGGGTGAAGCCGAAGCGGTCGCGGTGCGCCGTCTCGAAAGCCTCGCGCATGTCATCGGGGCCGGTGAGCGGCACATCGAGCGACTGATGCGCGCCGTCGTAGCGCAGATGGGCACGGTGGCTCGAGCGGACGGCATCAACACCCTGCGCGCGGATCTCGCCCTCTGCCTGTGTCGCGAGGTCGGTGGCGAAGTCCTGCGCCGCGCGGGCATCGCTGAGCGGAGCGTCGAACTGGGCCTGTTTCAGGACCCTGAGGTCAGCCAAACCCATGCCGTAGGCCGACAACACGCCCGCGAAAGGGTGCAGGAGCACCCGGCGAATGCCCAACCGGTCGGCCACGCGGCAGGCGTGCTGCCCGCCCGCGCCCCCGAAACACTGAAGCGTATAGCCGGTCACGTCGCGCCCGCGCTCGACGCTGATCTTCTTGATCGCATTGGCCATGTTGTCGACGGCGATCTGAAGAAATCCCTCGGCGGTCTCTTCCGGCGTGGCCAAGGGCTGGCCGGTTTCCATGGCAATTCTCTCCGCGAGCTCGGCGAATTTCGCCTCGACCACGGCGCGGTCAAGCGGCAGGTCTGCCTTGGGACCGAAGACCTTGGGAAAATGATCTGGGTGCAGGCGCCCGAGCAGAACGTGGCAATCGGTGACGGTGAGCGGCCCGCCCCGCCGGTAGCTCGCAGGCCCTGGGTTGGCGCCTGCCCCTTCGGGTCCCACGCGGAAGCGGCCATCGCGGAAATCGAGCACCGATCCCCCGCCCGCCGCCACCGTGTGGATATCCATCATGGGTGCGCGCAGGCGCACGCCCGCGACGACGCTCTCGAAGGAACGCTCGAACGTGCCGTCAAAATGGCTCACATCGGTCGAGGTGCCACCCATGTCAAAGCCGATGACCCTGTCGAACCCGGCCGCCTGCGCGGTACGGGCCATGCCTATAATGCCGCCCGCCGGGCCGGACAGGATTGCGTCCTTGCCTTGGAACCGTCCGGCATCCGTGAGGCCCCCGTTCGACTGCATGAAGAGCAGACGTTCGCAGGCGCTGCCGATGTCGAGGGCGGTTTCCACCTGCCGGACGTAACGGGCGAGGATGGGCGAGAGATATGCGTCGACCACGGTCGTGTCGGAACGTGCGACGAGCTTGGCGAGGCCCGACATAGCATGGCTGGTCGAGACCTGGGCGAAGCCGATCTGGCGGGCGATCTCGGCGGCGCGCACTTCGTGCCTCGGTTCGACATGGGCATGGCAAAAGGCGATGGCGACGCTTTCGATCCCTTCCGCCCGCGCGACTTCGAGGTCTGCACGCAGGCGATTCTCGTCGAGCGGGACGAGGACGGTTCCATCAGGGGCAAGCCGTTCGGCGGCCTCGATGGTGCGGGACTGGAGAAGGTCCGGCAGAATGATCTCGAGGTCGAAAAGACGGGGCCGCGCCTGGTAGCCAATCCGCGACAGGTCGCCAAGACCAGCGGTTGTGACCAGAACAGTGGGCGTTCCTTTTCGTTCGAGCAGCGCATTGGTTGCGACCGTTGTGCCCATCTTGACCGCGCCGATGGTGCCGCGCGGCAGGGGGTCGTCGGGGCCGAGACCCAGCGCCGCGCGAATACCCGCGATGGCGGCGTCCGGATAGACTTCGGGGTTCTCGGACAGGAGCTTGGTGACGGAGAGCTCCCCGGCGGGAGACCGGGACACGATGTCGGTGAAGGTGCCGCCCCGGTCGATCCAGAAGTCCCATGTGCGGTGGTCGCTGGACGCGGTGCTTTCGCACGCGGCATCGCCCGGCGTGCTTGCCGCGCTGGATGCGGAGCCGGCGACCGGCGTCGCTGCTAACCTCGTGCTGTGGGTGTCGCCAGATGTCTCGCGGCCACTCCCGAGCGCCGACTGTCGGTCCCTCACCTGTGTCCCTTTGGTTTGCGTCACGGTTATTCGCCCCCTCGATCCTTGCCATGGGTCGGACATCGACCAGGTGAAGTCAACGGCTCGGATCGGCGCGCGGGAGTGACGGAACCGCCAGAGGGGGCGCCCGGTCGGCGAAATATGGAAACGGTGGCATTCGCGTGTCGGGTTGGTCGTCGTGCGGTTGGGGGCCGAGATTCCTGCCAATCCGTTGCCCTGAAGTGGACCTGGCCAAGAGGCGGTCACAATCGTCCGGCCGTGCCACCACCGGTTCCAGAGCGCCCGGGCATCGATCCTATGGGGCGCGAATCCCGTTGTCTCCCGCTCTTCCGGTAACGGGTCATGGATGGCGTCGCGCTGACCGCGACGACCTGGAACTGCACTGACCAGCGACAGGCGCGGAACCTGGTTCACAGATATCAAGCAGCGAGGCCAAGAATGGTGTGGCTCAGAATTCCTCCCAGCCGTCGTCGAGTGTGGCGACGGCCGTTTGCCGGACCGGCCGGACCGTCCGCGCTTCACGGTGCGGCGGAGGGGACAGGCGAGCGGGAGCGGCACCGGCCAACCGGCGCGAGACAGCCTGCGTCGCCGTGTCAGACGGTGCGACCGCACCCGTCTTGAACCGGCCGATCGTCTGAGACAGAGTTTCCGCCTCGCGGGTGAGGGCGTGGCTCGCGGCGGTGGTTTCCTCGAACATCGCGGCATTCTGCTGCGTCACCTGGTCGAGTTGATTGACCGCCGCGTTGATCTCGGCCAGCCCCGTGCTCTGTTCCTTGGCGCGCAGCGAAATGTCGGCCACCCGGGCGCTGATCTCTGACACGCTGTCAACGATGGTCGCGAGCGCCTTGCCGGTCTGGCCCACGAGATCGACGCCCCGACGCACCTGCCCGCTCGAGGCCGAGATGAGCGCGTTGATCTCGCGCGCCGCGTCCGAGGACCGCTGGGCGAGTGCCCGGACCTCGGAGGCGACGACGGCAAAGCCGCGTCCGGCCTCGCCCGCGCGCGCCGCCTCGACGCCCGCGTTGAGGGCAAGCAAATTGGTCTGGAAGGCTATGTCGTCGATCACCGCCGTGATCTTGGAGATCTGGTCAGAGCTCTTTTCGATTTCCCCCATCGCGGACACCGCCTCCTGCACGACGGCACCCGAGGCCTGCGCGTTCTCGCGGGCCTGATCGACGATGGTGCTGGTGGTCGAGGCGCCCTCGGCAGCCGATCGGACCGAGGCGGTCAGTTCATCAAGCGCAGCGGCGGTTTCCTCGAGCGTCGCGGCCTGTTTCTCGGTCCGCGAGGACAGATCGTCCGCCGCCGAGGAAATCTCGGCCGCCTCGCCCGAAATGAGGCCCGCGTTCTCAATCACACCATGCATCGCCTCAAGCAGGCGATCGCAGGCGCGGTTGAAGTCCTGCCTGAGTTGTTCGTAGTCGTCGGGGAAACCCTCGTCGATGCGCGACAGAAGGTCGCCGTCCGCCAACCGTTCGAGCCCCTCGCGCAGCGCATCGACCACCCGCGACTGGGTTTGCTGCATGGCGCGGCGTTGTGCCTCGCTCGCGCGCAAGACCATGGTCTGCTCGGTCACATCGTTGCCGATCAGCACGAGGCGCATGGTGCGACCGGCACTGTCGAGCACCGGGGCGAGCGAGCCGTCGATAACCGCCGTGGTCCCACCGGGAAGGTCGAACTCGAACTTGTCATAGATCGCCTCGCCCGCCTTGACGCTGCCGAGCGCAGTGGCGAGTTGCCGGGACCGGGCGGCGAGCCCGGCGTGATGGCTCCCGACGGCGGCCTTGAGCGTTTCATCGAAGAGCGTGTTGGCGCGCAGGAAGGTACCTTCGGGCGCGAATTCCGCCTTGACCTGGTTCTCGTCCATCGCCTTGAGCAAGGCGTTCTTCATGAAACCCTGGGTCACGTCGCGCCACTCCGTGACATAGCCAAGGTGTTTGCCGTTCTCGTCGCTGACCGCGGATATCTCGAGCGCGATGCGCACGTCCCCGAAACTGAGATCCGTGGTGTAAGGGAGCTTGGACGGGTCAGACAGCACCTTGTCCACACGTGCACGGACCGCGCCGGTGTGGAAGATGTGGATCGACTTCCCCGTCACATCTGCCGGGTCGAAGCCCGGGGCGACACGGTCGAATTCTTTCTGGTAGCGGGTCAGGATCTCGATCAGGGCGGCGTTCGTGTGGAGGATGGTCTTGTCGGCGCCCGCCATCATGATCGCAGATTTCGAGTTCGCGAAGGCGGTGCTGCGGAAATGGCTTTCGAAATGCAGCTCCTCGCTCTCGATCAGGGCGGACCTGAAATCCTCGAGCCGCCTGGCGATCTGGCCCACCTCGTCCTTGCGGCCGGTGTCGCCAACCTCGGTCGTGTAGTCGCCGCGCGCGATCTGGCCCATGGCCTGCGACACGCGCTGGAGCGGGTTCGCGAGGGACCGGGACAGGAGGTAGGCGACAAGAGAAACGACAAGGATCACGCCCCCCATCTGGAGCGCGAGATGACGCAGGAGTGCGGCGGTGGGGGCGAGAACCTCCGCCTCATCCATCTCGACCACGAGGCCCCAATCCGACGCGCCGGACGCAAACGGAGCATAGGCCGCGATGACCGGTTGTCCCCCCTGGCCGGTCGTGCGCAGCAAACCCGTCTCGCCCGCGAGTGCCGCCGTCACCGCGGGGCTCATCCGGACCGGATCAAAGACCGTCGCACCGACGTCTTGCAGAACGCCCGGCCGCAGGTCGGTTCTGAGGGCGCCGTCGCTCCCCACGAAGTAAGCGACACCCGCCTCACCGAGCCCGGAGGGCGCGTTCATGATATGCGACAAGGTCGCGACTTCCAGTTGGAAGACGGCGTAACCCAGCACGCGGCCTTCGGCGACCAGAGGATAGCCGGCAAAGGCCGCAGGTGCGTCACCATCCACGGCAAAGGGCGCGACATCAGTCACCACGATCTGGGCCGGACCATCCGACGTGCGCCCCTGGAGCCGCTCGACCACCTGCGACAGACCGCTGCCGGCGAGCAGCGCACCGCCCACGTTTTCGGTGAATGCCGCGGTTTTCAGAACCGAGTAGACCACGTTCCCGGCAGGATCGACAAAGAACAGGTCACGGTAGCCGAAGGTGCGCATCATGGCGCGGGTCTGAGGATGGAACGCGCGATGTGCGGCGCCATAAGCCCAAAGGCCGGGGGCCGCCGGTTCGTCGAGCATATCGCGCGCCTCAGGAGCGTTGGGGTTCAGGGTCACAAAAGCTTCGACCAATTGCGCCGCCGCGTTGTCGCCCAGCACGTGCCACCCGTTCGCGAGGCCCTGCATGAACTTGGCGGTCGTCTCGCGCTGCGCGAAATCGGAAACATCTGCATCGGTGCGCGCCATGAGGTTCTCGACCAGGCTCGCGCGGTTGTCGCGTGCGGCACCAAGCAGCAATTCCGCAGACTTGACCAGGTCGGCCCTTTGCTTGAACGCCGAGAACATGCCGGAGACACCCGCCGAGACGACAACGAGCAGCACCATGATGATCGGCAGTTTCAGACCGATGCGCAGATTGTTCAGGACCTTCATCTGTCAACCGTCTCCTTCGTCAGACCCGGGGCGCATTCCGGGACTTGTCGCAGAGACCGGTGAAGATAGGCTTAAGACCGCTAGAACCGCCCCTTGGCGTGGGGCGAGGCCCAGGTGAGCCAGATCGACGCGGTCCAGGTAAAGGCGCCGCCACCTGCGGGCGCGCCGTCAACCGGCGAGAAATACTCGTAAAACCCGTGTTCGGAGACGAGCCGCTGCGTGTCCTTGCGCAGGCGTTCGGCCAGCACCGTGTGCCCGGTTTCGGCAAGCCCGATCCCGATCAGCGCATTCATCATCCCCCAGACCGGACCGCGCCAGTATTTCAGACGGTCAAAGCGCGGGTCGCCGGGGTCGAGCGAGGGGATACCAAATGCGACCTCGTCGAGCACCCGGCCTAGGTGCTTCAGCTGCCGGTCGTCGCGTATCCCCGCGTACCAATTGAGGAAACTGGCGGAGGACAGCGTGTCGGTAAAGGCCCCGGTGCGCAGGTTGACGCTGTCGTAATGACCGCGCGCCTCGTTCCAATGCGCCTTCACGCCCTGTTTGAGCGTCCCGATCCAGCCCTCGATCTCGTCCGTGCCATGGTCGAACTCGGCGGCGATGTGCAAAAGGTCGCGACAGGCGCGCAGGAGCATGAAGGTCATGCCCACGTCGGCCACGCGAAATGGGCTCTGCTCGGCGATCCGAGCCTCGTCCCAGCCCGCGTTCTGACTGAGTTGCACGAGCGCGACATAGCGGTCGTAGTCGAGCTTCGTGGGCCGCATCGAAGGGTCGATGTGGGTGGTGTCGGACCGCTGATACTCCCCCACCTCGCGCGTATCGACGCCCGTGAGCGCCACGTCCCAGTCCGGTGCATTGTCACGCCCGCTTTCCCAGGGGTGCGTGATCGCCACCATGCCATTCTCGACCCGGTTCTGCATCCACCAGCGATGCCAGCTCACGAGCCGGCCATAAAGCAGCTCCATGTGAATACGGCCATAGCGCTTGTCCGCCTCGTAGACAGCGCGCGCCATGGTGGCGGCGATGGGAGGCTGGCTGATACCCGAAGTATGCGGCACCCGCGGAATGCGCCAGACATCGGGGCCGGGAAAATAGCCGAAGGCCTGCTTGTGAAACACGATATGGGGCACCATGCCGGTGTCCCACTGGCCCTGAAACAGCGTCTCGAGTTCCGCCCAGGCCCGTTTCGGGTCGTAGGTCGAAAAGCCCCAGGCGGCAAAGGCGGAATCCCAGTTCCACTGGTAGGGATAGAGGCCCTTGGTCGGCACGGTGTAGAGGCCCCGGTCATTGGCTTCCATGACCTTGCGGGCCTTGCGGTCGATCTTGTCGTAATTCATGGCCTATCCGCGCGTCGCTCTGGCCTCAGGCTCCTGCCTTGTGGCCCGAACCGCAACCCCTGCGCCCTGACCGCGCGGGCAGGACCGCAAGCGATGCATCATGCGACACCGCCCCGCGCCGGTTCCGCACAAAAAAGAGGCGCCCCTTCACGCAGCGCCCCTTTCATCTTTCCCGAAATACGCAAGACCGACGCGGCCACAGGCGCCGCCGTCCGTCTCTAGCGCCCGGCGATGACACGCGCGGCGGCGTCGATGGCCCCCGGACCATGCGGGATGTCGAGCGCGGCAAGCCCGGCCTCGATCGTCGCCAGCGCCCCCAGCACCATATGGGCGTTCACATGGCCCATGTGGCCGATGCGGAAATAATCGTCGCCATTGGGATCGGCCTCGGTGTTCATGCCGAGCGAAATGCCCAGCGTCAGCCCCGCGTTCGCCTCGACCCAGCGGCGCAGGCGCAGGCCGTTGCCACCGCCGATGCGGATGGCGGACACGGCGCGGGACCGCTCGGCGGGGTCCGCGATGTTCATCGCCATCTCGCCGCCCTGCCCCCAGGCAGCCACGGCGGCCCAGACGGCGCGCGCGAGGCTGTCGTGGCGGATCCAGACCGCCTCGATCCCGCCCTCCTCACCGATCATGTCGAGCGCCTCGCGCAGGCCCAGAAGGCGATGCGTGGGCGCGGTGCCGCCGAAGAACTGATAGAAGAAATCCGGGGCAGACCGCGGACCCCAGTCCCAGTAGTAGCTGACGGAGGACACACTGGCCGCGCGCGCCTTGTCGTTGAAGAAGACGAACCCAAGCCCGGGCGGCGTCATCAGGCCCTTCTGGCTCGCCGCCACCATGACGTCGACGCCCCAGGCGTCCATCTCGAAGCGGTCGCAGCCGAGCGATGCGATGCAGTCCACCATGAAGAGCGCCGGGTGACCAGCCGCGTCGATGGCCGCGCGGATGGCGGGCACATCGTTAAGGACGCTGGTCGCGGTGTCCACATGCACGCAGAGCACGGCCTTGATCCTGTGGTCCGTATCGGCCCGCAACGTCTCTTCCACCACCGCCGGATCGACGGGGGCGTGGCGGCCGAACTCGATCACCTCGACCTCGACGCCGAGCCGGGAACAGATCATGCCCCAGAGCGCCGCGAACCGGCCGGTCGACAGCACGAGCGCCTTGTCGCCGGGGGCGAGCAGGTTCATCGCGGCAGCTTCCCACGCGCCATGGCCGTTTGCGATATAGATCGCCGCGTGGCCCGTGGTGCGGGCGACCGACTTGAGGTCGGGGACCATGGCGTGGACCATGTCGACCAGCGCGCCCTCGTAGATATTGGGAGCCGAGACATGCATCGCGTTCAGCACCCGTTCGGGGCTGACCGAAGGTCCTGGAATGGCGAGGTAGGTGCGGCCGTGGTTCAGGCTCATGGGAGGCTCCTGCTGTCTTGGCCAAGAGCGGTAGTCGGGCGGCGCGGGGGCGTCAATCGCCGGGCGCGTGACGGGCTGCACAGAGGCGGCGCTCTCGCCCCGCCCGATGCACAGATCTCTAGCGGTAGCGGCGGGCGAGACGGGCGGGATTGGCCCCGGCGAGGTAGCGGGTCTGGCGGATGAGGTTCCCCGCCCCTTGGGCCAGCCAGCGGCCTTCGTACCGGTCCCAGCCGGTCTCGATCCACGCCTCGAGCGCACGCGCGCGCGGAAGGGCGCGCACGAGGGCGATGTCCTCCATCAGGGGCTGATCCGGATAGCCGCCGGCGGCACGGTAGGTCTCGCGCGCGACGAGCAGGCCCTGATCGCCGAAGGGCAGCCCCAAATGACGCGCGCGCAGATTGGCCCAGCCGGCGGTGATCCGAGGGGCAAGACCCCGCGCCCGAAAGCGCAGCGGAAAATACCCGGGGACACCGAGCGTGATGCCGCGCTCGACCGCCTCGACCCAGCCGGGTCCGGGCAGGCTGTCGGCGTGAAGAAACAGGAACCAGTCGCCCCGTGCCGCTTCGCCACCTCGGCGCAATTGCCCCCCGCGCGAAGCAGGACCGGTGACGGTGAGTGCGCCGACTTCGCCCGCGATGGTCATCGTCGCATCGGTCGATCCCCCGTCCGAGAGGACGAGGTCGCGGATCAGCCCCGACTCGACACCCCCCATCAATGCGATGAGAAGCGAGGGCAACGTGGCCTCGGCGTTCAGGGTCGGGATGACGACGGAAAGGGGGGCGCGCATGGGCTGTGCGTGTCTCGCGGGTTGGGGCTGTCGGTTGTGGATGCTAGGTCTATATTAACACTCCGAGCGTATGGAAAGAGAGCGACGGTTGCGATGACGACGATGGAACAGGCGAAACAGGGGTCCGCGGGCGAACGCCACGAGGGTCGCGTGGTGCTGCGGCTCACAGGCGCGGACAGGGTCGAGTTTCTGCAGGGACTTGTGACGAATGACGTGAAACGGTCCGCGGGGCTGACCTATGCGGCACTGCTCACGCCGCAGGGCAAATACATGGCGGATTTCTTCGTGCTCGTGCGAGCCGAGGATATCCTTATCGACGTGAATGCGGATCTGGCGCAGATGCTCGCGCAGCGGCTGTCGATGTATAAACTGCGCAAGGATGTGCAGATCGAGGTAACCGATCTGGCGGTGTTTCGTGGATTGGGCGAGGTACCCGAGGACGGCTGGAACGACCCCCGGGACACGGCTTTGGGCTGGCGCGCCTACCGGCCGGATGGCACGGCTTCTGCGGGGGAGCCTGCCATCGACTGGGATGCGATCCGGGTCGAGCGGACGGTTCCGGAAACGGGTCGGGAACTCGATGGAGAGACCTACATCCTCGAGGCGGGGTTTGAACGGCTCCACGGAGTCGATTTCCGCAAGGGCTGCTACGTCGGACAGGAGGTCACAGCGCGGATGAAGCACAAGACCGAACTGCGCAAAGGCTTCGTGACCGTCGAGGTCGAGGGCGACGCGACGCCCGGCAGCGACATCGTGAACGAGGACGGCAAGGTGGCCGGACGGCTTCACACAGTCGCGGGGGACCGCGCCCTCGCCTATCTGCGGTTTGACTGGGCGAAGGGTCCGCTGACGGCGGGCGACGCGCTGGTGCGCTGGAACGGGTGATCCAGTGACACGCGGCCACGGTGACTTGCCGACAGGGACCGGCGGCAGGGACTGACGGCGGGACGGCCAGACCTGTCGGACGCTTGACCCGGGTCGACGGCCGGACCGGACAGACGGGTTCGGATGGCCCAGACTCTTCAAAAGCTACCGTGGACTCGTCGAACGCCCTCTGACCTGGATCGGCGCGTGACGCTGCGTTATGCGCGTTCCGAATATTCCATCGTCTCGGTGTTGACGATGATCGCCTCCCCCGGTCCCACGAAGGGCGGCACCTGCACGCGCACCCCGTTGTCGAGCACGGCGGGCTTGAAGCTCTTGGCCGCCGTCTGGCCATTCACGACCGGCTCGGTCTCGGCGATGGTGCAGGTCACCTTGGCAGGCAGACGCGCATTGAGCGCCTCGCTCTCGTGGAATTCGACGTGGATGGTCATGCCGTCCTGCAGAAACGGACGGCGCTCGCCCAGCAGATCGGCGTCGAGCTCGTATTGCTCGTAGCTTTCGGTATCCATGAAGGTCAAAACGCCGTCGGTTTCATAGAGAAACTGCATGTCGCGCATCTCGAGGCGGACCTGTTCGACCTTGTCGACCGAGCGAAACCGTTCGTTCAGCTTCGATCCGTTACGAAGGTTGCGCAGTTCGACCTGCGCAAATGCGCCACCCTTGCCGGGTTTGACATGGTCGACTTTGACGGCGGCCCACAGGCCCCCATTGTGCTCCAGGACGTTCCCGGGGCGAATCTCGTTACCGTTGATTTTCGGCATGTGCAAAACCGTGGCAAAAGGTTGACGGAAGTTCGGCGGCACCTATATCCGGGGGACCTGCGCCGTGCAATACGACTAGGTTTTGTGTAGGACGTCAGCAAGCTATGCAGTATGAGCATAGGTGCCATGCGCCCCAGCCAATACCGAATCGGCGCCGAAACGTCATATTGGCCCGCACGCCAAGAAGTGCAAGACAAGAACAACAAAAGGACTTGGAATGCTCGACAACGTCGATGGTACTGCCTTCAATCACGAACAGGGGAACCGGGCCCGCAAACTCTTTGCAGCCGTGGTTCTTGCCGCCCTCGACGACGCGATTGCTGACGACAAGAAATACGGAAACGGCCCTGAGCAGATTGCCCGCTGGGCGCGCTCGCGCGATGGCCGTGAAGTCCTCTCCTGTGCGGGTATCGACCCGAACGAACGGGTTGTGAAGGGCCTCATGGATTTCGTGGGCAAGGGTGTTCGCACCTCCGTTGCCTTGTCGCGTGAAGAAAGCGAGCGTCGTCATGCCGCGGAGGCCGCCGAAGCTGCGTAAGCAGTCGGCCACGTGAGCGAACAAGCTGCCCTAACCGGAAAGCGCGCCCCTCTGCAGGGCGCGCTTTTCGTTTGTCCCCTTCCGTCCGCTGGGCGGCTGCGCTAGTCGGGTTTCATGGCAAAGGCTGTGATGATCCAAGGCGCCGGTTCCAACGTCGGCAAATCGCTTCTCGTGGCGGGGCTCGCGCGCGCGGCGCTGCATCGCGGACTGTCGGTCGCGCCTTTCAAGCCACAGAACATGTCCAACAACGCCGCCGTAACGGCGGACGGGGGCGAGATCGGGCGGGCGCAGGCGTTGCAGGCACGGGCCTGTGGTCGCGCGCCGCTGGTCGACATGAACCCGGTGCTGCTCAAACCCGAAACCGACACCGGGGCGCAGGTGATCGTGCAGGGGCAACGCTTTGCCACGGTCAAGGCGCGCGACTACGGACGGCTCAAGGCCGACCTCCTGCCGCGCGTGATGGAAAGTTTCACGCGGCTTGGGGACAGCGCCGATCTGATCGTCGTCGAGGGCGCGGGCAGCCCGGCGGAGGTCAACCTCAGGCGCGGCGACATCGCCAACATGGGCTTTGCCGAGGCGGCCAATATCCCCGTTGTGCTCGCGGGCGACATCGACCGGGGCGGCGTGATCGCGCAGCTCGTGGGCACCCATGCGGTGCTGCCACCGGGCGACCGGAACCGGATAGAAGCATTTATCATCAACAAGTTCCGGGGCGATGTTGCGCTCTTCGATGAAGGTCTGGCCGAGATCGCGCGGCACACGGGCTGGAGTTCGGGCGGCGTGCTGCCGTTCTTTCCCGACGCCTGGCGGCTCCCGGCCGAAGACATCATGGACCTGCGCGGGGCCGCACGGGCCGGGGGCTACCGGATCGTGGTGCCGCGTCTGGGCCGGATCGCGAATTTCGACGATCTCGACCCACTGGCGGCGGAACCCGGCGTGAGCCTCGAGATCATCGAACCGGGACGTGCCCTGCCCGGCGATGCGGACCTCGTGCTGCTGCCGGGGTCGAAGGCGACGCTGGCCGATCTTGCCGACCTCAGGGCGCAGGGATGGGACGTGGACCTCATGGCCCATGTGCGGCGCGGCGGGCATGTGCTGGGCATTTGCGGTGGCTACCAGATGCTCGGCCGCGCGGTGCGCGATCCGCATGAGGTCGAGGGCGGCGGGTCGGCGATGGGGCTGGGGCTGCTCGACGTGACGACGACGCTGGCACCGGCCAAGACGCTGGCGCTGACGCGGGCGGTGCACCGCGACAGCGGCGCCGCGGTCGAGGGTTACGAGATCCACATGGGCCAGACGGCAGGGCCGGATTGCGGGCGCGGCTGGCTGGAGGTGGCGGGCCGGATCGAAGGTGCGGCGAATGGTTCGGGCCGGGTCATGGGCACCTACCTGCACGGCATTTTCACATCGGACGCATTCCGCCGCGCGTTCCTGGGGGGGTTGGGCGCCAAGGGCTCGGACCTCGCCTATGACGAGGGCGTTGAGGCGACGCTCGATGCGCTGGCCGCGCATGTCGAGGCGCATCTCGACGTGGAGATGATCCTTGGCCTGGCCCGCTAGGAGGCTGCGCCCCTGACCGGGGCGCGTGTGGCGCCGCGGCCTAGTCGAAGTCCTTGAGCGCGAGCGCGCGGGCGATTTCCCGGCGCACCATGCGGCGCAGGTTGCGGGTGATCCGTTCGCCCATCGTGCCCTGCAATTCCTCGCGCACGAGACGAGCGACGATTTCACGCAGCATGTCCTCGTCGATCACGAGATCGTCGTCCGCGCCCCGGTCCTCGTCCTCGTCGTAGGCCGCATAGTCCTCGCCGGACGGGCGCGCGCCGTTGGCGTCGAAGGGCCCCGCGTAGTCATCGGAGGCGTAGCTGAAGGCCGCCATGTCGATCGTGTTGTCGTTTGCTCCGCCGGTCAGGCTGTCGTCGGTCTTGTCCGAGCCGGGGACTTCGGCCTCGTCGTCCTCCGGCACGTCCTCGACGTCATAGGGCATTTCAATGTTCTCGAAATCCACCCACTCATTCGCCTGGGCGTCGACCTCGGCCTGATCCTGCCGGGTGCTCTCCACCGGCGCGGGTTCTTCTGGGGTCGTCACCTCGACACCGTCCATTCCGGCGATCAGAGCCTCGACATCCGGTTCGGAGGTCTCGTCGGCTTCCTTGGCCAGAGGCCCCACATCGGATGCGTCGGCCGGTGCCACGGACGCGCGGCGGAACACGATCGTGTCGACGGGATCATGTGGCTCGGACCCATCTGCCTCGAAATCGCGGAACGGGTCGGCGGCGTCACCCACCACGGCCTCAAGCTCGGCGATCCGGTCTTCGAGCGACCGCAGGTCGTCATCATCGCTGTCCGTGAGGTCGGCCATCGGCGCCTCGGGCACGTCATCCCCTTCCCCATCGCCCCCGGTCGGGGCGAGGTTCCCATCGGCGAAACCATCGCTTCGCGTCGCATCGTCCGCGCCATCGGCCAAGACCTCCTGCACCGCCGCCGCTTGCGGGGCTGTCGTCTCCGCGCGTTCCGATCTGGGCGACTTGTCCGGGGCGTCCACCCGGAAGGCGGGGGTCAGGACCAGCGCGGACCGTGGCCCGCTCTTGTCCTCCCGCGTGTCGGGATCGGCGGCGGACACGAGGCGGCGGACAGCGGAGAGCACATCCTCGATCTCGGCGTTGGTGACGGGTTCAGACATAGATTCGCCTTGGCTTTCCGTAGAGCGTGCCCCCAAACATAGCCAGACGGCGCCCCTCGGGCAATCCGACAGGTGGAATGGAAGCCGAAAACCGCTACGAAACCCTTAAACGCGCAGGATTTTTCCGTCGCGCCCGTGCCAGGGTCCCGCTGGCGGCCCCTATTCCTTGCCCAGGGCTTCCAGGATGTGATCGAGCTTCTGCCCCTGCGGGCTGACCCGGCGCAGAGGCGCGTTCTGGACCGCATTGAAATAGGCGCTGGGGTCGTAGGTGACGATGCCCAGATTCAGGTGCTGGGCGGTCAGAAGCCCCATCGAGGCAAGCAGCGAATAGACGGCAGCGTAGCGATCGGCGCGCGACTGGAGCGCCGTTGTCTGGGCGTCGAGCAGGTCCTGTTCGGCGTTGAGCACGTCGAGCGTGGTGCGTGCGCCCAGCGTCGCCTCTTCGCGGGCACCGCGCAGGGCAACCTGGCTCGCGCGGATCTGCTGGTCGGTGGCCTCTAGGCTGGCTCCGGCCACGGCAAGCTGCGCCCAGGCGTTGCCGACCTGCCGCTCGACGCCCTGCGTCGTGACGAGCAGCGCCGCGCGCGAGGCTTCGGATTGCGCGATGGCCTGACGGTACAGCGCGGTCAGACGCCCGCCGGAATAGATCGGGCCGGAAAGCGTGACGCCCGCCTGTCCGGTCATCGTGTTGCCCGGCAGTGCAGAGCGCGTGACGCTTGTGGTGGCCTGCACCGTGGGCAGGGTGGCGAGCTTGGACAGTTCCACCGACTTTTCCGACACCGTGACGGCGCGTTGGGCCGACAGGATGTCCGGGTGACGCAGACGCGCCTGTGCCTTGGCCGCCTCGACCGTCTCGGGGATGCGCGGCGGCGTGGGCAGCGGGGCGAGGTTGCCGGGATAGGACCCGACGGCGGCCTTGTAGCTTTCGCGCGCGACCAGAAGCTGGCCCTGCGCAGCAGCGGCCGCGGCGCGACCGGCGGCCAGTGCGGCCTGTGCCAGCGACACGTCGGTCTGCGTGATTTCGCCCACGTCGAACCGGTCCTGCGCGGCGCGCAGTTCCTGCGTGATGAGGCGCACGGAGTTGTTCTGGAGCGCCACCGCCTCGGTCGCCGACACCACGTCGAGATAGGCAATGGCCGCATTGAGAAGCACGTTCTGTTCGACGCCCACGAGCGCCTCGCGCGTCATCAGCACGCTTTCGCGCGCGATTTCGACCCGCTTGTCGGTCTGGCCGAAATCAAAAAGCAGAAGCTGCGCGGAAAGCGAGACCGAGGCGTTCCAGGTGTCCGTCAGGGCCACCCCGCCGGTGCCCAGCGCGGGATCGTTGATGGTCCGTCCCGCGGTCGCCGAATAGGACAGCACCGGGCGCAGGGCGGAAACCGCGATGGCCACATTCTCGTCCTCGGCCCGCAGCAGCGCGCGCTGCTGCTCGAGGAGGCCCGAGTTCTTGTAGGCCGCGACCAGCGCGTCGGCCAGCGTTTCGGCGCTCGCCACGACCGGCGCAAGGGCAAGCCCCATGGCCAGTATGGAGCCGGAGACCCAGTTCTTGATAGTTGTCGCCCTGCGCAGCATCTGCCCTGTTTCCTTTTCTGTCCGCGGTCCGAAACCGCGCCGGTCCTGAACGACCCGGCGCCACGATGGCCCGCGTCTGGCGCCCTGGATCAGAGCGCGAAATCCTTGGTCCGGGCAAAACCCGGCAACAGCGGGGCGCTTGCGTTGAAAGCAAAGCGCCAGTTGATATGACCGTCGATCTTCTGGCCGATACGCGCGGTTCCGAGGTTTCCGTCGGCAAAGATCGCGACGATCCGCCCGCCCTCACGAAGCTGCCCGGCAAGGCTTGCCGGAAGCGCCTCGATCGCGCCTTCGACGAAGATCACGTCGTAGGGGCCGTGCTTGGCCGCGCCTTCAGTCAGCGCGCCGGGGATGACTGCGACATTGTCGACGCCTGCCTCCGACAGCCGGGTTTCGGCCTCGCCCGCCAGCGTGTCTTCTTCCAGCGCGACGACGAACTCGCCCAGCTGCGCGAGCACCGCCGCGCCGTAGCCAAGCCCCGCGCCCACGACGAGCACGAGTTCCGCCGGCTGCACCGAGAGCGCATCGAGCATCTTGGCAAAGCTGCGCGGCTCGATCATGGCCCGGCCCGCACCCAGTGGCACAAGCACATCCGCATAGGCCGCATCGCGCTGGTCATCCGGCACGAAGGCCTCGCGCGGGACCGTCAGCATCGCGTCGATGATCGGGTATTTCGTGACATCCGAAGGCCGCACCTGAGTGTCCACCATCATCCTGCGGCGTTGGGAGAAATCGCTCATGGGCTATTGTCCTCGGAGGTATCGTTCTTGGCCTTGGTTCTGCCATAGAACCCTGGGGGGAGCAACACGCGACGACCCGCGGCGGACGGGTTTACCGGCAGGGTTGCAGACGGGTGACGGAGGCGCGATGCGCACCCGTGCCACGTGGTGCCATGGCGAGGCCTTGCCCTGCGATACACCGCTATGAGCCGCCCTGTCTTGGACCGCCCCGTCTTGGACCGCCCCGTCTTGGACCGCGCTGTCCAGTGCCGGTCAGGATCATCGGCCCTGCCGATCGAGCCACGCGCGCCTCCGCACATTCTCTCGCCCTTGAGCCGGGATGATCTCATCGACCAGCGCCCCCATTTCCGGGTCATCGCCATGATCGAGCACCTTTTGCGCCGTGGCGCCGGCCCCCTCGTGACGGGCGATCCTGCAACGGGCAAAGTCGATGGCGTCATCGTCCGTGTATTCGAAGTCCATGGCCGCATGCAGCGCGGCAAAGACGGGCCGGAACGCCCCTGCCGGAACGCCTCTGGCCCCGCACCGCGGATTACGCCTTATCGTGGCGCATGCGACAAAGGCCAAGGATTGCCCCACCAACCCTCTTGCACCGCCCCGTGCTTTGTTCTATCCCCGGCCAACACTTCGGCGAGTTGGCGGAGTGGTGACGCAGCGGATTGCAAATCCGTCCACACCGGTTCGATTCCGGTACTCGCCTCCATAATCTTTTCAGTGACTTAGCCGATTTTTTGGGCCCGGATCTCGGGGCCAGTATCGGCTGGTTTACAGGTTGGTTTACAAATCCGCGCCGCAAACCAGGTTTCGGATGAGCTACTCCCCGAAATTCGGACACTGACATGAGCTACGATTTGCAGTCTGCTGATCTTCGACGAGAAGGAGATCAGAGATGTCGAAACGGAAGCAGCACGCGCCTGAGTGCAAGGCGAAGGTCGCGCTGGAAGCCCTGAAAGGCGAGGGTTGGAGGGACCGTCGCGCCAGTGGCGCGGCGTAAGCCCGGACAACGCCGCTGAGCTGGCAAGTCGGTTCGGGGTGCATCCGACGATGATCCATCAAGGGAGTTGGGAAGATCAGAAAACGATCCGGGGGATCGTTCTCCTAACCAACGCCCTGCTCGATGGCGCGTCGGGCGTGTTCGAGCGCGGGGGCGGCAAGAGACCCGAGATCGACGAGATGCAGGTGAAGGTGCTTCACGCCAAGATCGGGGACCGAGCCATTGGAACGCCATTGGTCCGAGAGACAATGGCGAGACGGTGGCCAACTCTTTTTTGGAACGAAAGCTGAAGCCCTGGGGCGGGAAGCGGTGAGGGATTGCGCCGCCATCGGTCCGAGGCCAATCCCGAACCGGCATGATCGAGCCCGACCACCCGGATCTGTCGATCGGCCAGCCGTGCAAGCTTCTGTCGATCGCGCGCTCGTCTTTCTACAATGCCCTCAAGGGCGAGTCTGAGCAGAACCTCGGCCTGATGCGGCAGATCGACGAGCGTCCTGCGGACCTGGAGACCCCGTTCTTCGGCGTTCGGCAAATGACCTGGCACCTGCGCAACGAGGGGCATCTGGTGAACGAGAAGCGGATACGCCGGCTGATGCGCCTCGTGGGACTGATGCCGATTTACCAGAAGCCCAACACGAGCAGGCCGGCGAAGGGACACAAAACCTATCCTTACCTTCTTGAAGGGCTGCGCGTGGCTCGTCCGAACCAGGTCTGGTGCTCGGATATCAACTACCTGCCCATGCGGCGTGGGTTACTATAGCTCGTGGCAATCATGGACTGGTAGACGCGCAAGGTTCTGTCCTGGCGGATCTCGAACACCCTGGAGGCCGACTTCTGCGTCGAAGCGCTGAACGAGGCCATCAAAAAAGTTCGGTCCGACCGAGATCATGAACACGGATCAGGGATCCCAGTTCACCTCTTTCGCCTGGACCGACCGGCTCCGCCGCTCGGGCGTGCG
The DNA here is from genome assembly GCA_001626765.1 of Maritimibacter sp. REDSEA-S28_B5. Taxonomy (GTDB): domain Bacteria; phylum Pseudomonadota; class Alphaproteobacteria; order Rhodobacterales; family Rhodobacteraceae; genus Maritimibacter. The sequence continues at coordinate 31,482 of LUOO01000122.1, forward strand.
GATCTCGATGGACGGGAAAGGCCGATTCCTCCCCCCTCATCGCATTCCTTCGCAATACGACTGCCGGGCAGCGAACAACATCTTGATCGAGCGGCTTTGGCGAACCCTGTAATACGAATGCGTCTACCCGCATGCCTGGGAGACCGGATCAGAGACGAAAGCGGCCATCCGGAAATGGATGACCTTCTACAACCACCAGCGTCCGCATTCAGCCCTCGGCGGCAAGCCTCCGGCGCTGGTCTATTTGCAGAGAAATGATATCAACCAACCCGATCAGCAGGTGCAACAAGTCGCTCAATTTACGCCAGATCCTGTCCAAGAGACGGGGAGTAGCTCAGGGACTGAGCGGAAAGGCCAAGGGGTTCAGCCAGGGCGTATCGATCGGTGCTTCTGCGCGCTTGGCGAACCGTGGTGAGACCGCCATCAGATGCGGCAGGTCGTGGCGCAGGATGTTGTGCCCGATCACATGCGCAAAGCCGGCCGAAAACAGATCGAGCTTTTCCAGCGCGGCATTGACGTCGCCTTTGCGGTGCACAAGACCTTCGGCCTCCCCGTCGGGCATCGCTGCGAAGGCAAATTTTCGGGCCCGCTTCGGATCGACTTCCAGATCGATCGACAGACAGCGCGACAGGATATCGACGTCGCGCGCGACTGTCCGAACCTCTGCGTCCTGCGACGCCTCTAGCGGGCGCTTTTCACTCTGCGTCTCCCGCCTGCGCATGTAGGATTTGAAACAACGTCGGGGAAGCAAAGTAGTCGTGCCTGCGTATTCTATTCATTCAAAGGGCCACGGATCGCTCATCAGTCCTGCCCCGCAGCGTTGGTCGTTTCCCGTTCCGCCCGACAGGCTGCGGTCTGTCCGCGTGGGCTCTGCCATCGACACCCGAAGACCCAAGCGCAGAAGCGGGTGAACGATCTCCGTCATCAAAGTGTTGCGAGACGGAGAATTGACGCCCCGGACGTCCGCATCGCCATAAGACCTGTATTGGCCTTTCAATGCATTGTGCGAGAGTGCAGGCGCCGCGCTGGCGTTACCCTTGTGGTCAGGCTCTGGGTGATCTGGTCCCCGGCGCGCTTGCAGGACTTGCCCCACGTTCCCCGGACCGACAGCGCCCATAAAGCGGGGGCGCGAGCCAGAACAAGCTCGCGCCCCCGCGCATCTTGGCATTTCGGGCCCCCACCCGATGGCCCGCGCGATCCCGTTAGACGAAGTCGATGCTCGCAAGCGTAAGGCCGGAAACCCCGACGACCCGGACCGACAGATCGGCCGTTCCGTCAAGGTCGGCATCATAGGTGATCAGCGTGGCGTCAGGCTGACCGACAAACTCGAAGGCGTCGGGCACCAGCGCACCGCCGAGGTGCCATTCGATGCCGTCGATACCAAACTCGAAGTCGGTGATCGTATGCACCGCTCCCGTATCGGACGGATCGAAAGCAAAGACGAACACATCCGCGTCCTCGCCGCCGGTCAGGAGGTCGCCCGAGCCAGCCGCGATCAGGCGATCCATGCCGTTGGAACCGTCGACCTCATCCGCGCCCTTGCCGCCCGTGAGGTCGTCATCGCCCGAACCGCCGGAAATGATGTCATCACCGTCACCGCCCTGGATCGTGTCTTGGCCGTTGCCGCCTTCCAGCACGTCGTTGCCCTCGCCGCCGTCGATGACGTCGTTCCCCGCGCCGCCCTTGACGTCGTCGTTGCCATCGCCCGCCAAGATGGTGTCATCGTCGCGGCTGCCGTCGATCTCGTCGTCGCCCGAGCCGCCTTCGATATAGTCGTCGCCGTTGCCGCCCCGGATCACGTCGTTGCCGTCGCCGCCCAGAAGCGTGTCGTCACCGTCGCCACCGTCCAGATCGTCCGCGTCGTCACCGCCGTCGAGCCAGTCGCCCCCTGCTCCGCCGGTGAACACGTCGTCGCCCGCGCCGCCAAGGAACACGTCATCCCCGTCGTCACCAAAGGCAAGATCGCGCGCCGTGGTGCCGTCGTAGCTGCCGTCTCCATGGAATACCTGATAGCGGTTCTCATCGTCCGCCCCGTCCCCGTAAAAGATCTTGCGCCACATGAGCGTGGCGTCTTCACCCTCGATCAGTTCGGTGACGACCTTGTCCTCGGTCGTGGTGACGCGAAGCCGGGAAATCAGGCTCCAGTCGGGCCCGTATTCCTCGGTCACATGGCGGTTCCCGTCGATGATCGCGAGCGAGGCGGACAGGAGCATCCAATTGGCATCGTAGACCTGTTTGCCCGTGGTGGTCGCGGTATGAATGGTCTTCACGCCACCCTGAAGCACCCAGCCCGCCCCAAAGGTTTCAACCAGCGTGAAGCCGGCCTTTACCGTAACAACGGTGCCGCCGGTGATGTTGCCGGCCCCGTTTTCTTCGATCACGGTCTTGGTGACATTGCCCGACACGGTCGTGGTTTCACGGTAGATCACGAACCAGTCCGGGCCGTAGTCTGCCACCTGCGTGCGGCCTGCGCCGTTGTCGGTCTCGAGGTGGGCGGAGAGCAGGTTCCAGTCGCCGTCATAGGTCTGAACGCCGGTCTGCGTGTCGGTGTGGATCTCTTTGACCGCGCCTGTCAGAACCCAGTCCTGACCGTAGGTTTCGACCAGCGTGTGTCCGGACTTGACCGTCACGACCGTGCCGCCGGTGACATTGCCGGCCCCGTTTTCCTCGATCACCGTCGTCGTGACATTGCCCGACACGGTCGTGGTTTCGCGAAAGATCACGAACCAGTCCGGGCCATAGTCAGCCACCTGCGTACGGCCCGCGCCATTGTCGATCTCGAGATGAGCCGAGACAAGCACCCAGTTTTCGTCATAATACTGCGCCCCCGTGCGGGTCGCAGTGTGGATATGCTTCACGGCACCGGTGAACCCGGACGCATCCCAGGTTTCCACAGTCGTGTAATCCGGGCGGTCGATGGTCCGTTCGCGCGACACAAGCGTGTTTGATGCGTCATAGACCCATAGGTTGGTGGTGTCCCCCGACACCTTGTGATCCACCAACCCAAGGGACGCGCCCGCGCTGTCAACGAACTTGTAACTGGTGATTTCGCCCTGCACATAGACCGAGACTTCGCCAAGCAGATATCCCGACGCATCGTAATAGGAATAAAGGGTCTTGTTATAGGCAAGTTTGGTGATCACGGGCGCAGGCAATGCCGGATCCCCGAGGAAGGGTTGTGTTGTATCGAACAAGGGAAGACTCCGAGTTTGCAGAATGGCAGCGCTTCGCACGGCACTCCATTGGCAAATTCTTCATGACCACTGTGCAGTAAACTTAATCGTATGCAACAGGTTTGATCACGCCCGGACCTGCAATTTTTCCGACCCCCTGGGGCCGGAACCAACCCGCTGAATTATAGACGAAATTCAGAACGCATCCGGGGCGCCACTTGGTGACGCCCCGGAAGATTGTGCCAAAAAAAGAAACAGTCCGCGAGAATCCTCAGACTTGGTAGTAATCCCGGTACCAGTCGACGAAAGCCGCGACCCCCGCCGGAACATCTGTGGTCGGCGCATAGCCGGTCAGGCTGCGCAAAAGCGAAGCATCGGCCCAAGTCGCGGGCACGTCGCCCGCCTGCATCGGCATGAGATTTTTCTGCGCCGTCTTGCCGGTCGCGGTCTCGATCGCCTCGATGAAATCGGTAAGCTGAACCGCGTTTGAATTGCCGATGTTGACCACCCTGAACGGCGCGACCGGCGAGAGACTGTCGCCCTCGGGCACCACACCGTCCTCGGGTCTGACCGGCACCGCCGAAACGAGCAGCCAGATCGCTTCGACCAGATCGACGACATAGGTGAAGTCCCGCTTCATGTCCCCGAAGTTATATACGTCGATGGGTTTATCTTCGAGAATGTTCTTGGTGAATTTGAACAACGCCATGTCGGGCCGGCCCCAAGGGCCGTAGACGGTAAAGAACCTGAACATGGTGATCGGCAGATCGAACAGATGGGCATAGCTATGCGCCATGCTCTCGGTCGATTTCTTGGTCGCGGCATAGAAAGACATCTGGTGATCGGCGCGCACGTTCTCGCGGTAAGGCATCTCGGTATTGGCGCCGTAGGCGGACGAGGTCGACGCCAGAAGCATATGCTTGGGGGGATGGGCCCGCGCGGCTTCAAGCAGCTCGAAGGTCCCGATGATGTTGCTTTCCAGATAGGCCCGCGGGTTGTCGATCGAATAGCGCACTCCCGCCTGAGCGGCCAGATGCACGACGACATCCGGTTTTTCCTCGGCAAACAGGGACATGAGCAGTCCCGGCGTTTCAACGAGGTCATGCACAGAGCGATAATCTGCAGACTGATTCAGCATCGCCTCGCGCCGCTCCTTGAGCGTCACGTCGTAGTAATCGGACAGGCAGTCCAGCCCGATGACCCGCCAGCCTTCGTCCAGAAACCTGCGGCAGACGTAGGACCCGATGAACCCGGCGGCCCCGGTGACAAGTGCGGTCGGCATGGCGACGTCCTTTTCATAAGTTACGTGATCGAGTGCGCCGGCCGGTTCACGACAGCCGTTGCGGTCGGGCCCGACAGATACCGGACCCGACGGAGAGCGGCTTTGGAGACAGCGCCGCTGGTTCGGCGCACATCAGTCAGCGCCAAACAGATCGCGGGTGAACACTTTGTCGACCACATCTTCGATCTCGGGCGTAATCCGGTTGGCAACGATTAGGTCTGACAGACCCTTGAACGACTCCAGATCGCGGATCACCGGCGAGTTGAAGAACGCGGGCTCTTCGAGCACCGGTTCGTAGACGATGACCTGAATGCCCTTTGCCTTGATCCGTTTCATGATCCCCTGGATCGACGATTGCCGGAAATTGTCCGACCCCGCCTTCATCACCAGACGATAGATGCCCACGGTCTTGGCCCCCTTCATAAGGATCTGATCCGACAGGAAATCCTTGCGCGTCCGGTTCGCATCCACGATCGCGCGGATCAGGTTCTGCGGCACGTGGTTGTAATTGGCCAAAAGCTGTTTGGTATCCTTGGGCAGGCAATAGCCGCCATAGCCGAAAGACGGATTGTTATAGTGGTTGCCGATCCGGGGATCGAGCGAAATGCCCTGAATCACCTCGCGCGCATTCATGTTCCCAGCGATGGCGTAGCTGTCCAATTCGTTGAAGAACGCGACCCGCATGGCAAGATAGGTGTTGGCGAAGAGCTTGATCGCCTCGGCCTCTTTCGCGCCGACGAACAAAAGCTCGACGTCCTTCTTGATCGCCCCCTCCAGCAGAAGGTCGGCGAACATCCTGGCCCGGTCCGACTTTTCGCCGACGATGATGCGCGATGGGTGAAGGTTGTCATAAAGCGCGCGACCCTCGCGCAGGAACTCCGGCGAGAAGATGATGTTCCCGGACCCCGTCCGCTCGCGCAGAGCGTCGACATAGCCAACCGGAATGGTCGATTTGAGCACGATCAGCGCATCGGGGTTGGCCGCGATCACCTGATCCACGACCGTCTCGACGGAAGAGGTGTCGAAGTAGTTGAACTTGGGATCATAGTTGGTGGGCGTCGCGACGATGACCACATCCGCCTGAGCGTAGGCCGCCGGACCATCCGTTGTCGCGACCAGATCGAGCGGCTTGGTGGCCAGAAACATCTCGAGCTCGTCATCTACGATCGGGCTCTTGCGCGCATTGACCATATCGACGCGCGCCTCGTTGACATCGACCGCGACGACCGAATGATTCTGGGCCAGAAGCGCCGCGTTTGATAGCCCCACATAGCCGATACCGGCGATTGCAAATTTCATCTGACTTCTCAAAATTGCTTTAGCCGTCACCATTTGATCTGGCCGATCCCGGACCACAATGTTTGACGGACGCACAGAGATCAATGGCGGATAGCGCCGGTTCGCATGATTATATCCGATTAAACTATAATCTTATCGACCAAGATTTGAGCGCAGCGCAAACAGCACATTGCTGCATAGCAGCATGACCTGCGAATCGATGAATTGTTCAGGAAACCTCGTAATAGCGGGACCGTTGGTCTCAAAGCATCGGTGCCAATATCTTGACAGGGCCGCCGCCCTTTCGGGCGGTTCGGGGTGCCTCCCGCACCGGGGCGTCGATCAACCGCTGAATCGAACACAAAAAGTCTTTTTGACGTCATCATCGCTCGGCAAGCTCGGTCCATAGGCGAGGAGGCCATTTCGCAGCCGTATAACTGACCGAGGAATTTCGCCAATGTCCAAAATATATGTTTTCGCCGGAAGCCTTCCGGAAGACGCGCCAACGGGGGCCTTCGTTTCCATTCAGGCCGCAATTGACGCGAGCCAGCCGGGCGACACGATTTTCGTCGGACCGGGCAGCTACAGCGAAAACCTCGTGATAAGGACCGATGGCATCAAGCTGGTCTCGGTCGGCGGCCCTGCGCTGACACGCGTCGACCCCGCCGACCCGCTTCTCGATACCGTCAATGTGGCCGGTGCGGATGGCGTGACGGTCTCGGGCTTCACCCTTGGCGCGGGCACCGCTGGGACAAAACAGACCGTCCATATCCACGCCGTCGAGAACTTGACGGACTTCGCCACGAACATCACTCTGTCAGGAAACGTCATCGAACGTGGCGCGGGGGACGGGATCAAGCTGTCCAAGGTGTCCGATATCGTGATCGAAGACAATACGATCACAGGTGGGGGACCGACGGAATCCGGCCTTGACCTGGTCGGCGGCGAGCGTGTCAGCATCGTGGGCAACCGGTTTGTCGACATGGGCAACATCGGCATGTCTCTCAAGGGCGGATCGAGCGACATCCTCATCGCGAACAACACGCTCACGAGTATCGCGCATGTCGGGATCGAGATCGGCGGATACACCAACCTTGCGAATTACAGCCCGGGGTTTCTTGACTCTGGAGCCACCCACGAGATCCGCAATGTTCTGGTTCAGAACAACCTCGTCGAGAACGCGCAGAACGCAGCTTTCCGGGTGATCGGCGGGCAGGATGTGGCCTTTGTCGACAACGTCGCGACCGGCGGGAACGCGGTGGTGAAACTTGACGATTCCGCAAAGTATCACGAGCCGTGGTACACGGATCAGATCGGCTTTACCGGCAACGTCTTTGATACGCAGAACTGGCTTGTGGACCGGACGGATCACGCGACGGTACTGAGCGAGACGACCGGCATCTATTCGGATTTCTCATCGGCCAGCGAAACGGAACCCGACACCGCGCCACCCGGGACCGATGCGCCCGCAACCGACCAGCCCGAAGCGACTGATCCCGCGCCCGCTTTGTCCGAGCCTGAACCGTCACCAGAGCCCGCACGGATCGTGATCGTCCTGACCGGAACCCGCCGTGACGACGAGATCAAGGGGACCTCGGGCATGGATGACATATCCGGGAACGAAGGCGACGACGACATCGCTGCGGGGAACGGTGACGATCTCGTCCGGGGCGGCCTTGGGCGAGACAGGATCGAAGGCGGTGCCGGGGATGACCGGCTTCTTGGCGAGGCGGGGCGTGACCGGCTGGAAGGGGGCGACGGGAATGACACGCTGAGCGGTGGCGAGGATCGCGACGACCTGCGCGGCGATGCGGGCGACGACATCCTCATCGGCGGGCAAGGCGAGGACAAGCTCGAAGGCGGTGACGGTGCCGATCTGTTCGTGTTTCAGCAGGGCGACGGCGAAGACGCCGACCGGGTGCGCGACTTTGTCGCCACAGACGGCGACCGCATCGCACTTGTGGATTTTGGCGCGGGTCTGGACAGCTTTTCCGATCTGGATACGAACGGCAACGGACGTCTGGACAATGGCGACATCGGCGTCGACCTGAACAGCGACCGCCTTACGCTTCGGCTGGACGACATTTTGGGCGACGAGGCGCAGACGATCGAGATCGACTTTGAAGGACGGAGCTTCATGGCCGGGGACTTTGTGTTTTCGCTTTGAAGACGACGCCCGGGATCGCGGACTGTCGTCAGGGCAGGATCAGTCGATCCCCGGTCCAGGTCGCGGTCCCGCTGGTGAGGCTACCTTCGGTCAACACATTGTCCAGCTCCAGTCGTCCGGGCTCACCAGCGAGCAGCGCTCCACCGGCCGACAGATCAATCCGCCCGCCGATCATCCGCGCCACCCGATCCTCGGTATCCGGTCCCTTGCCGAACCGGATTGCGGCGGCGTCCCGGACCGTCGCCAACAGGCAATGGCGTAGCGTGACCTGACCGCCGACCCAGACACAGGCCGCCGCATTCTTGGGCCGTGGCGCCGGGTCCGAAATCACACACATGTCGAGCAGATTGTCCGTGTTGTTGCGCCAGACGCGCACACCGTATTTGCATCGGCGCATCGAACAACGGGTCAAGACAACGCCGTCACACTTCAGATCAAACCCGGCATCGCCAAGATCACGCGCGTGGCAATCGGTGAAACGTGCGTTGGCGGTCTCTTCCTCCAGCACGATGCCATCACCCTGCACATAGGTCGATCCCCGCGCGGTCGCGTCGATCACGTTGACGGCGCGCCGCAGATGAACGCGCTCGAACGTCAGGCCATCGCCCGCAATCACAGACACCAGCTGACACACCCGTGTGCCCCCGCCGTCAATCCCGCCCGCGTCCAGATCAAGATCGGCGAAGCGCGCATTGGTCAGGCGATGAAACCGCGCGAACCCCCTGATCAGGCCAAAGCCCGATGCGCGCGACACCTCGAGCCCATCAATGGCACTGCCCTCTTCGGTCTCGATCACGCGCCCCGCCATGCGGGCGTGCACGTCCGAGATGCGGACTCCCTGCCCGCGCCCCGACATCCGAAAGAACCCCTTGGCCCCCGCACCGTCGAAGCGCGGCCCCGTAATGGTCAGCGCCTGCGGGCTTTCAAGAACGAAAAACGGCTGGCCTGTGGGGTCGGGTGTGACCTGAACCGGAAATTCAGTCCCGGACTGCCGAATGAATGCGGGCATATCGGCCGTCGGCGCGATCAGATCGCCGTCCTCGCCGATCTCGCCAAAGGCAAGCCGCGCCGGTTGGTCCGCCGACCCCGTGGCTACGATCCTTGCCACCGTCTCGCGCCAGAAAAACGGGGCCTCGCGCCCGGCGGGAAATCCGATCAGGATGGTCTCGCCGGGGTCGAGCCTTTGTCCATCGAGCGACGGCCCGAGCCGGTCCAACCGCTCGGACCCGGACCAGCCAGACGCCTGTGCTGTTTCGTTCGAAAAATACACCGTTGCGGCCATGGATCAGTCCGCGGCCTTGGCAATCCTGACCCAATCCGAGGCACCATTGGTCCCGGTCGAGACATAGACCTCGCCCGCCTCGGCATCGACCCACACGGCCCCGAGCAACGGCGGTGCGTCGGTCGGCGCCCCTTGGGTCACGTGACGGGCCACGAAACTGCCCGGCCAGTCCGGCGCAGAGGCGGCACGGGCATCGGCAAGATCGGCGCTCATCTGAGCCAGATGCTCCGCGAGCACGGCGAAATTCCGGTTCAACTTGGCAAAGGCGTCGCGCAGGCTGTCGCCCGAAGCGTCATCCGCTGCACTGCCGATTTCCACGGGTTCAAACAAGGCGCACCTCCATCAGATCGCCGATCCGAAGGCTGCTATCGGCGGTGAGATATTCAAACTCTTGGTCAACGGCGACGGGGTCTGCGGAACCGGCAACGGCTTGCAAAGGACGCAGGGGCCAGACCACAGAGCCCCCGACCGCTGCAACAGCCCTTAGCAGGAATGCCCGTCGGTCCAAGGTTGCTTGGGTGGTCTTGCCCCGCATGTCTCAGCCCTGCGCGGCGGCGGTATAGACCGCATCGGTATCCGCCGCGATACGTGCCCAGTTGAAGCGCGCAATGAGGTCCGTGTCACCCAGCGCCGCGCCCCCTTCGGCAAGCGCCTTGGCCAATGCCGGCGGGTTCGCGACCGGGACATAATGCCTGGCGGGTAACCCGAGGTCGAGATTGGGCTGAATGTCGGACAACAGGATCGGAGCCCCCATCGCGCTTGCCTCGAGCGCCGCGATCGGCAAGCCCTCGTGATGCGAGGCCAGCACGAACAGCGCGGCTTTCGACAGCAAGGCCGCCACGCCCTCGCGCGCGATCGCACCGGTGAGGATCACATCCTCCGTCAGCCCTTCGGCGTGGATCAGATCAACGATCTCCTTGTCGTGGTCCGAGCCGCTCTTGCCCCCCACGATGACCAGTTTGGCCGCAGGCCGCGCAATGGCATAGGCCCGGATCAGATCTACAAAGCCCTTTTCCGGCACCATCCGACCGACGGATACGATGTAATCTTTGCCCAGAAGCCCATGATCGGCGAGCCAATCCTCGACCCTGCGCGTCCGGTGCGCAGTGTCTGACAGGATGTGGTCCGCGCCGTTCGGGATGTAGTGTATGGCGTTGGCCTTGCGCGGATACTCGGCCCGCAAACGGTCCGCCAGGGACGCCGAGACGGCGATGATATGGTTGGAGGCCGACATGCCGATCCGTTCGCCGGATTTCAGAATCCACTGGACCGCCCTGTTCCACTTTGCGCGTTTGTAATCGTCCCCATGGTGGGTAAAGACGACTTTCGCGCCAAGAAGCCTCGCCAGAGGCGCGAGCAGCGCGGGCCCGACGGCGTGGAGATGGACGATCCTGGCCCGATACCGGAAACGGGCGACGCAGATGCCGACCGCGGTGTTGGAAATCGTCTCGAGAAACCGATTGGACAGGGCCGCCAGCGGAACTACCGAAAGATTACTCCGGCGTCTCAGAATGTTGCGTCCCATATACGGACGGCGGCCAATGACGATGTAATCCTTGTCGGGATTTCTATCTGCAATCTTCGGCAGGAGGTATTCGCAATGCGTCTCGATCCCGCCCGAGATGTCCGGGATGCCACGCAAACCGACGACCACGACGTCCGGCGCTTGCGTAAGCTGCCAATCGGCAAACGCGCGAAAGCTGTCATCACGAAGCTCAAATGACCCTTGGAACACCGGCAATTCGTCCGCAACTCCGTGATTGAGGTTTGCCAAAGAAAAGTCCTCTCTGTAACGTAATTCTAGACTGATCTGACCTTAACGGTTTGATTGCAGCATCGGAGGCCAGAGATCGCGTTGATAAGACCGCGTATCGGAAGGACGAACAATATGACCCAGCACGTAAGATTGAATGCAGATGCTGCGCAATCCGAAACTCGTTCGTCGCCTGTATCACTTCACGCATCGGATGGGGAACGCGCAACGCAGCCACGCTGGAAGTCAATATTGTTCGTCTCCTTGAAGAATTTGCTTTTTTGGGGTTCGTGCTGTCTTTCTGTTTTCGTAATATTCCTCCTTGTATCCAGGTTTTTCTGAGTCCCCAGCAGGGCGAACAGTAAAGAGGCGTGTGGTCAAAAGCCGCTTCCGCTCAGGAACTCGCAACGAATGGTTTTCAGGATGATCTTGAGGTCCATCTTGATCGACGCGGACCTGCAATATTCAATGTCTTTGTTTATCCGGCCCTTTGCGGCCTCGTAGGTCTGGGTTTCCCCGCGGAACCCGTTGACCTGTGCCAGGCCGGTGATACCGGGTACCATCGCGTGACGATCAAGGTAGCGCGGATCAAAATCCTCATAGCGGATCCCTGCGGCCAGCATGTTCGGCACATGCGGACGCGGACCGACCAGGGACATTGTTCCATTGAGCACGTTCAGAAGCTGCGGCAACTCATCGAACGATGTCTTGCGCAGGAACGCACCAACGCGCGTGATCCGCGGATCGTTCTGTTTGGTCTGCTGCACGCCAGAGCTATCACCCAGGTCGGTGTGCATGGTCCGGAACTTGTAAATGCTGAACATTTCGCTGTTGAGCCCATAACGGTTCTGGCGAAAAAACACCGGACCACGACTGGTCGCCTTGATCGCTAGGGCACAGCCGATGAGCAAAGGCGCGAGCAAAACAAGACCTACCCCTGCCCCGACGATGTCGATTGATCGCTTGGCCACTCGGAACCGCAAGGACTTTCCCTTCAGACCGAACGACGACTTGGCCTTGGACGAATAGCCATTCTGGCCGATGCTTTTTCCCAGCAGGAACGGCACCATCGGATCGTTGACGTCATCTGGCTGCGACGTGATCTGTGCACGAGAGGGCACTGACTTGTTGCGAACGGCGACCATGTCATTTTGGCCTATCTGCGTGTGATCGTACTTGGAAAATGCCCCCGACGCGCCAGTATAGGCGTGAGAGACGTCTTTGCGCAGCGTCACTACGGTTCGATTATTCTTCTTGGGAACCCGTAGCATCGCAGCACGGGTCGCAGGATTTGTGAATTCGCTCATGGCAGCAGCTCGCAGGCAAATTGTTACTTTCCCGAAAAGGCGAGACGCCTAATCAGCCGTGAAAATTCTTTGCCGACGTCCCAGTTGGGACCCAACGGCACCTCGCGTAGTATTTTGTTTTTTTATTTTTCGGACCGCACCCCTACGGACCGACTGTTCAGCTCTCGGAGCGAAATACAGGGCTCGAAAATGAAATGCCGACCCCACCGGCATATTCGGAGCTCCACTCCTGAACCCAACCTGCGACATTTGCTGCGGGTGCAAAAGTGAAATTTTGAAGAAATTGGGGCGACATCTGGGCAAACACGGGCTTCGGCGGCGCGTCCGAAGGCTTTGCGCAAATATTAATCACTAACGATCAATTCCTCGGCGCTGCAATGCGGCATTTTTGTGAAATTCGTGACCGACGCGTAACAAGAGAGACCATCAGTCTCTCAATTGTTCGGCCTTCCCATGCGAATCGCGCGGCCCGGAACGGGACCAATCCTCGGCCCAGCAATGGGACTGTTTCCATATGCGAAACGATAGGCGGCGTCACACTGCGCGGTAGCTGTCGCGGTCGTAGCCGAAGGTCTCGAAGTCGGCACGGTAGAAGTCGTAGATTCGGGCGGCAGCCGCGTCGCTGATCATGGTCGCGCGCTTCACCGACGGGTTCGCGTGGGGCAGTCGGTCCGGCGCCGCGTGACCGGTCAACGCGCCCAGATCCCGCATCAGCGCGCCGATCTCGTCCTCCAGCCGGTAGACCCGCGTGTCCGGCAATTGGAATGCGATTTGAGGCCGAATATGATTGGAATAGACGTAGGGATCGCGCCGGTAGCGGGCAAAGGTGACCTTGAGCCAGGTTTCAAAGCTTGGCACCGGAAACCAGCGATATGGCCTGTGCCGGTGCTGCATACGGTAATTGTACTCGCTCAGAATACGCCCATAGGGATTACGCGTGACGCAGAACGAGAAGTCGAAGAAATCCTGTGCGAACAGCTGGGATATGAGGGCCGCATGGAAGTGCTGTGGCACGCAGGGCAGCCGCTCCGTGTTGAGGTGCATCCGGAAGCTCTCGCTCGACAGTCCGACCAGGTATTCCTCTACGGACGTGCCGCCTGCCTTGGGGATGTGAAGAAAGAGGATGGTCTTACCTGAGACACGAAATATCGGCATCTGACGCCTCCATTGTAATGAACTGAGTTATCGGCGCAGGAGCTTCTTGAGCAAGGACGTCACCGCCTCCCGCTCGGAGCCAAGCGCCCGGGGCCAGAACCGGTTCAACGCCATAAAGACGACGATCCCCGCGACCCCGCCCGCGGCGAGCAAGGCCAGAGCCGGTAGCCCGACGGCACGTCCCGCCTCGCGCACGACGACAAAGACGACCAGATAGAACCCGCCAAGCGCTGCGTGCCGTAATAACATGAGCACCGAGAGCGGGACCCCGAGGGAGCGGTTCAAAAGGACGGCGCCGTTGAAAAAGCACAGCACGATCGCGACCGAGGTCCCCGTCGCGACACCCTCGAGCCCCCATCGCACGCCGATCAATGCCCCCACGGCGACGAGCGCGGCATAGGTCCATTGCAAGAGCGCGGCATGATAGACATGGCCCTTTGCCCGCAGAAGGGTCCCCGCGAATTTGTAAGCGGTCCGGAAAAACAGCACCGTTACCATGATCTGGAACGGCCTGACCGCGCCGTCCCATTGGCCGCCCATGAGGACCCGCACGACTTCGGCGCCGAAGACGCACAGATAGATCGCCAACGGAACCTGAGTGATCGCGGTCAGGCCGATCACCCTGGTATAGGCGCGCGCAATCCGCTCGTTGTCGCTCTGGATCGACGCAAGGGCCGGGAACAGAACCTTGTCTGCCATGTTGCCGATCACATTGGCCGGTTGCGACAAGAGCAGATAGGCACGGGAATACTGGCCAAGCGGGGCGGTGCCCAGCATCCGTCCAACGATCAGATAGTCGACGTTGAGCGCGACGTAGTTGCCGATCTGGGCCAGCGTCGTGCCCAGTCCAAACCGCAACATGGCGCGGAATTTCGGGCCATCCCAGCCCGGGCGCAGCCGGTATCCGCCGAAATGGATGTTCATCGCGGACTGCAATGCGACTTGGGCCATCTGGCCGGCGACCAATGACCACACGCCAAAGCCCAGATAAGCCATGACGATCGCAACCGCCGCATATCCGAACAGGTAGCTCCCGACCATGATCATGGCGAGCGCGCGGAAACCGCTTTCCCTTTGGATCAGTGCCTCGGGCACAAGGCCCAGCGCCCGAAGAACGAACAGCAGCGCAAAGATACGCACGATCTGCGGCAGGGATTCCATCGCATAGATCCGGCCGATCGGCTCGGCGAGGCCAAAGATGATCCCCCCCACAATCAGCCCCGAGACCAGCGTGGCCGTCACACCCGTCCTGATATGCTCGACCGTCAACACCGGAGTCTGCACGATCGACGGCGCGATCCCGATCTTGCCGAACACCTCGGCCAAGGCCACGACGGTCAGCGCGGCGGCGACCAGACCGAATTCGGCCGGCGTCAGCAGACGCGACAGGATCATGAGAACCAGGATCTTCAGCACCGCCTGCGCGCTGCCGCCCCCGAACATCCAAAGAAAATGCCCCAGGGAGGATTGGGTCAACGGCGTGCGATCGGCGGTGTTTGGCAAAATTGATTCGCTCATCAAACGGAAAATCTACGGTTGCGATACGCTGGCCAGCCCCCCACGAGCCGCATAGCAATTCCAGCGAGTCGGTCCTGACTTAGGCGAATCCAGACTGAATTGCACAAGTAATGAGCATACTTGCCCGAAAAACGCAGCCTCAGCATTCAGGACTTGAGTTTCCGGCCCGGCGCTGCACAGACTGAACTGTGGTCATAGATGTGACCCTCGTCTGATCGAGGGGCGCATAGCAGTAAACGTCCGGGGGGCCGGGCGACACCTCGGTGTGGGGCATCTCTGATGCTGGCACTGCGAGGATTGCCATGAATGCCGAGAACAGGACTGCGAACGCGGGGGATGCACCAGCGTGCGAAGGTGTGTTTGCTGCTGATGCGCGGGGCAACCCGACGCAGCCGCTCGATCTCATATTATATGTAGCGACGCTCGAGGGCGGGGGTGCGGAACGGGTTTTCGTCCGGCTGGCCAATCACTACGCCGCAGAGGGCCGGCGCGTGGCGCTGCTCGTCAACCGGCCCGAGGGCCCGATCGCGGCGCTGATCGCGCCCGACGTGCAGGTGATCCCGGTCGGTGGCGCGAATGCCGTGCGCAGTGTGCCCAAGCTGGTTTCGATCCTCAAACGATACCGGCCGAACGCTGTGATCTGCGGGCTGACCACAGCGAACATCGCCATGGTGATGGCCGCCAAGATCGTCGAGCTTACCCAAGGCACACGACCGCGACTGATGGTCTGTGAACGCAACGAGTTCACGACGGCGTCACGCCGGTTGCCATGGGCCAAACGCATGGCGTTCAGGGCGATGGTGCGCGCGCTCTATCCGTTGGCCGACAAGGTGTCGGGCAATGCCACTGGCGTGGTCGAGGACATCAGCCGCGTCGCCCGGCTTGCGCCCGACACGGTCTGCGTCATTCCCAATCCGGCTCCTGAAGCGTCGGACATCCTGACCGCACGCGACAGCGCCGCGCCGCATCCCTGGCTGACCGAGAACCGTCCGGTCGCCATCGCGATGGGACGGCTTGTGCCGCAAAAGGATTACCCCACGATGCTCGAAGCTCTGGCGCGCACGGATGCCTCGCTCCGACTCATCGTGTTGGGGGTCGGCCCCGAGAAAGCCGCGCTCGAAGCGCTGGCCACACGGCTCGGGGTCGCTGAGCGTGTCGCGTTCGTCGGCTACCAGTACAACCGTTTCGACTATCTGGCCCGCGGCGATCAGTTCGTGCTGTCCTCGGTCACCGAAGGGTTTCCCAATGCCCTGATCGAAGCCATCAGCTTTGGCCTGCCCTGTGTTTCGACCGATTGCGCGGGCGGTGGGCCCCGCGACATTCTGGGGGCACGGTTTCCCGAAGCGCTGGTTCCGGTCGGCGACAGCGCCGCCATGGCCCGTGCGATGGGCGCGGCGCTCGCGGCACCGCCGAGTTCCGAGCGCATTTCCGATCTTGCGGCGCAGTATTCGCTGCCGCAGATTGCCGACCGCTTTGTGGCCGAGGTGATGCAATGAGCTATCCCGCCTCGATGTATCGCCGCCCCGGCTTCGCACCTGTGCCCGGCCTGCGGCGCCTGTCGCGACTGGAAAAGCTCGCCGCGCGGGTTCCGGGGGTGCCGCGAATTGCGTCAGATGTTGCGGCAAGCCTGTTCGGCCTGTTCGGTCTGTTCTTCTTTTCCGGGTCCTTGGTCGCGATCCTCACCGCCGAGGGCGCGACGTCATCGCCCATGGTCCAATTCCTGGGGCTTGCTCTTGGACTGGTGGCCGCGGTGGATTTCGCGCTTCGGCAGGGCGCAATAGGGCGTCTTTACCGATATTACTGGCCGGCGCTTGTGCCCATCGGCTTTGTCATCGCCTCCATCTTCTGGTCGGTCGATCCGGTGCTGTCCGGGCGGCGGGTCACGGCCTTGCTCTGCGCGACCACCTTTGCATTCTGGATCTATGAGCGGTTCCACGGCCGCGGTCTGTTCGCGCTTGTGGCGGGCGCTTCGCTGATCATCGTGGTTCTGAACGTGGCCACCTCGGTCGCCGTGCCGTCGATCGGTGTTCACCCGGCCCTGACCGATCTGGGGGAACCCAACCCGCACGTCGGAGCCTGGCGCGGGCTGTTTGATCACAAGAACGACTTCGGGCGGATGATGGCGCTGTGTGTGCTGATCCTTTGGATCGCCTATGGAGCGCGTCGAAGCTGGCGGCCAGTCGTCGCCCTTGGGCTGGTCGTCGGCTATGCCGGCGTGGCTGGCTCGACCTCGGGACAGGCCGCGTTCCTGTCGGTCGCCGTGCCGCTTCTGGTGCGCACCATCGCGCTCCTGCGACCCCTGTCGCCAGAGCGGCGCGCCATGGTGGTGGCAGCCGCCGTGCCGGCCATGATCACTGCCTACCTGTTTTCGCAGATACTTGTGACCTTTGTGCTGGGGCTGTTGGGCAAGGATCCCTCGCTCACCGGGCGCACCGACATCTGGATGGGCACATTGCAGGCAATCCGGGGGAACATGGCGCTGGGAGGCGGCTTTGGAGCAGGCTGGGATCTGGTGGGGGAACGACTGTTCATCCTGACCGGGATCGACGTGGGCCACGCACACAACGGGTATCTCGATCTGGTCACCGATCTGGGGGTCGTCGGTCTGATGATCCTGATCCTGTTCTACTTCGCCATCTTCCTGACCTCGATCAGGGCCTATTTCGCAGACCGCGCAAGCGAGACGGCGCTGTTCGCCGCCGGGATCAGCGCCTTTGCGCTCATCGGCAACTGGGTGGCGTCCTTCTTGATTCTGCACAATTCGATCTACTGGGTTCTGCCGGTCATTTGCGTGATGAGCCTGCGCCGCGCACAGGACATGACACAGCACCTCACGCCCGGCCTGCCCGGTCAGCCTGTCGTGATGGACCCCTTGCCCCCGTACCGGTCGGCGCCGTCATGGAGCCTGTCGGGCCATTCCCGCGCGCGTATCGGGCACATGAAGCGGCCGTTGCTGGGCGCGCCCGCCAATCCGAGGTCCCTGAGATGAGCGACGTGTCCAACTATCCCGCGCAGACCCGGCGCGAGTTTGCGACCGCTGCGCGCCGCGCGCCCAGAATAGCCTTTGTCATCAATTCGATGGAAGGTGGCGGCGCCGAGCGAGCGATGGCAAATCTTCTGCATCACCTCGAGGGCCGCTTTCCCGGTATGCCCGTGGATCTGGTGTTGCTCGACGATCTGCCGATCGTGCAGGACATTCCCGCCTGGATCCGGGTGGTGACGCTGGACGGACGGGGCAAGATGCTGCGGTCAGCGCGCGCGCTCGGCCGATACCTGCTGCGCACAAAACCCGACCTCTGCCTGAGCTATCTGGCACGGGCCAACACCCTGAACGTGGTGTTCTCGGCTCTGACCCGGCACCGCGCGATCATCTCGGAACGGGTGCAGACCACGAGCCATCTGTCTACCTCCCGCGCCGGCGCGATCTACCGCTACATCACCCGGATCACCTATCCCCGAGCCTTTCGCGTCATCGCGGTCAGCGACGGTGTGGCCGACGATCTGATCAACCATTTCGATGTTCCGCGCACCAAGACCCGTGTGATCGGCAACCCGATCGACGCCGCCGCGCTTGCCGACAAGGCCAGGGCGCCGTCAGAGCTGCTCGCCCCTCTGCCCGAACGCTATCTGCTTGGCGTCGGGCGTATGGTGGTGAACAAGAACTTCGAGATGCTGCTGGATGGTTATGCGCGCGCGAACCCTTCGGCCGATCTGGTGATCCTCGGAGACGGACCGGACCGCCCAAAGCTCGAGGCGCAGATCAAGGCGCTGGGCCTGTCCGGGCGCGTGCATCTGCCGGGGTTCGTGCCCAACCCCTATCCGATCATGGCCCGCGCCGAGGCGTTGGTGTCCTGCTCGAATGCCGAGGGATTTCCCAATACGATCATCGAAGCGATGGCGCTCGCCACGCCGGTGATCGCAACCGACTGCCCCTCGGGACCCGCAATGGTCCTGCGTGGCAAGGCGCTGAAAGGCGCACCGATCGAAAGCAATGCCCGTGACGGTCTGTTGATCCGCATGGGGGCCCGCGAGGAACTGGGCCGTGCGCTGACGATCTTTGAAGACCCGGACATCCGACATGACTACGCCTCCCGCGCTCGATCGCGCGCGGCTGCCTTTGGCGTCGAAGCGGTGGTCCGGGAATACCTCGACATCATCGAGGACAGCCTGCGGTCACGGGCCGCGAACATGGGGGTTAAATGACACACGTACTGACAGTTTCACCAATCCGACGGGCCACCTGCCGTGCCCTGTCGCTGACTGCATCATCGCTGGCCGCAGGCGTGATGACCGCCGCGCTCACCCTGCCGCTGCGCCCGCTCATGGCGCAGGACATGATGACGGTCGAAGTCTCGCGCGGCTATGCGCTGGGCGCGGGCGACGTTCTTCGGCTCGAATTCCTGAACCGGCCGGACATCCAGCTGAATATCCCGGTCGAGTTGAACGGCTACGCGAATTTTCCATTTGCCGGGTCGGTTCTCGTTGCCGGTCGGACGATTGAAGAACTGCGTGCAGAATTGCCCGTGCTGCTCGACGGGGTCGTGCTGCGCGAGGAAATCGGGGACGACCTGCGCTCGAACAACGTCTCGGGGTCAGAACTGATCCTGTCGGTTTTCTCCTATCGTCCCATCGTGGTAGCCGGGGATGTGGCGGTGCCGGGCGAGGTCGAATTCACGGTCGGCATGACCGCCCGCACGGCGGTATTCAAGGCGCAGGGCATCGGGTCGGTGCGCAATGGCGCCTCGGGCTCGGTCAACCTGTTTCGCACCCGCGCCGAAGTTGGTCGTGTCGTCACCCGTCACGCGGTGCTCAGTGCCCTGATCGACGGCGCTGAAACGATTGGCGAAGAGGATCTGGTCCTGCCGCCCAACACCGGTCTGACACCGGCAAATCTGGTGGATCGTGCCAATTCCGATCTCGCGCTCGAACGCGCCAAGATCAATCAGGAAAAGAGCCGCGAACAGATGCGCATCGACTCAGCGGCCCAGCGCATCAGCTCGTCCAAGGCCCGTGTCGAGAGTCTGACCGATGCTGAAGCCGAGGAAAGGGAGAACGTCGGGCGGCTGGACGCGCTGATGGAACGTCGCCTCGTCGCCACTGACATGCTCAACGAAGCCCGCCGCAACGCACTCCAGACGTCGGAATTCCGTCACAAGGCCAGCGACGAGGCCGTGAACGCCCAGCTCGAATGGGAAGAGCTTCTGGTGACCTCGCGCATCGAGGACATCAACCGCCAGCAGACATGGCGAACCGAGGTTGCTGCGCTCGACGGCGAACTGGACGTGCTGATGGTCGCGCTTGCCGCCGCCTGGGGGCAGGACGCCACCGCGACCGTCTATCGCCAGACGCTCGCAGGTGTGATGCGGCTGACCGTCGGTATGGATGACATGCTGATGCCGGGAGACATCGTAGAACTCGATCAGACATGGGTGGGACAATGATGCTGTTGCTCTGCGAAAAGCCCCTGCCACTCATCCTGTGCACATCGGAGCGATCGAATGAACATTGATCGGATGACCCTCAACGAGAGCGGCGCCACGCTCAATGCCTACGATCCTCCGTCGAACTTCGACTTCGGAACGGCATTCCGGGTGCTCAGACGCCGGGCACGACTGATCCTGAAGATCACCGCCGTGTTTCTGGCCCTTGGTCTTTTGGCCGCGCTGGTCACGTCGAAAACCTATGAGGCAGGCACAAGCGTCCTGCTGGAGGCGCCGACGCTTTCGCCCTTTGGCCGGGATCAGGTCTATACCGGAACCAGGTTCGATAACGTCACGATCGAAAGCCAGATGCAGGTCATCCGGTCGCCTCTGCTGCTGTCACAGGTTGTGGATACGCTCGATCTGGACAGCCGTCCGACCTTCTGGGCGCCAGAGCGCAATGCCGTCGGTCAGACGCTTGCCGATGGCAAATCCGCCATCTTGGGAACCATGAAACAGGTTGTCCGTCAGGTGATGGGCGCCGAGGAAGCTGTGCCCGCCACCGATGCCGAACGGTTCCGGCAGGCGGTGGACAAGCTGCGCAACGACGTCACGGTGACCCGCAATGGCGTGACCTCGGTTCTGGCTGTAAAGGTCTCGGCCAACAGCCCCGAACTGGCCGCCGAAATCGCCAACGCCGTGGCGCAATCCTATGTGATGCAACGATACGACATGCGCCGCGCTTCGGCCGAAACGGCCGCGGACTGGTTTGAAAACCGGATGCAGGAATTGTCCGAGCAGGCGGCCGATGCCGAAAGCGCGCTGACGGCAGCCTCCGGGCTGGGCACGGCACAGACCGACCCCGGCACGCCCGACGCCGGGCCCCGTGCAGATGCCGTCGCCGCTCTGCGCGAAGCCATTTCGGCCCGGATCGCCGCGCTCGCCCGGTTCGATCAGACATCGCTCGCCATGCGATCGCTCAATCCGCTTGGCGTCCTGCCGGCGCAATCGGCCAGCCCGGCCTTCGCCGAGTTGTCCGCCGCCTACGCCGCCACGCTGGATCAGGAGGAGCGCGACGCACTGAACGCACAGGCCAAGGCTCTGTTGCCCGATCTTCTGGCGCAGGCACAGACCGCGCTCGATACCGCCACCTCCAACGAGGCGGCGGCGCGCGCAGAGCTGGACGAGGTCACGCCGACGCGTGTCGCAACCAGCGGCGATCTCGGAAGGCTCGAGAGCGAGGCGCGGATCTATCGCGAAATGTACGAAAACTACACGACGACCTACCTCAAGACGAAGGAACAGCAGACCTTTCCCGTGGTCGATGCATCAATCCTTGGCGTTGCACAGCCCCCCGAGGGCGCGAGCGGGCGAAGCGGCTCGCAGCTCTTGCTGATCGCGGGGCTTCTGGGACTGACCGTCGGAACGGGGGCCGCCTTTGCGCGCGAACAGGGCGACCGGAGCCTGCGCACGCGCACCGCGCTGGCGCGCGCCGTGGGTGGGCCCGTTCTGGGCCTTTTGCCCCCCGCGCGCGAGGTTCGTGGGTTTGAAAGCCTCGCTCAGACCCGAAAACTGCCCGAAATCGGGCTCCTGAAACCGCGGATCGAGGACATGACCTCTGGCGGTGAAGCCTCCAATGAACCGCGCACCAACATTGTGCCACTGCCCAAGCACCGCCTGGCGCTGGGAAAACTGCGCGGGCAGATGTCCCTGACCCTGACTCAGCCGTTGTCGCCCTACTCCGATACGGTGCGGCGCATACGGGTGGCCTTCGACACGCATTTCGCGCCCCGCCACAAGAAACGCGGCTCGGTAATCGGGTTCCTGTCCGACGACGGCACGCAGACGCGTTCGACGCTGGCGATGAACTACGCCGAGATGACGGCCGTGGGCGGGAAAAAGACGCTCTTGATCGACTTCGACTGGCTCGAGTCCTTTCTCAGCCGCACGATCACCCCGGGCGCCAGTTTCGGGATCACAGATCTCATGTACTCGATGAGCCCGAACTTTTCGCCGAACGACGTCTATTGGGTCGACGAACGGACGGGGCTTTTTTTCCTCCCCAATCGCGCGGTGGGCAAGAACGAACCGGTTGATCCCGCGACCTTCGACACGGCGTTGTTGACCATGTTGGTCGCCACGTTGTCGCGCGACTTCGATCAGATCGTCATCGACTTCCCCTCGCTCGGCGCCAGTGTCGATGCTGCGGCGTTGGCAACGGTAGTCGATGGGTTTGTCTGTGCCGCCGACTGGGGCATCTGCGACCGCAAGGCGCTGGCCCGCCACATGGCGACCAGCGGCATCCCTGTCGACAAGATCGTGGGCGCCGTCTTGGCCGGCGCGACCGAAGCCGACCTCGCCCGTTACGAAAGCGCGAGCTGAAAGGTCCCGGTCCCCTCGGGGTCCGGTTTACTCAAGGAGAACCATCATGCTTCCTTCGGTCATTTTCGTTGGTCCCACCAAATGCGGGACCACCTGGATCGACAGCTACCTGCGCGGCCGGCCCGAGGTCGCCCTTCCGGTGTTCCAGAAAGAGACGTTCTTTTTCGACAAGGCGTTTCATCGTGGGGTCGACTGGTACAAGGCCCAGTTCGGACAGCAGACAGGGATCGGCGTCGAAGTTGCACCATCGCTGTTTCACAAAGCTCAGGCCCGGGAAAACCTTGCGGCCACGATACCGGACGCAAAAATCGTGATCGTCTACCGCGACCCGCTTGACCGCGCTGTGTCGCATTACTTTCACTACCGAAAGGCAGGCGAACGGCAAATGCCCATCGCCGACATGGCCCGTGTCCACCCCGACATCGTCGAGGCGGGCCTGTTCAAGACTCATGCGGCCGTATGGGAACGTCTGTTCCCCGGCAAAGTCGCCTATCTCAAGTATGCCACGCTGAAATCTGACCCCCTCGCATTCTGCGAAGAGGTGTGTTCGATCATCGGCATCGAAAACGTCGGCAAACCCCAGCCGGCGTTGATGGGTCAGTTGGTCAACGCGGCGTCGATCCCTCGCTCGGCGTTCGTTGCTCGACTGACCCGTCGCTCTGCGGAAGCCGCGAGACGAATGGGCCTGCATGGTCTGGTCAACGCCCTGCGGCGGACAAAACTGAAGCAACTGGCGTTTTCCGGACGATCCGGCGTAAGCGACGAACGCTCATCTCTGGAACAGGATCTCGCGGCATTCGACGCCGTCTTTGCCGGAGAACGGCTTTAGGTTCTCCTAAGGCTTTCGGCATCCGGCAAAAGCACGTTCAACCCCGCGGACATCGGGTCGCGTCACTTGTCGCATCCCGCACTCCCATTCATTTATGTCAAAAGGCACCTTCCATGATCAAGACAGTCCTCTTCCCGGTCGCCGGACAGGGCACGCGGCTCTTGCCCGCCACCAAATCCATCCCCAAGGAATTGCTTCCGATCTACGACACGCCGGCGATCCAGTTCGGCATAAACGAAGCGATCGAGGCCGGCGCAGAGCGCCTGGTGTTCATCACGCATCCCGAGAAGGATTCGATCCTCAAGTATCTCGCCCATGACATCGACGCCATCGAAACGCTCCGGCGCAAAGGCAAGACGGCGCTGGCCGATACGCTCGATGCGACCGGGGTGCCCGCTGGCGTCGAAGTCGCGCTGGTGCTTCAGACCGAGCGTCTCGGGCTCGGGCATGCCATCATGCTCGGCGCCAATCACGTGCTGGATGGTCCGGTCGGCGTGATCTTGCCCGATGACGTGATCCTCGGGGCGAGCTGCCTGTCGGAAATGGCGCAGGGCTACAGTGGTGGCCACATGATCGCGGCAATGGAGGTCCCTGAGGACGAAGTGTCCAAATACGGCGTCTTTGACCCGATGGGCGAGCGGATGGGGCGGATGCAACGGTCGTCCGGCATTGTCGAAAAGCCAAGCCCCGAGGAAGCACCCTCACGACTCGCGGCTGTGGGCCGCTACATTCTGGATCCGTCGATCTTTCGGGTGCTGAAAAAGATCCCCAAGGGTGCGGGCGGCGAATACCAGCTCACCGACGCCATCGCACAAAGTGCCGAGGTGGTCGGGCTTACCGCCTATCACTTCACCGGCACACGCTATGACACCGGCAACCACGAGGGACTTCTGCAAGCCGCACAGGAACGTCGCCGGCTGCTGCAAGACTGAACTCACCCGGCGCGGGCTGCCTTTGTGGTGCGCCCGCGCATTTGACCGAGTCCATCTGAGCCTGCCCACCAGAAGCGGGGGCCAGTTCGCGAGGGATCGTCGTCGTGGATCGTGTCCGCCTAGTGAAGCAGCACATGTTTGGTCATGCTTCCAGGGAATACGTTCCCGCGCCAGACGCAAAGGACCAATCGGCGCAAACTAAGGCAAACCGGTTCACATCGCACTCGCTAAGTCATTGGTTTTTAATGATGCGAAATCTAGCCGGTTAACGGTAAAGCCCAGTGATATCAGTCAAGGGACACGGACTGCAAATCCGTCCACACCGGTTCAAGTCCGGGACATCCCCTCTGATGTGTCCCCCGCTTCACCGCAAAGGCGGGCAACCGCCCATTTGTCGGGGGCGAGATCGGCCCTCGGCACTTTCCGTTTGGGACAGAAGCCGGGGGCTCGGCCGGATCCTTCGATTTCCACGCTCGCCTCGGCCGACGGCCCCGCGCAGACGGCGCGGCGGCAGGGCTATATCGATCTCGTCGAGAATGGGCAGTTCGATCAGGTGGTCGAGGAGCGCATCCCGATCCTGTTTCCCGAAGAAAAGCGCAGCGACGCGCGCCTGCTCGGCATTGCGCGAAAGATGGCGGCGGACACCGGCGCCGACACCTTCCTCGCGCAGCAGCGCGCGATCATGGCGCGCATCGACAGCCGCCCGCGCCTCGGCGAGATTGCGGTGCCGACCTTGCTGATCTGGGGCGACAAGGACGGCATCACCAGCCGCGCGCACCATGACGAGATATTGGACGCGATCTCCGGAGCAAAGCTCGAGGTCATCGCGGGGGCCGGGCATCTGCCGACGGTCGAGGCACCGGAACTGGTGGTGCCGTTACTGACCGCATTTATCGACGGCTGACCTCCCCTCCC
>LUOO01000013.1:0-29968 GCA_001626765.1 Maritimibacter sp. REDSEA-S28_B5
GAGCATCATCATGCGGTCCATGATGGCGAAACAGGCCGGCGTGCCGCTGGACCTCGCCCCCGGCGACCTGCTCCTCCAACCCGAATTGCCACGCGGCGTGGGGTTCATGGACTGGAAAGCGCATCGGACGCTCTTTGACCTTGGCCGCGAAACGGCGCTGGAGGTGCTTGAGCGCGGCGTCGCGCCCTCGGACCCGCGTGCGCCGCTCTTCCCGGCCTAGACCGGAATCGCGACCACACCCAAAGCAAAGGGCCGCGCGATGCACTCTGCGCGGCCCCTCTCATTCACGACGACCCGTTCACCCGTCGATGCGGATCCGCGCGTTGGTGGGGTCATGCGGGCTGTCCTCGACGATTTCGCAATCCCAGAGTTGGCCCTGCATCCGGACCTTGAGCTTCTGGCCGACCTTGGCCAGTTCCGGCGCGACATAGCCCATGCCGATGGATTTTCCGAAGACCTCGGAGTAGCCGCCCGAGGTCAGGCGCCCGATCTTCTTGCCATCAAGCAGCAGCGCCTCCCGGCCCCAGGGATCGGCGTCCGACGGCCCGTCGATAAGGACGGTGACGCACATTGACCGGATGCCGGTGGCGACCATGGCGTCCTTGCCATGGAAGTCCTTCTCGAGATCGACAAACCGATCCAGACCGGCCTCGAGCGGCGTGGCGTCGCGGCCAAGCTCGGTGCCGAAGGCGCGGTAGGATTTCTCCTGCCGGAGCCAGTTCTGCGCCCGTGCACCCGCCGGTTTCAGACCGTATTTCTCGCCCGCCTTCATCAAGAGATCCCAGAGGTAGGTCTGCATCTCGATCGGGTGGTGCAGTTCCCAGCCCAGCTCGCCGGTGTAGGCCACGCGGATCGCCATGACCGGGCACATCTTGAGCTCGATGTTGCGCATGGAGAGCCACGGGAACCGCTTGTTGGACAGCGCCGTTGCCGGATCGGCGTCCACGATCAGTTCCTTGAGGATGTCGCGGGCATTGGGGCCGGCGAGCGCGAAACATCCGTAGCGGGTCGTCACGTCCTCGCGGTTGATACGACCGAACTCGGCCTCTTTGTCCTCGATCGCCTTGTAGAGGTAGTCCTCGTCATAAGCGTGCAGACCGCCAGCGGAGACGAGGTAATAGCTGTCCTCCGCCTCCCGCACGATGGTGTATTCGGTGCGGGTCGTCCCGGTCGAGGTCAGCGCATAGGTCAGGTTGATCCGCCCGACCTTGGGCAGCTTGTTCGTGGTGAACCAGTCGAGGAAGGCGGTCGCGCCCGGCCCGGAGATCCGGTGCTTGGCAAAGGCGGTCGCGTCCACGATGCCGCAGGTTTCGCGGATCGCTTTCGCTTCGGCCTGGGCATATTGCCACCAGTCGCCGCGACGGAAAGACCGCGCGTCGTGGTCGAAGTTCGACGGAGCGTCGAGCGGGCCGTAGTAGTTCGGGCGCTCGAACCCGTTGACCACGCCGAACTGTGCGCCGAGCGCTTTCTGCCGGTCATAGGCCGGGCCCGTGCGCAGGGGGCGACAGGCTTCGCGTTCCTCGTCCGGGTGGTGCAGGATGAAAACGTGCTCGTAGCATTCCTCGTTCTTGCGCGCGGCGAACTCGGTGGTCATCCAGTCCTGCCCGTAGCGTTTGGGGTCGAGCGAGGCCATGTCGATCTCGGCCTCGCCCTCGACCATCATCTGGGCGAGGTAATAACCCGTGCCGCCCGCCGCCGTGATCCCGAAGGAAAACCCCTCGGCCAGCCACATGTTGCGCAGGCCCGGCGCGGGACCGACCAGCGGGTTTCCGTCCGGCGTATAGCAGATCGGGCCGTTGAAGTCGTCCTTGAGACCCACGGTTTCCGAGGACGGCAGACGATGGATCATCGACATATATTCCTCTTCGATCCGCTCAAGATCGAGGGGGAAGAGGTCTGCGCGGAAGCTGTCGGGCACGCCGTGCTCGAAGCGCGCGGGCGCTCCGGCCTCGTAGGGGCCGAGGATCCAGCCGCCGCGTTCCTCGCGCACATACCATTTCGCGTCGGCATCGCGCAGAACCGGGTGCTGCGGGTTGGTCTTGCGCCATTCGACGAGCGCCGGATCGGGCTCGGTCACGATGAACTGGTGCTCGACCGGGATCGCGGGCGACTTGATGCCAAGGAGCTTGGCGGTGCGCTGCGCGTGGTTGCCGGTGGCGGTCACCACATGTTCGGCATGGATTTCAAAGCGTTCCTCGGTCGGCACGAGGTTGCCGCCCTTTTCGCCCATCACGACGCCCGAGACGATCCAGTGGTCGCCTGCCCAGACATAACTGTCGACCTGCTTCTTGCGCTCGATTGTCACGCCGCGCTGGCGGGCGCCCTTGGCCATGGCCATGGTGACGTCGGCGGGGTTGATGTAGCCATCGGTCGGGTGGAACAGCGCGCCGATCAGACCCTCGGTGTTGACCAGCGGCCAACGCTCGCCAATCTCTTTCGGGGACAGGAATTCATGCGGGATTCCAACGGTTTCGGCGGTCGAGGAGTAGAGCTGATACTCGTCCATCCGCGCCTGCGTCTGCGCCATGCGCAGGTTGCCGACGACGAAGAAGCCAGCGTCGAGGCCCGTTTCCTCTTCCAGCGTCTTGTAGAACCTGACCGAATAGTCGTGGATGTGGGTCGTCGCATAGCCCATGTTGAAGAGCGGCAGCAGACCCGCGGCGTGCCACGTCGACCCCGAGGTCAGCTCGTCGCGCTCGAGCAACATGACATCGTTCCACCCGGCCTTCGCCAGGTGATAGGCGATCGAGGTCCCGACCGCGCCCCCACCGACAACCAGCGCCTTCACATGCGTTTTCATCCCGCGACTCCTTGGATTTCGTTAGGCGCACATTGCCGCAGCTGCGAAATCACGGGAAAGGAACGCCCGACACTTCACGTCAGAAAAACGACGCGCGCCGTGCGGCGCGTCGGTTTCTATCGCCCGAGCGAGGCGAGAAACCGGTCGACCGGCAGCACGGGGCGCAGAATCGCGGCCAGTTCGTCGATCACCGGGTCCTCGGGGTCGAAGAGCGCATAACAGACGAAATCCTCGACGATCGCAGCCTGCTGTTCATAGCCGAAGGACAGGAACTCCGGCAGTCCCGCGCTTTCGTAATAATAGGGGTCGCGGGAGTTCAGGCTTTCATGCCCGCCCAGGAGCGGCGAATAGCCGGTGATATCGCGATTTTGCCATTGCCAGACGTGGACCAACTCATGCGCCATGAGGATCGAGGCAGGATACTTCGCGGTCTCGGGCAGCCCTTCGAAGGCGTCGAAGGGATAATACTTGAACGAAAAGAAGATGTTGTTGTCGAGCACAAAGGCCGCTGGCCAGTTCCATTCGCGCCGCGGCGACGGACGGCGCACGCAAAGGTCGTCGGGCGCCTTGATCACCTTCGCGGGCGCAGCCTCAGCCACCTCGGGCGCAGGGCCGAGCCTGCGGGGTTTGACCGGCAGCGGGATGATGCCCACCCCCGCCGTCACGATCACCTCCGAGGTGTCGAGCGTCGGGCCGAACAGGTTCTTGGCAAAGATCTGTTCGTTCACGGTCATGGTCCGCGCACATCCCGACAGGGCCAGAACCAGCGAAAACAGGAAAAGGGGGGCGCGCATCGCGGCTCCGTATCTTTGGCAGCAGTCGGGCCAGACTAGTCGATTCCCGGGCAGGGGGAACCCCGCTTAGAGCATCCCCGGAACGACCAGATCCGGCGGCCGGTGGCCGTCGTCAAAGGTCTTGATGTTGATGATGACCTTCTCGCCCATCTCGATCCGCCCCTCGACCGTGGCCGATCCCATGTGCGGCAGGAGCACCACGTTTTCAAGCTCGCGCAACCGGGGGTTCACGTCCGAGCCGTTTTCGAACACGTCCAGCCCCGCGCCCGCCAGTTCGCCCGACCGAAGCATCCGCGTGAGCGCATTCTCGTCGATCACCTCGCCGCGCGAGGTATTGATGATCACCGTCTCGGGCTTCATCAGTTTCAATCGCCGGGCGTTCATCAGATGAAAGGTCGAGGGCGTATGCGGCGTGTTCACCGACAGCACGTCCATACGGCTCACCATCTGGTCGAGGCTTTCCCAATAGGTCGCCTTGAGCTCGGATTCCGTTTCGGCGTGAAGGCGTTTGCGGGAGTGGTAATGCACCTGCATCCCAAAGACATGCGCCCGGCGCGCGACCGCCTGCCCGATCCGGCCCATGCCAAGGATGCCCAGCCGTTTTCCGGCGATCCGGCTGCCCAGCATGTTGGAGGGCGACCATCCGGTCCATTCGCCGGCGGCCATCTGGCGGATGCCTTCGGGCAGGCGACGCGCGACCGCGATGATCAGCGCCATCGCCATGTCTGCGGTGTCGTCCGCGCTGACCCCCGGCGTGTTCGAGACGAGGATCCCGCGCTGGCGCGCCGTGCCCACGTCGATGTGATCGACCCCGGCCCCGTAGTTCGCGATGAGCTTCAGCCTGTCACCGGCCCCTGCCAGCATTGCCTGGTCGATGGTGTCGGTCAGCGTCGGCACCAGCACATCGCAACGCTTCATCGCATCGGCCAGCGCATCGCGCGACATCGGCACGTCGGTCTCGTTCAGTTCCACGTCGAAGAGTTCGCGCAAACGCGCTTCGACCGCCTCGGGCAACCGTCGCGTTACGACAACACTCAACCGCTTTTGAGCCATCAAATGCCTCCCGTGGCTTTCTTTTTCGGCGCGTCGGCACCATCGTGTCAGGGAACGCAAAAGGGCACAAGCCCGAGCAGGCACAAGCGCGAAACAATATTGCGCGGCCAAATAACAACGGCGTTCACGGGCAGAGTAGTATGACCAAGATAGGCGCAGTTCTGGCGTTCATCGGCGTTATGGCGGGGATCATCGTCTCCGCTGCCGAGGCGCGTGCGGGCGAGACAGCCCCGATCCCCACCGCATCCGTGGCAGCCGTCGCGCGGGGGCCGGTAACCAACCTGCCCATGCCGCGCTTCGTGTCGCTCAAGACCGGCGAAGGCAACGTGCGGCGTGGTCCGTCGCTGTCGCACCGCATCGACTGGGTGTTCACCCGGCGCGGTATGCCACTGATCGTCACCGGCGAGTTCGGCCACTGGCGACGGGTCGAGGACCGCGACGGAGTCGGCGGCTGGGTGCACTATTCTCTCATTTCCGGGTCGCGCACCGGCATCGTCGATGCCGATCTGGCCCCGGTCTATGCCCGCGCCGCCAAGGACGCGCAGGTCAAGGCGCGGCTCGAGATCGGGGTGATCGTCGCTTTCGACAAATGCGCCGCCGACTGGTGCCGTGTGAAAGCAGGGGGATTCAGGGGATGGATGGAGAAGACCGCGCTCTGGGGCATTGGCCCGGACGAAATCATCGAATGACGATCGAGGAAATCACCTCGCCTGTCTCGGCGCGGATGGTCGCGCGCCAGGGGCAGCGGATGCTCGTCATCCATGCCGACAGTGCGGGACTGGGGTCTATCCTCACCGGAACCGACGGTTTTTTTCCCAAGGTCGCCCAACGCGCCCGACGCGAGGGCGTGCAGACTCGCGTGGTGCGTGCCGGGTCCACACAGGCCGAGATGCTCTCGGACCCTGCCTTTGGCCATGTCCATATCGCAATCGACGGCACGCCGCGTTACGCGCCCAACACGCTCCACGTCGGGCGCGGGCCGATCTGGGGGTTCTGGTATCTCGACGAGGTCGGGACCGACTGGCATTCGTCGATCCGCTTCATGCAGTTCGCCCCGGAGCGCATCCTGAAGGACGAGGCCGAGTATTTCTTCCACGGCGTCTCTGGCTGGATGCTCGACCACAACATCTCGGTCGTGAAGCAACCTGACCGCGCCCGCCTCGAACCCGCCCGCGCGACGATCTTTTGCCAAGAGACCGAACGGCACCGCGAGCGGGCGTACTTCCTGACGTCCGAGCAGATGATCCGCACGGTGGCCGAACATGAACCCAACCGGATCATTTACGTCAAACCCCACCCTTCGCAATCCAAGCCAATGCGCCGCGACATCATGACGGTCGCGCAGGACTATCCGAACGTGCGCGTGACCGACGCCTCGGTCCACGATCTGGCCGCCGCCGCCGAGTTGGTGGTGACGCAGAACTCGGGCGCGGGATTCGAGGCTCTGATGCAGAAAAAGCCCGTGATCACCTGCGGCAAGTCCGACTACTGGCACGCCACCCTTACCGCGCGCACCTGTGCCGACTTGACCGAGGCGATGGATTTCGCGCCCGAGGCGATGGCCGACTTTCCTTACGAGAAGTATTTCTTCTGGTTCCTGAACCGCAACCTGCTTGAGGAAGCCAAGGACAATTTTGCCGACCGCGCCTGGGCGAAAATCTCGGACAAGGCCTTCATCTGAACCCCGGTTGGGCTTAGGAAGGGGCCACCAGATCAGGGGGCAGCCATGGCCAATGCAAACACGCGCATGAATCTATCGGCTGGCATCGCCTCGTCCTCGGTGGCGCTGACGCTGGTCGCGCTCAAGCTCTGGGCCTTGGGCGACACGAATGCGCTTTCGGTCGCGGCCTCGCTCGCCGACAGCGCGATGGACCTCATGGTGTCGCTTGGCGGGCTTGCCGCGATCATCTCCGCCGCCCGCCCCGCCGACGAGGACCACGCCTTTGGCCATTCGAGCGCCGAGGATATGGCGGCGCTTGGTCAGTCGCTCTTCATCCTCGTGGCCGCCGGGATCATCGGCTGGGCCTCGGTCGGACGGCTTCTGTCGTCGGACCCCGTCGAACTGTCCCAGCAAGGGCGCGGCATGATCGTCATGGGCGTGTCCATCGCGCTCACGCTGGCGCTCGTCACATGGCAGCGCTACGTCGCCCGACGCACGGGAAACAAGGTGGTGGCGGCGGATTCGCTTCACTACCTTGGCGATCTCCTGCCCAACATCGGCGCGATCCTGTCGCTCTGGGCCTCGGCGGCGCTGGGGCTCACCTCGATCGACAGCATCGTGGCGATCGGGGCGGCGATCCTGCTTGCCGTTGGCGCAGTGCGGATTTTCAAAGGCGCCTTCGACGCGCTCATGGACCGCACCACAGACCCGGAACTCGTGGAAAAGATCAGTGCTCTGGTGGCCGAGTTCCCCGGCGTCCACGGGCACCACGACCTCAAGACGCGCAGCGCGGGATCGGTGACCTTCGTCAACCTGCACATCGAACTGGATGGTAGCCAGACGCTGGACGAGGCCCACGCCATCGGCGCGGCGCTCAGGCGCAAGATCCTGACGACCTTTCCGGGCACCGACGTTCTGATCCACAAGGACCCCGTCGGGGTCGAGCCGCATCCCGAGGACCCTTCGCGGGCGTAAGAAAACGCCCCCCGGTGTCGGAGGGCGTTTCTCGATCATCCGGGACCGGATCAGCTCGCGTCGGTGTAGCGCACTTCCGGCGTCGACTTGGTCATCCGCACCTGCAGGCGATTGAGTGCGGTGATATAGGCCTTGACGCTGGCCACCACCGTATCGGTATCCGCCGACTGACCGGTCGAAATGCGCCCGTCCTCCGCCAGACGCACCGACACGGTGGCCTGTGCGTCAGTGCCCTCGGTCACGGCTGAGACCTGGTAGAGCTCGAGCCGCGCCTTGGTCGGAAACAGCGATTTCACGGCGTTGAAAGCAGCATCGACGGGTCCGTCCCCGGTCGTCTCGACGCTGACCTCCTTGCCGTCGATCTCGCAGGTCATCTCGGCACTCTGCGGCCCTTCGGTGCCGCAGACGACGCGCAGGGCCTTGAGCTTGATCCGCTCGTTCACGCGGTCACCGGACGCATCCGTCATCAACGCGATGATGTCGTCGTCGTAGACCTCTTTCTTGCGGTCGGCCAATGCCTTGAACCGCACGAACATATCCTTGAGCTGATTGTCCCCGACCTCGTAGCCCAGGTTCTTGAGCTTGTCCTTGAGCGCGGCGCGGCCCGAGTGTTTGCCCAGCGGCAGCGACGAGGCGGCGAGGCCAATGTGCTCGGGCCGCATGATCTCGAACGTCTCGGCGTTCTTCAGCATCCCGTCCTGATGGATGCCGCTTTCATGGGCAAAGGCGTTCTTGCCGACGATGGCCTTGTTGAACTGGATCGGGAAGCCCGACACCTGCGAGACGCGGCGCGAGATGTTCATGATCCGGCGGGTGTCGATGCCTGTTTCGTAGGGCATGATGTCGTTGCGCACCTTGAGCGCCATCACGACTTCTTCCAGCGCCGCGTTGCCCGCGCGTTCGCCCAGACCGTTGATCGTGCATTCCACCTGCCGTGCGCCTGCCTCGACGGCGGCGAGGCTGTTGGCGGTCGCCATACCCAGGTCGTTGTGACAATGGGTCGAAAACACCACGTCCTCTGCCCCCGGCACGCGGTCGATGAGCATTCGGATCAGTTCGGCGCTTTCGCGCGGCGCGGTGTAGCCCACGGTATCGGGAATGTTGATCGTGGTCGCGCCCGCCTTGATCGCGATTTCGACCACGCGGCAGAGGTAGTCATGTTCCGTCCGCGTCGCGTCCATCGCCGACCACTGCACGTTGTCGCAGAGGTTGCGGGCGTGGGTCACCGTTTCGTGGATCAGATCGGCCATCTGGTCCATGGTCAGGTTCGGAATGGCCCGGTGCAGCGGCGACGTGCCGATGAAGGTGTGGATGCGCGGCTTGCCGGCGTGGCTCACCGCCTCCCAGCAGCGGTCGATGTCGGTCTTGTTGGCGCGCGACAGACCGCAGATCACCGAGTTCTTGGATCGGACCGCGATCTCTTTCACCGCCTCGAAGTCGCCCTGCGAGGCGATGGGGAAGCCCGCCTCGATGATGTCCACGCCCATGTCGTCGAGCATCTCGGCGATCTCGAGCTTTTCTTCGTGTGACATGGTCGCGCCGGGGCTCTGTTCGCCGTCACGCAGGGTGGTGTCGAAAATCAGGACGCGGTCCTGTTTGGTCGTATCGGTCATGGGAGTTCTCTTTTTCTCAGTCTTAGCTCTGTTTCGCGTGAAGTCTGGCGCGGTCACATACCCCTGAGCGCTCGCGCCGACGGCACGCTCAGAGGCGGCTAAGAAGAAGCAGGGCAGCGGCGATGGACGGTTGCCGGGTGGCACCGTTCAGGGTCGTCGTATCTGCCGTCATCATCATGGGCGCCGTTATACCGCGCCCATGATGATTGAAAACCCATTATTTTACGCCAGCCTTACTGACCCAAGTGCCCGAGGCCGCTCAGGCCGGCTCGCCCAGGGCGACCGCCTCGTCGATCTTTTCCCAAGCCTGCCCGGCGGCGATGATCCACATGCGGCCATCCGGCAAGGTCACCGTGATGGTCCAGGTGCCCGAGGTGGCGGAGGCATAGGTTTCCACGACCCGGTCCCCCTGTGCCATGCCGATGGACTGCCGCGACTCGCCGAACCGTTCGGCAAGCTGGTTCACGACGGCCTCGCGTGAGGCGCATTGGGATTGGGCGGCGGCGGGCAACGTCATGGTCAGCACCGCGCCGACGCCCAGCGAGAAGATAACTGAGTGTTTCATGTCCGGTTCCTTTCGGAGCGGGGTCCACCCGGCCAACGGGTGTCGGAAGAGACCCGCGTGGAAGACCCGAGAATACGTGCCGGACGGTCCCTTGGGCTGCAGTGGCCGATACCCGGGGCCTGTGTCGTCCGATGGATAAATCATGGCGAACGAACTGCGAAAAATCGGTTAACGGGCCGGGCGCAGCCGAAGAAAGTCCAACCTCGCCCTATCGAATTTCTGCAATGCGGCAAATCGGGGGTTGCCAAATCGTGCGTGCGCATGTTGTTTTCCGCAATAAAATTGCCAAGAGGAAGAATCGTATGACCCTGTCCCGCCCCGTTCGATCCGTGCTCTACATCCCCGGCTCGAAAGAGCGGGCGCTCGACAAGGCGCGGGGACTGGCCGCCGACGCCATCATCTTTGACCTCGAGGACGCCGTGACCCCCGACGCCAAGGACGCCGCGCGCGACACGCTGAAGGGAGAACTGGCCAAGGGCGGGTTCGGCAAGCGGATGAAGATCGTGCGCATCAACGGCTTCGACACCGACTGGGGCCGCGCGGATGCCGACGCCTTTGCCGGGGCCGACATCGACGCGCTCCTTCTTCCCAAGGTCAATTCCACCGCCGATCTCGACGCGCTGGCCGAGGTGGCCGGTAACACGCCGCTCTGGGCGATGATGGAGACGCCCGAGGGGGTGCTCAACGCCCAGTCCATCGCCGCCCATCCGGCGCTTCAAGGCATCGTCATGGGCACCAACGATCTGGTCAAGGACTTGGGCTGCCGCGTCACGCCCGATCGCTTTGCTCTGATGACATCTTTGCAACTTGCGCTGCTGGCCGCGCGAGCCGCGGGCAAGGTGATCGTCGATGGCGTCTACAATGCCTTCAAGGACGAAGACGGGCTACGGGCGGAATGTGAGCAGGGAGTCGCCCTCGGTTTCGACGGGAAAACGCTCATCCACCCCGCGCAGCTTGACGTGACGAACGACGTTTATGCGCCGTCCGAGGCCGATCTCGACCTCGCCCGCCGCCAGATCGCGGCCTTCGAGGAAACCGAAGCCTCGGGTCAGGGCGTGGCCGTGGTCGATGGAAAGATCGTGGAGAATCTGCATATCGTGACGGCGAAAGCTCTGCTCGCCAAAGCAGAGGTCATCGCCAGTCTCGAAGGATAAGCCATGCTGTTACTGATCTTGGGGGTGC
The DNA here is from genome assembly GCA_001626765.1 of Maritimibacter sp. REDSEA-S28_B5. Lineage (GTDB taxonomy): Bacteria > Pseudomonadota > Alphaproteobacteria > Rhodobacterales > Rhodobacteraceae > Maritimibacter. Next base: position 10,643 of record LUOO01000013.1, read on the forward strand.
TCGTCTGGTCCGGCGCGCATCTGTTCAAACGCTATGCCCCCGATGCTCGGGCAGCCATGGGAGACAAAGGGCGCGGGCTTGTCGCTCTTTTATCATTTGCCGGGATCGCGCTCATGGTGATCGGCTACAAGATGGCCGACGGGGCGGTTCTTTGGGGTCGTCATCCGGCGACCGTGGGGATCAACAACTTGCTTATGCTCTTCTCGGTCTATCTCTTCGCCGTGTCGGGCATGAAGACATGGCTTGCGTCAAGGATCCGCCACCCGATGCTGACGGGGGTCAAGGTCTGGGCGCTCGCCCACCTGCTCGTGAATGGAGACGTGCCGTCTTTCGTGCTCTTCGGCGGGTTGCTCGCCTGGGCGGTCATCGAGGTGATCGTGATCAACCGGCAAGCGCGGCCGGCCAAGGCCGTGGGCCCGTTCCCGGTTGGCAAGGAAATCGGCGCCGTGGTCGGTTCGGTCATCGTCTACGCTGTCATCGCCGGGGCTCACACCTGGCTTGGATACCCGACGTTCGGGTGAGGTAACATTATGAAACTCTATCGTTTTCTGTCCGCCGACGACACGTCGGAGTTCTGCCACAAGGTCACGGCCGCCCTCAATAAGGGGTGGGAGCTTCATGGATCGCCCACCTATGCCTTTGATCAGGCGAATGGCGTTATGCGCTGTGGGCAGGCCGTCACCAAGGATGCGCCGGGCGTCTATACGCCCGACATGAAGCTGGGGGAGCAGTAGGGTGAAGACCAATCCGGGCCGTTTTTTCGAGGACTACCGCGTCGGTGAGGTGATCACCCACGCCGTGCCGCGCACCCTGTCGGGCGGCGAGCGTGCGCTGTATCACGCGCTCTACCCTGCCCGCCACGCGCTTTACTCCTCGGATGAATTCGCCCGTGCCTCGGGTCTGGCAGCGTCGCCCATGGATGATCTGGCCGCCTTCCACGTGGTCTTTGGCAAATCGGTGCCGGATATCTCGCTCAACGCCGTGGCGAACCTCGGCTATGCCGAAGGGCGGTGGCTGGCCCCGGTCTGGCCCGGCGACACGCTGACCTCGTCGAGCGAGGTGATCGGGCTCAAGGAGAACTCAAACGGCAAGTCGGGCGTCGTCTATGTCCGCACCCGTGGCACCAACCAGCACGGCACGGTCGTGCTCGACTACGTGCGCTGGGTCATGGTGCGCAAGAACCGGCTGGATTCCCCCGCTCCCGACACCCTGCTGCCCGATCTGGCCAGGGTGGTTCCGGCCGAGGATCTGTGGATCCCCGAAGGCCTGGATTTCACCGGCTACGACTTTGCGCTGGCCGGCGAGCGGCACCGCTGGGGCGACTACGAGGTCGGGGAGAAGATCGACCACGTGGACGGCGTCACGGTGGAAGAGGCCGAGCATATGCTGGCCACCCGGCTCTGGCAGAACACGGCCAAGGTGCATTTCGACGCCACCAACCGCGAGGATGGCAAGCGGCTGATCTACGGCGGCCATGTGATCAGCATGGCGCGCGCGCTGTCGTTCAATGGCCTTGCCAACGCGCAGATGATCGTGGGCCTGAACGGGGGCGCCCATGCGAACCCCTGCTTTGCGGGCGACACGATCCGGGCGTGGAGCGAGGTGCTCGACAAAGCCGAGACCCCCGCCCCCGGCGTAGGCGCGATCCGGTTGCGGCTCGTCGCCGTGAAAGGCGATCATCATGACTTCGCGCTCAAGGGCGAGGACGGGAAATACGCGTCCCATGTCATGCTCGATCTTGACTATTGGGCGCTCATGCCGACGTGATTGCGCCATGCGTTACGCGCTCGCCCTTGTTCTGAGTTTGCTGCCCCCCGCCCTCTCGGCCGAGGGGTCCAAGGGGGATTACACCTTCGCCCGCGAAATGGCCGCGCGCCCGGTCACGACCGGGATGAGCAGCGTCAACGCGGACCCGGTGCTCGCCTATGTCGAGGCGAATGTGACCGAGACGCTCTATCACGAGCTGGCCCATGCGCTGATCGACGTGCTCGACCTGCCGATCTACGGACCAGAGGAATTCGCCGCCGATACCTTTGCCGTCGTGCTGATGAACCGGATGTTCGACGGTCCGTCGATGGACGAAATGGCACGGGACGTGGGACAGAATTACCGCATCTATGCCGAGAACGCGGGCGAGCACCCCGACGACCTCGCGCTGTGGGACGTGCATGGGCCGGACATGCAGCGCTATTACAATTTCGCCTGCCTCATGTATGGCGCGGACGTCGAGGGTCGTGCGCCGATGCTGGCGGATTTCGACCTGCCCGAGGCGCGGGCCGAGACCTGCGAGGACGAATATCAGACGGTGGCGCGGAGTTGGGGCAAGGTGCTCGACAGCCTCGCCACCGATGCGCCGGGATCTTCGATCCGCATCGACTGGGTTCTGAACGAAGACGACCACCTGACGAACTACGTCCGGGGAGAGGTCGCGCGGCTCAACGCTGCTCTCATCCTGCCCGAGCCGGTGACGGTCAGCGTCATTCCCTGCGGGCAATCCAATGCCTTTTACGACCCGAGCCCGCGCGAGATCCTGATCTGCACGGAACTGGGCGAGGAACTCGCCGAACTGGCCAGATAGGGGGGCCACTTGCGCTGACAGTGTATAGCCGCGGGGATGACGGCTGCGATCAGTGCCGGGCCGCTCGCCGCGCAGGACGATCCCGCCACGCGCGAGATCGTCATCTGCACGGAATATATCGACTATCTGGCCGAGCAGGCCCCTTGAAGGGTTGAACCGGAACCGGGCGGCAGACTTGTGATCACATGCCAGCGGCTAGTGATCACAAGAGCGGAAAATCCGCAACGTTAGCGCCTTTCATGCGAAATTTCCCGCAATCCGCGCGTGACTCGACCCCTTCATCGGGTCTAAGACGTGCTGCAATTGCACAAGCCTTCGCCAACTGCATCGAAAGGTCGCTTTATGGCTGACATGAACCCACAGGGTCGCCCCCTATCCCCCCACCTTCAGGTCTATCGCTTGCCGCTGAACGCCTACATGTCCATCATCGGACAGCGCGTGACGGGCGTGGCGATGGCGGCCTCGATGATCCTTCTCGCGTGGTATTTCCTCGCGTTGGCCATTGGTCCCGAAGCCTTTGCGACCGCCGAGGCCGTTCTGACCTCGTGGTTTGGCATTCTTGCGCTCGGGCTGTCGGTCATCGGGCTCTGGCTTCATTACTTCAACGGGATCCGGCACCTGATCTGGGACACCGGTTCGTATTTCGGCGGCAAGGCGGTGCAACGCTCGGCCTACATCGGCCTCGCCGCAACGGCCGTCATGGTCGTCCTGACGATCATCGCGGCCTGAGGAGGACCACCATGCGTTACATGACCGACCGCTCGCGCGTCGAAGGGCTTGGGTCCGCCAAGGCCGGCACGCAGCATTTCTGGGAACAGCGGATCAGCGCCATCGCGCTCCTGTTTCTCGTCCCCTGCTTCGTCTTCCCCTTCGCGTGGCACCTGGGCGAGGGATACGAGGCCGTGCGCGCGGCCTATGCCCATCCTTTCAACGCGATCGTCGCCATCGCGTTTTTCGTGACCGTGTCCCTGCACCTGTTCCAGGGACTTCAGGTCGTGATCGAAGACTACGTGCATGGCCGTATGGGAATGGTGCTCATCATTTCGACGCGCCTGCTTTGCACCCTGCTCGCGCTGGTCGGCGTCTACGCCATCATCAAGATCGCGCTCGGGGCCTGAGGAACGGAACATGGCAGAATACACTTACGAAACGCATGAATATGACGTGGTGGTCGTGGGCGCCGGTGGCGCAGGCCTGCGTGCGACGCTGGGCATGGCCGAACAGGGGCTCAAGACCGCCTGTGTGACCAAGGTCTTTCCGACCCGCTCGCACACCGTGGCCGCCCAGGGCGGGATCGCCGCCTCGCTCGGCAATATGGGGCCGGACAGCTGGCAGTGGCATATGTATGACACCGTGAAGGGGTCGGACTGGCTGGGTGACACCGACGCGATGGAATACCTCGCACGCGAAGCCCCCGCTGCGGTCTACGAACTTGAGCACTATGGCGTGCCGTTCTCACGCACCGAAGAGGGCAAGATCTACCAGCGTCCCTTCGGCGGTCACACCACCGAGTTCGGCGAAGGCCCGGCCGTGCAGCGCACCTGCGCCGCCGCCGACCGCACCGGCCACGCGATCCTGCACACGCTTTACGGTCAGTCGCTCAAGAACAACGCCGAATTCTACATCGAGTACTTCGCCATCGACCTGATCATGTCGGAAGACGGCGTCTGTCAGGGCGTGGTCTGCTGGAAGCTCGACGACGGCACCATGCACGTCTTCAACGCGAAGATGGTCGTGCTGGCCACCGGCGGATATGGCCGGGCCTATTTCTCGGCCACGTCGGCCCATACCTGCACCGGCGACGGTGGCGGCATGGTGGCGCGCGCTGGCCTGCCGCTTCAGGACATGGAGTTCGTGCAGTTCCACCCGACCGGCATCTACGGTTCCGGCTGTCTGATCACCGAAGGCGCGCGCGGCGAAGGTGGCTACCTCACCAACTCTGAAGGCGAGCGGTTCATGGAGCGTTACGCGCCCCACTACAAGGACCTCGCGCCCCGCGACTACGTCTCGCGCTGCATGACCATGGAAATCCGCGAAGGCCGTGGTGTGGGCGACGGCAAGGATCACATCCACCTGAACCTCTCGCACCTGCCCGCCGAGGCACTGGCCGAGCGCCTGCCGGGCATCTCGGAATCCGCGAAAATCTTTGCGGGCGTCGATGTGACGAAAGAGCCGATCCCGGTTCTGCCGACCGTGCACTACAACATGGGCGGCATTCCCACGAACTACTACGGCGAAGTGCTGAACCCGAGCGAGGGCAACCAGAACGCCGTCGTTCCGGGCCTCATGGCCGTGGGAGAGGCAGGCTGTGCGTCGGTCCATGGTGCGAACCGGCTTGGTTCCAACTCGCTCATCGACCTCGTGGTCTTTGGCCGCGCCGCCGCGATCCGGGCGGGCAAGGTGGTGGATGCCTCCGCCCCGAACCCGACGCTGAACAAGGCCTCGATCGACAAGGCCTTTGACCGCTTCGACGCGCTGCGCAACGCGAACGGTGGCACGCCGACCGCCGAACTGCGGCTTGAGATGCAGAAAACCATGCAGGCCGACGCCGCGGTGTTCCGCACCGACAAGACGCTGGCCGAGGGTGTCGAGAAAATGACCGCGATCGCGGCCAAGATCGACGACCTCAAGGTCACCGACCGCTCGCTCGTCTGGAACTCGGACCTGATGGAGACGCTGGAGCTAACGAACCTCATGCCGAACGCTCTTGCCACCATTCACGGGGCCGAGGCGCGCAAGGAAAGCCGCGGGGCCCATGCGTCGGAGGATCACGACAAGCGTGACGATGACACGTGGCGTGTCCACACGATCAGCCGCGTGGACGGGAACAAGGTGGACCTGAGCTATCGTCCGGTCATCACCGATCCGCTCACGACCGAAGATCAGGGCGGCATCTCGCTCAAGACGATCGCGCCCAAGGCCCGGACTTTCTGAGATGGTGCTGCGCGCAGAGAAGCTCGCGCCCGAGGCGGTGGACACCGATCCGAAGATTTTCGTGATCGGCATGAACCGCACGGGCACGACTTCCCTGCACCGGCTCTTCGAGTTGTCGGGGGTGCCGTCCCTGCACTGGAGGGATCAGGGGGGACTGCATCTCATGCATGCCTTCATGACCAACATCGCGCTGGGGCTGCGGCCCTTCGACGGCTTCCGGGGCTTTCGCGCCTTTACCGACCTGTCGTTTCTGAACGGCAATCAGGTGATCGAAGGCGCGCGGTTCTTTCGCTATCTGCACCGGGCCTATCCGGACGCCTATTTCCTGCTCAACACCCGGCCCATGGCCGACTGGATCGCGTCGCGGCTCGCCCATGGTGGCGGTCACTTCATCGACAACACCCGCGCCGCCTCCGGCTATTCGCAGGCCCATGTCTGCGGTCTGTGGGAGCGGATGCGCGACACCCACGAGGCCGAGGTCGAGACGCATTTCGCGGGCAACCCCCGTTTCCTGCGCTTCGACATCGCCACCGACGACCCGCAGGCGATTGCCGACTGGCTCGCCCCCGATTTCGACATCGACACCGCGCACTGGCAGGTGCGCAACCGCCGCCCCGAGGCCACGACCGGGACGGACAAGACAACGCTCGGCGCGACCGCCGGGACACCGTAACTCTGGACCAAGACCCCCAGCCCTTCAGGAGGCTCGCACATGGTTGAACTCGCCCTTCCCAAGAATTCCCGTATCCGCACGGGCAAGACCTGGCCCAAGCCCGAGGGCGCCAAGAACGTCCGCAAGTTCATGGTCTACCGCTGGACGCCGGACGACGGCGAGAACCCGCGCGTGGATACCTATTTCCTCGACATGGACAAATGCGGCCCGATGGTTCTGGACGCGCTGATCAAGATCAAGAACGAGATCGACCCGACGCTGACCTTCCGCCGCTCCTGCCGCGAGGGCATCTGCGGGTCCTGCGCGATGAACATCGACGGGCGCAACCACCTCGCCTGCATCTACGGGTTGGACGAGATCAAGGGCGACGTGAAGATCTATCCCCTGCCCCACATGCCCGTGGTGCGCGACCTCGTCCCCGATCTGACACTGTTCTATGCGCAGCACGCCTCCATTATGCCGTGGCTCGAGACCAAGACGAACGCCCCGCAGAAGGAATGGCGCCAGTCGATCGAGGATCGCAAGAAACTCGACGGTCTTTATGAGTGCGTGATGTGCGCGTCCTGCTCGACCGCCTGCCCGTCCTACTGGTGGAACCAGGACCGCTATCTTGGCCCGGCGGCGCTGCTCCATGCCTACCGCTGGATCATCGACTCGCGCGACGAGGCGACGGGCGAGCGTCTCGACGACCTCGAGGACCCGTTCAAGCTCTACCGCTGTCACACGATCATGAACTGCGCAGAGACCTGCCCCAAAGGCCTGAACCCGGCCAAGGCGATTGCCGAGATCAAGAAGATGATGGTGCAGCGCACAATCTGATCCGGGTCGACCCCGACAGACTTGGCCCCGCCGGAGATCCGGCGGGGCTTTTCGTTGCGCAACGCCCGGCTTCGCGGCATGGTCGCCACAACGGGCAGGAGGACAGGATGCGCGGATCACTCGGGTTCAGGTTTTTTATTGTCGGCGTGCTCACCGTGCTCATGGTGATCCCGCTCATCCTCGCCTCAGAGGTGATCAATTCTCGAAAAAACTATTCCCGCGACGCGATCCGCGAGGTGGGGCGCGAATGGGGGGGCGAACAGGTGCTGTCGGGCCCCATGCTGATCCTCCCCGTGAGCGAGGAGGTTACGCGCGTCCTGTCCGAACCCGTCATCGACGAGGCGACCGGGGCGCAGAGACTGGACGCGAACGGCAGCCCCGTTACCCGGCCCGTGTCCCGGCTCGAACGGGTGGCGCGCGAGCCGATCCGGCTTTTGCCCGGACGCTATGACGTAACGATGCAGACCGAAACCGAGATGCGCTATCGCGGGATCTTCAACGTCCCGGTCTACCGCGCGGCCGTGGGAATGGACTTCGATTTCCCGGTCGAGGCCGCCGAGACGGCACTGGTCGGCAACGAGGAGATCGACTGGGCCGGCGCGCGGCTCGTGGTCAATCTCACCTCGAACGCGGCACTGCGCGGGGTGGCGACGCTCACCGGTGACGGCACCGAGATTGCCATCGAACCGATCGCGAGCGGCGGCTACCTGGGCGGGATCGAAGCGGCAGTCGCGGATGTGCGCAATGTCGAGGGCTACCGGCTCGACCTTGGCCTCAACGGCGCGCAATACCTGCAGATCGTGCCCGTGGGGCGCAACACCGCCGTCACCTTCACCAGCGACTGGCCGCACCCGAGCTTCACCGGCAGCTTCCTGCCTGACGGGTCCACCATCACCGACACGGGGTTCGAGGCGACTTGGACGATCCCCCACCTTGCCCGCACCCTGCCGCAGGTAAGCCGCGAGGATTTCACCGAGGCGATGCGTGGCAACATGGCCTTCGGCGTCGACTTCTACGAGCCCAACGATTTCTACCAGAAAGCCTACCGCGCCGCGAAATACGGCATCCTTTTCATCGCGCTCACCTTCCTGACCGTGCTCCTCATCGACCGCAACACCGCCCGGCCCGCGCATCCAGTGCAATATGTGCTCATCGGGCTAGCACAGACGGTCTTTGTCCTGCTCATGGTCGCCTATGCCGAGCAGATCGGTTTCACCGCCGCCTATGCGCTGTCGGCGGGGGCGACGATCCTGCTCATTACACTCTTTGGCTGGGTCGGGCTGAAGCTCGCAGGGCGCACGCCCGTGCTGGGCGCGATGCTGATCGTGGTCTATGCCGTGCTCTACTTCATCCTGAAAAGCGCCGATTACGCGCTCATCGCCGGGTCCACGCTCGCCTTCCTCGCGCTGGCCGCGACCATGTGGCTGACGCGAAACGAGGACTGGTATGGACCAGGCGAGCCGGGTGGGCGGCTTCTGCGCCGCGCGCCAAAACCGGCGGCACCGCCCCCGCAGGCCCCGCCCACGTAAGGGCGCCTGACGGCTATTCCCGCGCGCGCAGCACCTGTGCCGGACGGGCCGCGAGGGGGCGGAGGGAAAAAGCGAGGTTCGCGGCGAGGGTGAGCGCAATGCCCCCCGACACGATGGCTATGGCCGAGACCGGCTCGAACACGAAGCTCGTACGCATGACAAATGTCGACACCGCCCAGCCCGCCATGCCCCCGGCAAAGACCGCGACGATGCCTGCCGCCGCTCCCAGTATGGCCGAGCGCAGCGCGAAGTTGGCGAGGATGCGCGCCCGCGAGGCGCCCAGCGTCTTGAGGATCGCGGCCTCGTAGGTCCGCGCGCGAACGCCTGCCGCCGCTGCCCCGATCAGCACGACGCCCCCGGTGGCCAGTGTGATGAGCGCACCATAGGTGATTGCGGCGGCAATGGTGCCCATGAGGTCCGTCGCCCGCCCGATGGCGTCACGCACGGAAATCATCGTGATGTTGGGGTAGGTCCGGGAAATGTCGCGCAGAAGCTCCGCCTCTGCCTCGGGCTCCGCATAGATCGTGGCGAGCCAGCTGTGCGGCGCCCCGGCGAGCGCCGAGGGGTTCATGGTGATCGTGAAATTCATCGCGGCCGAGGAAAAGTCCACGTCGCGAAAACTGGCCAGCGTCGCGGTGATCTCGCGCCCGAGGATGTTGATGGTCATGGTGTCGCCGATGGACAGACCGATCTCCGCGGCCTCCTCCGCGACGAAGCTGATCTGCGGCGGGCCGTCATAATCCTCTGCCCACCAGTCGCCTTCTGTGATCTTGGTCCGTGGCGGCAGATCGGCGGCATAGGTTATGCCCCGGTCGCCGGTGACGACCCAGTGATCCCCCGCCACCTCGCGCGCGGGGCGGTCGTTGATCCGGGTGATGATGCCGCGCAGCATGGGGGCCGCGTCCATACGGGACACGGCGGGGTCGGTCTCGACCCGCTCGCGGATCGGGTCAATCTGGTCGGGCTGGATGTCCACCACGAAAAAGCTGGGCGCGATGTCGGGGAGGTCGCGCGCTATCGCGCCGCGCAGGTTGTTGTCGACCTGCCCCACGGCGGCAAGGACCGAGAGGCCAAGGCCCAGCGACAACACCACGCTCGCCGCCTCGTTCCCCGGCCCGCCGACCGAGGCGAGCGCCATGCGCAGCGACGGACGGCCACGGGCCAAGCCGCTGCGGGCGAGCCTGCGCGACAGGGCGCGGGTGGCGCGGCCTGCAGAGACGAGAAGGACAAAGGCCACCACGATGCCAAAGGCCGACCAGAGTGCGATCTCGGCCATGCCCGAAAAAAGCGCTGCGGTACCCACGAGCAGGGCCGCGAGCGCGAGCGTGACGACGATCCAGAACGGGCGTGGCCAGCCTTCTGCCCCCAGAGACGCATCCCGAAACAAAGCGGCGGCGCGGATGTTTTCCGACCGGGCAAGCGGCCAGAGAGTAAAGAGTGCGGCGGCGATGATGCCGTAAAGCGCGGCCTCGGCCAGCGGGCCCGGGCGAATCGCGATATCGGCGGGAATGGGCAGGTTCGCGGTGATGATCGGCCCGGCGACGAGCGGGATAAGCGCGCCGAGGATCAGACCCGCGACCAGCCCGATGGCGGTCAGCACCCCGATCTGGATCGCATAAGTCGCCATGATCGTGCGGCGCGAGGCACCGAGGGTCTTGAGCGTCGCGATGACCTCGGTCTTGGTTTCGAGATAGGCGCGCACGGCGGCGGAGATGCCCACGCCGCCCACGGCTAGGCCGGCGAGGCCCACAAGGACGAGGAAGGACCCGAGCCGGTCGACGAACTCGCTCACACCCGGTGCGCCATCGCGCGCATCGCGCCAGCGCGGTGCAGAGCCTTCCATCGCTGTCTCGGTGGCAGACTTCAGCGCGGCAAGGTCGCTGCCGGGCGGCAGGCGCAAGCGGTATTCGCTGTCAAAGAGCGTGCCCTCGGAGATCAGGCCCGAGCCCGCCAGCGCCTCGGTCAGCACGAGCGTGGGCGGGCCAAAGTCGAACCCGCCACCCGCGCTGTCGGGCGCGCGCACCAGCGCGGCAGAGACCCGGAAATCCTGCGTGCCCAGCCGGACGGTATCGCCGATGGACAGCTCCAGCCGGTCGATGAGCAGCGGGTCGAGCACCGCGCCGGGCAGCCCGTCCTGGTTACCCAGCGCCTGGTCCAAGGGGATCGCGGGGTCGAGCACCGCTTCGCCATAGATCGGCCAGGCTCCGTCAACCGCCTTGACCTGCGTGAGCGCGCGGTCTGACCCATCGGGCAGCGTCGCCATGGAGCGAAAGTCGATGACCTCGCCCACCTCGTCGGCAATCGACTTGAGATAAGCCAGATCCGCCTCGGACGCGCGGCGATAGGTCAGTTCGACGCTCGCATCCCCGCCAAGGATCACCGCACCTTGTTCGGAAATCCCTGCCTCGATGCTCTCGCGCACCGATCCCACGGCGGCAATCGCCGCGACGCCGAGTGCGAGACAGGCGAGAAAGACGCGAAAGCCCGTGAGCCCCCCGCGCAGTTCCCGTCTGGCGATCCGCCATGCAACATTCATGCCGCAAGCAGCCCGTCTTCGATCCGTATCACCCGGTCACAGCGTTCGGCCAGTTCCGGCGCGTGCGTCACCAGCACCAGCGTCGCGCCATGTCGGTCGCGCAGACCGAAAAGCAGGTCCATGATCGCCTGCCCGGTCGAGCCATCGAGATTGCCGGTCGGCTCGTCGGCCAGCAATATCTCGGGCCGGGTCACGGCGGCGCGGGCCAGTGCCACCCGCTGCTGTTCACCGCCCGACATCTGTGCCGGATAATGCCCGCTCCGGTGGCCAAGCCCCACGGCGGCCAGTTCAGCCTCAGCCCGCGCAAAGGCATCCGGGGCGCCCGCAAGCTCGAGCGGGGTCGCGACATTTTCAATTGCCGTCATCGTCGGGATAAGGTGGAAGGATTGGAACACGACCCCCATATGATCCCTTCGAAAGCGGGCAAGCGCGTCCTCGTCCATCGGTCCCAGATCGCGGCCCAATGCCGCGACCCGGCCCGAGGTCGCGCGTTCCAGCCCGCCCATGAGCATGAGGAGTGAACTTTTGCCTGACCCGCTAGGCCCCGTCAGCCCAACCGTTTCCCCGCGTCCGACCGACAGGCTGATGCCGCGCAGGATATCCACCGGACCCGCGTTGCCCATGAGGCTGAGCCTTGCGTCCGTGAGGTCGAGAACAGGATCGGTCATGCGGGGGGTCCTTGGTCGTCTGCGCAAGCTGGCATGTAAGCCTGCCGCGACCATATCCAAGGGGCTGTTAATACTTCCCTTCCTCTTGTTGCCCGCATCCGCCGAACCTGTGAGGATCCTCGCCTTTGGCGACAGCCTGACCCAAGGCTATGGACTCCCGCAGAACCAGGGCCTCGTCCCGGTGCTGGAAAGCTGGCTGCGCGAACGGGGCGCGGACGTGACCGTGGTCAACGCGGGCGTTTCGGGGGATACGACGACAGGCGGGCTCAATCGACTCGACTGGTCGCTGACCGACGACATTGACGCGGTGATCGTGGCTTTGGGCGGCAATGATCTGTTGCGGGGCACCGACTTCAACACCGTAGAGGCGAACCTCGACCAGATCGTGACCACGATCGAGGCCAAGGGTCTCCCGGTCATGCTCGTGGGCTACAAGGCCACGACGAACTACGGACCGGAATACAAGGCCGCCTTCGATGAGGTCTATCCCCGCCTTGCCGCGCGCCATGACGTGATCTTTTTCCCCTATGTCTTCTCGGGAATGTCGCAGGCGGTCGCGACCGGGACGGTGACGCAGGACGCGCTCTTGCAACCCGACGGCATCCACCCGAACGCGACGGGCGTGCGCCTCAACGTCGATGCTATGGGGCCTTCGGTCCTCGATCTCTACGAGGCGGCCAAAGCCGACTAGGGCGTCTTGAAGGTGAGGTTGGCCCAGGCGGAGTGCCAGACCGGCCCCGCGGCAGGATCGTCGTTGCCAGTGTCCTCCATGACCACGGCATCCACCATGTATTCCGTATCCGGCTCCATCGGGATCACCGCCTGTCCGCTGGCATCGGTGCGGTAGAAGCTCTGCGCGACCTCGCCCGCCCGGTCGCGGCTGAACACCTCGACCTGCACGTTCACGCGCGGGGTGCCATCCAGAAGCACGGTGACCGGCATCCCGCCGGACAGGTCGTCCACATAGGGGTTGAGACCCGCCACGATCTCGTGATGCAGGCCCACGGGCGCGTCCGCCCCCGCACCGTCACCCACCGCGATCAGGGACTTGGCATAGCGGGTATAGGCCTCGCGCCACTCGATCTCCGGCAGACCGCGTTCGGCATGACGCTCCAGCACGCCCTCCAGATCCTTGTGCTCGACGAAATTCTCGAAGAGCACGCGCTCCTTGTATTTCAGGTCGTAATTGTCGGTCTCGTGGATCACCACAGCCAGCCCTTCGCCGGGTGCCGCCATGTCGAGCGCGGGAAGGTCGCCGATCCGGCCCTCGACAGCGACCGTCGCATCGCCCATCCTGATCTCGAACCGTGCGAACCGCGCAGGGAAGTAGCTTTGCGCAGCCCCCCGGAAATCCTGTCCGACGCGCAGATCGGCAACAAGCGCCTCTGTGGGGGCGACCTGATGGTCGCGGGGGGAAATCCAGAACTCGTGCGCGGAGGCGACACGGGCGAACAGAAGGCTGACGAGCAGGATGACGACAGGACGCATGGGGAAATGGCTCCTCTTTCCGGTGAGGAAAGCGATGGAGGTGGCGAAGTCAACCGCCGCCCTGTCGGCAGTCGCTTTCGTGATCTGGTTGTCAGCGTTCGCCGCCGCGCGGGCTCACGAGGTGCAGCCCGCCATCGCCGATGTGACGGTCACCCAGGACGAGGTCTCGGTGACGATGATCCTGAACGGCGAGGCCATCGTCGCGGACATTGACCTGTCGTCGATCACCGACACGAACAATGCGCCCAATGCCGACGCCTATGACAGGTTGCGCGCGCTGCCCCCCGAGGATTTTGTCGACCGGTTTCTCGAGGACTGGCCCAGTCTCGCCGAGGGGATCGACATGCGGGCAGGCGACGCACCCCTCGCCCCGGTGCTGTCCGAGGTGTCGACCGAGCCGGGCGAGGACCCGGACCTGCCGCGACAGACCCGCGTCGTCTGGACAGCACCGCTGCCTGAAGGCGACGCAGGCGTGAGCTTTGCCTGGGACGACGCCTATGGCTCGCTGATCCTGCGCCAGATCGTCGAGGACCCGGCGGAGGGCGAAGCCCCCTACGCCGCATTCCTCAATCCCGGCCAGAGGTCCGAGGAGATGCCGAGAACAGGGACCGCCAGTCTCTCGGTCGGTCAGGCCATCGCGAATTATATCTATGTCGGGTATACACATATTCTCCCAAAGGGCCTCGACCATATTCTTTTCGTGCTCGGATTGTTTTTCTTTTCTGTTAAACTCCGGCCGCTGGTGACGCAGACCACCGCTTTCACCATCGCTCATACTCTGACCCTCGCGCTCGCGACGCTGGGTATCCTGCGCGTTCCTGCCAGTATTGTGGAGCCGCTCATCGCGCTGTCCATCGTCTACATTGCCGTCGAGAATATCTTTCGTCCGTCCCTGACCCGTCTGCGCATCGCGGTGGTATTCGGCTTCGGGCTCTTGCACGGGCTTGGATTCGCGTCTGTGCTGGGCGATATCGGCCTCAGCACCGGGCGCTTTCTGACCAGCCTCGTTTCCTTCAACGTGGGCGTGGAACTGGGCCAGTTGAGCATCGTGCTCGCCGCGTATCTCGCCATCGGGATCTGGTTCGGGCAGAAGCCGTGGTATCGCCGCCGGATCGTGATCCCTGCGTCGCTTCTGATCGGTCTGGTGGGACTGTGGTGGACTTTCGAGCGCTTGATTCTTTGAGAAGCTGCTGTGCGAGCATGAGGTAGGGTAAACCTTACCTACTCAAAGGGCGGCACCCTGGGTTTGATTGCATTTCAGGAATTATCTTTGGCGTATTGGCGAAATACGTCAGCACCCGCTCGGTAAATTCGACATATTGGGATATTCCTATCCCTATAGATAGGTCCCTCACTGCCACCAATACGTGTAAGGCATTCTCTACAGTCGCCTTTAGAGGCGGGTGTTCATTTTAAGGGGGCGTTGAAGTTGAGAGTTCTGGTCGCAACCGACCAATTGGGTATCAGGAAGATTGTCGAGGACGCGAGCGAAGCCATCGCAGATCTCGTGCTTGAGTTTGTCACTGACCGAAAGTCCCTCGAGCGCCGTCTGGCCGTTGAAGGCGCCGAGGTCGACGCGGTGCTTCTGGATGCAGGCTTGCCCTCGCTGTCGAGCGGGGACGCCTTGCCGCTGTTCATCGAAAAACTGGTTCCGCGCCGTATCGCGGTGCTTGTCGCACGCGAAACCGGGCAGGGATATGCACGGCGGCTGGCGCTCGCCGGTGCCTCGGGCATTTTCCCGAAGGACACGTCACCCGAAACGCTGGGCCATGCGCTCAAGGCGATTTCAAACGAGAACACGATCTGGATCGGGCGGATCGACCCCCTGCCCCGCACCGACCGGCGCGACCGGTTGTCGGAGCGGGAATTGCAGGTGCTGGTGGGGATCTGCGACGGACTTCAAAACAAGGAGATCGCGCATGGATTCGACATCCAGGAAGTGACGGTCAAGATGCACGTCCGTTCGATCATCCGCAAACTCGGCGCCAAGAACCGAACCCATGCGGCGATGATCGCGATGGATCGCGGTCTGATCGGCTAGACCGGCTCAGTAGTCCTTTTCGAAGTAGATGCCGAGCGTGGTATTGCCGTCGGTTCCGACCGCGCCACGGGCCTTGAGATTGGGCGTGAGGTCGAGGTTGATGTTCACCTCGGCGGTGCCGTCCGCCCCCACCTCGACGCCGGTATAGACGTTTTCCGAGATATAGGTTCCCGCCCGCACGGCCAGCGTGCCGTCATCGTTCGTGCCCACGTCGAGATCGGACAGGTTGAAGCCCTGCCGCAGGTTGCCGACCACGCCGGCGCCAGACCGCCCCGACAGCGTCGCCACGCCATTGGCAAGCCTGAGCGCCTGCAAGGGCGAGATGTCCGCGACGGAGCGGCCGAAGATCAGACGCGACAGGATCTCGTCCTCCGGCAGATCTGGCGTCGAGGTAAAGGTCACGTCCGGGCTCGTCGCAAACCCTTCGATGATGATCTGGATCGACACCTCGTCCACGGTCGTCTGGGCCACGGCGCGGATGTAGGGGTTGAAATCGCCCTGCAGGGTCGCCGAGGCTTCGGTCAGGTCGAGCCGGTTGCCCAGAAGCTGAAGCCGCCCCCGGATGAGTTGAAGCCCCCCCTGCGGCACCACGTTCTGCGTCGTGCCGCCGATGCGCAATTGCCCGCCCAGTTCGGCGTCCAGCCCCCGGCCCCGGATGAACACCTGATTGGGCGCGTTCACAGTGATGTCGAGGTTGTAGGACGCGCCGCCCCCGCGCCCACCGCTCTGGTCGAGCTGATTGGCCCGCGCCCGCGTCGCGCGCACGTCGGCAGGCTCGTTGAGGTGCCGCAGACCGTCGAGCGGCCCCGCGACACCGAAGCCGGAGCTTGGGATGCGGATTTCCACCGTGCCCGCGTTAACCGTGCCCGCGATGGTGGCCCCGCCGGTGAGCGGGCCGGAAACGGTGAGCTGACCTGACACGGCGGTGTCGTAGAGCGCCGGATCGGTGAGACCGACGTTCTGCAGCCGCACCACGAGGTCGCCGGAATAGCCGCCCGACAGGGACACCGGACCCGCCACCTCGAGCCGCCCGCCCGAAGACACGCCCATCGCCGCCTCGACCCGCGCGCGACCATTGCCGAGGGTGACGTTGGCCACCAGCCCCTCGAGCGCCACGCGCAGGTTGGGCAGCGCCACGTTCGCGCCCGAGACATTCACGTTGCCGGTGAGCGAGGTCAGCGCGAGCGGGCCGTTGAGGCCAAGGTCGAAGCGCGCCGAGCCGTCGACGGTATTGGGCGAGATGAAACTGTTGGCCAGCCCCAGGGGCGCGGTCCCGTTGATCGACAGGTTCGCGCGAGACACATCCGCCGCCACGGTGCCGTTCACCGCGACCGTCATGCCGCCCGGCCCGGTGCCCGACACATCCACCCGGTAATTGTCCGCCGTCAGCACCGCCTGCCCCGAGGCGGTGAAGGCCCCAGGCAACCCTGGCACCAGAAGCGCCACATCGTTGAGCCGCGCGTTGAAATCGACGCTCGAGGTGCCGCCCGCCGAATTGCCGGTGGCGTTCACGCTCACTTGCGGGGTCGTGGCGACGAGCCGGTTCACGATGATTGTGCCGTCGCCCTCGCGCGCCACGTCGAAATCGACCGACGATGCCCCCGCGATCAGCCGGTCGATGTCGCCCATGCCCAGTCCGAGGTTCTGTCCCTTGGCCGACCCGGTGACCGCCAGCGCCTGTGTCCGAAGGTCTCCCGAGGCATTGGCGACGAGGTTCAGCCCGCCAGAGAGGTTCTGCCCGGCGAGGCCGGAATAGGGCGAGAGGCTCGCGAGCGACGCGACGATGTCGGCCGTCACCGGGCCAAAGCCCTCGTCCGTCGCCTCGGCCGTGGCATTGATCGTGGCGTCGAGCCCGCCTGGTCCGGTGGCATCGGCCTCGACCGCCCATGTGTCACCGGTTTGCACCGCGCTGCCGTTCAGCAGCACCTGCCCCGAGAGGTTCGGGTTCACCCGGCTCGCATCCGGCAGGTCGATGCGCGCCTGCACCCGACTGCCCGCACTGCGCAACTCGCCCGACACATCCGCGCCCACGCCGGGGGCGGCGAGGATGAAGCGGCTGATCCTCGTGCGCTCCTGATCCCGGTCCACCGCGATGACGAGGGTGGAACGCCCGTTGAGCAGCCCGTCCAGTACCTCGACCCCGAGGTCGAGGTCGCGCGTTTCGCCCTCGATGGTCAGGTCGAAGGGGCCGCCGGGCACCGCGACGGTCCCGGCGATACCAAGGTCAGCCGCCCCGGCGAGATCGAGGTTGGCGAGAGGCGCGAACCGGGACAGATCCTGTGCCTCAAGGTTCAGGTCGAGGTCGGCGAGCAGGTTGAGCCGCTCCACTTCGGTGTCGAGCGACAGCCGCCCACTTACCCCGTAATCCGGCCCCGCGATGGCGATGTCGGTAAAGCGGAAGGGCGTCTCGTCGCCCTTGGCGATGCGAAAACTGCCGTTGATGGTGCCGCCGATGACCTCGGTCATAACCTCGTCGGCAAGCCCGATGCCGCCCGCCGACAGGGTGACGTTGCCGCCCACCGAGGGCAGCGCCCCGCCCCCGCCGGGCGTCAGCCGCCCGGCGCCCGCGATGCTGAGGGTCTCTAGGCTGTTTCCCTCCCGCGCGAAGCCGCTAAGGGTGGCGTTGCCGGTCCAGCGTTCGCCGCGGAGCACATCGTAGTCGAACCGCAGGTCGACCCCGTCCACATAGGTCTCTGGCCCCGACACGGGCAAGAGCACCGGCGCCCCGTCCGCACGGGCCAGCGACCCGGTCAGGTTCGCCCGCTCCGGCCAGCCACGCGCGTTGACCGAGACATTGCCGGCAAGCTCCAGCACCTCGGTCTTCACGAAGAGGTCGCGGATACGGGTGGAGCCGTTCGGAAAGCGCGACCCCTCGGCATGGAGCACCGATTCAGCCCCGAAGAAGTCGCGGTATTGTTCGTCGAAAAGCGGGCGCAGATCGCCCGACAGGTTGGCGGCAAAGCTCGTGCGCCGCCGCGTTTCGTCGCCGCGCAGTTCCTCGACCTGAGCGATGGTCACCTGTCCGGCAACGCGCTGCTGCCCCTCGGTGGCGAGAACGATGTCGGCGGTGAAATCGTCAAGCGGATCGTTCCCATTCACGGTGAGGTCGATGTCCGGCTCGCCCGGCAGACCAGCGAGCTTGGCGGCGATCCCGCCCGGCCCCTCGTGCAGCGCGAGGTCCAGCGCAAAGACGCGGGTTTCGTTGGAATAGCTCACGTCGAGCACCAGATCGCCCTCGCCCCCGTCGATGCGGTTGACGTCGATCTGCGCCTCGCCCTCGCCCCCCGCGAGCCTCCCGGAGCCTTCGAGCGTCAGTTCCACCCGTTCGCCAAGGATCGGCTCGCCAAGGATCAGGCGCTCGGCGGCGATCCGGCCAATGTTGATCGACACGGGCAGGTCAGGCAGCGTGAAATCCGACGCCTCGGCTTTCGGTCCACTGTCCTCGGACCCCGGCAGGCGGGCAAGGTCGATCTCGGTCGCCACCAGTTCGCGCACCTCGAAACGGCCCGCGAGCACTGCGGCGCGGTTCCAGTCGAGCGTGACGCCGGCAAGCCGCAGCCAGACGCCGTCGGCGTCGGCAAAGGTCATCTCGGCCATCGTCGCCTGCCGCGACAGGGCGCCGGAGAAGCCGGTGACCCTGACCTCGGTGCCTGCGCTCGACAACTGGTCCTGCAGGAAGCGTTCGATGCGGGACTTGTCCTCGGCCTCCTGCGGCGTTTCTTCCTGCGCATGGGCGAGTAGCGGCGCGAAGAGCGTCAGAGTGGCGACAAGCAGGGGTATGAGGAAGCGGCGCATCAGAAGCTCTGTCCGATCCCGACGTAGACCTGGATTTTCTGGAAGAAGTTGTTCGTCGCTGGACCATTGGTGACGGGCAGACCCACGTCGAGCCGGATCGGCCCCAGACCGGTGTTGTAGCGCGCGCCGATGCCCGCGCCGGAATGCCATGCGGTGTTGGCCCCGAAGAACCCCGTGTCGCCCAGATAGCCCACGTCGAAGAATCCGACGACGCCGATCTTGTCGGTGATGCCATAGCGCGCCTCGAACTGACCGCCGACGAATG
>LUOO01000013.1:30046-71142 GCA_001626765.1 Maritimibacter sp. REDSEA-S28_B5
GCGTCGGACCGATCACCGTGCCCGCCGTCGCGCGCGCGGCGAGGACAAAGCGGTCGTCTTCGCCGAAGCCCCTGTAGACGCGGGCGTCGATGGTGCCCCATGCGCCCGCACCGTTCGAGAAATCGTAAAACGGCTCGACCTCGCCCGCGAGGTAGAAACCGTTCTTGGCATCAAGCGGGTTGTCGCGACGATCCCAAGTGAGAGTTGCAGGCACCCGAACGATCGAGAAGTTGCGCGTGCCCTGGCTGTCGGTCACCCGGCTGAACATGTAGCCGCCACCGATGGTGCCGGTGAGCTTATCCGAGAAATAGCGGGTGACGCCCGCCTCGCCCGCCGCCTGCCAGGCCCGGAAGGTCGGCTCGCGCAGCATGTCGGCGGTGGCAAGAATATAGGCGTCGTTGTCAGTGCCAAAGGCCGCCGGGATGTCGAGCCGCGTGGCAATCTGGACGTCGAGATTGCCAAGCCCCGGCGTGATCCCCGAGAGCGAGGCATCGAAGCGGAACCGCTCGGCCCCGCCCAGGAGATTGCGGTGCATCCAGTAGCCCGAGACCCCGAGACCTTCGAGCGAGGAAATCTCGGCGCCGAAGCCGTAGCGGCGCGGCTTCATGTCATCCAGGGACAGCAGCATCGGCATGGTGTCGCCGGGACCAAGCGGCCCCTCTTCGACCGCGACCGAGGCAAAGGCCCCGGTGCGGCGCAGTCGTTCGACTGCACGCTCAAGCTCGGCCGGGGAAAACACCTCGCCGGTGGGCAGGCCCGCGATGCGCTGGATGCGCGCGGCGCGCACGTAGCTGGGCGTGACCTGCCGCAACTCGCCAAAGCGCACGACAGGCCCCGGTGCGATCCATATCTGCGCGCGCAGGCGGGAGGTCGCGTGATTGGCGGCAAGGTCCTGCCCCGAAACCTCGGCCTTGGCCCGGCCTTCCTCGCGCCAGTCCTCGACCGCCTGCGCGGCCGCGTCGCGGATCACCTCGGCGCGCGCCACCTCGCCGGCGGCATAGCCGTCAGTGGGCACAGCGCCGCGCGGGATCGGCGTCACGATGGCATTGGAGAAAAAGAACTGCCGCCCCGGATCGACGGTCACGTCGATGCGCCGTACGGTCGCGGGAAGGTTGTAAGTGGCGAGGTTCGCCGCCTCGACTCCATCCACGCGCACGTTGATGACGCCGCCGTAGTAACCTTCGGCATAGAGCGTGTTCAGCAGGCGTTCGTATTCCGCCAGCGAGGTCGCGACGAGGTCGCGGGCGTTCGTGCGCTCTTCCTCTTCCGAGGCCAGCAGGAGCGAGGCCCCCTTGAGCGTCGTTTCGAGGTCGGCATCGCCGCCGGAGACCGTGAAGGTGATATCGTCAACCGCCCGGGCGGGAAGCGGTCCCAGCACGAGCGCTGCGGCCAGAACCGCGGAAGGCAGGCGTGTCAGATGTGTCGTGAGCCCCATTCCGGCGCGGTTCCCCAGCTTCGCGTTTCTGCTCTTGGCCCCAAGGGTAGCGGTATGCGGACGCGCCTGCCACCGCATTCTGACAACGTGTCTCATTTGTGAAGGGTTCCGCGCAGAGCGGGTTTCGCCCCACGCGATGCGTGGAACGAACCATGTGGGGGGCTGTGCCGCCCACACCCCCCGGGATATTTATGAACCAGAGAAGTGGACGGGGTTCGGCCTAGAAATCGAGGCCGAGGTCGAGCGTCTTTGCCGAGTGGGTGAGTGCGCCGGAGGAGATGTAATCGACGCCGGTGGCCGCGACTTCGGCGATGCGTTCGAGTTTCATGTTGCCCGACGCCTCGAGCACGACCTTGCCCCCGACTTTGCCTTTCGCCATCTCGACGGCCTTGGCAAGCGTCAGCGTATCCATGTTGTCCAGAAGCACGTTGTCCGCGCCGCCGACCTCGAGCACCACGGCGAGCTGTTCGAGGGTATCGACCTCGATCTCGACCTTCATCATGTGGGAGGCGACGGCTTTCGTGGCCTCCAGCACGGCCTTGACACCACCGGCGGCGGCGATGTGGTTGTCTTTTATCAGGATCGCGTCCGAGAGCGAATAGCGGTGGTTGAAGCCGCCGCCGTGCAGAACCGCCTGTTTCTCGACGAGCCGCAGGCCGGGGGTCGTCTTGCGGGTGCAGGTGATGCGGGTCTGGGTGCCCTTGGTTTCCGCCACGAAGGCGGCAGTCAGCGTGGCGATGCCGGAGAGGCGACCCGCGAAGTTGAGCGCGACGCGTTCGCCGGAAAGGATCGAGGCCGCGCGGCCCCGGATGCGCATGAGCGTGGTGCCGGGCAGCACGGGCGTGCCGTCGGCGATCAGGGTTTCGACTTCGAGCGACGGGTCCACGAGGCGGAAGGCAATCTCGGCAATCTGCATGCCCGAAACAACGCCGGGTTCGCGCGCGTTGATCGCGGCGTCGTAGTTGGTCGCGGCGGGGATCACGGCGCGGGTGGTGACATCGCCGTAGGTGCCCAGATCCTCCATCAGCGCATTGCGGACCAGCGGCTCGAGGATCAGGTCGGGGAGGGTCGAATAGCTCGTGGTGCTCATGCCATCTCCTTGGCGACGGCGTCACGAATGGCCACCGCTTCGGCCAGCGTGATCTTGGTGCGCTTCGCCTGCGCCGGGTCGGGGTTCGGGAAATCGTCGCGGTAGTGCCCGCCCCGGCTTTCCTCGCGCTGGAGCGCCGCTGCGGCGATCAGCGTGGCGGTCGCCGTCATGTTGCGCATGGTTTCGGTTTCAGCGGCGTCTTCGAGTTTCGCGATGATCGCGAGCGCCTCGCGCAGACCAGTGCGGGTGCGGCGCACACCGACCTTGGCGGTCATTGTGTTGCGCAGGTCCTGCAC
This sequence comes from Maritimibacter sp. REDSEA-S28_B5, assembly GCA_001626765.1. GTDB lineage: Bacteria > Pseudomonadota > Alphaproteobacteria > Rhodobacterales > Rhodobacteraceae > Maritimibacter. The sequence goes on from LUOO01000013.1 coordinate 32,868, forward strand.
CGCGGCTTCGTCCACTTCTTCGCCACCCCTAGGGAAGGTGATATCGAGTTCCGGTGCATCCGGGATGTCGCCCAGCGTGGCCGCCATATCCTCGGCGGCCTTCTTGCCGTAGACAAGGGCCTCGAGCAGGCCGTTCGACGCCAGCCGGTTCGCGCCATGCAGGCCCGTGGAGGACGCCTCGCCGCAGACCCAGAGCCGATCCAGCGACGCGCGGCCATGGTCGTTCGTGTCGACGCCGCCCATGTGGTAATGCGCGGCGACCGCCACGGGGATCGGGTTGGCCACCGGATCGAAACCGGCACGAGCGCAGGCCTCTGCCACCGCCGGGAAGCGGATCAGCACCTCGTCGCCCAGCGCGGCGCGGGTGTCGAGCATCGGTCGATTGCCCGCCTGCGTCTGCTTGAAGATCGCGCGGGCGACGATGTCACGCGGCGCAAGCTCGGCATCCGGGTGTTCGTCCAGCATGAACCGTTCGCCATCCTTGTTGACGAGGATCGCGCCCTCGCCCCGGAGCGCCTCGGTCGCGAGCGGCATGGGGTCCTCGCCCATGTCGATGGCCGTGGGGTGGAACTGCACGAACTCCGGATCAGCGATGAGCGCACCGGCGCGGGCGGCAAAGCCGATGACCTGCCCCCGGATGCGCGGCGGGTTCGTCGTATGGGCGAAGAGCCCGCCGGAGCCGCCGCCCGCGAGAAGCACGGCGGGGGTTTCGATCAGCACGGGACCCGACGCCGGATCGGTGTGACGGACCCAGACACCGGTGACAGTGGTGCCGTCGGTCTCGAGTCCGGTGGCGAGCGCCGCCTCGATCACCTGAACCGAGGGCGTCGCGCGGACCTTGGCGATCAGCGTCTCCATGATCTGCTTGCCGGCCTGGTCGCCCTTGACCCGCACCACGCGGGCGGTGGAATGGGCAGCTTCGCGGCTCATCACATAGCTGCCTTCTGGCGTGCGGTCGAAGGGTGTGCCGAGGTCGGTCAGGTCGAGGATATGTTCGGCGGCATGTTCGGTGACCATGGCGGCGACCTGCGCATCGACCGTGCCCGCGCCCGCGGTCACCGTATCGGCGGCATGGGCGGCGGGGCTGTCGGTCGCGGCCATCGCGGCGGCCACGCCCCCCTGGGCCCAAGCCGAGGACGCGCCTTCGCCCAGCCGTTCAGGCGAGATCATCAGGACCGGGCGCGGCGCGAGGGTGAGCGCGGCGTAGAGCGCCCCCAAACCCGCGCCGACAATGACCACACGGTCTGTCTTAAGAACTGCACTCATAGGATCTCCCCCGCCCCTGAGAGGCCCCTAGATGCCCAACTGCTTGGACAAATCAATCATTCGCTCGACCGCGACGCGAGCCTTGGCGGCGACTTCCGGGTCCACATGAACTTCGGCTTCGCCGGAGTGCAGCGCCCAGAGCACCTTTTCCAGCGTGATCTTCTTCATGTAGGGGCACATGTTGCAGGGGCCGACGAAATCGACCTCGGGCAACTCGTCCGAGATGTTCGACGCCATCGAACATTCGGTGACGAGCAGGGCCTGTTTCGGTTTGCGCTCGCGCACGAAATTGATGATGCCGCTGGTCGATCCGGCGAAATCGCTTTCGTCCACAACCTCGGGCGGGCACTCCGGATGTGCGATGATCGTGGTGTCGGGGTTCCACTTGCGGTAGTCGCGCAGGTCCTGCGCCGTAAAGCGTTCGTGGACCACGCAGGAGCCGTTCCACCAGACGATGGTCTTTTCCGGCACCTGCCGTGCGACGTTCTGCGCGAGGTATTGATCGGGGGCCATGATCACCGTCTGCTCTGGCAGCGCGCGGACGATGGCGGCGGCGTTGGACGAGGTGCAGCAGATGTCGGACGCCGCCTTTTCTTCGGCCGTCGTGTTCACATAGGTCACGACCGGCGCGCCGGGATACTGCGCGCGCATCTGGGCGATGCCAGCGGCCCCGATGGAATTGGCGAGCGAACAGCCAGCCTCCATATCCGGGATCAGCACACGCTTGGACGGGTTCAGGATTTTCGACGTCTCGGCCATGAAGTGCACGCCACACTGGACAATGGTCTCGGCCTCGACCTCCGTCGCCTTGATCGCGAGTTGCAGCGAGTCGCCGACGAAATCCGCAACACCGTGATAAATGTCGGGCGTCATGTAATTGTGGGCGAGGATGACCGCGTTCTTTTCGCGTTTGAGCCGGTTGATCGCGGCGACATAGGGCGCGGCCTGCACCCATTCGGGCGGGCTGACGACGCGGTCCATGGTCGCGTAGAGATCTTTCATCTCTTCCGCGAGGTCCGCGTTCGGCGCGAGGTCATAGGCCTCGGCCAGTTCGTGCCGCATGGTGCGAAAATCGAGCATGTCGCCCCCCATTTCCACGACCCATGATGGGTCATACCGGCCCGTTCAATCAGGTTGCCCGCAAAGCTGCAAGATAAACCGCTGTTTTTACGGGCGATTGGGTCGCTATTGCTGACCTAAGGTGGGGCTTCGGGGCCGAAAATCAAGATCGGCCCCGAGGATTGGCGCCTAGTCCAGAATGGCCCTCACCGCCTTGGCCGTTTTCTGTGCGATCTCGTCCGCCTCAGCCTCGGTCACGCAGAAGGGCGGCGCGAATCCGAGGATGTCACCCTGCGGCATGGCGCGGCCGATGACGCCCTCCTTGAGCAGCGCCGCTGCGATGGACGGCCCGACCTTTTCGGAGGCGTCGAAGAAGGTCCGCTTCTCGGCATCCTTCACGAACTCGACGGCGCAGAGCAGCCCTTCGCCGCGCACCTCGCCCACATGGGCATGGTCGCCCAGCGCGGATTTCAGCGCGGCCTTGAAGTAACCACCGACCCGCCCCGCGTTTTCGACGAGGTTCAGGTCGTCGATGAGCTTGAGGTTCGCGACCCCGGCAGCCGCCCCGATGGGATGCGCCGAATAGGTCCAGCCGTGGCCGATAGGGCCGTTCTCGTCGGTACCTTGCTCCAGCACCTGCCACATCTTGTCCGACACGATGGACCCCGACAACGGCGCATAGGCCGAGGTCAGCCCCTTGGCGATGGTGATGAGGTCGGGCTTCATCCCGTAGTGCTCCGACCCGAACATGCTCCCCAGACGCCCGAAGCCCGTCACGACCTCGTCCGCGATCAGCAGGATGTCATGCTTGTCGAGCACCTTCTGGATCGCGGCCCAGTAGCCTTCGGGCGGCGGCACGAGGCCCCCAGTGCCCAGCGCAGGCTCGCCGATGAAGGCGGCAATGGTGTCGGCCCCTTCGCGGTCGATCAGCGCCTCAAGCTCGGCCACGCAATGGGCGACGAAATCGGCTTCCGTCATGTCGAGGTTTTCGCGGCGGTAATAATACGGTGCCTCTGTGTGGATCACCTGGGACAGCGGCAGGTCGAATTTCTTGTGAAAAAGCTCGAGCCCGGTGAGCGACCCGGTCATGAGACCCGAGCCGTGATAACCGCGCCAGCGCGAGATGATCTTTTTCTTCGCGGGCCGCCCGAGGATGTTGTTGTAGTACCAGACGAGCTTGATATTCGTCTCGTTCGCATCCGACCCCGACAGGCCGAAGTAGACCTTGGACATGTGATCCGGCGCGCGGTCGAGCACCATCTTGGCGAGCGTGATGGACGCCTCGGTCCCGTGGCCGACATATGCGTGGTAATAGGCCAGTTCCTTGGCCTGTTTCGCGATCGCCTCGGAAATCTCGGGCCGTCCGTAGCCCACGTTCACGCAGTATAGGCCCGCAAAGGCGTCGAGCAGCCGGTTGCCGTCGCGGTCGGTGATATGCACACCCTCGCCGCCTGTGATGATCCGGTTCGGCGCATCGCCCCGCGCAAAATCGGCGAGGTGCGTCGAGGGATGAAAAAAGTTCTCGCGGTCCCAGCGGTCGAGTTGGTCGTTGTTCAGCATGTCGGGTCCTTTTTGGTCTTCTGCGGCGCCTGAGGCGCTTTCCCGTCTTCGATAAATAGCGGCGGCAAACCCCCGGTTGGTTCCTGGCTGGTTGCCTTATTCGAACGTCAGGCCCAATCGCGGCAGACGTATTTGATCTCCATGAACTCCTCCATGCCGCGCCGGGCACCTTCGCGGCCCAAGCCCGATTGCTTGGTCCCGCCAAAGGGGATCGGCGCGCCCGTGACCTTGGTCCTGTTCACCGCGACCATGCCGTATTGGAGAGCACGCGACAGGCGGTAGATGCGGCGCGGGTCGGTCGCGTGGACGTAAGCCACAAGGCCGTATTCCGTGTCATTGGCGCGCGTGATCACCTCGTCCTCGGTGTCGAAGTGCGTGATCGCGGCGACTGGACCAAAGGTCTCTTCCCGCATGATCGCAGCATCGTCGGGCACGTCCGTGAGGATCGTGGGCGCGTAGAACAGATCGCCCTGCGCCAGCCGCTTGCCGCCCGTTACCAGCTTCGCGCCCTTCTCGATCGCGTCGGCCACATGCTCCTCCTGCTTGGCCACCGCGCGGGCGTTCATGAGCGGCCCGATGTCGGGGTCATCCATGCCTCGCCCCACGGTGAGCGCCTTGGTCGCCTCGGCGAACCTGGCGGTAAAGGCGTCATAGACCGGGCGTTCGACGTAAATCCGATTGGCCCCCAGACAATCCTGACCAGAAGTCGCCCATTTCGCCTTCATCACCTCGTCCACGGCTTCGTCGAGGTTCGCGTCGGCAAAGACGATGACGGGGGCATGGCCACCCAACTCCATCACGAGCTTCTTCACCGTGCCCGCGCATTGGCCATAAAGCAGCCGCCCGACCTCGGTCGACCCGGTGAAGGAGAGGGCCCGCACGCGGGTGTCCTGCGTCCACGGCTCGACAATGGTGGGCGCGTTGCCCGTCACCACGTTGAACACCCCCGCAGGAACCCCGGCCCGTTCGGCCAGTTCCGCCAGAGCGAGGGCCGAGAACGGCGTCTCTTGGCTCGGGTGTGCGACCACCGTGGCTCCCGCCGCCAACGCCGCCGCCGCCTTGCGCGTCAGCATGGCCGAGGGGAAGTTCCACGGGGTGATGAGCGCCACGACCCCCACGGGTTCGAGCCACAGCTCGACCTCGGCGTCATGGAGGTGCGAGGTCACGCCTTCGATGTTCGGGCGCTTGGCCTCTTCGGCGTAGAACTCGACGAAAGACGCGGCATAGTCGATTTCGCCCCGTGCCTCGGAGATCGGCTTGCCCTGTTCGAGCACCATGATCCGGGCGAGGTCCTCTTTGTGGGCAAGCATCAGGTCGAACCACTTGCGCAGGATGGCGGACCTTTCCTGCGGCAGCGTCATCGACCAGCCGGCGAACGCCGCCTGCGCGCCATCCACCGCGAGCGTTGCATCCGCCGCCGTCATCTGAGCCACCTCGCCCAGAAACGCCCCGTTCGCCGGGTCGGTCACGTTGAATGTGGCCCCGTCCGAGGCCGCGCACCATTTGCCGCCCATGTAGGCAAAGCTGCGCAGAAGCCGCTTGTCACTGATGTCCACCTTGGACGGGATTGCCGTGTCGAGCATGTCGTCGCCTCCTGTTTTCTGTGCCCAGAATGGCGACTGGACACAGAGAGCGAGGCTGAAATCGCGCCGGATCGGAGATTTATCTTCTCCGAAACCACACCTTAGCGAGAGGAATCCTCTCCCGCGATCAGGCCAAGCGGTGGAGCGCTCCCGCCCTTGACCGGCTTCGTCACGATGTAGGTGAAGTAGCGCGCGAGCCCGATCCGCGCGTCGAGCATCGCGTCGATCAGGCGTTGGTAGGCGTCGATGTCCGTGGTCACGACCTGGCAGAGGTAGTCGAACCCGCCGCCCAGCGCCCAGCAGTTGACCACCTCGTCATAGCGCCCCACCGCATCCTCGAACACGCGAAAGGTCGCCGCCGTGTGATCCGCCAGCTCGCAGGCCACGAAAACGGTCACCGACGGCCCCAACTTGCGCAGATCGAACCGCGCGCCGTAGCCCGCGATGATCCCGAGTTTCTCGAGCCGTTTCAGACGGTTCCAGCAGGGTGTGGGCGAGAGCCCGACCTGATCGGCAAGGGCCGCCTTGGTGATCCGGCCGTCTCGGGCCAGCACCTTCAGTATCTCCAGATCGGTCTTGTCGAGCGCATGCATGACGCCCGTTGTAGGGCGGCGCGGGCGCGTGGGAAACCCCATTGCAAGTCGGCACCATTCCCGCCACCGTGAGCGCGAAAGACCAGCGGGAGCGCAACAATGCCCATCGAGAACGCCCACTTCAGCCAAGCCGAGTTCGACCGCCGCATCGCGCTCACCCGTGCGTCCATGGCGGACAAGGGTATCGACGTGCTCTTCATCACGAACCCGTCCAACATGAACTACCTCACGGGCTATGACGGCTGGTCCTTCTACGTCCATCAGGGCGTAATCCTGACGATGGACGGCCCCCCGATCTGGTGGGGCCGCCTGATGGATGGGAACGGCGCCAAGCGGACGGTCTGGATGGAGGATGACAAGATCATCACCTATGCCGACCGCTACATTCAGGCCCCCGACATTCACCCGATGGAGGACCTCGCCTCGCATCTGCGCATCATGGGCTTCGGCGACCAGCGGGTCGGCGTCGAGATGGAGACGTATTTCTTTACCGCCCGCGCCTTTGCCGTGCTGGCCGAAGGGCTGCCCAACGCGACGATCGTTGACGCCACAACGTTGGTGAACTGGGTGCGCCTCATCAAGTCGAACGAAGAGCTGAAATTCATGCGCCGGGCGGCACGGATCTCTGAACTCGTGATCGGGCGGGCCATCGAGTTGGCCGAACCGGGGATGAAGAAACACGACCTCGTGGGCGAGCTCTACAAGACCTCGGTGCAGGGCGAAGAGGATTCGTGGGGCGACTATCCGGCCATCGTCCCCATGCTTCCCTCCGGCATCGACGCCACCGCGCCGCATCTCACGTGGAACGGCGAGGCGCTGAAGAAGAATGAGGCCACCTTCATCGAACAATCGGGCTGCTACCGCCGCTACCACGCGCCGCTCTGTCGCTCGATCTACTTCGGCAAGCCGCCCAAGGACATGGTCGACGCCGCCGAGGCGCTGACCGCCGGCCTCAACGCGGGGATCGAGGTCGCCCGCGCCGGCAACCGCGCCTGCGACATCGCGCGCGCCTTGGACGTGGAACTGGCCAAGGTCGGCATCGAGCGCCCGAATCGCTGCGGCTATGCCGTGGGCCTGTCCTATCCGCCCGACTGGGGCGAACATACCGTGAGCCTGCGCGCCTTCGACGAGACCGTCCTCGAACCCGGCATGACCTTTCACTTCATGCCCGGCCTCTGGATGGACACATGGGGGATCGAGACCACCGAAACCATTCTCATCCGCGAGGATGGCCCGGCGGAAACCCTGTGCAACGTCGAGCGCAAGCTTTTCGTGAAGACCTGATCGCGGATGCCCTGCGCCGTTCCGTGAAGGCCCGAGGGACTACCCCCCAGGTCACCCCGGCTTGCACCTTTCGCAATCTGCTGAAATTTTGCGCACATCTGGCAAGGAGGCGGGATGTGCAAATACTGAAGGCGCTTGGCCCCACGGTCGCGCGTGTCTCGACGACCGAGGCCCTTCGTGCCGGTGTCGGCGCTTTGGTCGGTCTGGGGTTGACCGGGCTCTTCCTGCTGTCTCCGCATCTCGACGCGGGAGGGGGGCTGTTTCTCATCGCGCCCTTCGGTGCAACTTCGGTCCTGCTTTTCGCCGTCCCGAACAGTCCGCTCGCGCAGCCGTGGTCCGCCATCGTCGGCAATACACTCGCCGCCGTCATCGGCATCGCCGCCTGCCTGACCGTGCCGGACCCCGTGCTCAGGATCGCGCTCGCCGTCGGGCTCGCGATCACAGCCACCATCCTGTGTCGCGCCGTCCATCCTCCCGCCGGGGCCGTCGCCATGACAGCGGCGATGTCGCCCGAAATCGCCCGGGAACTCGGCTTTTGGTTCGCGCTCGCGCCGGTCGCCATCGGAACCACCGCGCTCGTCGTGCTCGCGGCCCTTTATGCCCGGATCACGGGACGCCGTTACCCGTTTCGCCAGTTCGACGACCCGAGCAAGCATCGCACGGACGATCGAAACCCGACCGAACGCCTTGGCCTGTCGGAAAACGAACTCACGGCTATCCTCGACCGCTACAGCCAGTCGTTCAACCTCGGTGTCGAAGACCTTGCCCGGATGATCGGTGCGGCCGAGCTGCAGGCCGCCGCCCAGTCCTCCGGCCCCTTGACGGCACAGGACATCATGTCCCGCGGCCTCGTCACGGTGGGGCCCGACACGCCGCTTGGGGCGGTCGCGGACCTCTTTCGGCAGCACAGGTTCACGTCGCTGCCCGTCGTAACGCCGGACATGGTCTTTCTGGGGGTCATCTTCCAGATGCATCTGATCAGCCAGGCGCGTGACGACGCCCTGCGTCTCAAGCGAGGCTACAGGCCGGCGCTTCGGCGTTTGCTGGATCGGGACCGGGAGAAGCCCATACGGGCCGGCGACATCATGAGCGTCGCAGGCCCGCGCGCGACCACCGATACACCAATCGGCGCGCTTCTTCCCATGATGGCGGATGGCGACGTGGACGCCGTACCGGTCCTCGCCTACGGCAAGATCGTCGGGATCGTGACCCGGACCGACCTCATCGCCGCGCTCGCCCGTCTCGCGGCACGCAGCGGCGGGTGTCAGTAGACGAGCGGGCGTCGGTCCCTGGTGCGCGGCCCCTGCGACAGCCGGACCTGCCCGGTCACTTTGAGTTTCTGGCCCGATAGTCCGCTCCCTTTTTGGCCGCTTTCCAGCACCTCAGGGCTGGTCCTTCCCGAGACGGGACAGGTTCCCATAGGCACCAACCAGTCGGAAGGCGACCGCGCCCGGCACGTGGAGCCGACCCGATTCCCCCAATTGAACCAGTCCGTTACCTCTTGAAAGACCGGGTTTGACCGTCCGATCAAAGTTTCCGCTGCGAAAGGGTTGCAATGCACCCGCTTCCCGTCCAAGAATTTGATCATAAGGGGCACAAGACCCCGAACGACAGGGAACGCATCAACGGCGCGCCGACAGGCGGGCGGGCTTTTCGCATGTGGAAAGCCGCTGGGCCGATGCCGACCCCTTGAAAGACCCGAACACCCAGAGACCCAACAGGGAGAACCAAATGTCTCTTATCAAAACGCTGAAAGCCGCGGGGCTCATGGCGCTTCTCGCAGGCACCGCCTCGGCGCAGTCGACGCTCGTATACTGTTCCGAAGGCTCGCCCGAAGGCTTCGACCCGGCGCTCTATACCTCCGGCACCACCTTTGATGCCTCGTCCCACCCGGTCTACAACCGCCTCGTGGAATTCGAGACTGGCACGACCAACGTCATTCCGGGTCTGGCCGAAAGCTGGGAGACCTCGGAAGACGGGATGGAGGTCACCTTTACGCTGCGTCCGGGCGTGAAATTCCACACCACCGACTACTTCACCCCCACCCGCGACTTCAACGCCGACGACGTGATCTACAGCTTCGAGCGCCAGATGGTCGAAGGCACCGGCCCTTGGGAGTATTTCGAAGGCATGTCGATGCCCGATCTCATCTCGTCCATCGAGAAGGTCGACGACATGACGGTGAAATTCGTCCTGACCCGCCCGGAAGCTCCCTTCATCGCCAACCTCGCGATGGACTTCGCCTCAATCCAGTCCGCCGAATACGCCGCCGCCATGGACGAGGCCGGCACGCCCGAGATGCTGAACCAGCAGCCCATCGGCACCGGACCCTTCACCTTCGTCGCCTACCAGAAGGACGCGGTGATCCGTTACGCCAAGAACCCCGACTACTGGGCCGAAGGTCTGCCCAAGGTCGACAACCTCGTCTTCGCGATCACGCCCGATGCCTCGGTCCGCTACCAGAAGCTCACCGCCGGCGAATGTCACGTGATGCCCTATCCGAACCCCGCCGACGTGCAGGCGATGAAGGATGACGAGAACATCAACGTGATGGAACAGGAAGGCCTCAACGTCGGCTACCTCGCCTACAACACGCAGCAGGCGCCCTTCGACAACCCGATGGTGCGCAAGGCGCTCAACATGGCGATCGACAAGCAGGCGATCATCGACGTGGTGTTCCAAGGTTCGGGCCAGGCCGCCAAGAACCCGATCCCGCCGACCATGTGGTCCTACAACGACGCCGTCGAGGATGACGCCTACGATCCGGAAGCCGCCAAGGCGATGCTGGAAGAGGCTGGCGTCACCGACCTGTCGATGAAGATCTGGGCGATGCCCGTTCAGCGACCCTACAACCCCAACGCCCGCCGCATGGCCGAGCTTCTGCAAGAAGACTTCGCCCAAGTGGGTGTCGAGGTCGAGATCGTGTCCTACGAATGGGGCGAATACCTCGAACGCTCGTCCGCCGTGGACCGCGACGGTGCCGTGCTTCTGGGCTGGACCGGCGACAACGGCGACCCGGACAACTTCCTCGCCGTCCTTCTGGGCTGTGACGGTGTCGGCGGGTCGAACCGCGCCCAGTGGTGCCACGAGCCTTTCCAGGACGTGATCGAACGGGCCAAGGTTCTGCCGACGCAGGAAGAGCGCGCGCCGCTCTACGAAGAGGCTCAGGTCATCTTCAAGGAACAGGCGCCCTGGGCAACCATCGCCCATTCGGTCGTCTTCATGCCGATGCGCCCCGAGGTCGAAGGCTACAAGGTGCATCCGCTGGGTGGCCACATCTTCACCGACGTGTCCATCGCGGAATAAACCAAACGGTTGGGGCCGCGTCCATCGCGGCCCCCTCCCTCTCTTCCGGCTCTGCCCGAAAGGCCCATCATGGACCGTTTTGCCGAGTACCGCGCCGCCGCCAAGGCGCTTGGCACTGACGCGATCGCCCTCGTCCCCGGCGCGAATTTCGTGCGGCTGATGGGACAGGATTTCTCCACCTCCGAACGCCCCACCCTGATCGTCGTGCCCGTCACCGGCGCACCCGCCGCGATCATGCCGAACCTCGAGCTGGACAGCTTCACCGCGCTCGATTTCTCGGGTGCCGTTTTCGACTGGCGCGATCAGGACGGCTACGACGCCGCCTTCGCCGCGCTGGCCGCGCATCTGCCCCTGACCTCCCTCGCGGTCGAAGGTCAGACGATGCGCGTCTTCGTCCACCACGCGCTCGCCAAGGCCTATCACGGCCTCAGGATCATCGACGGCGAACGCGCCATTTCCGGCTTGCGACTCACCAAGACGTACGACGACATCGCGGCCCTGACCCGCGCCATCCGGATTTCCGAAGCCGCATTGGGCGAGGTCCTCGACACCGTCCGCGTGGGCATGACCGAGCGCGAGATCGAAGCCCGGCTCATCGCCGCGCAGTTTGCGCATGGCGCCGACGGCATGGCTTTCTCGCCCATCGTGGCCGCCAGCACCAACTCCGCCCTGCCCCATGCCCATGCCCGCGACTATGCGCTTGAGGCGGGCGATACGCTCCTCATCGACTTCGGCGCGCGCTGGGGCGGGTTCTGCGCCGACATCACGCGCACCGTCTTTGTCGGCCACGCCACCGACCATCAGGCCGCCGTCTACCAGACCGTCTACGACGCGCTCGAGGCGGGCCTTGCCGTCACCCGCGCGGGCGTCACGGCGCATGAGATCGACGACGCCGTGCAGAGTGTGCTCGAATCGTCGCCTTGGCCCGACCGGATGCTGACCAAGACCGGCCACGGTCTGGGACGGCAAGTGCACGAAGAACCCTACGTCATGCGGGGAAATCACCAGATTCTGCCCGCCGGAACGGTTTACACCAACGAACCCGGCCTCTACGACACCGCCGAATTCGGCGTCCGCATCGAGGACGACGTGCTGGTGACCGAGGACGGCTACCGGCTTCTCACGACCTTCCCCAAAACCCTGACCGTGGTGGGCTGATGCTACGATATATTCTGTCGCGCCTGTTGACCTTCGTCCCGACCTTCATCGGGGTGACGCTCATTTCCTTCGCCTTCATCCGCGTGCTGCCCGGCGATCCGATCATCGTCATGGCGGGCGAGCGCGGGATGACCGAGGAGCGCTACCAGCAACTTTCCGAGCAGTTCGGCTTCGACCAGCCGCTCTACATCCAGTTCTGGGATTTCTTCACCGGCGTGCTGCAGGGCGACCTCGGCGAAAGCTACGTGACCAAGCGCCCGGTCTGGGACGAGTTCTTCGCGCTTTTCCCGGCCACGATGGAGCTTTCGCTCGTGGCGATCCTCCTCGCCATCCTTCTGGGCATCCCGGCGGGGGTCATCGCGGCCGTGAACCGGGGCAAGTTCTTCGACCGCGCGCTCATGTCCTCGGCCCTCGTGGGCTATTCGATGCCGATCTTCTGGTGGGGCCTGCTGCTGATCATCCTGTTCTCCGGCGGACTGGCCTATATGTGCTGGGCGAGGATTACATCCGTACCGCCAAGGCCAAGGGCCTCGCCCCCATCCGCGTGAACGGCGTTCATGCCCTGCGCAATGCGATGATCCCGGTCATCACCGTGATCGGCCTCTCGGTCGGCACGCTGCTCGCCGGTGCGATCCTTACCGAGACGATCTTTTCTTGGCCCGGCATCGGCAAGTGGATGGTCGACAGCATCTTCCGCCGCGACTACCCGGTGGTGCAAGGCGGCCTGCTCCTCGTCGCGCTGATCGTGATGATCGTGAACCTGATCGTGGACCTGCTCTACGGTCTCATCAATCCCAAGATCAGGAAACGCTGACATGGCTGACGTAAGCTCTTCCGGGAACACCACCCCGAACACGCCTGTCCGCCCCGGACGGCTCAAGGAATTTTGGCGCTACTTCCGGGAAAACCGCGGCGCGGTGATCGGGATGTATGTCTTCGTTTTCTTCCTCTTCGTGGCGATCTTCGCCCCCCTCATCGCGCCCTTCGACCCGACCGCGCAGAACCGGGGCGCGACTCTGGTTCCCCCCTTCTGGCAGGACGGCGGATCGTTGTCCTACATCCTGGGCACCGACCCCCTCGGGCGCGACATCCTCTCGCGCCTCATCCACGGCGCGCGCTATTCGTTCTTCGTGGGCGCGATGGTCGTGGTGATCGCGGCCTCCGTCGGCATCCTCCTGGGCCTCGTCGCGGGCTTCGCTCCGAGATGGCTCGACACGATCATCATGCGGGTGATGGACATCATCCTGTCGATCCCCTCGCTCCTTCTGGCCCTCGTCCTTGTCGCGATCCTCGGCCCCTCGCTCATCAACGCGATGATCGCCATCGCGGTCGTGCTGCAACCCCACTACGTTCGCCTCACCCGCGCCGCCGTGATGACGGAACTCTCGAAGGACTACGTGGTCTCGGCCCGCGTTGCAGGCGCGAAACTCCCGCGCCTCATGTTCGTGACCGTGCTGCCCAACTGCCTCGCCCCCATCATCGTCCAAGCCGCCCTGAGCTTCTCGAACGCGATCCTCGACGTGGCGGCACTCGGCTTTCTCGGCATGGGTGCCCAGCCCCCGACGCCGGAATGGGGCACAATGCTGGCCGAAGCGCGCGAGTTCATCCTGCGCGCGTGGTGGGTCGTGACCTTCCCCGGCCTCGCCATCCTCATCACCGTGCTGTCCATCAACCTGATGGGCGACGGGCTGCGCGACGCACTCGACCCGAAACTGAAACGGAGCTGAGACGATGAACCGCACTCCCTTTCATCTTTCCCCAAATATGCTGCGGGGTCCGGGGGGCAAAGCCCCCCGGCGGATCGCCCCGGCGCCAGCCGGGGCGAAACCCTCGCTTACAAACGGAGGCCCCCTGTGACCCTCCTCTCCATCAAGAACCTCACCGTGGAATTCGACACCGCAGGCGGTTCCTTCCGCGCCGTGGACGGCGTCGACATCTCCGTGGATCAGGGCGACGTTCTCGCCATCGTGGGTGAATCCGGCTCCGGCAAATCCGTCTCCATGCTTGCTGCCATGGGCCTCCTGCCCTGGACCGCAACCATCACGGCGGACGAGATGAGCTTTGACGGCCGCGACCTGCGCGGCATGTCCGCGAAACAGCGCCGCAAGGTCATCGGCCGCGACATGTCGATGATCTTCCAGGAACCGATGTCCTCGCTCAACCCCTGCTTCACGGTCGGCTTCCAGATCAAGGAGGCGCTCAAGACCCACCTCGACCTCGACCGCGCCGGGCGGCAACGCCGGGCGGTCGAGCTTCTCGACCTCGTCGGCATCCCCGACCCGGAACGCAGGCTCAAAGCCTTTCCCCACCAATTGTCCGGCGGCATGTCGCAGCGCGTGATGATCGCCATGGCGCTGGCCTGCAAACCCCGGCTTCTCATCGCGGACGAACCCACCACCGCGCTCGATGTGACCATTCAGGCGCAGATCCTCGATCTCCTCACCGACATCCAGCGCGAGACCGAGATGGGGCTCATCCTGATCACCCACGACATGGGCGTGGTGGCAGAAACCGCGCAGCGGGTGCAGGTGCAATACGCGGGCCAGAAGGTCGAGGAACAAGAGGTCCGAAGCCTCTTTGCCGATCCGCACCACCCCTATACCTCGGCGCTCCTTGCCGCCCTGCCCGAGCGCGCCACCGAACGGCATCTGCCGACCATCCCCGGCGTCGTCCCCGGCCAGTATGACCGCCCGCAGGGCTGCCTCTTCTCGCCGCGCTGCAAATTCGCAGACGACCTCTGCCGGACCACGCCGCCCCCGGTGCAGCCGCCCGAGCTTGGCCTCGCCCGCTGCCACTACCCGCTCACGAAGAAGGAGGACGCGGCATGAACACCGTCGTGACCGCCAGCCACCTTGCCCGCCATTACGAAGTCGGCGGCGGGATGTTTCGCAAACCCGGCACCGTGCGCGCGCTGTCCGAAGCGTCTTTCACCATCGAGGCCGGCAAGACGCTCGCCGTCGTGGGGGAATCGGGCTGCGGCAAGTCCACCCTCGCCCGCCTCGTCACCCTGATCGAGGAACCCACGGCGGGTGACCTCACCATCGACGGCATCACCGCGACCCCCGACAACTGGGACAAGCTGCGCCAGTCAGTGCAGATCGTGTTTCAGGATCCCTATGGCTCGCTCAACCTGCGCCACCGGGTCGGCGCGATCCTCGAGGAGCCGCTGAAGATCAACCGGCCGAAGATGTCTGCCAAGGAGCGGCAAGAAAAAGCGCGCGAGATGATGGCGCTCGTGGGCCTGCGCCCCGAGCATTACGACCGCTTCCCGCATATGTTCTCGGGCGGGCAGCGGCAACGGATCGCGGTGGCGCGGGCACTCATGCTCGAACCGAAGCTCCTCGTACTCGATGAACCCGTCTCGGCGCTCGACCTGTCGATCCAGTCGCAGGTGCTGAACCTGCTTCTCGACCTCCAGGAGCGGCTCGACCTCGCCTACCTCTTCATCTCCCACGACCTCTCGGTCGTGCGCCATGTCGCGGACGACGTGGTCGTCATGTATCTGGGTCGCCCCGTCGAGTTCGGCACGAAGGACAGCGTCTTTGGCCACCCGCGCCACCCCTACACCAAGGCGCTTTTGTCCGCGACGCCATCGACCGAACCCAATCCCGAGAAGAAACGGATCAAGCTCGAAGGCGAACTGCCCTCGCCGCTCGCGATCCCCGAGGGCTGCCCTTTCGCGCCGCGCTGCTGGAAAGCGCAGGACAAATGCCGCGCCGAGCGGCCGGAACTCATGGGCGAACCGCATCCGGCGGCCTGCTGGTTCCCGGAATAGACCCCACGCTGATCCGGCGCGTCCATGGCCAATCTTGGCCAAAGACCGCATGGTGTGCCAGACGCTACCTTGGGTTGTTGGCGAGGGGCGCTGAGGGATCGTTTGCCCAACACCACGCTCAGCGCTCGACCGCCTCTCCGCGCATCGGCAGTTTGCCTGTCATGACGACCAATTGCTCCAATTGGCCTGGGACTTGCCCCCATTAGTTTGTCGTCTTTCCCCTGTGAATGGCCTACAACACGATCTGGGGTCTTCCAATTCGGGGACCGAACGAGGGAACAACGATGCGTCATGTTGCGGCCGGGGCATTTCTGGACGGTGGTGGCAGGATGGGGCAACTCATCCGGGAGCATGACTGGGCGTCCACGCCTCTCGGTCCGCCAGAGACTTGGCCGCAGTCGCTCCGGTCTGCGTTGTCCATCTGCCTCGACTCGAGCTTCCCCACAGCCATCTACTGGGGGCCCGAGTTGCGTCTGCTCTACAACGATGCCTGGTCCCCGATCCCGGCAGAGCGCCATCCCTGGGCGCTTGGCCGCCCCGCGGCCGAGGTCTGGAAGGATATCTGGGAGGTGGTGGGACCACAATTCGCGAAGGTTTTCGAGACGGGAGAAGGGTTCTCGGCCTACGACCAAATGTTGCCCATGGAGCGCGGCGGGGTCGTTCAGGAGACTTACTGGAACTACAGCTTCACAGGGATCCGGGGCGAGGACAACCGTATTGCCGGGATCTTCAACCAGGGGAACGAGACGACCGAGATCGTGCAGGCGCGTCTCAACGCCAGGAAAGAAATCTCCCGCCTGTCGAGGATGTTCGAGCAGGCCCCAGGGGCAACGGCTGTCCTCCGGGGCCCCGACCATGTGTTCGACATCGCCAACCCGGCCTACCTCGAGCTTGTCGGGAAGCAGGACATCCTCGGCAAGTCCGTCAGGGAGGCCCTGCCCGAGGTCGTCGCGCAGGGCTTCACGGACCTCCTCGATCAAGTCTACGGCACCGGCGAAACCCATGTCGGGCGCGCCGTCCCCGTTACGCTCAACCGAAGCGGCACCACCGAAGAGCGACACATAGATTTCGTGTTCCAGCCGATGTTTGACGAGGCCGGCGCGCGGCAGGGCGTCTTTGTCCAGGCGACCGACATGACCGACACGATGCGCGCCCTCACGGCCGCACGCGAAAGCGAGGAGAAATACCACGCGATCGTAAACTCGATCGAACAGATGATCTGGTCGACACGGCCCGACGGTTACCACGACTACTTCAACGACCGGTGGTATGACTTCACGGGCGTTCCGCCGGGCTCGACCGACGGCGAGGCGTGGAAAGGGATGTTCCATCCCGACGATCACGACCGTATCACGGCCGTCTGGAGCGACAGCCTCGCAACGGGCAATCCCTACCACATCGAATATCGCCTCAGGCACCGCTCTGGAGAGTATCGCTGGGTCATTGGACGCGCCCAATGCGTGCGGGACGAGAGCGGCCAAATCGTCCGGTGGTATGGAACCTGCACCGACATTCACGCCCTGAAGATGGCGGAAGAAAACCGACAATTGCTCCTCGGCGAGTTGAACCACCGGGTGAAGAACCTGTTCACGCTCGTCGACGGCATCGTATCGATGACAGCGCGCGCGAGCAAAAGCCCTGCCGAAATGGCCGCAGCCGTCAGGGGGCGCGTGCAGGCGCTGGCGCGGGCCCACGACTTGATCCGGTTTAACGACCAGGGGACGGACGCGGTCCGCCGGGTGACGCTCGGCGATCTGGCCGACCAGATCCTCGCGCCGCATCTGGGCGCGGACTTCGCAGGTGCGAGCGATTGCGAGGGACCGCAGATCCAGCTCGGCGAAAAGGCCGCGACTGGCATGGCCCTGATCCTGCACGAGCTTGCCACCAACGCCGCCAAATATGGCGCGCTGCGCCAGCCGGGGGGCCACCTGTCGATCCGCTGGAGCGTCTCCGGCCCGACTCTCGCTGTCACGTGGACCGAGGACTGTCCAACCCCGACCACAGATGTGGTCTCGGGGTCGGGCTTCGGCAGCCGTCTGATCAGGTCCACCGTCGAGGGCCAGTTCATGGGCCAGGTGAACTTCGAGATGACCGAATCCGGCGCGTTGATCCAGATGGAGCTGCAACGGGACCAACTCTCGGCCTGAACCCTGCGCGAGAGCAGTGGAGGATCGTCGGTCATCCGGCATGTCGCTGATGGACCCCTGGCGATCGACCGATCGGGTCCCGACCCCTGTTGCACGACAACCTTGGTCACCGTGTCGGGGAAGCTTGGACGCTGCGAGGGACACCTCCTGGAACGGCTGGTTGGGACGACAAATGGCCGCCCGATGTTCGCTCTTTTCCAGAGGGAACGAGAAAGAGCCTAAGAACAGGGCGGAGCCTTGCGACCGATGTCCGGGACTTGGTCCGGTTTCTTCAATGGCTTGGAGAAGAAGTGGCGCGCTGGGGAAGAGATCGAGCACTACACCATCGCGGCGAACCGGAAGCGGGCGGTGATGGGAAGAACCAAAGAGAGCAAAAGCGAGCAGGCTCCGTTAACTGAGATCAGTTCCAAGACCCCTTCTGGACGGCTCTAGATTGAGCCGGCGCTCTCCGACGTCGGTGCAAGACGGGCGGATAGGCGACTTTCGCCACGCTCGGCTCCAAGGTCGGCTGTGCGGACATTCCTGTCGTTCATTGTCGCAAAGACAACACCCCCGCCCCTACGATCATGATCATACCGATGGACGCGATCAGGTCGGGTGTCTCGTTGAAGAGCACGATGCCCCATATGACGGCAAAGCCGACGTAAGCGAAGTCGAATGCGCCGATCATCGCGGGTGGGCCGTTCTGATAGGCGATGGCGGCCCCGACGCTGCCGATCAGAATGGCGGCGGCCAGAAGCCCCATGGAGATCCACTCAGCCTGTGCCATCGGCGTCCAAGGCGACAGCAGAAAACCCTGCCTCAGCTCCATCGGCAGGAGAAGTATGATCGCAGCAGCAACACCCCCGACGAGGATGAAGCCGATGTTCAGAGCCAAGGACAGGCTCAGCGGATGTTCATCGCGGCACCGCGTTCGCGTCACGATCATGGCCCCGGCATACAGCATGGCGGAAACCAGCGGCAGAAGGGCATAGGCGTTGAAATCACCCGCCTTCGGTCGAAGGATCAGCAGAACACCAAAGAAACCGAGGGCAACGGCGAACCAGCCAGTCTTCGAGATGCGATCCCCAATGAACACGGCAGAGAAGAGGGTGATGAAGATCGGAAGCGTGTAGTAGGCCGCCGCAGCCGCTGAGAGGGAAAGTTTCGGCAGCGACAGGTAATAGGACACCCACATAGCTATCAGCATCAGGCTTCGCAGTGTGACCCAACCGATAGCCGCTGGCACACGAAGGCTCTCTAGCGAAAGTGCGACGCCCGTCAGTATCGGAAGCAAGATCAGGGACCGGAGAACGAAAATTTGCCATATGACAAAGCTGCCACTGGTCATCTTTATGAGGGCGTCCCCGAGAGATAACGCCAAGACCGTCAGGATGATGGAGACAACGGCGAAAGGAATGCGGTCTCGGGACGTGCTGCTCGCTAATGCCGACATACGATCTCCATGCTGCTCACAGGAACTTTAGGAGAACGATCAGAAGGCGGCAATGGCGGCATCGGGCTCGAAACAGCCGTTCGCCGCAAGGTGCACGAGTGTCCGCAATGGGCCGATAGCGGCCTTAGTGCGCCTCGTGTCGTTCTGCGAAACACCGGCAAAAGGCATCAGCTTAGAACAAGAACAGAACGTGAAAGTGCAAAGCCTTCCGCGCAAAGTGCAAAATCCTGAATTTAATCCAGTCGTTTCAATGGCTTGGAGAAGAAGTGGCGCGCTGGGGAGGATTCGAACCCCCGACCCCTTGATTCGTAGTCAAGTACTCTATCCAACTGAGCTACCAGCGCGCGGGGTAGCGGCGATGTAGCGGTCCCGGCGCGGGGTTGCAAGGGGTAATTGGCGGAAATCGTTTGAGGTGCCAGAAATCTCGCGACGGACGCGCGGGCCCGTCGCTTGCGGGAGGTGATGGCGAAGGACAGCGTCCTGCACCGGTCGGGCGCCCGGCAAGCCCCGCTCGCGCACGCTTCGTCACGCGCAACGCGCGCCGTCACCGTCCTGTCCGAAGCGCGCGTTACTGCGCGGCCTCCTGGCGGGGCATCGGGTCGGCGAGGGTTTCCAAGCCGCGTGGCAGGTGAATGGCGAAGACCGTGCCCTCCGGCCCGGTCCGTTCCAGCTCCAGCCGCCCGCCGTGGCCGCGGATCAGCTCGGCCGCAATGGCGAGGCCCAGCCCGGTGCCGCCCTTGCGCCCGCCCGCGGCAAAGGGCTGGAACAAAAGGTCCTGCGCGCGTTTCGGCAGGCCCGGCCCGGTATCGACGACGCGGATCGTCCATTCCTCGTGGGTTTCCAGTCCAGAGACCATGATCTCGCCCGGCTTGCCCGTCGACTGGATGGCCTGCCGCGCGTTGCGCACGAGGTTGCGCAGGACACGGTAAAGCTGTTCGCTGTCGGCGCGCACGCTCATCCCCGCTGGCACATCCTCGCCGTAGGAAATGTCGTGCTCGCCCGCTGCCAAACGTTCGCTTTCGACCACGTCTGCCACGACGTCGGCCAGCAGCACGCGGGTCAGCCGCGGCGCAGGCTCCTCGGCCCGACCGAAGGCCAGTGTGCTTTCGCAGAGGTTCACCGCCCGGCTGATCGACCCCATGAGCTTGGGCACCGCCTTTTGCACACCGGGGTCCTCGCTCATTTCCACACGGTCGGCAAAGAGCTGAGCGGTGGTCAGGATATTGCGCAGGTCATGGGAGATCCGGGCCACCGCCCCGCCCAGCGCGGCCAGCCGTTCCTTTTGCTTGAGCGAGGACGAGAGCTGTTCCTGCAGGTGGTGCAGCGCCTCTTCCGCCTCGCGAAGCTCCTTGATGCTGGAACCGGGCGCGATGATCTTGCGGGCGTCCTCGGGCGCCTGCGCATAGCCCGCCATGTTGTCCACGACCTTGCGGATCGGGCGCACCATGAGCGCCTGCACGGCCAGATACAAAAGCAGCCCCGTCAGGATCGAGATGATCGCGGACAGCCACAGGATTCGGCTGCCGTAGTCGAGCATGGCTGCCCTGAGCGGTGCGCTTTCCATCGTCACCTCGATGACCAGCCCCCCCTCCTGCACCGGGTTGCCGATCACGCGGATCACGTCGTTGTCGGGGTGGAGGAGCCGCAACACCGCGTCCTTCATCAGCGTCACGCCGCTCGCGTCGCGCAGGTCATAGCTGCCCGCGACAGGACCCGGCACAGGGGACGACAGCATGAGCTCGCGCGCCTCGTCCCGGCGCAGCACCACGTTGAACACCTCGGCATTGAGCAAGAGCTCCTGTTCGAGGTCCGGGTCGATCATGTCGTCCGCCAGCAGAACGAGCGACGCGATCTGCGCGCGTTCGAGCCGGGAGAGAAGGTAATCTTCGCGGAACTGGGCGACGGAAGGAACGAAAATCAGGACCTCCGCCAGCATCACGAATGCGGCGGTGAGGATCAGGAACCGGCCGGACAGCGAGTTCAGGAACATCGGGTCAACTGCTTCACTCTTGTCACGCGTCTTGGGGCTGACCTAGTGGTCAACACATCAGGGCACAAGGCGCTGCAGCACCCGCACCACACGTTTTATTGTTTCATTCTGAAAGAGTTTTGGCGAGAAATAGTTCCCCGAGGCTCTCTTATGGATCTCGGACCGGGTCGGATAGGGCAGCACCATGCCGGATATGGCCGAGAGCTTCAGCCCCTGCGAAATGGCCAGGGACCATGGCGCGATCAGCTCGCCCGCGTTCGCGCCGACGAGCGTGGCGCCGATAGGTTTCCCCCCCACGACCATGACCTTGAGGAATCCGCGCGTGTCCCCTGCTGCAATCGCCCGGTCGTTGCCCGTGAAATCGGCGCGCACCACGGTCAGCTTGTCGCCATGGGTGTCGCGCGCCTGCGCCTCGGTCGGGCCGATCTGGGCCAGTTCCGGGTCGGCATAGGTGACCCAGGGGATGTGATCGGTGCGCGCCTTCGCGGGCAGGCGAAGGACGGTGGGGCGGATGACCACCCCGCCCTGATAGCCCGCCACATGGGTGAACTGCATCCCGCCGGTGATGTCGCCCACTGCATAGATGCGCCGATTCGAGGTGCGCAGCCGCGCGTCGACCGTGATCCCCTTGGGCGTGTGATCGACCCCTGCCGCCTCAAGCCCCATATCGGCCACTGCCGCGCGGCGTCCCACCGCGACCAAGAGGTGCGATCCTGTGAAGACCCGGCCAAAGCCTGTCACGACCTCGATCCCCTCGCCCACGCGGCGCAGGCGCACCGCCTCGGCCCCCTCGACGATTTCGATACCCTGAGAGGTCAGTTCCGCCAGCACGAGCGCGGCAGCCTCGGGGTCGTCTTTGCCCAGCGCCTTGGCCGCCTCGATCACTGTCACCTCGCAACCCAGACGGCGATGGGCGAGCGCCATTTCCATGCCAATGGGGCCGCCGCCCATGATCAGCAGATGGCGCGGTTTCTCGGCCAGATCAAAGATCGTCTCGTTGGTGAAATAGGGCACCTCGTCCAGTCCCGGCACATCGGGCACGAAGGGGCGCGATCCGGTGGCGATGACGAAGCGCCGCGCGCGGATGACTTCACCCCCGGCCTCGACGAGACGCGGGGCGATGAAGCGGGCATGGGCGCGGACGACTTTGCAGCCCAGCCCCTCGAACCGCTCCTGGCTGTCGTGGGGCGCGATGGTGGCGATTGCGTCCTTTACGTGGGCATGGGCCGTGGCCCAGTCATCGCCCCGAGCGGCGGCATGAAGCAGCGCTTTCGACGGCACGCAGCCGGTGTTGAGGCAGTCGCCCCCCATCTCGCCCGCCTCGATGAGCACGACCTTGGCACCCATCTGAACTGCCCCCGAGGCGACCGAGAGCCCTGCAGACCCTGCCCCGATGACGCAGATGTCCGTGTGGATCGTGGGTTTCTGGCTCATGCCACGGGCTCCTTGCGAAAGACGCGGATCAACATTGGAAGGGCGGCGAGCGCGCAGAGACCCACGATGGGGCTGAGGATCCATGGGTCGAAGATGACCGACAGATCCGGCGTCGTCCCCGCCTCGAACACCGTGCCCAGCCCCGATCCGACCGAGGTGTAGACCATCCCGCCGGGGATGATGCCGATGACCGTTGTCACCACAAAGCGCCAGGTCGGCACCCCCATGAAGGCGGGCAGGACGTTCGCGACGAAGAAGGGCACCACGGGGGCGAGCCGCATGAGAAAGAGCACTGACCACTGGTTGCGGTCGAGCCCCTTTTTCAGCCGCGCCATGCGCCCCGCGCCAATGTCCATCCGCGCCGCGAGACGCTCGCCCGCGCCCAAACGCGCGGCGGAGAAGATGATGGTGGCCCCCATGCTGGCGGCGATCACGTTGTAGGCCACGCCGGGAAACAGGCCGAACAGGAATCCGCCCGTCAGCGTCGCGATGGTCGCGCCCGGCAGCGACAGGCCCACGATGGCGGTATAGGCCGCGATGAACACCAGCACGGCGGGTAGGTAATGCGCGTCCCGATAGGCGATAAGAGTCTCGCGATTCTCGGATAGCGCCTCGAAGGTGAGTTGATCGCGAAACAGCGCGTATCCCGTGACAGCCGCCACGACGATCAGGATCAGCGGAAGGGCGCGCTTGAGACGCTCGGGCATTGCAGGCTCACTTTGTTTCGCGCCACTGTGCCAACCTTGTCGCCGCGCGACCAGCCCCCCACCGGCAGGGTCACGCAAAAAGCCGCGAAAAGGTGAACTGCGCGTTTGACTTGCCGCGAAACCGACCCTATAGACCGGGCTTCAACGGATTTCCCCGATTCCAGTGGGATCATGGGGTGTAGTGACCGCACCGCCGCGAGGCGGAACTGAAACACGACCGCCGCAAGGCGGAATTGAAACACGGACGGAGACGGGCGATGAAACGCACCTACCAACCTTCGAACCTGGTTCGCAAGCGCCGCCACGGCTTCCGTGCGCGCATGGCGACCAAAGCTGGCCGCAAGATCATCAACGCGCGTCGTGCGCGTGGCCGGAAGGAACTGAGCGCGTAAGCGCTTCGCGACTTTTGTCAAAGACCATGACACCGCCGGAGGAAACCGCGACTGGCCAAGAGGCCGAGACCGCGGAGAGCCCTCCGGCGGTTTCGCTTTCTGTGACCCAGCCGATTTCCGTGTTGCGCAAACGCGCCGATTTTCTCGCCTGCGCCCGTGCGGCCAAGGCGGGCACCGACAGCTTTCTTCTGCAGGGGCGTGCGCGTGACGATGGGACCCAGACGGTCCGCGTCGGGTTCACTGCCTCGAAAAAGACCGGCAATGCCGTGTTGCGCAACCGGGCCAAACGCCGGATGCGCGCGCTTGCCCGCGAGGTGATCGCGGCCAAGGGGCAGGCTGGCTGGGATTACGTGCTGGTTGCCAAGCCCGGCGCCACCGTGTCGCGCGTCTATGCCCACATGCTGGCCGACCTCGAGCACGCCATGGACCGGGTCCACAACCCGAAACCGCGGGGCTAGGCTGCGGCGACTACGCCGCTGGCGCACGCGCCCGGCACGGCCTATATCCACCCCATGACCCCGCTCGCCCATATCCTTGCCCTGCCCGTGCGCGCTTACCGGATGGTGCTGTCGCCCATCGTGGGCATGAACTGCCGGTATCAGCCGACCTGCTCGGCCTATGCGCTCGAGGCGCTGGAGAAACATGGGGGTATCAAGGGGTCATGGCTTGCCGTCCGGCGGATCGGCCGCTGCCATCCCTTTGGCAGTTCCGGCTATGACCCGGTGCCCGAGCCGGGTAAGAAGAGGCACGAGCACTAACCGGAGGCGCAAATGCCCCGCCGATCCTTCGTCTTTCCGCTGACCACAGGCCGGTCCGGCACGGTGTTCCTGACCGAGCTTCTGCGCCTGAACTGGCAGACCAACGCGCGGCGTGAAGTGCATCACGAAAAGCTGAGCTATACCTCGCTCGGCTTCGAAACCCCCGATGCGAGCCATTTCACCTACTTCAACTCGGTCGGCAACCACCCGCATGTCCAAGGTTTCTGGTCACAGAAATGGGACCGCCTGCTGGCTTCCGACACCACGCACTACGCCGAGATATCGCATTTCCTGTTCAAGGCCGGGTTGGTCGAGAACATCGAGCCGCTCACGCAGGCGGGCGAGGTGCATCTCGTCATCCTCACCCGCGATGCCTTCAAGATCCAGTGGAGCTACGTAAACCGCTTCGAGTTCGCGAACTTCGGCTACACATGGCTCTTCGCGCTCGACCCGCGCTATCCTAACACGATTATCAAGAACGGCCCCTTCGCCGAACATGGCGTGGCCGGCAACGCGCTGTGGTATGTTCACGAGGTCTTTGCCCGCGCCGAATACTATGCTCTCCTGACCACGGCGATGCCAAACCTGCACATCCACCGCGTCGATCTGTCCGAGATCACAAGACCCGAGGGCGCCGCACGGCTTCTGACCGCGCTCGGTCAGCCCGCGACGGCGGACAGCGTCCAGATGCCGCCGCGTCAGAACGAGACCAAGCAGACCTTTTTCGACGACGACATGAAGTCCTTCTGCCAAAGGCTCGCCGCCGGCGCGCCGCTCCAGTCAGCCGAGATGGCGCGGCGTTATTTCGATGCGGGGCGACGGCTCGGACAAGGTGTGCGCCAGGGCTAGGCTTCCGAGACGCATGGTCCCCCCTTGCGCATTTACACAATGCGTCTCCTGTGCCTATTCTCGCCCCGGAAGCCGCGACAAGACGGCGTCTGGGTATTCAGGGATTCCATGCCGACGGGGGCACCGCAACTCAGGTCCAAGGGACGTGACGTGCAGCAGTTGTTGCGCGGCTACATCCTGTCGCTGCCCTGCATCGGCTTTTCCCTGTTCTCGGGAGCCTTCGTCGCTCTCACCACCCCCGGTGGCCTGCTCGAGAGCCAGCCGTTCTGGCTGCGATTGATCGTCAACCTCGGCAATATTCTCTTGTTTCTCGGATTCTCCTATGCCGTTCTGCCAGTCCTTTTCCGCGACGCCTTTGCCCGCGGCTGGCCGCTGCTATGGGTCCAGATCGCAAGCTACATGGGATTGTCGGTTCTGGTCGCCGGGAATTTCGCCCTTCTCGACGGCGCCCCCCTGTGGTCCTGGACCATGGCGCTGCACTTCGTGACCGTCCTGATGATCACCGCGATGTCCGTGATCGTGGGGCTGCTCATGTTCTGGGTCGTTGCGCTGCCCAAGGCGGGGATCGACGTGAAGCCCTCGCAGCTTTGGTATTTCCGCCCGGTCGCGGACTGCAAGCTGCAGCCCCACCTCAGCTACGACACCCGCGGCGCCGTAATGCGACTGACCGCCGAGAACCAGTATGTGCGGGTCGAGACGGAAAACGGGGAGGAGCTCTTGCGGATGACGTTGGCCGAGGCGACCGAGCTTGTGCCCCCCGACAGCGGGTTGCGGGTTCATCGGTCGCACTGGGTCGCGAAGTCCGAAATGCTGGCGCTGCGCTTCGAGGGCGGCAACCCCAAGCTCCGGCTGCGAAATGGCAGTCAGGTGTCCGTCAGCCGCAACATGGTGGATACCCTGCGCGCCGAGTTGTCCCAACGGAAAATGCCCTCTCGCGCTGCGTGAGCGGGCGAAATCCAAAAGGGTTCGGGGCGGCGTCAACCGCTCCAAATCCGTGTCATTCGCTCCATTCTGCACACACAGCCATCACGTTGGCCTAAAGAGGCGAAAAAGCCGTTCAGGCAAACCCCTCAACGCAGGAACAGGGCAGTAAAATGATCGACATGCAGACGCGGACGAAACGCGGCGCCGTGGACCTTCTGGACGACATCGTGCAACGCGGTGACCAACGCGACAGGCTGCGCGAGGTCCAGTTCGAACGAGAGGCCGACCAGACCCATCTGCCCTGCCTCACGCCGGGCCTGCGTGTGACCACCAGAAACGGTGCCCGCGCAGTCGAGGATCTGGTGCCTGGCGAACATGTCCTCACCCGCGCCAACGGCTTTCAGCCTCTGCTCTGGATCGGCCAGCGCGAGGTTTCGGGCGACCTATTGACCCCAGCGCTCCGCCCCATCCGCGTGATGCGCGATGCTTTCGCCCCCGGCGTTCCGAAAAGGCCCCTGGTCGTGGCCCCCCGCGTGCATGTCACGACACATCCCGCCGATGCCACTGCGCCCATGGTGCCGGTCGGCTGGCTCGTCGGGGACACCGGTATCGAGGCGGTCGAGACTGAAAGCGTCGTTTACGTGGTCCTCGCCTTCGAGGCCCGCGAGGTCATTCAGGTCGAAGGCACATGGGTCGAGGCCCACGCGCTTTCCGACCGTCACGGTTCCGGCACCGCCATGCTCCTGTCGGTGTTCCCGGAGCTCGGCTACGACGAAGCCGTCTTGATGCATCCCGTGAACAGGGATCGCACCTAGCCGGGACCAGTCACGGGGGTTCTCCTTACGGGCGCCTCCCTATGAGCGATCGACAACCGCCCGGCCCTGCGGAGGCTCGCCGCCATGGTGCTTGCCAGCCCGCGTCATCGGGCGTATTTCGCGCCCATGCTCGACGATCACGACGATATCCATCCGCTCTTCCACGGCGCGCCCTCGACCACCGAGTTCAAGAAGCTGCGCAAGCGGATCATGCGCAACGTCCGCGAGGCGATCGAGCAATACGGCATGATCGAACGCGGCGCGAAGTGGCTCGTCTGCCTGTCGGGGGGCAAGGACAGCTACACGATGCTGGCCGCGCTTTACGAGCTTCAGTGGCGCGGGCTCCTGCCGGTCGAGATCCTCGCCTGCAATCTCGATCAGGGCCAGCCGGGCTTCCCGGCCACGGTGCTGCCCACGTTCCTAGAGGAACGCGGCGTTCCCCACCGGATCGAATACGAGGACACCTATTCCATCGTGATGGACAAGGTGCCAGCTGGCCGCACCTTCTGCGCGCTCTGTTCGCGGCTCCGGCGCGGCAACCTCTACCGCATCGCGCGGGAAGAGGGCTGTTCGGCGGTCGTGCTCGGCCACCACCGCGACGACATTCTCGAGACGTTCTTCATGAACCTCTTCCATGGCGGGCGGCTGGCCACGATGCCGCCGAAACTCGTCAACGAAGAGGGCGATCTTTTCGTCTACCGCCCGCTGGCCCATGTGGCCGAAGAGGACTGCGAGAAATTCGCCAAGGCGATGAATTACCCGATCATTCCCTGCGATCTCTGCGGCTCGCAGGACGGGCTCCAGCGGATGCAGGTGAAGCAGATCCTCGACGGCTGGGAAAAGAATTCCCCCGGTCGGCGTCAGGTCATGTTCCGGGCGCTGATGAACGCCCGTCCGTCGCATCTGCTCGATCCGAAACTGTGGGACTTCGCGGGGTTGAGCCTCGGGCCGCAGGAAAAACCGGATCAGATCTAGCGCGTTAACCGCCGATTGACCTCTCACAACCTATGGTCGTCGCGACTCGGGGGCGTGTTCCCCGTCCGACGACCTCAGGTGGTGCGCGACATGATGTTTTTCCCGGCCAAGCGCCGTCCTGCCCTGCTTCGCAAGCTCCGGCTCCTGCTGCTCGGTCCGCAGATGCTGGCCTTTCTGCCCGCGATCATGCTGGGGGCCTTCTGGTTCGGGGGCGAGGGCTTCCTGCTCGTCCTGGCCGTCACCATGCCCGCGCTACTGGTGGTGACCGGCGAATTCCATTGGCCCTGGTCCCGGATCACGAGGCGCGATGCCCTGACCGGCCTGCCGGGGCGGACCGAGCTGATCGCGCGGATCGCGAGCGCCATGTCCGAGGGTGCCAATGCCAAGGGCGATCCCCCCGTTTGCCTGGTCATGGAAATCGACAATGCGCCCGCCTTGACGGCCCAGTTCGGGGATGGCGGCAGCGAAACCATCCTGCGCTCCTGTGCCGAGCGCATCACCTTTACCCTGCGCGAGGGCGACCTTCTCGCCTCGCTCGGGCCGGGGCGTTTCGGCCTCGTCCTGGCCAAGACGCCGCGGACCGACCTCGAGGCAATGATCCAGCTTGCCGCCCGGCTGCAGGACGCGATCGAACAGCCGATCTCGCTCGACGGGACCCGCGTGCTCCTGTCCGCCTGCGTCGGCTTCGCGCTGCCATCGCGGGTGCCGGACCAGACCGGGGAGAGCTATCTTGACGCGGCTGAAAGCGCCCTGACCGAGGCGCAGGATGCAGGTCCCGGATCGGTCCGCGCCTTTTCGCGCGGGATGCGCCCCCGGGTCAGCGTGCCAGACAACATGACGCGCGAGGTCGTGGCGGCGCTCGAAAACGGCGAGATCGTGCCGTGGTTCCAGCCGCAGATCTCAACCAACAGCGGCGCCCTCACGGGGCTCGAAGCGTTGGCGCGCTGGGAACATCCCGACAAGGGCCAGATCGCGCCTGCCGCCTTTCTCCCCGCCATCGCTGCTGCCGGACTGTTCGAACGGCTGGGCGAGGTCATGCTCTTCAAATCCCTTACCGCGCTCAAGGAATGGGACCGTCTGGGACTGACCGTGCCCAATGTGGCGGTGAATTTTTCCGCCGACGAACTGCGCAACCCCCGGCTGTTCGAGAAGGTGCGCTGGGAGCTTGACCGTTTCGACCTCAGCCCCGAACGGCTCGTGGTCGAGATCCTCGAGAACGTGGTCGCGCAATCCGAGGACGACACCACCACCCGCAACATCGCGGCCCTGTCCCGGCTGGGCTGCGGCATCGACCTCGACGATTTCGGCACCGGCCATGCCTCGATCTCCAACATCCGCCGTTTCGACGTCTCGCGGATCAAGATCGACCGGAGTTTCATCTCCCATGTGGACACCGACCGCGACCAGCAGAACATGGTCTCGGCCATCCTGACCATGGCCGAGCGCCTCGGGCTCGACAGCCTTGGCGAGGGGGTGGAAACCCACGGCGAACATGCCATGCTCGCGCAGCTGGGCTGCAACCATGTGCAGGGCTACTCGATCGCCCGCCCGATGCCCTTTGCCGCGACCGTCGACTGGATCCGCGCCCACAACGCCAAGGTGCCGGACCTCCCCCGGATCATTCGTCGCGCCAATGACCGTGGTCAAGCCATCGGGTAAGGTCGGGGCCCGCCCGCGGCGCCCTTTCCGCGCACTCGATACACGCGTCCCAACCACCGGTTTGACCCCAGCGGAACAAGGCTCGTCGCGATCCACGCCAAGTGAATCTGCTTGACCTTTCGTCCCATGGCCTGTTGAACCCCACTGACCGAAAAAAGGACGTGGTGGGACCCCATGGACAGCCAGAACAAGAACCTCCTCATTGCGACAGTCCTGAGCTTCATCGTCATCACGGCGTGGCTCATTCTGTTCCCGCCGGCCGATCCGGAACCGGTCGCGCCGGAGGAAGTGGCCGAAACCCTGGCGCCCGGCGCGGTCAACGAGGACGGCACCGCCGCAGTTCCCCCTGCCGCCAGCGGCGCGCCCCAGACCCCTGGCGAAACCTCGCCCGCCGCCACGAACGATCAGGCCGTAACCACTCTCGCCGCCAGCCCCCGCGTCGCCATCGATACACCCAAGCTCTCGGGCTCGATCGCGCTGGTCGGCGGTCGCATCGACGACCTTCATCTGAACGACTACAAGGTGTCGCTCGACGAAGACAGCGACACGGTCACGCTCTTGAAGCCCGCGGGCGAACCCGAAGCTTACTACACGCTCTACGGCTGGTCCCCGGCGGGCGACCTCGACACCTCTGAAGTGCCCAGCGCCACCACCGAATGGTCCCTCGAAGAGGGCGAGACCCTGACCCCCACCACCCCGGTCACGCTGGTCTGGGAAAGCGCGGGCGGGCTCACCTTCCGCCGCACGATTTCGGTGGACGCGGACTACATGTTCACCGTGGCCCAGTCGGTTGAAAACGGCACCGACGCCGCGATCCGCCTCGCGCCCTACAGCCAGATCGTGCGCCATGGCGAGCCGACCGACCTCAAGGGGTTCTTCATTCTGCACGAGGGTGTCATCCGCCAGACCGAGGTCGAACTGTCGGAAATCGACTACAAGGACGTGCGCGAATTCGATCAGGACGGCCGCGAGGGCGCGCCGGCCGAGGCGGTGCAGGCCAACGGCGAGGGCTGGGTCGGCTTCACCGACCACTACTGGGAAACCCTGATCATTCCCGAGGACGGCCAGACATTTACTTCAGTCGTAAAATACCTGCCCGGCCCCGACATCTATCAGACCGATGTGCGCTTGCCGGTGATGGACGTCGCCGCCGGCACGACCGCGACGGTCGACACCCGCCTCTTTGCCGGCGCCAAAGAATGGGACGTCATTCGCGACTACCAGAACGAGGGCGGGGTCTACCGCCTGCTAGACTCGATCGACTGGGGAATGTTCTTCTTCCTGACCAAACCGATCTTTGCGGTTCTGCACTGGCTGCACGGTCTCATCGGAAACATGGGCTGGGCGATCATCGCGCTGACCTTCATCATGAAGGCGATCCTCTTCCCGCTTGCCTATCGTTCCTACGTCTCGATGGCGAAGATGAAGGAACTCCAGCCTCAGATGGAGGAGATCCGCAAAAAGGCGGGCGATGACCGCATGAAGGTCCAGCAGGAAATGATGGAGCTTTACAAGAAGGAAAAGGTGAACCCCGCCTCCGGCTGTCTGCCCGTTCTCCTGCAGATCCCGATCTGGTTCTCGCTCTACAAGGTGGTCTTCGTCACGCTCGAGTTGCGCCACCAGCCATGGCTCGGCTGGATCCGCGACCTGTCCGCACCCGATCCGTCGTCGATCCTGAACCTCTTCGGCCTCTTGCCCTACGCGGCACCCGATCCGACGAGTTGGTTCTATTTCTTCTCGCTGGGCATCCTCCCGATCCTTCTGGGCATCTCGATGTGGCTGCAGCAGAAACTGAACCCGGCACCGGCCGACGCCACGCAAGCGACGATCATGGCATGGATGCCCTGGGTCTTCATGTTCATGCTGGGCAGCTTTGCCTCGGGCCTCGTGCTCTACTGGATCACGAACAACACGCTGACGTTCATCCAGCAGTATACGATCATGCGCAGCCACGGGGCGAAGCCAGACCTTTTTGGCAACATCATCTCCAGCTTCAAGAAGAAGCCGGCGGCGGAAAAGAAATGAGGGTCCCCTCGTGACGGCCCCCCTGCCCTTTCCCGTGGCCGAAGAGCCTGACGATGCGTCCCGCGAAGCGGGGCGCATGCTCTTTGCCGCCCAGACCGAGTTTCTGAAGGGCGTCGTGGCCATGAACGGTCTGCCGCCCGACGACCGGCTCGAAGTCTGTTTCGCGGGCCGGTCGAACGTGGGAAAATCGACGTTGATCAACGCCCTTACGGGGCGCAAGGGGCTCGCGCGGGCGTCGAACACGCCGGGGCGGACGCAGGAGATCAATTATTTCACAACCACGAACGGCCCCTATCTCGTCGACCTGCCGGGCTACGGCTACGCCAACGCACCGGTCGCCATCGTCGAGAA
Organism: Maritimibacter sp. REDSEA-S28_B5; assembly: GCA_001626765.1. Lineage (GTDB taxonomy): Bacteria > Pseudomonadota > Alphaproteobacteria > Rhodobacterales > Rhodobacteraceae > Maritimibacter. The sequence goes on from LUOO01000013.1 coordinate 64,913, forward strand.
ATGGCAGCGGCTCCTGAAGTCCTACCTTCAGGGACGCGCGACGCTGCGCCGGGCCTTTGTCCTGGTGGATCACCGCCACGGGATCAAGGACGTGGATCAGGAGATCATGACGCTTCTCGACAAGGCCGCGGTGACCTTTCAGGTCGTCCTGACCAAGGCGGACAAGGTCAAGGCGGCGGACCGCGACAAGGTGCTCGCGCAGGTGCGTCAGAACCTGTCCAAGCACCCGGCGGCCTATCCGGAGATCGTTCTGACCTCCTCCGAAAAGGGCGACGGGATCGAAACGCTGCGGGCGATCATCGCGTCCCTGGACTGATCCCGGACACCGCCTTGGGGGGACGCGCCCTTGAAGCCCATTGCCGCGCCGCGTATCACTTTGGCAGCCGCCAACAGGATCAGCCCATGAGAAAGCTCAGCATGAACCGCGACTGGATCGCCACCGCGCGCACCCTCAACGAAGCCCTCCCCTATCTGCAGCGCTACAAGGGCGCCACGGTCGTCGTCAAATTCGGCGGCAACGCGATGGGCGACGACGAGGCGATGGCGAGCTTTGCCCGCGACATCGTGCTCATGCGCATGGTCGGCGTGAACCCGGTGGTCGTCCACGGCGGCGGACCGATGATCAACGACATGCTGAAGAAACTCGGCGTCGAAAGCGAATGGGTGGGCGGCAAGCGCGTGACCGATGCGGCTACGGTCGAAGTTGTGGAAATGGTGCTCTCTGGGCCGGTCAACGCGCGCATCGTGGCCGCGATTAACCAGGAGGGTGGTCGTGCGGTGGGCCTGTCGGGCAAGGACGCGAACCTCATGGTCTGCGAGCCGACCGATGCGAAACTGGGCTTTGTCGGCACCCCGGTCGAGGTTGACCCCTTCGTCATCCGGCGTCTGATGGAAAGCGAAACGATCCCCGTCATCGCGCCGATTGGCGTGGGGCGCGAGGGCGAAAGCTACAACATCAACGGCGACACGGCGGCGGGGGCCATCGCGGCGGCGCTGAAGGCTGACCGACTGCTGCTCATGACCGATGTGCAGGGGGTCAAGGGACCAGACGGCAACTTCGTCACCGAACTGACCTCATCGACGATCAAGGACTGGACCGCCGACGGCACCATCGCGGGCGGCATGATCCCCAAAACGGAAACCGCGCTCAAGGCGCTCGAGGGCGGCTGCCGCGCGGTCGTGATCCTCGACGGGCGGGTGCCGAACGCGGCGCTCCTCGAGCTGTACACCGAACAGGGCCCCGGCTCGATCATCCGGCTCGGCTGATGGACCACATCGCGGACGCGCGGGCGGTTCACCTCGACCTGCTCGCCGTCGCGCGCGAAGGCGATGACCACATCGCCCTCCTCGGCCCCCATGAGCCCGGCTTCTGGCCCGCATTTCGCGCCAGCCCCGAAGCCGTCGATGGCCAGCCCGACCCGATGGACCGCTGGTCGAAACGGGTGATCGGAGGGCTCGCCGCGACATGGGGCGGCACGGCGGTGTTTCCCTCGGACGGCCCGCCCTACCCCCCGTTCATCGCTTGGGCGCTGGCCTCGGGCCATGTCTGGCAATCGCCGGTCGGTCTGCTGGTCCATGCCCGCCAAGGGCTCTGGACCTCGTTTCGGGGTGCCGTCCGACTCGACCACGAACCCAGCCTGCCCAAATCGCAGAACCCTTGCCTGACCTGTGCGACGATGCCGTGCAAGACCGCGTGCCCTGTCGATGCACTTCTGTTACAAAGCTATGATACGGATGCATGTCACAGCTACCTCGATACCGCAAACGGGGCCGACTGCATGAATTTGGGTTGCGCTGCACGCAGAGCTTGCCCCGTCAGTGCCAGTTTTGATAGAACCGCTGAGCAATCAAATTTCCATATGAGGGCGTTCCACGCAATATGACTCTTCGCCTGATCCTTACCCGCCACGCCAAATCGTCCTGGGACAACCCGCTTCTGACCGACCACGACCGGATCCTGAACCGGCGTGGGCGCGCATCGGCGGCGGCGCTCGGGCGATGGCTGGCCGAGATCGGGCAGCGCCCGGATCAGGCGCTTGTGTCGTCCTCCGAACGCACCCGCGAGACCTGGGACATCCTGTCGAACGCAGGCGGCTTCCAGACCCAGGCCGAGATTTCCCCGGCGCTCTACCTCTCGGAACCCGACACGATGCTGTCGATCCTCAAGGGGGCCACGGGACGCACCGTGCAGCTCATCGCGCATAATCCCGGCATCTCGTTCTTTGCCCGTTCGATCCTCGACACCGCGCCCCTCGAGCACCTCTTCGACCGCTATCCGACCGGCGCGACCACGCTGATCGACTTCGAGACGGAAAGCTGGTCCGAGGTCACCTGGCGCTCTGGCCTCTTCGTCGATTTCGCTGTGCCCCGCGCGCTGATCCAACGGGAAGAGGAGCAGGCCGCGAAAAAGGCGGCCGAAGCCGCCCTTTCCCCCAGCGATACCCCGCCCGACACGCCGACTGAACCTCTGTCAGCCTGACGACGCGGGCCTAGTGCCCGATGATCTGCGACAGGAACTGCTGTGTGCGCTCCGACTTCGGGTTGTTGAAGAACTCTTTCGGTTCGTTCTGCTCCACGATCTGACCGTCGGCCATAAAGATCACGCGGTTCGCCACGGCTTGGGCAAAGCCCATTTCGTGGGTCACGCAGAGCATCGTCATCCCTTCTTCGGCCAGCTCGATCATGGTGTCGAGCACCTCCTTGATCATCTCGGGGTCGAGCGCCGAAGTCGGTTCGTCAAACAGCATGATCCGCGGCATCATGCAGAGCGACCGCGCGATGGCCACGCGCTGCTGCTGACCGCCGGACAGTTGGCCGGGGTATTTCAGCGCCTGATCGGGGATCTTCACCTTCGACAGGAAATGCATGGCGCGTTCTTCCGCCTCTTTCCGGGGCACCTTCCGCACCCAGATGGGCGCAAGAGTGCAGTTTTCCAGAATGGTGAGATGCGGAAAGAGGTTGAAGTGCTGGAACACCATCCCGACTTCGGACCGCACCTTGTCGATGTTCTTGAGGTCCGAGGTCAGCTCGATCCCGTCCACCACGATCTTGCCAGCCTGATGTTCCTCGAGCCGGTTGATGCAGCGAATGAGCGTCGATTTCCCGGAGCCTGAGGGGCCGCAGATGACGATGCGTTCGCCGCGATAGACGGTCAGGTCGATGTCGCGCAACACGTGGAAGGTGCCATACCACTTGTTCATGTCCGAGATCTGGATCGCGACCTCGTCCGAGACTTTCATGGCCGAGGCGTCGATGGTTTTTTCTGGTGCGAGTTGAGACATGGTGGGACTCCTTAGCGGTGATCGGTGCGCAGTTTGCGCTCCAGATGCATCGAGTAGCGGGACATGGCGAAGCAGGAGAGGAAGAAGAGAAGCGCGATGAAGCCGTAAAGCTCCCACACGATCCCGTTCCAGTTGGCATCGGCCCGGATTGACCCGGACAGCCCGAGTGGATCGAGCAGGCCGATGATCGACACGAGCGTCGTGTCCTTGAAGAGGCCGATGAAGGTAGACACGATACCGGGGATCGAGATTTTCAGCGCCTGCGGCATGATGATCAGCCGCTGCGCGCGCCAATAATCCAGCCCCAGCGCATCCGCCGCCTCGTATTGCCCCCGCGGAAGTGCTGCCAGCCCGCCCCGGATCACCTCGGCCATATAGGCAGAGGCAAAGAGCGTCGCCATGATCATGACACGCAGGATGATGTCGAAATTCGTCCCCGGTGGCATGAAGATGTTGAGCAACGTCGAGGCCACGAAGAGGAGCGTGATCAGCGGCACGCCCCGGATGAACTCGATGAAGCCGACGGACATATACTTGACGATCATGAGGTCCGACTGACGCCCCAGCGCCAGCACGATGCCCAAGGGCAGCGAGATGCCGATGGCGACAACCCCGATCCAGACGGACAACATGAAGCCCCCGAAAAGACGGCTTTCGACGCCCTGGATCCCGACGGGAATGATCCCGTGCAGCCCCTGCGCCACCGGACCGGCGGCAAAGACCCAGCACAGGATGGGCAGGATGATCGCGGCGAGCGTGCCCCCGAGCGTTCCTATGACCGGCGACAGGACCTTGAGCACCGCGTAGCCGATCACGATCCCGAAGGCGACCATGAGCGGCAGCCAGAGCGTGCCACCCCACATTAGCCAAGGGGCGAGGAAGGGAAACGCCGCCGAGACGTAGAGCAACTGGCGCGGCACCCGTTCCGAGAACAGGATCGGCGCCATGGCGACGAAGAGCAGGATGAGTGTCAGGATCGGCCGCCAGTAAAGCTCGGACGGATAGAAACCGAACAGGAGCTGGATCCAGCGCTCCCGGATCACGCCCCAGCAGGCGCCGTGTTCCTTGCCCAGTGCCGCGATGATCTCGCGGCATTCGGACAGGGATTGCGCGGCCCAGGTGGGCGTGAACACCCATGACAGGAGGTTCACGAGGATCCAGATCACGAGAGCCAGCATGAGCACGGTAACGACCGAGTTGAACACGCCCGAGAACAGGTTGGTGCGCGCCCAGCCGATGGGACCGACCGTGGACACGGGCGGTTCCTTCTGCGGAAGCATGTCGGTGCGAACGTAGGAATAATCGGACATCTCAGCGCTCCTTCAGCCGCACGGCGTTGTTGTAGGCGTTCATCACCGCCGAAATGGCCAGCGAAATGCCGAGGTAGATGAGCATGGTCAGAAGCACCGCCTCGAGCTCGCGCCCGGTCTGGTTGAGCGTGATGCCCATGAGCGTGCCGGTGAGATCCATGTAGCCTACGGCGATGGCCAGCGATGAGTTCTTGGTCAGGTTCAGATATTGCGAGATGAGCGGCGGAATGATCACCCGCAGCGCCTGCGGCAGGACGACGAGCGACATGATCCGGCGCGGCCGCATCCCCAGCGCCGCAGCCGCCTCGGTCTGGCCCGGGGAGATGGCGAGGATGCCGCCCCGCACGATTTCCGCGATGAAGGCCGCGGTATAAAGCGAAAGCGCCAGCCACAGAGCGATCAGCGAATTGCGCATGTAGGTGCCGCCGTCGAAATTGAACCCGCGCAATTCGGGCGAGGACAGCCAGAATCCGAGCAGCCAGAGCACGACGGCCGTCGGCACGACGATGACACCCAGTCGCCAATGCCACGTCCTTGGCCGCACACCGGTCGCCGCCTGCAACCGATCCGCCCGCTGCCCGATGAGTCGTGCAATGAGGATACCGGCCGTGAGGATCGCGACGATGGCGACGAGGTCGAGACTCACGTCAAAGGCAACGGCACTGTCCCCAAAAAGATGCACGTCGCCGATCCCCTGCCGCCAACCGACCGCGTTCCCCTCTTCGTCCACATGACCAAAGAGCGGCTCGGGGATGTAGAACCCCCGGTTTGTCAGCGCGATACTGTCGTTCACGATCATCCGCGCTTCGGGGTCATCTCCGCGAAAGGCATTGGGCGGCGGAAGCGTCTCGATCAGGATCGCCATGGTGAAGACGATCCAGAGCAGCACGGGGACGTTGCGGAACATCTCCACGTAGACCGTCATGATCCGCGCGATGAGCCAGTTGTTGGAAAGGCGCAGCACACCGACGATGATCCCGACGATGGTAGCCGCCACGCAGCCCATGAAGGCCACGAGCAGCGTGTTCAGTAGCCCGACAAAGGCCGCGCGCAGATGCGGGTCGCGCGAGTTGTATTCGATCAGCCGCTGGTTGATGTCGTAACCGGCGGGAAGTCCGAGGAAATCGAACCCCACGGATTTCCCCAGCGAGGCAAGGTTCGACAGCGTATTCGACACAAGCCAGCCGATGAGAACGAGAAACAGGACAAGCGCGATGATCTGGATCGTCGCGGAGCGATAACGGCTGTCATACAGCAGCATCGACAAACGGAATTTGCTCCCTTGCGGGTCCGTCGCTGTGGTCATTGGTTTTTCCCCGAAGTGTGCCGGATCGTCCCCGCGCAGGGTTTGCCCCGCGTCCTGCGTCCGGTTCTTGTCGCTGAAAGCGAGAGGGGCGCGAGTTTCCCCGCGCCCCTCCGTGTTCCTTAGCGGAACGGCGGTGCGTACTGCAGACCGCCGTCTTTCCACTGCGCGTTCAGGCCGCGCGACAGGCCGATCGGGGTCGATTCGCCGATGGTGGCCTCAAAGATCTCGCCGTAGTTGCCGCCGGCCATGATCGCCTTCATGCCGAAGTCGGCTTCCAGCCCGAGCATTTCGCCCATGTTGCCCTCGGTGCCGAGGATGCGGTTGATCTCGGGG
>LUOO01000014.1 GCA_001626765.1 Maritimibacter sp. REDSEA-S28_B5
ATCCTCGCCTGATCCAGGCGCACAGTCGAACTCGGAAAGGGCTGCCTTCGGGTGGCCCTTTTCTTTTGTGCCTCTTCCCTTTCGCACTCGCCCCCGGCATCTTCGCCCCATGACCACACCCGCCGACAGCCACATCCGCTATGCCCACGTCCTTGACGGTCCGAACCGGGGGCATATCCCCGATGAGGCCGAACTGCGCGAGGTGCTCAAGGCCGACACGCTGGGCTGGGTGCATCTGGACGGCAACCACGCGGATACGGAGCGTTGGATCGCCGATCACCTGACCTATCTTGATCCGCAGGCGGTCGAGGCGCTGGTGGACAAGGCGACGCGGCCGCGTGTGATGCAGCTGGGCAAGGGGATGATGATCTTCCTGCGCGCGATCAACTCGAACGAGGGCGCGGACCCGGAGGACATGGTGTCGCTGCGCATGTGGATCGACCCGCATAGGATCGTGACCGTGGCGCTCCGGCGCATCCGGGCCATCGAACGCATGGACGCGGCGCTGAGCGCGGGCACGGGACCCGCGAACGCCGGGCAGTTCCTGGCGCGCCTGATCGAGGACCTGACCGAGCGGATCGGGACCTTTCAGGCCGATCTCGACACGCGGGCCGAGGACCTCGAGACCCATATCATCGGCGAGGAGGGCGAGCATTTGCGGTCCGAGGTGGTGGACCTGCGTCTGCAGGTGATCGCCGCGCGGCGCTTTCTTGGCCCTCAGCGGGACGTGCTACGGGCGATTTCCGAAGCGCAGTCCGAGGTCATCGACGACGAGGCGCGGCGCGAGATACAGGAAGAAGCGCAGAAGATGACGCGGATCGTCGAAGACCTGGACGAACTGCGCGACCAGGCGATGGTCCTGCGTGAGGAATTGTCGGGGCAGTTGTCGGACCGTTTGAACCGCAACATGTTCGTGATGAGCGTGGTCTCGGTGATTTTCCTGCCATTGGGCTTTCTCACCGGGCTCTTCGGTGTGAACGTGGGCGGCATGCCGGGAGTCGAGGACCGCTGGGCCTTTACCGTGCTCTGTCTGTGGCTGTCCGCGCTGGTCGCCGTGCTCGTGTTCTTCCTGTGGCGCTTGCGCTGGATCAGCTTGCCAAAGCGGTTGCGGCCACGGAACAGGAATTAGGGAAGAGGAACAAATGGTTTTCTGGATTCTGGCGGCGATTGTGCTGCACGTCGTTCATGTGTTCTTGCCGGCAGGTCTCTATTTGCCCCGCGAAGGCGTTGCGAACCACCTGGGCGGCCGGGACGAACTACCGGAGCCGTCCCTTCTGACGGGGCGGGCGCGGCGCGCGCTGGCCAACTGGCAGGAGAGCTTTCCGGTGTTCATCTTGCTGTCCTTATGTGCGCTGGTGCTCGACGCGGGCGAGGGGGCAACGATTGGGGCGATGATCTTCGTGATCGGACGCGTGGCTTACCTGCCGCTCTACCTGACCGGGATCCCGGGGCTGCGATCGGCGGCCTGGGTCGTGGCGGTCGCGGGGCTGGTCCTCATGGCCATCAGCGTCGCGGCGCTTGCCTAGGGCGGGGGCGTGAGGTCCCAGGACCGGCGCACGCCGGGCGCGCGTTCGATGGCGGCGGCCATGTCGAGCATCCGTTCTTCTTCGCCGTAGGCGGCAAACAGCGGATGCGCCTCGGCGATCCCGGCGATGAGGGCAGCGTCAGAGAGCCCATCGGTGCGGGCCGTGGCTATCGCTGCGGGTGCGGGCGGGCGGTTCATGCGGACGACCAGGGTGTGGTTGGTGATATGGGCGAGCGGGGAGACATGATCGCCAAGCCGCGCGATCTGGACCGTCACCCAGGGCTGTCGCCAGTGGAAGGCATCGACAAAGACCAACACGGCCTCCGGCAGAAGCTCGGGGTAGAAAGTGCCCGCGATGGCGTCCATGGTCGCGGTCGATTTCGCGGCGTCCACGATGAGCAGCTCGATGGGGCCGCCTTCCCATTCCTCGGTGCCGATTTCGCCCTTGTGAAGCGTAAGGTGACGGTCCCATGGGGCGAGGAGCCGGGCGACGGCGGATTCCGAATGCTGGCCCGCGAAAGGCGCGATGCCCGCTGGATAGAGCAAAGTCTTCTTGTGGTGCTCGGTCGTCGTGAAGCGGTCGAAGGCATGAAGCGGCGGCTCGAGGCCTGCCTCGGCAAGCCCCTGCGCCACGCGGGCGAGGGGACCACCGAGGAAACTGCCCAGATCCACGACCGCGCCGGTCCCCGTCAACCAATGCGCCCCGAGCCAATGGAGCAGGAGCTGGGTCTCGTGGCTCAGCATTGTTGGCACAAGGGCGGCGGGTCCAAGTTTGCCCGGTCCACCCCGAAACCACGGGGCCTCGTCGAAAGGTGAGAAATCGCGCGATGCCATGGCGTGCCGTTAGCATGTGGACGCGGTTCGGGGAAGTCGCGCCACGCGGTGGCGAAATTCGCAACGACAGGCAGGATCGCGGTGTGATTGCCCCTTGATTGCCCCGTCCGGCTCGACTAAACCCCAACCCGGTCACAGGGGTATAGCTCAGCTGGTAGAGCGACGGTCTCCAAAACCGTAGGTCGCGGGTTCGAACCCTGCTGCCCCTGCCAAGACCACCTTCCCGAACATGCCACCAACACCCGTTGCCCCTGGACCCGCGCGCGGCGTTCTTGCCAGACGGACCTTGACGGCGAGCGGGACGGTTCTGCGGCGACCTGCCGCAACCCAGGGCGTCCGCAGCAGCCGGAAATCAAGGCAATTTCCCCTCTGCGCCGCAATGGTGCCGGATTCGCCGTCTTTCATGGACCCGAGGGTTTAGGTGGGGTGCGCTTGCGATGGGCCGTCTTGTCGTCTTGTTTTTCATGCTGCCGTGGTGGGCCTATATGCCGATCGCGGGCGGCGCAGTGTATCTCACGAACGAGGTCTACTGGTCCGAACTGCGCGACCAGGCAGAAGTCGAACAGGCGCTCGCCCGTCCCGTGCCGGAGGCGGTCGATCTGTCGGTCTTTGACCGGGACCAGCATGTGGGGCTTGCCGACGAGGTGCATGTCACCGGCTGGATCAACACTGACTACAACTACACGCTCGTCAAACGCACCAACGGGGTGAAAACCTCGGAACGCTTCATGTACATGATCTTTGGCGGCGAAGACGGCTTCGACGCGCGAGAGGTGAGGGCGGTCCTTGTGCTGACCCAGTCCGAAAAGGATCGATTTGTCGAGGTCTATCCCACCGATCTTGCCGCCGACGTCGGTCCCGCCGGGGCGCTCGGAGTCGATCTCAACGGGATCACGGGGTCCACGGACGGCATGGCGAGCCTGATCGGAGACTCGATTGCCGAGCAGGGGCTGGTCAAGGCGCCGGAGTTCATCGTGATCGACCCGTTCCTTGATGGGCGGCGTGCGGGGCTGTCGGCGACGGCCAATCCCGACGGCTCGCTGCGCAGCGGCTGGCTCATCGCGTTGGCCATCGTGTGCTTTGGTTTCGCCAAGCGGTTTCTCGGATTTGGGACGCCGAAGAAACGCGCCACCGACCCGATCGACCCGGTGAAACTCGCCACGCCGCTTGCCCCAGGCGGTGCCAACAAGGCCTATGAACCAGAGAACTACGGCTACGCGGTCAGGCGCCAGCCCGTGGCGCAGGCGAACACCATCGCACCCGACAGTCCCCTTGGCCGACTTGCGCAGCGCGAACGGGCGCCTGAAGCGGGCGAGCTGGGGCCCGAGGGTGTATATCCTGTGGCCCCGGGCGAAGTCCACGCGCCTCTGCTCGGCCACGGCGACCGGATCGCTCTGGAGCGGGCGCAGGCGGCACGCGAGACGCTCCGTTCAAGTCTGTCGCGCAAGGCCAGGCGTTTCGGGACCATGGTGGCTTTCGTCATCGCGGTCGCCGTGCTGAAGGTCGCGGCGAGCGTGCCCATGGTGATCGACGTTCTGGCCGGTTTCGTGGCGGTCTTCGCGCTCTTCTATCTCATCGTCGGGTTGGGGGCGCTGGCGGTGCAGGCGATAACGGCGCGCGCGGCGCTGTCGGCAGCGGGGGGCAAGTCGATGCTCTCCGCTCTCGAACGGCAGGGGGTCAAGGGATCGGACGACCGCCGGGTGTCTGTGGCGGCATTGGACAGCCAACCCTTGGCGGCGTCCTCGCTGAAAAAGCCGTCGCGCCGTCAGGCGCTTGCCTCTGTCCTCGCGGTCGCCTCGGTCCCGGAACGGCTCTCGGGGACACGGGCCTGGGTCAAGCAGACCGGGCGCAAGCCTGCCTCTCATGGCCAGGCGATCAATGCGGACCTGGGCGCACGCATGAAGTCCGACCCCTTCGACCGGCTGCGGGCCGAGGTCGAGCGGCTGGGCTGACCGGAAACACGAAGACACGGAACGGCGCAGGGTTGAAAATCCGTGACGCATGGCGTATCTCGCGCCCTGACCACACGCGAAGGTGCCCCATGGCTTCCAAGACCACCAACCCGCTCCAGTTCATCCAGCAGACCCGTTCGGAGGTCGCCAAGGTCGTTTGGCCGACTCGCCGCGAGGTGCTTCTGACCACGGGCATGGTCGTCGCCATGGCTGGTCTTCTCGCGGTTTTCTTCTCGCTCGTCGACTGGGCGATCCGTTCTGGCCTAGCGGGCATCCTGACATTCTTCGGTTGATCCCGGCGCGGTTCCCGAAGGGTTGAAAAACCCTGCGGGGCGCTGTAGGAGACGGCCAATCCCTGAAGGCGCGCAATGATTCGAGTTGCGCGCCCGATTTTTATCCGGGACCTGGATAATCGGGAATTTGAAACGGACGATGGCGGCACGTATCGCCAACATACAAGGACGAATGACATGGCGAAACGGTGGTACTCTGTGAGCGTTCTCTCGAACTTCGAGAAGAAAATCGCCGAACAGATCAGGACTGCCGTGGAAGAGTCCGGGCTTCAGGACCAGATCGACGAAGTTCTGGTCCCGACCGAAGAGGTCATCGAGGTGCGTCGCGGCAAGAAGGTCTCGACCGAGCGTCGCTTCATGCCGGGCTACGTGCTCGTCCACATGGAAATGTCCGACGAGGGCTATCACCTCGTCAACGGTATCAACCGGGTGACCGGCTTCCTCGGTCCGCAGGGCCGCCCGATGCCGATGCGCGATGCCGAGGTCGAGGCGATCCTCGGTCGCGTGGAAGAGGGCGTGGAAGCGCCGCGCACACTCATCTCCTTCGAGATCGGCGAGAAGGTCGCGGTCACCGACGGGCCCTTCGAAGGCTTCGACGGCATGGTCGAGGGCGTGGACGACGGGAACCAGCGTCTCAAAGTTTCGGTCTCGATCTTCGGCCGCGCCACGCCGGTCGAGCTGGAATTCACCCAGGTCTCCAAGCAGGGCTGACCGGGGACGTCACGCGAACCACTGCGGGTCCATTACCGCGGGTCCATTACAAGGGACAGAACGCAGGCCGCAAACGCGCGGCCTGCTTTTTTTCTGAAAGCCCATTTGCGGTTGGAAGCTCCCTCGGCCTGTCCGCCTGCCGCCAGACCTGAGTGAGTCTCTTTCCGACGAGGAGGTCTTTGCGGGTGCGACGGTGGCCAACGGGCGTGGGCGTCACCGCTCCATCGCGCCTTTTCCGGCAAGAATATGGGGGCGAAACTTCTCGATTCGGGCGTGGCGGGTTTCCGGCTTTTTTGCCTGGTTGAGGTTGAAGGCATAGCTTTTCTGCCGTCCCGGAGTGAGGGCATAGAACGCCTCGGCCAACTCCGGGTCGCTGTCGAGTGCCTCGATCAGTTCCTCGGGCATTTCCACTTCCGTCTCGACCTTGGGCGGCTTCGTGCCGCGCTCGGCGTGGGCCATGAGTTCGGCCAGATAGGCGCGTATGATCGGCTCCATCCGGGCAGGCCCGTCATTGTCGGTGAAATAGAGCACATTGCTGACGCGGCTGTTGGGACCGGCGGGCCTGAGCACCCCCTCGGGGTCGGCGAGCAGGCTGCCGTTCATGAAGGTGAACCGGAAGTCACCACGGAAGGCCCCCATCATCGCGATGTTGCGGCCCGCATGCATATATACCGGATGCCCCCATTTCGCATGTTCCGTGAGCCCCATGTCCAGGCATATCTCGCGCAGTTTGAGCTGGCCTGCGCGCCAGGTCGCCGCGGAACAGTCGGGGGTATCGAAGCGATCGCAGCGTCCGCAACCTTTGACGAAGTAGACAGCGGGATCGGTGATCATCTCGGCCATGTCAGCGGGTCTCCATCAGGCAGAAGCCGTTGCCGAAGGGATCGGCGCAGAAGGCGACCCTCGGGCGGTCCGCCATGTCGAAAGTCTGTTCAACCGTTCCCCCTGCGTGCTTGATCCGCTCCAGCGTCGCTTCGAAATCGTCCACCTCGATATCGAGATGCACGGGGGTCCAGTGGCGGCCATAGTGGCGACGGTCGTTCGTGTCCGGTGCAGGGGCGGAGCCTTCCGACTTTTCCAAGAGGCCGAGCCGCTGGCCGTCGCCGCGCAGCACGGCATAGACGGGCACCGGGCGCGCGACCTCTTCCAATCGGAACGCGGTCGCGTAAAAGGCGATCCCGGCAGCGAGATCCGGGACGTCTATGGAGGCGCTGTATTTCATGCCCCTTCCTAGCATGGCCCGCGCCCGACCGGCAGAGGAATCGCTTGCCATCACGGCGCAATGCGTCTATCTCGCGCCCACGTCAGGGCAGCCCTCGGGTTTGCCCTGATGTCCATTGTGGGAGGCGAGGCGGTCGCGACCGTCGGACCACACCACGGCAACTGAGCCTTCGGAACGCGTTCCGGGGGTGTTGAACAAGGAGATGGCCCATGGCCAAGAAACTGATCGGGACTCTGAAACTTCAGATCCCCGCCGGCAAAGCGAACCCCTCGCCGCCCGTCGGCCCCGCGCTGGGTCAGCGCGGCATCAACATCATGGAATTCTGCAAGGCCTTCAACGCGAAGACCCAGGAGATGGAAGAGGGCGCGCCCTGTCCGACCGTGATTTCCTACTACCAGGACAAATCCTTCACGATGGACATCAAGACGCCGCCCGCGTCGTTCTATCTGAAGAAAGCCGCTGGCCTGAAGCCGGTCGGCAAGCGCAACCGTCCGAAGGGTTCGGTCAAGCCGGGCCGCGAAGTCGCGGGCACCGTGACCGTCGCCCAGGTTCGTGAAATCGCCGAAGCGAAAATGCGCGACCTGAACGCCAAGGACATTGACGGCGCGATGCAGATCATCCTGGGCTCCGCCCGCTCCATGGGCATCGAGGTGAAGTAAGATGGCAAAGCTCGGAAAACGCACCAAAGCCGCTCGCGAAGCCTTCGCCGGCAAGGAAAACATCTCGGTCGAAGACGCCGTCGCGCTGATCAAGTCGAACGCGAACGCGAAATTCGACGAGACCGTGGAAATCGCGCTGAACCTCGGCGTCGATCCCCGTCACGCCGACCAGATGGTCCGCGGCACCGTCAACCTGCCGAACGGCACGGGTAAGACCGTCCGCGTCGCAGTCTTCGCCCGTGGCGACAAGGCCGAAGAGGCGAAAGCCGCTGGCGCCGATATCGTGGGCGCTGAGGACCTGATGGAAACCGTGCAGTCGGGCAAGATCGACTTCGATCGTTGCATCGCGACCCCGGACATGATGCCGATCGTCGGCCGTCTGGGTAAAGTGCTCGGGCCCCGCAACCTGATGCCGAACCCGAAAATCGGCACCGTGACGGTTGATGTGAAAGAAGCTGTCGAGGCTGCCAAAGGCGGTCAGGTGCAGTTCAAGGTCGAAAAAGCCGGCGTGATCCACGCTGGTGTCGGCAAGGCCTCGTTCGACGAAGCGAAGCTGGTGGAAAACATCCGCGCCTTCGTTGATGCCGTGTCGAAAGCCAAACCGACCGGCGCCAAGGGCACCTACATGAAGAAGGTCTCGCTGTCTTCGACGATGGGTCCGGGCGTGTCGGTCACGGTCGAAAGCGCGACCGGCAACTAAGCCGTTCGGGTCAGGGAATAAGAAAGGGCGCCTCTCGGGGCGCCCTTTTCGTATGTCGCAGGTTGGCCTTAGTCAGGGCGGATCATGATTTCCGACTCCCACCCAACCGTGGCGACGCCGTCGGCATGGTGGTCCCGCTGTAGTAGCCCGAGGTGTTCGGAATCTGGGATATTTCGCCCGTGTCCCGGTTGAAGACCGTGCAGTAATCGTGATGGTCGCACGTCACCAGACCGTTCTGAACCGGTGCGCTCGACGTCGATTCGGTTCCGTTCGAGGCCACCTCGACCCCGGACAGATAGTTGGACACGTTGGCGGCAAGGGCCGTGGTGCCGCCAGACACCGAGGTGAGAACGGCGACGCCGATACCGACGATGGCGGCTGTCAGAACGACCCAATCGACGGTCACGGCGCCGTCGGTATCGGTGGAGAAGCTTGCAAGACGGGTGCTGCGAAGCGCGGCAAGGGGGCTGTTCATCGAAATGCGGGTCATGAGCTATCCATTCTGAAAAGGGCCTGATGCGTGGCTTGCCCGGATGGATACCCGGTGACTGCGGAGGTTGGTGGCCCGATTTCGGCGCTGGGCGGGTGTTTTTGGCGTCCGCCCAGGCGCGCATCATCTCACGTCTGACCGAAAACGAGGTCGCGGTGGCAGGCGATGCCCGCAAGCGCGCCTTTTCCCACGGCGATGGAGACCGAGGCCATGAAGGTTGCCGCGTCGCCACAGGCGAAGACGCCGGGAACGGAGGTGGCCTGCATCCCGTCGACCTTGATGACCTGTCCCATCGGGTTTTCCTCGATCTCGCAGCCCAGGAGCATGGCGATGGGGGAGGCGGGGGCGAAGGTCGTCGCGGTGAAGATGCCGTTGTAGGGCTTGGTCGCGCCGTCCGTCAGGGTCACGGTTGCGCGGTCGGAAATCTCGGCCACGGGGGTGTCGATGAGCGTCACGCGGCGGCGGGCCAGATCGGCGCGGATCGCATCGTCCAGTGGCACGCGGCCTTGAGTCAGGAAATCGACCTGTCCCCATTCCGACAAGAGTTGCGCCTGGTGTTCGGACCCCGGCCCGGTGCCGATCACGGCGATCGGACCCTTGTCACATTCGTAGCCGTGGCAATAGGGGCAGGCGGCGACGCTGTCGCCCCAACGCTCTGCGAGACCGGGAATGTCGGGAAGGGTGTCGCGAACGCCTGTCGCGAGTATGAGCTTTGCGCCCGTTGCCGTGGTCCCGTCGTGGATCGTGACCTCGAACCCCGCCGGGGTGGCGCGTGCGGCGGGGGCGAAGGTCGTCGCGGTGAAGATGCCGTTGTAGGGCTTGGTCGCGCCGTCCGTCAGGGTCACGGTTGCGCGGTCGGAAATCTCGCCGATGACGATGACGTCGTGATCCATGAGAGAGCCTTTCTTTGGACAAGAGGGGAGGGGCGGGGCGCGGTGCTGCGCTCCGGTGTTCGGTTGGCTTGTGAGGGGGCCCCGGCGCGGGGCCGGGGCGGCTGTATCTAGCTCGGCCCGTCGCGGTGGGTGGCAAATGCGGCGCCGTCCTCACCTGCGAAATCAGCCAGCAGGTCGGCCAGCGTGATCTCGCCCAGCCGGGCGAGGAGCAGCGCCTCGGCCTCGGCCATGGCGCTCGTCAGGCGGCGGTTCACGGCGGCTTCGACCAGACAGCTTGGCGTCTCGGTCTTGACGCCGATGGCGAAGAGGTTTCCGTCCCCGAGTATTTCGTGCAGGCGGCGCAGCGTGACCTTTTCGGGGTCACAGGCGAGTGACCAGCCGCCCCCCGGACCCTTGACGGTGGCCAGAAGCCCCTCGTCGCGCAAAAGCCCCATGGTGCGGCGCACCACGACGGGGTTCGTGTCCATCCAGCCCGCGAGCTGGTCGGAGGTGATGGACCTGTCCGCCTGGGACATGTGAAGCAGGGCGTGAAGCACCCATGAGAGTCGGCTGTCGCGTTTCATGTAACGTCAAATATTACGTAACTAAGAAAGTTACAATACCCGGGAGGCGTCACTCAGCAAATGCTTGCTCGAAAGCATAACTTCAGGCATATTGGCCCTTGGAACTCCCGGACATTGAAGGTAGGAACCCCCTTGCGTGGACAGCGTGCGATTCGTCGTGCGCTTTTTGCGTTTCGTCCGAGACGGCGGGTAGCTCCCTTGAAAGAGCGTTAAATCCTGCCTGAGACGGGAAAAGACCAGATTTCTTCGGGCCGCTTCGGCGCCTCGGGTGATTTTGGACGGACCCGTAAGGACCCGATCATCGGGTGCTTCGTACCCGGTGCAATATGAGCCGGAGGGTTACACCTCCTACCTTGGAGTAAAACTGTGGATAGAGCCCAGAAAGAGAAAGTGGTCGAGGAACTCGGCCAAATCTTCGAAAGCTCTGGCGTCGTAGTGGTTGCCCGCTACGAGGGTCTCACGGTTGCTGAAATGCAGGACCTCCGCGGCGCGATGCGCGAAGCGGGTGGTTCGGTGCGTGTTACCAAGAACAGGCTCGCCAAAATCGCCCTTGAAGGCAAACCGGCGGCTTCCATCGTCGATTACCTGAAGGGCATGACCGTACTCGCCTTTTCCGAAGACCCCGTGGCTGCGGCCAAGGTCATGGACAAGTACGCCAAGGGGAACGACAAGCTCGTGATCCTCGGCGGTGCTATGGGCGATACGGCTCTGGACCAGGCCGGTGTGGCCGCGGTCGCCAAGATGCCGTCGCGCGAAGAGCTCATCGCTCAGATCGTGTCCTGCATCGGCGCGCCCGCCGCGAACATCGCCGGGGCCATTGGCGCTCCTGCCTCGAACATCGCATCCATCCTCACGACCATCGAGGAAAAAGCTGCGTAAGCAATCAAGAGACCCTCGTCGGGTTGCAAAATCGACGTTGGAACACATCTTAAACGAACGGAAACAGTACAATGGCTGATCTGAAGAAACTTGCTGAAGAGATCGTGGGTCTGACCCTTCTCGAAGCCCAGGAACTGAAAACCATCCTGAAAGACGAATACGGCATCGAGCCCGCCGCTGGCGGCGCCGTGATGATGGCGGGCCCGGCTGGCGATGCCGGCGGTGCCGCTGCCGAAGAAAAGACCGAGTTCGACGTCGTTCTCAAGAACGCCGGCGCGAACAAGATCGCGGTCATCAAAGAAGTCCGTGGCATCACCGGCCTGGGCCTCAAGGAAGCCAAGGACCTCGTGGAAGCTGGCGGCAAAGTCAAAGAGGGCGTTGCCAAAGCCGAAGCCGAAGACATCAAGGCGAAACTGGTTGCCGCTGGTGCCGAGGTCGACCTGGCCTGATTTGGCTGGTCCGCCAGGGTTCGCCCGGGCGTGGAAATCGAGGCTGGGTCCGGAGAA
This sequence comes from Maritimibacter sp. REDSEA-S28_B5, assembly GCA_001626765.1. Taxonomy (GTDB): domain Bacteria; phylum Pseudomonadota; class Alphaproteobacteria; order Rhodobacterales; family Rhodobacteraceae; genus Maritimibacter. The sequence goes on from LUOO01000014.1 coordinate 11,228, forward strand.
ATCCGGGTCCAGCCGAACCTGTCTTGGCGAGGGCCAATCGTGGGGAAACCCGGATCGACCCTCCCCAAGGCGCGGTTCAAGGATCGGGAAGGGACCTGTGGGAGGGTCTCTGGGTATGGATCCGGACCCCCGTTTCGAACGGCGCGCAGGCCGATGCCCCGACGGCGATGCGTGTCAGTGAGAAAAGAAAGGTGCACACCTTATGGCTCAGACCTACCTTGGCCAGAAACGACTCCGCAAATACTACGGCAAAATCCGCGAAGTGCTGGAGATGCCGAACCTCATCGAAGTTCAGAAGGCGTCCTATGACCTCTTCCTGAATTCCGGCGATGCCCCGCAGCCGACCGACGGCGAAGGCATCATGGGCGTCTTCCAGTCCGTGTTCCCGATCAAGGACTTCAACGAGACCGCCGTTCTGGAATTCGTGAGCTACGAGCTCGAAGCGCCGAAATATGACGTCGAGGAATGCCAGGCGCGCGACATGACCTATTCGGCCCCGCTGAAGGTCAAGCTGCGCCTCATCGTGTTCGATATCAACGAAGACACCGGCGCCAAATCGGTCAAAGGCATCAAGGAACAGGACGTGTTCATGGGCGACATGCCCCTGATGACGCCCAACGGCACCTTCGTGGTGAACGGCACCGAGCGCGTGATCGTGTCCCAGATGCACCGTAGCCCCGGCGTGTTCTTCGACCACGACAAGGGCAAGACGCATGCTTCGGGCAAGCTGCTCTTCGCCTGCCGCATCATTCCCTACCGCGGCTCGTGGCTCGATTTCGAATTCGACGCCAAGGACATCGTGTTCGCGCGGATCGACCGTCGCCGCAAGCTGCCGGTGACGACCCTGCTCTATGCCCTCGGGCTGGACCAGGAGGCGATCATGGACGCCTATTACAACACGGTGAATTACACGCTCGAGAAGAACAAGGGCTGGGTGACCAAGTTCTTCCCCGAGCGGATTCGCGGCACCCGGCCGACCATGGACATCGTGGATGCCGACAGCGGCGAAGTGATCTTCGAGGCCACGAAAAAGGTCACGCCGCGCGCGGTGAAGAAGATCATCGACGAGGGCAAGGTCAAGAACATCCTCGTTCCCTTCGACGCCATCGTCGGCCGCTACGCCGCGAAGGACATGATCAACGAAGAGAACGGCGCGATTTATGTCGAGGCGGGCGATGAACTGACGCTCGAATACGACAAGGACGGCACGCTCATCGGCGGCACCGTGAAGGAGTTGATCGACGCGGGCGTGACCGAGGTGCCGGTGCTCGACATCGACAACATCACCGTCGGTCCCTACATCCGCAACACCATGGCGGCGGACAAGAACATGAACCGCGACGGCGCGCTCATGGACATCTACCGCGTCATGCGTCCGGGCGAGCCGCCGACCGTCGAAGCGGCCTCGACGCTCTTTGACCAGCTCTTCTTCGACAGCGAACGCTACGACCTGTCGGCCGTGGGTCGCGTGAAGATGAACATGCGTCTCAACCTCGATGCCGAAGACACCCAGCGCACCCTGCGCCGGGAGGACATCGTGGCCTGCATCAAGGCGCTCGTGGAACTGCGTGACGGCAAGGGCGAAGTGGACGACATCGACCACCTCGGCAACCGTCGTGTCCGTTCGGTCGGCGAACTGATGGAGAACCAGTATCGCGTGGGCCTGCTTCGCATGGAGCGCGCGATCAAGGAACGCATGTCGTCGGTCGAGATCGACACGGTGATGCCGCAGGACCTGATCAACGCCAAACCGGCGGCGGCGGCTGTCCGCGAATTCTTCGGCTCCTCGCAGCTGTCGCAGTTCATGGACCAGACCAACCCGCTCTCGGAAGTCTCGCACAAACGCCGTCTCTCGGCGCTTGGGCCGGGCGGCCTGACCCGCGAACGCGCGGGCTTCGAGGTGCGCGACGTTCACCCGACCCACTATGGCCGGATGTGCCCGATCGAAACGCCGGAAGGCCCGAACATCGGTCTGATCAACAACCTTGCCACCTTTGCGCGGGTCAACAAGTATGGCTTCATCGAGACCCCCTATCGCCGCGTCGAAGGCGGCAAGGTGACCGATGACGTGAAATACATGTCGGCCACAGAAGAAATGCGCCACACCGTCGCTCAGGCGAACGCCAACCTCGACGAGAGCGGCATGTTCGTGAACGACATGGTCAACACGCGGCAATCGGGCGAATACACCCTCGCCCCGCGTGACGCCGTGGACCTGATCGACGTGTCCCCCAAGCAGTTGGTCTCAGTGGCCGCGTCGCTGATCCCGTTCCTCGAGAACGACGACGCGAACCGCGCGCTAATGGGCTCGAACATGCAGAAACAGGCTGTGCCGCTTCTGCGGGCCGAGGCGCCGCTCGTCGGCACGGGCATCGAGGGCAAGGTCGCCGTCGACTCCGGTGCCGCTATCCAGGCGCGCCGGGCCGGTGTCATCGACCAGGTGGACGCTACCCGGATCGTTATCCGCGCCACCGCCGACCTGTCGGTCGGTGACCCGGGCGTGGACATCTACCGGATGCGCAAGTTCCAGCGCTCGAACCAGAACACCTGCATCAACCAGCGTCCGCTGGTGAAGGTGGGTCAGGAAGTCCAGAAGGGCGAGGTCATCGCTGATGGTCCCTCGACCGACATGGGGGAACTGGCGCTCGGCAAGAACGTGGTCGTCGCCTTCATGCCCTGGAATGGCTACAACTACGAGGACTCGATCCTGATCTCGGAGCGGATCGCGGCCGACGACGTGTTCACCTCGATCCACATTGAGGAATTCGAAGTCGCTGCCCGTGACACGAAACTCGGGCCGGAAGAGATCACGCGAGACATTCCCAACGTCGGCGAGGAAGCCCTGCGCAACCTCGACGAAGCCGGGATCGTCTATATCGGCGCCCATGTGGAGCCGGGCGACATTCTCGTCGGCAAGATCACCCCGAAGGGCGAAAGCCCGATGACGCCGGAGGAAAAACTCCTGCGCGCCATCTTCGGGGAAAAGGCATCGGACGTGCGCGATACCTCGCTGCGGGTGAAGCCGGGCGACTACGGCACCGTCGTGGAAGTCCGCGTGTTCAACCGTCACGGTGTCGAAAAGGACGAGCGCGCGCTGCAGATCGAGCGTGAGGAAGTCGAACGTCTGGCCCGTGACCGGGACGACGAGATGGCGATCCTTGACCGCAACATCTATGCCCGTCTGCGCCAGATGATCGAAGGCAAGACCGCGGCCAAGGGCCCGAAGGGCGTGAAACCGGGATCGGCCATCGACGAGGCGCTGCTCGACAGCCTGAGCCGTGGCCAGTGGTGGCAGCTCGCCCTCGAGGACGAGCAGGGTGCCCGCGAAGTCGAGGCCCTTCACGACCAGTACGAGGTCCAGAAGCGTGCGCTCGAGCACCGTTTCGAGGACAAGGTCGAAAAGGTCCGTCGCGGCGACGATCTGCCTCCGGGCGTGATGAAGATGGTCAAGGTCTTCATCGCCGTGAAGCGCAAGCTTCAGCCGGGCGACAAGATGGCCGGCCGTCACGGCAACAAGGGTGTCGTGTCGCGCGTCGTGCCTGTCGAGGACATGCCGTTCCTCGGGGACGGCACGCCGGTCGACTTCTGCCTCAACCCGCTTGGCGTGCCGTCGCGCATGAACGTCGGTCAGATCCTCGAAACCCACATGGGCTGGGCCGCACGCGGTCTGGGGATCCGGATCGACGATGCGCTGGCCGATTACAGTCGCTCGGGCGACCTCACCCCCGTGCGCGATGCGATGAAGCACGCCTACGGCGAGGACGTCTATGACGAGGGTATCGGTGGCATGGACGAGACCGCGCTGATCGAGGCCGCCTCGAACGTCACACGTGGCGTTCCGATCGCGACCCCGGTTTTCGACGGTGCGAAAGAGCCGGAAGTCAACGATGCGCTGAAGCGGGCCGGTTTCGACCAGTCCGGTCAGTCGGTGCTCTACGATGGCCGGACCGGCGAGCAGTTCGCTCGTAAGGTCACGGTCGGCGTGAAGTATCTGCTGAAACTTCACCACCTCGTGGACGACAAGATCCATGCGCGTTCGACCGGGCCTTACTCGCTCGTCACGCAGCAGCCCCTGGGTGGTAAAGCCCAGTTCGGCGGCCAGCGTTTCGGGGAGATGGAGGTCTGGGCGCTCGAAGCCTACGGCGCGGCCTACACGCTGCAGGAGATGCTCACCGTCAAGTCGGACGACGTGGCAGGCCGGACCAAGGTCTATGAGTCGATCGTCAAGGGCGAGGACAACTTCGAAGCCGGTGTGCCCGAGTCGTTCAACGTGCTCGTGAAAGAAGTCCGGGGTCTCGGCCTCAACATGGAACTCCTGGATTCGGAGGGGGAAGACGAATAACGCGCCGCGTCCGCGCACCCTGCGGCTCCGTAGGGTGCGCATTCACTGCGCACCTTTCTTCCCCTCCCGCCCAGATTTGAGGAAATCCAAATGAACCAGGAACTGACCACCAACCCGTTCAATCCGCTGGCCACCCAGAAAGTCTTTGACGAAATCAAAGTCTCGCTGGCGTCGCCCGAGCGGATCCTGTCGTGGTCCTACGGCGAAATCAAAAAGCCGGAAACGATCAACTACCGGACCTTCAAGCCCGAGCGCGACGGCCTGTTCTGCGCCCGTATCTTTGGCCCGATCAAAGACTACGAATGCCTCTGCGGCAAATACAAGCGCATGAAGTATCGCGGCGTCGTCTGCGAGAAATGCGGTGTCGAAGTGACGCTCCAGAAGGTGCGCCGCGAACGGATGGGCCACATCGAACTGGCCGCCCCCGTCGCGCACATCTGGTTCTTGAAGTCGCTTCCCAGCCGGATCGGCCTCATGCTCGACATGACGCTGCGCGATCTCGAACGCATTCTCTACTTCGAGAACTACGTCGTGATCGAGCCGGGTCTGACCGACCTTCAGTATGGCCAGCTGATGAGCGAAGAGGAATTCCTCGACGCGCAGGATACCTTTGGCATGGACGCCTTCACCGCGAACATCGGTGCCGAAGCGATCCGCGAAATGCTCGCCATGATCGACCTCGAAGCCGAGGCCGAGCAGCTTCGTGCGGACCTCGCCGAGGCGACCGGTGAACTGAAGCCGAAGAAGATCATCAAGCGGCTCAAGGTTGTGGAAAGCTTCATCGAATCCGGCAACCGCCCGGAATGGATGATCCTGACCGTGATCCCGGTCATCCCGCCGGAACTGCGCCCGCTGGTGCCGCTCGACGGTGGCCGCTTTGCGACCTCGGACTTGAACGACCTTTACCGTCGCGTGATCAACCGGAACAACCGCCTGAAGCGCCTGATCGAGCTTCGCGCGCCGGACATCATCGTCCGCAACGAAAAGCGGATGCTGCAGGAATCCGTCGATGCGCTCTTTGACAACGGCCGTCGCGGCCGCGTCATCACGGGGGCCAACAAGCGCCCGCTGAAGTCGCTGTCAGACATGCTCAAGGGCAAGCAGGGCCGTTTCCGTCAGAACCTTCTCGGCAAGCGCGTCGACTTCTCGGGCCGTTCGGTCATTGTGACCGGCCCGGAGCTCAAGCTGCACCAGTGCGGCCTGCCCAAGAAGATGGCGCTCGAACTCTTCAAGCCCTTCATCTACTCGCGGCTGGAGGCCAAGGGCCTTTCCTCGACTGTGAAACAGGCGAAGAAACTGGTCGAAAAAGAACGTCCCGAGGTCTGGGACATCCTCGACGAGGTCATCCGCGAGCACCCGGTTCTTCTGAACCGCGCGCCCACGCTGCACCGTCTGGGCATTCAGGCCTTCGAGCCGGTCCTCATCGAAGGCAAGGCGATCCAGCTGCACCCGCTCGTCTGTTCGGCGTTCAACGCCGACTTCGACGGTGACCAGATGGCCGTCCACGTGCCGCTCTCGCTGGAAGCCCAGCTGGAAGCGCGCGTGCTCATGATGTCGACCAACAACGTTCTGTCGCCCGCCAACGGCGCGCCGATCATCGTTCCCTCGCAGGACATGATCCTTGGCCTCTATTACATCACGATGGAGCGTCAGGGCATGAAGGGCGAAGGCATGGTCTTTGCCGACGTGGAGGAGGTCCAGCATGCGCTTGACGCCGGGGAAGTGCACCTGCACTCCAAGGTCAAGGCGCGGATCAAGCAGATCGACGAGACCGGCCAGGAGGTCTACCAGCGCTTCGACACCACGCCGGGCCGGATCCTTCTGGGTGCGCTCCTGCCTCTCAACGCGAAAGCGCCGTTTGAACTGGTGAACCGTCTTCTGCGGAAGAAAGAGGTGCAGCAGGTCATCGACACCGTCTACCGCTACTGCGGTCAGAAAGAGTCGGTCATCTTCTGTGACCAGATCATGTCCATGGGCTTCAAGGAGGCCTTCAAGGCCGGCATCTCGTTCGGCAAGGACGACATGGTCATTCCGGACACCAAGTGGACGATCGTGGACGCCGTGCGCGACCAGGTGAAAGAGTTCGAACAGCAGTACATGGACGGCCTCATCACCCTTGGCGAGAAGTACAACAAGGTGGTCGACGCCTGGTCCAAATGTTCGGATCAAGTCGCCGACGCGATGATGGGCGAAATCTCGGCCGTGCGCTACGACGACGCGGGCGCCGAGAAGGAACCCAACTCGGTCTACATGATGTCGCACTCCGGTGCGCGGGGTTCGCCCGCGCAGATGAAACAGCTTGGCGGTATGCGCGGCCTCATGGCCAAGCCGTCGGGCGAGATCATCGAAACGCCGATCATCTCGAACTTCAAAGAGGGCCTGACGGTGCTCGAGTACTTCAACTCGACCCACGGCGCCCGCAAAGGTCTGGCCGACACCGCGCTCAAGACCGCGAACTCGGGTTACCTTACCCGTCGTCTCGTGGACGTGGCGCAGGACTGCATCGTGCGCTCGCGTGACTGCGGCACCGAAAACGCGATCACCGCTTCGGCGGCCGTGAACGACGGTGAAGTGGTGGCGAGCCTTGGCGAACGCATCCTCGGCCGCGTGTCGGCGGATGACGTGATCCACCCGGCAACGGGCGAGATCCTTGTTGCCAAGAACGAGCTGATCGACGAACGCAAGGCCGACCTGATCGAGGAATCGGGTGTTGCCACCATGCGGATCCGCAGCCCCCTCACCTGTGAATCGGAAGAGGGCGTCTGCGCCATGTGCTATGGCCGTGACCTTGCCCGTGGCACCATGGTGAACATCGGCGAAGCCGTCGGCATCATCGCGGCGCAGTCGATCGGGGAACCTGGCACGCAGCTCACCATGCGGACCTTCCACATCGGGGGCATCGCGCAGGGTGGTCAGCAATCGTTCCAGGAAGCCGGCCAGGAAGGCGTGATCGAGTTCCGCAACCCGAACACGCTGACCAACGCGAGCGGCGAGACCATCGTGATGGGCCGGAACATGCAGATCGCCATCATGGACGCAAATGGCGTCGAGCGGGCGAGCTACAAGCCGGGCTACGGGTCGAAGGTTTTTGTCTCGGACAAGGCCGAGATCAAGCGTGGCGACAAGCTCTTCGAATGGGACCCTTATACCCTTCCGATCATCGCGGAAGCCTCGGGGACGGTCAAATTCGCCGACCTCATCGCGGGTATCTCTGTCCGCGACGAAACCGACGACGCGACCGGCATGACCCAGAAGATCGTGACCGACTGGCGCACCGCGCCCAAGGGCTCGGACCTCAAGCCGGAACTCATCCTCGTGGGTGAGGACGGCGAGCCGGTCCGTAACGATCAGGGCAACCCGATCACCTACACGATGTCCGTGGACGCCATCCTGTCGATCGAAGACGGGGCCGACGTTCTGGCTGGCGACGTCATCGCGCGTATCCCGCGCGAAGGCGCCAAGACCAAGGACATCACCGGTGGTCTGCCGCGTGTGGCGGAACTGTTCGAAGCTCGTCGTCCCAAGGATCACGCGATCATCGCCGAAGTCGATGGTTATGTGCGCTTTGGCCGCGACTACAAGAACAAGCGCCGCATCACGATCGAGCCGTCGGACGAAAGCCTAGAGCCCGTCGAATACATGGTGCCGAAAGGCAAGCACATCCCGGTGGCTGAGGGCGACTTCATCCAAAAGGGTGAGTACATCATGGACGGGAACCCGGCACCGCACGACATCCTGGCCATCATGGGCGTCGAAGCGCTCGCCGATTACATGATCGACGAGGTGCAGGACGTCTACCGGCTGCAGGGCGTGAAGATCAACGACAAGCACATCGAGGTGATCGTTCGCCAGATGCTGCAGAAGTGGGAGATCACGGACTCGGGCGAAACCACGCTGCTCAAGGGCGAGCATGTGGACAAGGTCGAGTTCGACGAAGCCAACGAAAAGGCCGAAGCGCGCGGCAAGCGTCCCGCCTCCGGCCAGCCGATCCTTCTCGGGATCACCAAGGCGTCGCTGCAGACCCGCAGCTTCATCTCGGCGGCGTCCTTCCAAGAGACCACGCGGGTTCTCACCGAGGCTTCGGTGCAGGGCAAGCGCGACAAGCTCGTCGGTCTCAAGGAAAACGTCATCGTGGGCCGCCTGATCCCGGCCGGCACTGGCGGGGCCACCATGAAGGTGCGCTCCATCCCGCAGGAACGCGACCGCAAGGTCATTGACCAGGCGCGGGCCGAGGCGGAAGCCGCGGCGGCGCTGGCGGCTCCGACCGAGGATGCCTTCTCTGCCTTTGGCGAGGATGCAGCCGACGAGGACGTAGAAGATCAGCTTGGCCAGGATCAGGATCGCCACCACATGCAGGCTGACCGAGATATGGACCCATTTCGACGCGCGGGCGCTCAGGCTGCCGCGCAATTCCGCCCGGATCGACAGCAGGAAATGGACCAGCACCGACAGGGCGAGGATGACCTTCGCGCTGAGGATCGCGGTGAAGCCGATGAGCGGTGGCCAGGACAATTCGCTGAAATCCACGAGCGGCCAGTTCTGCCACAGGAGCATCCCGCCGGTGACATAGAGCAGGGCGACGACCGGCGGCATGATCCAGACCGCGCGCGCCATCACGGCGCGTTCGACGCGGTCAAAGGTCTCGGCCCCCAGCGGCTTGCGCAGGGCCGAAAGGATCATGGTCTCGAAGAACACGACGCCGATAAGACTCGTGGCCATGAGCAGGTGAGTGATGTGCAGGATCGGGTAGAGCATGGGTGCCTCGTCATGTGTCGTCTGTTAGTGCCGGGCGGACCGGTTCACAGGATGACGCCTTGTCGCATGGTGGGCTAGCCCTTCTCGGGGCCGGGCAGGGACCGGGCGATGTTGCGGTGGAGCGCGATGCGGGGGTCCTCGGCCGGATCCAGTCCGACCTTCGCATTCATCGCCTCGACGAAATCCGCGCAGCACAGGTGATGCAGCCGGAGCACGCCGGGGATCGCCGTCAGCCGCGCGTAGGTGGCATCGAAACGGTCACGGTGGGCGAGGGCCGAAGTATCCTGGACCGCGTTCCAGTCGAAGCGGGCAAAGAAGTCGTCGGTATATCGCACCTCGTTGTCACCCGCGCCGGGCACACCGCGTTTCAGCAGGAACTTCTCGACCGATTGCAGCGCGTAGTGGTTCACCTGCGCCTTGTCGTGGCGGATGCGGCCTACATCCGTGTGGTTAATCGCCTGACCCCGGTGGGCGTAGTCGTCGAAGGGGCTGCCATCGGCCAGAAGCAGGCGGTAGGGCGGCGCACCCCACTCCTCTAGCCCGTTCCAGTTTTTCGGGCCATGCGCACTCAGGAATGTCCATTTGCCGGGCCAGCGCGTCAGGGTCTTGAAGCCCGAGTTCTGGTTCACGACGCGGGGCGCGGCCATGGTGTAACGCCGGTGGACCAGCTGATCCTCCCAGGCCACCTGTCCCATCGTCCCGAAAATGCGCCAATGGATCGCCATACCCGCCGCACCTGCCAGCGCCGGGTCTTCTATCAGGGCGCCAAGGCTGCCGTCGCCCGTGTGGACCACGAGAAACTCGTCCATGTCGCAGGTAAAGGCCCAGTCGGCCTCTTGTATCATCCGGTGCCGGGCCGCCTTGCGGTGGGCCTGCGGTTGCGGGGGCAGGGCGGGGTCGGTCACGACCTTCTGCTGTGCGATGACGCCCGCGCGTTCGAGCAGGCGCAAGAGCTGCGGCGAATGGTCGGTGCAGTCGTTGTGCATGATCAGCACGTTCTCGAACCCGAGCGCGAGATACCACGCGATCCATTCGAGCAGAAAGGGGCCCTCGTTCCTCTGGGCCCCCAGAACCGTGCTGCCGGGCACGACTGCCGCCATTGCGATCAGTCGTTTTCGACGAGGTAGAAGCGGCCGTCGTCCATGGTGATCCCGCCCGTGGTGGTGGCCACGCCGCTGACACCGCTCGCCTTGCCGTCCACATTGCGGAAGGTGCCGTCGAGGTCGCTGTTGACCGCGGAAGAGCCGCCGGAATGTGACAGGGTTCCAGCGCCGGTGGTCGAAAACCCGTTGCCGACCACGTTCCCGGTCATGGTGATGGTGCCGCTCAGGTCCTCTTTCTTGGACCCGTCCTCGTCGTAAAGCGCAAAGTTATCGGCAAAGCCCGAAATCGTGCCGTCGTTAAGGTTGGCCACCGTCATTTCCAGCGCGCCGGTCATGAAACCGTCGACGTCGCCCGAGACGTCGCCGCCCATCCCGCCCACGTAGCGGGCCGAGCCGCTGCCCGGCATGATCGTCGTGACCTTGGAGGATTGCACATATTGGTAGGCGAGGAGGAAATCCGCCTTGCCCTCGGCGTCGAGCCGTTCGGTGTTGATGCCGGGCGATGCGTCGAGCAACGCGGCGTCCTTGCCCTTGAGTGGATTCTTGCTGCAGGCGCCAAGCGCCAGCGCGGCGGTGACCGCCGCCATAATGAGAATGGGTTTCATCTGCTGCCTGCCTCGGCTATGTCGTTGGGATCGTCTGTGCGATCTTCTGGTTTCGAGTATTCCCGAAAATCGGGCATCAGGCAAGGCAAGGCTGCCGGGCGGCCCTGAGGGTGGTGCCGATCAGCGGAAACCGGCGCGCCAAGCGTTGACAACCCAAACGACTCCCCATATACGGCGCGCACCCGGACAAAGGGATACATGTATCCAACCGTCCGTTTACAGATATGAAGTGGCCACGATCCGGGCCTTGTTGCCCCGATCCTCTGATTATCCACCGCGTCGCCCCGGCTGATCGGGGCGGGTGCGGTACATTGCGTTTTTTGGACGCGAAAGACGCAAGTCGACTGAAACCGGGGCGCGCGCCCCATGAACATTAGTGTTGCAACACGGGGAACGAAGCCCAATGCCCACGATCCAACAGCTGATCCGCAAGCCGCGTCAGCCCAAAGTCAAACGCTCCAAGTCCCAGCACCTGGAATCCTGCCCGCAGAAGCGTGGCGTCTGCACGCGCGTCTACACGACGACGCCGAAGAAGCCGAACTCCGCTATGCGTAAAGTCGCCAAGGTCCGTCTGACCAACGGCTACGAAGTCATCAGCTACATCCCCGGTGAAAGC
>LUOO01000015.1 GCA_001626765.1 Maritimibacter sp. REDSEA-S28_B5
CAGGCAACCTGCTCTCCCACGTTTTCGGCGACTTCAAGTGGCAGATCGCCACCACCGCCACCGATGCCAACCGCTTTGCCCTGCGCGCTGCCTGCGCCCGGATCGCCTCGGCCACCGGCGCGGGCGAGTGGCCGAACATCGATCCGGTGTCGCCAAGGCAGAAGTCGTCGAGCCGATTGCCGTCGATGTCGGTGAGCGTGGCACCCGTGGCCTCGGCCACCAGCATTGGGACAGGCATCGGCCAGTCGCGCATCCAGTGCATCGGGACCGCGTCGAGAAAGGGCGATCCAGCCCCGAGATCGGCGGCGAAGCACCGGGGACGCGCAGCGCGGTAGTCGTCCGCCGCGCGTGCGGCCAGCGCCGCGAGACGGTCGGGCCGGATACCGGCGACGAGGTTCTTGTCGCTGGGCTGGGGGGTCGTGGCAGCGGACATCGGGCTGGACATGGGGCACCTGAGAACGGGGTCCCGGGCGTTATGCTGCGAATTTGATCAAATTGAAAGAGGCATGATCCTGGTGTCTGTCTGGCGCGGTGTCGCGCTCGTCCGATGTTGCGTTCGTACGCGGTGCGGGACTGAAGGGGTCCTCGGACCCCTCCAGACCTCCCCGAGGATATTTATGAACCAGAGAAGACAGGACCGCTCGCTCTTTGAGGGGTGGGCGGGGCGCGCGTTAACCTTAATGAGGTGTCACTGGTGCCAGTCCGGCTTGCGTTTTTCGATGAAGGCCTGAATGCCCTCTGACGTGTCCGCGTCCATCATGTTCACCGCCATGACCTCGCGCGTGTGGTCATAGGCCTGGTCGAGCGGCATCTGGATCTGGTCGTAGAAGGCGCGTTTGCCGATTTTGACCGCCGAGGCGAGCTTGCCGGCGATGGTGGCGGCGAGCTCGAGGGTTGCGTCCTCCAGAGCCTCGGGCGGGACCACGCGATTCACGAGACCGATCTCGCGCGCACGGTTGGCGTCGATGAACTCGCCCGTGGTCAGCATCTCGAAAGCCTGTTTGCGTGGCACGTTGCGGGTGAGCGCGACCATGGGCGTCGAGCAGAAAAGGCCGATGTTCACACCGTTCACGCCGAAGCGGGTGCCTTCGGCGGCGACCGCGAGATCGCAGGAGGCGACGAGCTGGCAGCCTGCGGCGGTGGCGATGCCGTGGACCTGTGCGATGACCGGCTGGGGCAAGGTGGGGATCAACTGCATGAGCGCGCCGCAGCGGGCAAAAAGGTCCCCGAAGTAGGCCGCGCCGCCATCGGGGGCCTGCCGACCCGCCTGCATTTCCTTGAGGTCATGTCCGGCGCAGAAGGCCTTGCCCGCCCCCTTGAGCACGATGGCCTTGACCGAGGGATCATTGCCGATCTCGGCAAGCGTGGTGCTGAGGGCCGCCAGCATATCGTCGGAGAGCGCGTTGAGCGCGCCCGGATTGTTCATCGTCAGATGCGCGACTGACGCCGCGTCCTCCCGGATCAGAAGCTCGGCCATCTTGTCCTCCCTTTGGCTTTGGCCGAACGTAAGCCGGAATTTCGGGAGGGAAAACATGGAAAACGGGCCGCAGGTCGTGATGTCGCTTGGGGAACTGAACCGGTTTCTCGACGAGCAGTTTCCGCAGGTCGCGGGCGAGTTTTCGGTAACCGAGGTCGCGCCCATGCGGCTCGTCACCAAGGCGCATGTCGCAGACAAGCACCTGCGCCCGGGCGGCACGGTGTCCGGGCCTACCATGTTCGCGCTTGCCGATGTGTCGGTCTATCTCGCCATTCTGGCCATGATCGGGCCCAAGGCACTGGCGGTCACGACGAATTGCGCCATCGACTTCATGCGCAAGCCCGCGGCGGCGACCGACCTGCATGCCGAAACCCGTATCCTGAAGCTGGGCAAGGTGCTGGCCGTGGGCGACGTTTTGATCTGGTCCGAGGGAGACACGCGGCCCGTGGCGCGGGCATCGCTGACCTATTCCATTCCGCCGGACCGGTGAGGCACCTCTGACCGCGATGACCGGTTGACCCCGGCTCCGGTCGCGGTTTCTCTGTCCCTCGGGGCAGGGACGGGCGCAAGGAGGCGGACCAAGGTGCACAGGCTCGAGTATTTTCCGGTGACATTCTTCGCGGTCGTCATGGGGCTCATGGGACTTGCGCTTGCGCTGCACGGGGCTGCGCCGTTCTCACCATGGCTGGAGGACCTGTCGCAGGTGGTGTTCTGGATCGCGCTCGGCGTCTTTGCGGTCATTGCGGCGCTCTTCGCGTCGAAACTCGCCACGCATTTCACCGCGGTTCGCGCGGAATGGAACCACCCGTTGAAACTCGCCTTCTTTCCGACGATCACGATCTCGCTTCTGCTCGCGTCCACCGCGCTCCTGAATCTCGCGCCCCATGTGGCCGAAGGCATGTGGCTCGTGGGGGTGTTCGGGCAGGGGGTCTTGTCCATAGCGGTGGTGAGCGGATGGATCTCGCACCGCAGTTTCGAAGTCGGGCATCTGACGCCCGCGTGGTTTCTGCCCGCGGTGGGCAACGTGATCGTCCCCGTGGCGGGGGCGCGGATGGGATACCTCGAGACATCCTGGCTCTTCTTCGCGGGGGGCATGATGCTTTGGGCCGTGCTTCTGACCATGGTGATGAACCGGCTCGTGTTTCACGATCCGATCCCGGCGCGGCTGTTCCCGACCATCGTGATCCTGATCGCGCCGCCTTCGGTTGCCTTCGTCAGCTACGTGGGCCTTGTCGGTCATGTGGACGGTTTTGCCCGAGCGCTGATCTACATGGGGTATATCTTCGCCGCCCTCGTGCCGACGCAGATGACCCGGCTCGCGCGACTGCCCTTTGCGCTGAGTTGGTGGGTCTTGTCCTTTCCGCTCGCCGCGCTGGCCGTCGCGTCCTTTCTCTTTGCCCGCCTCGAAGGCACGCTGGTGCATCAGACCGTCGGTTTCTTCGTGCTGCTGCTCCTTGTTCTCGTGGTGGCGGGTCTGGTCGTGCGGACGATTCTCGGCCTGTTGCGTGGAGAGATCCTGCAACCGGAATGACGCCTCCGCCACGACGGCACGCGGCATCTGCGGGGCTGTTCACCGGAGGTTTGTTTCCTGATCGGGAAAAATATCGGTGCGGGGTGGGAACTGTTCGAAGTTGCCTTGGGAAACCGATTGTTTTCAATGGAAAAAGCGGATTTCCCCCTCCCCAAGCCCGATGCCGTGCGTATCATTCCGGAACTGGGAACGCGGGCTGGTCCTATGAACGAACACTCTAAGGCGGTGCTGGAGGCCTGCACGGGCCAACTCGTCGCTCTGGGGATGACCCGGAGGCGGCGCGGGCTGGCCGTCTGGCAGATGAACGACGAGATGTGGGGCGGCATTGCCACGCAGATCCAGTTCATGAGTTCCGGCATGGTCCGGGTTATCCCGGTGATGCAGGTGGTCTGGGAGCCGGTGGAACGTCTGGTCGCCCATGGCAAGGGCATGGGATACCGGCCCTGGGGCGCCACCATGGTCACGCGATCGCGGCTCGTCCTGCCGTCACGCGCGATCGGGCCGATCGAGTTTCGCGACACCGAGGTGGACGGACGAATGCTCGACCGGTTCGCGAAGCTTGCCACGGGCGAACTGGTGCCGCAGATCCTCGACATGGCGGACGAACGCGACATCCTGCAGTTCTTTCTGGACGGGGCAGGGCGCGGCGGCGGCCGGGCCGAGCATGTGCTCGCGATCCGGGCCTGGCAGAAAAAGAGCCTCGACATCGTCGAGGACTACGGGCGGCTTCTGACCGCCCAGACGCAGGAGGACAACCGCTCGCGGCTCGAAAGCTTTCATGGCAGGCTCTCGACATCCGAAGCCGTTCTCGAGATGCTGGAGCATCCGCGAGCGTGATGGGAAGGCAGGGGAGCTTACATTTCGTGGGGTAAAATAATACCATTTTTCTAAGTAATTGAAATTGCTGTTTATTCCAGAAAACATGCCGCTTGACCGGTGCTGAAAAAGCTATAGAAGCGCGTCATCCGAAACCCACCAAGGGCCGAATGACATGAAAACGTTCTCTGCTACCCCGGCAGACATCGAGAAGAAATGGGTTGTGATCGACGCCGAGGGCGTCGTTCTGGGCCGTCTCGCCTCGATCGTCGCCATGCGTCTGCGCGGCAAGCACAAGCCGTCCTTTACCCCCCACATGGATTGCGGTGACAACGTCATCGTCATCAATGCGGACAAGATCCAGCTCACTGGCAAGAAGCGCACCGACAAGCGGTTCTATTGGCACACGGGCTTCCCGGGCGGAATCAAGAACCGCACCACCGGTGAAATCCTCGAGGGCAAATACCCCGAGCGCGTCCTGACCCTCGCGGTCAAGCGGATGCTGCCGGGCAACCGTCTGTCGCGTCAGATCATGACCAACCTCCGCGTCTATGCCGGCGCCGAGCACCCGCATGAAGCGCAGTCGCCGGAAGTGATCGACGTAAAGTCGATGAACAAGAAAAACTCGCGTGAGGGCTGATCATGGCTGAAGAAATCAAATCGCTCGATGAGCTGAACGCGGCCGTCTCCGGCACCTCTGCCGCCGTCGCCGAAATCGCCGCCCCGCGTGAACCCCAGCGTGACTCGCTTGGCCGTTCCTATGCGACCGGCAAGCGGAAAGATGCGGTCGCCCGCGTCTGGATCAAGCCGGGTTCCGGCAAGGTCACCGTGAACGGCAAGGAAATGGACAAGTACTTTGCCCGTCCCGTGCTCCAGATGATCCTGCGCCAGCCCTTCCAGGTGGCCGGTGTCGAGAACGAATTCGACGTCTACGCGACCGTGACCGGTGGCGGTCTGTCGGGTCAGGCCGGTGCCGTCAAGCACGGCATCTCGAAGGCGCTGCAGCTTTACGAACCGTCCCTGCGTGGCGCGCTCAAAGCGGCTGGCTTCCTCACCCGCGACTCGCGCGTCGTGGAACGGAAGAAATACGGCAAGGCGAAAGCCCGTAAGAGCTTCCAGTTCTCCAAGCGCTGATCGTTCTGCGTTACACGTTTCGGAAAGGGGCCGCTTCTGCGGCCCTTTTTCTTTTGCAACTGCCTGATTTGTCTGCGCGTCGCGCCGCGCGGGCCGCCTGTGACGGCCGTTAACCGGACGGAAAGGCAAGCGCACTAGGGTCTCCACCGATCGCCCCCGTTCGGGGGCTGCTTGGACCAAGGAGTTCCCAATGAAGATTCATCTGCCCCTCGCGCTCGTTGCCGGGTTCCTCGCCACGCCTTCGCTCGCGGTCGACGCGTCCGATGCCATGGGCGGTTTCCTTGACGACAACATCGTCGGCTGGGCCTCCGATGCGATGATCCTCGACGCGATCCGGGCCCAGAACACCGAGACGGCGGGTCTGACCCAGACCGAGATCGACGCGATGGATGCCCGCTGGCGGGCCGAGGTCGGAACCGGCGCGACCCCGACGATCGACGGCGTGATGAAAAATCCGGTGTCGGACATGCTGCGCGGCCATGTGGACGCCATGGCGGGCAAGGTCACCGAGATCTTCGTGATGGACGCACGCGGGCTCAACGTCGCGTCGAGCACGGTGACCTCGGATTACTGGCAGGGTGACGAGGAGAAATTCAGCGCCACCGCCGGTGTCGGTCCCGATGCCCGCCATTTCTCGGAGATCGAAAAGGACGAGAGCACCGGGTCCTATCAGGGTCAGGCGTCTTTCGCGATCACCGACCCCGACACGGGCGCGGTCATCGGCGCGATGACCGTCGGCATCAACGCAGAATCGCTTTTCTGAGGCGACGCCTGCTGCGGCGGGCGCAAAAAGGGTACGTGAGAATGGGCAGCACTTCGAAGGGCCGGGGGCTCCGGTTGAACTCGATCTTTATCAAGCTATCGGCGGTTATCTTCGCGATGTCCGTGATCCTGGCGGTCCTGCTGGCCGTCCTCTACACCAAGACGACGGTCCAGCAGATCCGGGCAGCGGCGGCCGAGGCCGGACAGGAAGTCACGGCTTCCCAGGCCGGGTCCTTGGGGGCGGCCTTTGCCTTTCGGGACGAGGCTGGCCTGCGCGCGACGCTTGAGGCGATGATCGACCTCGAGGCAATGGCGCTCTACGGCCTTACCCTTGACGCCGAGGGCAATGTCTTTGTCGAGCATGGCGAAATTGCCGAGCCCGCCCTTCTTCTCGAGACCGCCAGACAGGCACTCGCGACCGGCGAGATGCAACGCGCCGACGACGGCCTTTACGTGTCCGTGCCGGTCCGCTTCGGCGAGAACCAGTCGATCGTTGGTGTCCTTGCGATGGCCTGGACCGCCGACGGTCTGGTCGCAAGCGCGATGAAGGAACAGCGTCTGGCCATCATCGTTTCTGTTGTCACCGTGCTGGTCGTCGTCACGCTCATGGTCTTTGCGATCCGCATGTGGATCACCAAGCCGATGGTGCGCACGGCGGGCTATGTGGAAGAGGTGGTCAAGGAAAACTACGATGTCGAGATCAAGACGGCCGTGCGCGGCGACGAACTTGGCGACATCGGCAAGGCGGTTGACCGGCTGCGCGAGACCCTGAACCAAGGGGCCGAAACCGCCCGGATCGCGCGGTTCCGGGGGCGGGCCTTTGAAGGCACCTCCGCACCCCTGATGCTGGTTGACCAGGACCTCGTGATCACCGCCACGAACGATGCCTTCGGTGCCCTCGTGGACAACTACGTCGGCGACTTCCGCAAGGCGGCGCGCAGCTTCGATCCCGCGACCGTGGTCGGCAATGGCATGGGCCTGTTCCACACGGCCGAAATGGACCAGCGGATCCGGGGGATCCTGTCGGACCCGGCGAACCTGCCCTATGTGACCAGCATCAGCGTCGGCGAGGCCCGCTTCCGCCTGTCGATCAGCGCCGTCAACGACGAGGCCGGGAGGAACGAGGGGTTTGTCGTCGAATGGGCCGACCAGACCTCAGATTACATGAACAAGGCGATCCTGACGGCCATCGACGCGAACCAGATCAAGGCGGACTTTGCCGTGGACGGCCATGTACTCGATGCGAACGCGCGGTTCCTGGCGGCTGTCGGCAGCGACGCCAAGACGATCAGATCGCGGCGCAGCGACGACATATTTCTTTTCGACCGGGACTTCGCGCTGGAGCGCGGCGATGTGTTTACCCGCCTCCGTTCGGGCGAGTCCGTTTATGGCCGGTTCGAGGTTCAGCGCGTGGATGGCGGCCGTTCGGTCATCGACGGCGGCTTTACACCCGTGCTCGATACACGTGGCCGGCTCTTGCGGATAATCCTGATCGGAAACGATGTGACCGAGGCGCGCGATGCAAGCGACACGGCCAAGGCGGCCGCGCACAAGGCCAAGGAAGCGCAGGATGATGTGGTCCGCTCGCTCGGCAATGCGCTCGAGAAACTTGCCGAAGGCGACTTGCTCCACCGGATCAACGACCCCTTCACGGAAGACTACGAACAGCTGCGCGAGGACTTCAACCGGGCTGCGGACAGGATTCTCGAAGCCCTTCGGGGCGTGCTCGAGAACGCGAACCTCATCACCGGCGAAGCCTCGGAAATCTCGGCTGCCGCGGACGATCTCTCGGCACGGACCGAGAAACAGGCGGCAACGTTGGAGGAAACAGCGGCGGCCATCGACGAACTGACCTCATCCGTGAAATCCGCTGCCGACGGGGCGTCCCACGCCAACGAAATCGTCGAAAAGGCCAGAGTCAACGCTGAACATTCCGGGACGATCGTGCAGGAGGCCGTGGTCGCCATGAGCGAGATCGAGGCGGGGTCGCTTCAGGTGTCCAAGATCACCGGTGTCATCGACGACATCGCCTTCCAGACCAACCTTCTGGCCCTCAATGCAGGTGTGGAGGCCGCCCGAGCGGGCGAGGCCGGTCGCGGGTTCGCCGTCGTCGCCTCGGAAGTGCGCGCGCTGGCCCAGCGGTCGTCTGACGCGGCGCGCGAGATCAACGCGCTGATTTCGGCCTCGGATGGACAGGTGAAACGCGGCGTCGGCCTCGTAGGACAGGCAGGCGAGGCGCTCAAAGGCATCGTCAACTCGGTGTCCGAGATCAGCAAGCACGTCTCCGCCATCGCAACGAGCGCCAACGAGCAGAGCGTGGGCCTCGCCGAAATCAATGCTGCGATGGGTCAGCTCGACCAGGTGACCCAGCAAAACGCTGCGATGTTCGAGGAAACGACGGCTGCCAGCCACGCGCTGACCCGAGAGGCGGAAGCCCTCTCAGACTCCATGGCCCGCTTCAAGACCGGCGGAACCAGTATCACCCGGCCCTCGGTGTCCGCAGGTGTTTTTGTCAGTCCGACAGTGACCGCTCCTCCGAGACGCGCGGCGGGGTCCATGACTGCCGTCATGCAGGCGCCGTCGCTCGATGACGGGTGGGAAGAGTTTTGACGTCGCCGCGTGGCTGTCTGACCCGCGACTGTTCGTTACCGCCCGCGATTGCCATTGGAGAGCCGGAGAGATGATCAGATGAGTCTTGCGCAGGTTCGCGACGGCCGTCGCCATATCGGACAGGGCGAATACGCCATAGACGGGGGTGACAAAGCCGTCATCAGCACCTTGCTCGGGTCCTGCGTCTCGGCGTGCATCTGGGATCCGGGGCGTGGAATTGGGGGCATGAACCACGTGCTTTTCGTCGATCCCACGCGGGGGGCCGAGGTTGCTTTTGGCTTCGGTGTCAACGCTATGGAGCTCTTGCTCAATGGCCTCTTTCGGCTGGGCGCGCAGAAGTCCAACCTACGTGCCAAGGTCTTTGGCGGGGCGCAGATGATCGGCAGGACCTCGGAGGCGGGGCAGAAGAACGTGAAATTCGTGACAGAGTTCTTGGTCGCAGAAGGACTGACCATCGAGGGGGGCGATACCGGCGGCACTAATGCGCGCCGACTTGAATTCTGGCCTGGCCTCGGTCGGGCAAGGGTCAAACTGGTTCTGGATATGCGGGTGGAGGAGATCCCGACTCCTCGTCCTTTGTCATCCTCCGAGCCGGAGCTCTTTTGAGAAGGGTCCCAAGCAGCCGGCATGCCGGTTGTCCTTGCGATGCGTGGAACAATCCTTCGCATAGCGGTCTTGCTGCGCTCCCATTGGTCTTCCCTTTCAAGGCCGGAGCCCGAAACGAGCGAGTGATCGGACCCGCAGGACACGAAAGTTGAATGACGCCCGGACATAATAGTTTCGGAGGAAGACCTTAGCGGATAAACGGATGGAGGTTGTCTTCCGTCAACCCTGGAACGCCAACAATGCGATTTAACATGGATACCGGGCCGGACCCAGCATGAGCCACCGCAGATGCCGCCACGATAATGCTGTTCCGGAAACACTCTCACGAGTGCTCGACGGCGGGTATCGCACGAAGCTTGAATGAAATACGGCAGCCCGCGTTCGATAACTAGGGGCCTTTTCCGGATGGAAATCCGCACTCTTTAATTTGGGATTGGTGTCGCCCGATATTAGGGGCAGAAACGGAATAAGACAGGTCGCCCGCTGGCACGTCAACCTCAGAGCCACTCAACATCAGAGCTCCCGGAAGACTTCCCGACTGTTTCGCTTTCTTTTCCGAGCAACCTGTCTTGAACATCTCTCAACTGAAACACGGGCGCCTCGCGTGTTCGTTCGTCATCGAAATCTTGAACCAAGCAATGCTCCAGGAAACGTGCAACGTCAGCGAGGTGTTGTCGCAGGTAGTCAACCTTCTGGAGTTTCGTGAAAATGAGGTGCGTTTCATTCACGGGCGCCATTCCCAAGAGTTTTGAGACGATCTCTTCGATCTCTTCGCATTCGAGGACGCAACGCTTGAGTTCACTAATGGTTCTTTGGACGTCGGTCCGGGGATCTTCTGCCATCATGTCCGAACTCAATTAGAGTCTTCCAAATATCGCTTCGATCGCGCGTGCGAGATCCTCGGTCTTGAAGGGTTTGGGAATGAAATTGTTCATGCGGAGTTTCTTGCCGGTCTCGATCAACTGGCGGTCCGCCTTGGACGTGATGAGCAGAAAACCGGTGTTCTTCGTTCTTGGATCGGTGCGGATCGAGTGCAGAAGCTGTAGACCGTTCATCTCCGGCATGTTCATGTCGGAGATGACCAGGTGTGGCTGGTTCGACTTCATCGCAGCCAGGGCCTCGCGACCGTTGGACGCCGTCTCGATCTGCCTGACGCCGATGGCATCGAGGGCTTGTGTGATCAGACCGCGGCTTGTCGACATGTCGTCGACGACAAGAACGCGCAATTGATCTCTCATTGACATGGATGGCTCCTCGGTTGGGAAGTGCGCGGAAGGTAGGTGGTGATCCCGACCTTCTCGTAGAGGTCCCTGTTTTCCTCGGACATGCGCTCGGAATGGCCCAGAAAAAGATGACCGCCGGAAATCATCTGAGAATGGAACCGTCTGAAAATCCGGGCTTTCGTCTCCGCATCGAAATAGATGACGACGTTGCGGCAGAAGATTGCGTCAAACTTGGATTTCATGGGCCAGGCATCCATCAAGTTCAGCTGCTTGTAGTGGATGAGATCACTCACTTCGCGCCTGACGGATGCGTCTTGGTCCGTGCAGTCGAAGTAGTCCGCGAGATCTCGCTCGGAGAGGCCCTGCCACATATGTCGGGGGTAACGTCCGGCCTCGGCGAAACTCAGGGCTTCTGCATCGATGTCCGTCGCCAGTACCTTGACGCGATATTTCTGAGGGATCGACGTCTTCAGAAGGGCGATTGCGATCGAGATCGGTTCCTGGCCTGTTGCACAACCCGCCGACCAAATCCTGATCTCCGTGCCGTTACCATTCGCTTTGACGCGCGTTTTCAAGAGATCGACCAAGGCGTCGAAATGGTGCATCTCCCGGAAAAAATGAGAGACATTGGTCGTGAGCGCCGAGATCAGCTTCGGGATTTCTGTATGTCCGTCGTCGCTGAGAAGGTAAGCCGAATAGTCGCTGAAGGACGAGAACGCCAAGGATCGCAGTCTTTTTGCGAGACGTGTGCGCACCATGGCGCTCTTGCCAGGCGGCAGGTTGATTCCGGACTCCCGGTAGACGATCCGGGAGATCGCCAGCAGTTCACTATCGGTCAGCTCAGGGGCGGAATGAGAGAATTGCATGTTGATCGTCTCACTGGTGCTCGGTCAGGCGACTTCACTTTCGAAGCGTGGCAAGACGGTGGATAGATCCAGCACGCGGATCATGATGTCGTTCTTGATCGTCAGCGAGGATACGAAGCTCCGCTGGTTATCGGCGGGAAGGTCGGGGGGCGGTTGCAGATCCGCGGAGCGGACGGCGAGGATGTCGGAAACGGCATCGACCATCAGGCCGACGACCTGATCGCCCTGGGCGACCACGATGATGACGCTACGCCCTGACGCTTCGTCCGAAGCGATGTCGAGCCGCGTGGCGAGATCCATGATCGGCAGGACCGTGCCGCGCAGGTTGATGACACCCCTCATGTAGGATGGAGAGTGGGGTAGGGTGGTCGCCTTGGCGCCGCTGCGAATTTCGCGGACTTGCATTATGTCGACGCAGTAGTCTTGCCCGCCGACAAGGAATGACAGGTATTCGCGAACGGAGGCGTCGGTATTCTTGTCCATGGTTGCGTGTCTATCCTTCATGCTCGGGTTCCAGTGACAGCCGTGTCGGAATGATCGATCCGTGTCGGCGCACCGGCGCGTCGCGTACGACCGGTGGCGTTCGCGATCAGGTCGATGGGGTCGAGGATCAGGGCGATCTGTCCGTCCCCCAGGATTGTGGCGGCGGCGACGCCCGGGACGCGGCCGAAGCCGTCCTGCAGGCCCTTGATCACGACCTGGCGCTGGTCCTCGATGGTGTCGACGACGACGGCGGCGGCGAGGCCGTCTTCCTGGCCGATCAGCAGCACGACGGTGCCTGTGTAGTCGTCAAGGGGCTCGCGGTAGCCGAGTTCCGCCCCCAGGTCGATGAGCGGCACGAAGGCGTCGCGGATCTTGATTACATGGGTGGAGGGCCCGAAGGTCCTGAGTTCCTTGCGGGTGAGCGCGAGCGTTTCGAGGATTCCGTTGAGGGGAACGACAAGGGTTTCGTGGGCTACCGTCACGACCATCCCGTCGAGCACGGCGAGGGTCAGCGGCAGCGAGATCGAAAAGGTAGTGCCTCTGTCGGGCTCGGAGGTGATCGAGATGCGGCCGCCCAGGGCCTGGATCGAGCTTCTGACCACATCCATGCCGACCCCACGGCCCGAGAGATTGGAAATCTCGTCCGCGGTGGAAAATCCCGGCAGGAAGAGAAGATTGTCAATTTCGGCATCGGACAATTGCGCGTCGGCGGGGATGAGGTTCTTTTCGATGGCCTTCCCCAGCACCTTGGGCCGGTTGATACCGGCACCGTCGTCGCTGATCTCGATCACAACGCGACCGGAGCGATGAAGCGCGGTCAGGACGATGTTGCCCTCTTTCGACTTACCCTTTTCGGCACGCACCTCGGCCTTTTCGATGCCATGGTCCACGGCGTTGCGGATCATGTGGGTAAGCGGGTCGGCGAGCCGCTCGATGACGGTCTTGTCGACTTCGGTGTTCTCACCGTCGGTCCTGAGGCGCACGTCCTTGTTCACACCCGCAGACGCCTCGCGCACGATGCGGGACATGCGCTGGAAGAGCGACTTCACCGGCTGGGCCCGGATCATCATCACGCTTTCCTGGATGTCCCGCGTGAGTTGCTGGAACTCCTCGAGACCCGTGCGCACAGGAGAGTTGGGCGGAATGCCGGCGGCTTCCACGCTCTGGCTCAGCATGGCCTGATTGATGACGATTTCGCCGACAAGGTTCACGAGCCGGTCGATCCGGTCCAGATCCACCCGCACGGTCGCGCGGGGGGCCGGAGGTGGCGGCGCGCTGCCTGAACTGCGGGAGGGTGGCGGGCCATCTGAGGAGAGCTGCGCGTCCGCGTCCATCACCGAGGCAATGCGCGCGGACGGGGAGGGCAAAACGATCGGTTTCGCCGCGGGGACGGTATCGACATGGTCGCTCGGAGGCGGCGCGGGGGCTTCCGACAGGAGCGGGGCACTCTCATCCTCCTCGAAACCACTGAGGTCGGCGAGGTCGAGGTCGGGGAGCATGACCACGCTGCCCTCGACCATGTCGACCGTGAGGTCGCAAAGGCTGTCGACGAAATCAAAGACCTCGCGGATGCCGTCACGGTCGACGCTCGGGTCGAGCGTGATCTTCCAGCTCATATATGCGTGTTCCGGATCGATGTCCTCGAGGCCGGGCAGCCCGGTTTCATGCGGGGTGATGGAAAATTCACCGAGGTCGCGCAGGGCGCGGAACAGGAACTGGGGTTCGTTGCCATTGGCGTAGAGCAGGGATTTCGGGCTGAAGGCAATGTCCCAATGCGGCGGCGCGTCCGGCCCCGCGTCGTCGAATCCGTCGCCCGCATCCGCGATGAGGTCCAGCGACAAGGGCGTCACCTCGAAGGCGAAATCCTCGGGCTCTTCCTCGGCGGCCGGACCGCCCAGGAGTTGGTCAAGGTCGGCCAGCACCGGAGCGACACGGGTGGCATCATGCGGGACCTCGTCGCGACTTTCGCGGACCAGATCGGCGAGGATGTCGCCGCAGGTAAAAAAGAGCTTCAGAACATCGGCGTCGGGGGCCAGTTTGCCCGCCCGAACTTCGTCCAGCGCGGTCTCGAAACGATGGGAGAAGGCCACGAGGGCATCGAGGCCAAAGGCTCCGGCGCCGCCCTTGATCGAGTGGACGGCGCGGAACACGACGTTGACGGTTTCGCCGTCGCCGTCACCGTCAAAAATGACCTGCAGTCCGTCCTGCAGGCTTTCGAGCAGTTCCTCACATTCGATGAAAAAGGATGCCCGGATTTCTGCCATCGGGTCGGACATGATCTACCCCGTCACCATCTTTAGGGCCTTGACCAGTTTGGTCGGGTCGAATGGTTTCACGATCCAGCCGGTGGCACCCGCGTCGCGGGCGCGCGATTTCATCTCGGCGGCGCTTTCCGTGGTCAGGACGAGGATCGGGATGGATCGGAACTCCTCCCGCGCGCGCACGGCGTCGATGAAGCCGAATCCGTCGAGGCGGGGCATGTTGATGTCGGTGATGATCGCATCCGGCGGCGAGATTTCATCAAGCACCTCGAGCCCGTGAACGCCGTCTTCTGCCAGATGGGCGTTGATGCCGGCATTGGACAGGGCGAGGCGCACCATGTCGCGCATGGTGCGGCTGTCATCTACGGCAAGGACCTGGAGGGTCATTCTGCGGTCTCCCAGCGGGTAAGGGTGGCGGGCGAAAAACCGAGTAGAGCCAGTTGATCGGCGAGATCGGTCGAGACATTCGTGAGCGTCAGGGAATGTCCGGCCTCGGACCAGGTCTTCGCCGCGGCCCGGATCACCTGCAGCGACAGGGCGCCGAGGTGGTTCACCTGCGCCGCGTCGAGCACGAGGTCGGCGCCACGCTCCGATAGCAGCGCCGCGCGCAGCGGCCCGGCGGCGCGCAGATCCAGCTTGCCGGGAAGGAAAAGGGTGCCGCTCATCGCAGGCCCCCGGTCCAAATGCGTCGCGTCATCGTTACAACCCTTCTCGTCATCCGCGTCCATGACGGGATACGGCAGGGGTCGTTAAGATTGGCTTACCGCCAGAAAGTTTTTCAGCGGGCGAGGCGGAAGGCGCAGCCGGTGAGGGCGGCGTAGTCGTCCTCGATCAGGTACACCGGGAAGTTCTTCATGAATCCGGCGAAGCGGCCCTTGTCGCGCATCGCGTCGGCGAAACCAAACTCGCCCAGCCAGGGTGCCACGGCGCGCGCGATCCCTCCGACCAGGTAGACGCCGCCGAAGGGCAGGTGGATGAGCGACAGGTTGCCCGTGACGGTTCCCATGATGCGCACGAAGAACGCGAGCGCCTCGCGGGCCTGCGCATCGCCCGCCTCGGCTCCCCCGATAACGTCCTGCGAGGAAAATTCGCGCGGCTCGCCCTGGCGTGTGGCGAGCCAGCTTGCCACATGCGCGATGCCGCGTCCCGAGAGCACGTCCTCGACCGCCGGAAAGCCGTGGGCAGTTTCGAAATGGCGGCACAGCGCCAGCTCTTCCTCGGTTCGGATGGGCAGGTTGGCATGGCCCGCCTCGGCCGGGGTGACGATACGGCCAGCAGCCGTTTCATGCACCGGGGCGCAGTTGAAACCGGTGCCGATGCCGATCACCAGCTTGGAGGCATGGTCGGGCGCTACGGGACCGGGCACGAGCGTCTTGATATACTCAGGCGCGATGTGATCGAGCGCATAGCCCTGCGCCTGCAGATCGTTGATGACCGCCACACGCTCGGCCCGCGTGGCCCGCGCCACGGTGTCGGCGTCGATTGTCCAGTCGAGGTTCGTCATCGTGCCCACGTCGTCGCGCACCGGCCCCGCGAGCGCGACGCAGGCACCCGCGCAATCAGGGTTGCCCTGGGCGTCAAGGTAACGGCGCAGGACCGTCTCGAGCCCCGCGAATTCGGCATTCTTGAAGCGTTCGATGGTATCGGGGAGCAGCGCGGTGCCCCTCACGAGAGCGACGCGGGTATTGGTACCCCCGATATCGGCGACGAGGGACAGGTTGTCTGGGGATTGCGTCATTTCCGAACTCTATCAAAGGCTTTTTTGCACGGGCCTGGTGTCAAGGGCTTGGCAGGAAGCCTGTTAGCGCCGGGACAGCGCGCGGGCCAGTGTGTGGTAGGACGCTTTCGGGGTTCGTTCAAGGCTGTCGAAGTCCACGTGCACGATGCCGAAGCGTTTGTCGTAACCGAACGCCCATTCGTAGTTGTCCAGAAGCGACCACTGGAAATAGCCCTTGACCGGCGTGCCCTCGGCAATGGCGGCCTGCACGGCGGCGAGGTGATCGGCGAGGTAGGCGATGCGGTCGTGATCCGCGACGGTGCCGCCGGTGAGCCGGTCAGGCGCGGCCATGCCGTTTTCGGTCACGTAGATGGGCAGGCCCTTGGCGTAGTCGCGATGCACCTTGGTCAGGAAATGGCGCAGGCCGTCCGGGTAGATTTCCCACCCCATGGCTGTTCTGGGCAGGTCGCCCACCGTCTCGCGGGTGTTGGGCCAGGGGCCGGGGGCGTGGGAGATGACCTTGCGGGTGTAGTAATTCACCCCGCACCAGTTGAGCGGCGCGGCGATCGTCGCCATGTCGTCCTGCCAATTGTCAGGCAAATGGGGGGCAAGGCCCGCGAGCACCTCGTCGGGGTAGCTGCCGTGGAAGGCCGCGCCCAGGAACATGCGGTTGTAGATCGCATCCCAGTTGGTAGCGGCCTGTGCATCCGCGGCGCTGTCCGTTTCGGGCAGGGTGTATTCAAAGTTGAAGACCGCACCGATGTTGTCCACGCCCCAGTCCCGCATCGCGCGGGCGGCGGTGCCATGGGCCAGAAGCACGTGATGTACGGCGCGGGCGGCGGCGCGAATGTCGCGCATACCCGGCGCATGGGCTCCAATGAAGTGCGACAACCACGCCACGCACCAGAATTCGTTGATCGTGGCGGTGGACCAGAGCCGGTCGCCCAGCCGCTTCGTCACCACTTCGGCGTAGTCGGTGAACCACCCGGCCACGTCGCGATTGCGCCAGCCGCCGAGATCGGCGAGCGGCGAGGGCATTTCCCAGTGATAGAGCGTCAGCGCCGGTTTGATCCCGCGTTCGAGCATCCCGTCCACGAGCCGGTCGTAGTAATCGAGCCCCTCGGCATTCACCGGGCCGCGCCCCTCGGGCAGGACCCGCGCCCATGACGTCGAAAACCGGTAGACGTCGAAATTGCCATCTCGGATCAGGTCGAGGTCGTCCCCCCAGCGGTGGTAATGGTCGCAGGCGCGCGCACCGTCCTCGGCGTTGACGACGTTGCCCGGGGTGGCGGCGAAGGTGTCCCAATGGGTGCTGCCCGCGGCCCCGAAGCCGTGGCCCTCGATCTGGTAGGCCGAGGTCGAGACGCCGAAGAGGAAGTCTTCGGGGAAATCCTTGCGGGTCGGGAATGTCGTCATGTGGTGGCCATGGCTCGAACGGGGCCGGTGGAGCGGCCGAGGATCAGGTCAGCTTCGAGCAGGACGTGACGCGGGTCGTGGTCGCCGGTCGCGATGATGTCGAGGAGCATGGTGGCGGCGGCGCGCCCGGCCTCACGCACCGAGGACCGTGTGGCGGTAAAGAGCGGGTCCTCGCGCCCGTTGGGCAGATAGGACAGGTCGTCGTCATGGATGATGACCGAAATGTCGCGCCCGATCTCGCGGCCCGACTCCCGGATCGCGCGGCGGATGCCGATGCCGGGAATCATCGACGAGGTGAGCACGGCTGTCGGCGGCTCGGGCAAGGCGAGCATCTCGGTCATGGCGCGGTGGCCATAGTGTTCGGTCATCTCGCCCGAGAAGAAGCAGGCGTCGTTCACCTTCAGTCCGGCCGCCCGCAGCGCCGCCTCGACGCCCGCGCGGCGGCGAATCGCGAAATCCATATCCTCGAGGCCGTTCACGAGCCCGATCCGTGTGTGTCCGAGGTCGAGCAGCAACTTGGTGGCGCGCTCGAAGGCGCGGAAGTTGTTCATGTCGACCCAGGAATAGGCCTCGCCCGAATCCGATGCGCGGCCGTGAACGACAAAGGGGATACCCACATCATTGATGAGCTGGATGCGCTTGTCGCCCAGACGCGGGGCATGAACGATGATGCCGTCCACCGACCCCTTGGTGCGGAAATCCTCATAGGCCTGTTGCTGCCGGTCGTCAGGGACGATGGAGATGAGCATGTCGTAACCGGCACCCGAATAGACCTCGCCCGCGCCCGCGATGAAGTCGGCGAAGACCGGGTTCACCATCTCGTGCCCCGACTGGATCGGGATCACGTGACCGATGGCCATGGCGCGCCCCGTGGCAAGCGAGCGCGCGCGCATGTTCGGGCGATAGCCATAGGCCTCGGCCGCCGCACGGACCTTTTTCCGCGTCTCCTCCGACACCTCGGGGAACCCGTTCAGCGCGCGGCTGACGGTGGTGGGGGACAGCCCCAACGCCTGTGCGAGTTCCTTGAGTGTCATGCGAGTGTCGCGTTTCCCAAAGCGGTTTGGATAACGATGGACCATAGGCCCCGGATCGCTCGTCGTCAAAGGGGTTGGTGAATTTTCTCATATTCTGCGGTGCGGCGATGAATGTTTGGCGGTTTGCGGAAACGGAATTGACTCTGGGTGGCGCATGGGTGAGGTATGAGTATCCAAAGCGGTTTGGGAGGATGCCGGGCCGTGATGTGCAACAGTGGCTTCGACCGGCGGGTGCCGGACCGAGGCGAACCAAACGCTCAAATGAACTCTGGGAGGTTTTCATGACGCGCACTTTCACCATGCGGATGACGGCGGGTGTCGCCGCGCTCGCGCTCACTGCGGGCGGGGCTTTGGCCCAGGACCTGATGGCACCCATCGGCGAGGGCGATTTCAACTGGGACAGCTACAACGCCTTTGCCGAGGCGCATGACCTGTCAGGGCAGTCGCTGACCATCGCCGGGCCGTGGCTTGGCCCGGACCAGGACATGGTCGAGAACATGCTCGCCTATTTCGAGGAAGCGACCGGAGCGGATGTCTCCTATGTCGGCTCCGACAGCTTCGAGCAGCAGATCCGCATCGACGCGGAGGCTGGATCGGCCCCGAACGTGGCTGTGTTCCCGCAGCCCGGACTGCTCGCCGATATGGCCGAGCTTGGCTATGTGACGCCCTTGGGCGAGGAGCTTGCCAGCTGGACGGCGGAGAACTACGCCGCCGGCCAATCCTGGGTCGATCTGGCCACCGTACCCGGCCCGGACGGGACCGAGGCGCTTTACGGCTTCTTCTACAAAGTCGATGTGAAATCGCTCGTCTGGTATGTGCCCGAGAACTTTGAGGACGCCGGTTACGAGGTTCCCGAGTCCATGGAGGATCTCAAGGCGCTGACCGAGCAGATCGTGGCGGACGGCGAGACGCCGTGGTGCATCGGGCTGGGGTCCGGTGGTGCGACGGGCTGGCCCGCGACCGACTGGGTCGAGGACATGATGCTGCGCACGACCTCGCCCGAGAACTACGACGCTTGGGTCGCCAACGAACTGCCGTTCAATTCGCCCGAGGTGGTGAATGCGATCGAGCAATACGGCTGGTTTGCCACCAATGACGACTACGTGGTGGGCGGCAAGCAGGGCGCGGCAACGACCGACTTCCGCGACAGCCCCAAGGGTCTCTTCGGTGCCCCGCCGCAGTGCTACATGCACCGTCAGGCGTCCTTCATCCCGGCCTTCTTCCCCGAGGGCACCGAGGTCGGCGCGGACGTGGATTTCTTCTACTTCCCGGCCTCGGCCGAAGCGGACCTTGGCACCCCGGTGCTGGGTGCGGGCACCGTCTGGGGCATCACGAACGACTCGGATGCCGCGCATGTGTTCATGGAGTGGCTGACCACGCCCATCGCGCATGAACTCTGGATGGCGCAGAAGGGGTTCCTCACCCCGCACAAGGGCGTGAACACCGCGCTCTTCTCTGACCCGACGCTGGGCAAGATGAATGACATCCTGCTCGACGCGACCACCTTCCGCTTCGACGGCTCGGACCTGATGCCCGGTGCCGTGGGCGCGGGCAGCTTCTGGACCGGGATGGTCGACTACACCTCGGGCGCGAAAGCCGCGCAAGAGGTCGCCGACGAGATCCAGTCGAGCTGGGACGCGGTGAAATAGGCGTGACGTGACGCCGAGGATCAGGGCGGCCCGCGATCCCGTGGGCCGCCCGTCTCGCAGAGGGGAAAGACCATGCATCCAGCGATACAAGCGGTCCTGACGGTCGGCGTGGCCGTGATCGTGTCCATCGGCTACTTCTACCTCTCCAACGTCTTTCTGGACCGGGTCCTGTTCCCGGCCCGAGGCCCGAACGCGGGTCGCAACATCAACCGGGCGAATTTGATCCGCCCGTGGCTGTTTCTCTTTCCCGCCTTTGCCGCGCTCGGGCTCTACCTTGCTTATCCCGTGGTCGAGACGATCCGTCTGTCGCTGACCGACCGGGTTGCGGGCGGGGCCTATGTCTGGGCGGGCACCGACAATTACGCGCAGATGCTGGGCGACCCTAAATTCTGGGAGGCGCTTCGGAACAACTTCTTCTGGCTCCTGATCGTGCCCGCAGCTTCGACCGCCTTTGGACTCATTATCGCGCAGCTCACCGACCGGCTGGCCTGGGGCAATATCGCCAAATCGCTGATCTTCATGCCCATGGCGATTTCCTTTGTGGGTGCGAGCGTGATCTTCAAGCTCGTCTACGACTACCGTCCGGCGGGCGAAGAACAGATCGGCATCCTGAACGCGGTCTACCTCGCGCTTGGCGGCGATGCACCGCAGGCTTGGCTCACGATCCCCTGGGTCAATTCTCTCCTCCTCATGGTGGTGCTCATCTGGATCCAGACCGGTTTCGCCATGGTGATCCTGTCTGCCGCGCTGCGTGGCATCCCCGAGGAAACCATCGAGGCCGCCATCGTGGACGGCGCAAACCCCTGGCAGATCTTCTTCAAGATCAAGGTGCCGCAGATCATGCCGACGATCATGGTGGTCTGGACGACGATCACCATCGTGGTGCTCAAAATCTTTGACATCGTCTTTGCCATGACCAACGGCCAATGGGGCACGCAGGTTCTGGCCAACTACATGTATGACAAGCTGTTTCGTGCGAACGACTGGGGCGTCGGGTCGGCCTCGGCCATGGTGATCATGCTGCTCGTGCTGCCGATCCTCGTCTGGAACGTGCGAACCGCCCGCAAGGAGATGCGCTGATGGACAATATCGCAGGCCGCAAACCGGCGCTTGGCTGGGCCGTCAACATCAGCGTGGTCCTGCTGGTCGCGCTCTGGCTGTTCCCCACCATCGGGCTGCTGGTCAGCTCCTTCCGCACCGCCGACCAGATCGCCGCGACCGGCTGGTGGAAGGCGTTCTTCCCGGTCGAGCAGACCGAGCAGTTGCGCACCGCCGATCCCGGCGAGGTGCGCGCCCAAGAGGGCGACCTCTTCGTGGTCGAGGGCAACATCTTTGGCGACGGTCCCGCGACCACGATTTCCGCCTGGGGCGTGTCCTCGCGCGACGTGGCGGCCTATGCGCCGGGCGAGACGGCCGACATGGGCGACGGCGAGAGCTTCACGCTCAACGAGGATGGCAGCTACCGCTGGACCGGCACCGACGACCAGATCTCGGGCCGGGGGCAGCGGGTGTTCGTGGGCGTCGAACAGGCGCCGGAGTTCACGCTCGCCAACTACGAATACATGCTCGTCTCGGGCGGCAACGCCAATATCTCGAAGGCCTTCTTCAACACGCTGACCGTGACGATCCCGGCCACGATCATTCCGATCCTCTTCGCCGCCTTCGCGGCCTATGCGCTGGCGTGGATGGATTTTCCGGGCAGGGCGCTGCTCATCGCCTTCGTCGTGGCGCTCCTCGTGGTGCCCCTGCAACTGGCGCTCATCCCGCTTCTGAAACTGCACCTCGCGCTCGGCATCGGCAAGGGCTACCTCGGCGTCTGGCTGGCCCACACTGGCTTTGGCCTGCCACTCGCGATCTATCTCTTGCGAAACTATATGGCCGGGTTGCCGCGCGACATCATCGAGAACGCGCGCGTCGATGGGGCGACGGATTTCCAGATATTCACGCGCATCATCCTGCCGCTGTCTTTCCCCGCGCTTGCATCCTTTGCCATCTTCCAGTTCCTGTGGACGTGGAACGACTTGCTCGTCGCACTCGTTTTTCTCGTCGACAGTTCAGGGCAGACCACCGTCATGACACGACATATCGTCGAACTTCTGGGCACCTTCGGGGGCAACTGGGAAGTGCTGGCCACCGCGGCCTTCGTCTCGATGGCGGTGCCCCTTGCCGTCTTTTTCCTGATGCAACGCTATCTGGTGCGCGGCCTTCTGGCCGGCTCCGTCAAATGAGGCCCTCGTGACCGCAGAACAACGTCAACCGAAACTCACCCATCTCGCCAAGAACCCGGACTGGTGGCGGGGCGCGGTGATCTATCAGATCTATCCGCGAAGCTATCAGGACTCGAACGGGGACGGCATCGGCGACCTGCTGGGCATCGTCGGGCGGCTGCCCTACATCGCGTCGCTGGGCGTGGATGCGATCTGGATTTCGCCCTTCTTCACGTCACCGATGAAGGATTTCGGCTACGACGTGTCGGATTACTTCGACGTGGACCCGATGTTTGGGAGCCTCGCCGATTTCGACGCGGTGATCGAGACGGCGCATACCCTTGGCATCAAGGTGATGATCGACCTCGTGCTCTCGCACACTTCGGACGAGCATCCCTGGTTCAAGGTGAGCCGCGCGAGCCGCGACAACCCGCGCGCTGATTGGTATGTCTGGGCGGATGCCAAGGACGACGGCACGCCGCCCAACAACTGGCTGTCGATCTTTGGCGGGAGCGCCTGGCAATGGGACCCGGCCCGGATGCAGTATTACCTGCACAACTTCCTGACCTCGCAACCTGACCTCAATTTCCACAACGAGGACGTGCAGGAGGCGCTCCTGGGCGTCGCGCGGTTCTGGCTTGAGCGGGGCGTGGACGGCTTCCGTCTGGATACGATCAACTTCTACACCCATGATGCCGAGCTGCGGAACAACCCGGCGCTCAAGCCCGAGGAACGGCAGTCCAAGACAGCGCCTTCGGTGAACCCCTATACCTGGCAAAACCATCTCTATGACAAATCCCGGCCCGAGAACCTCGTGTTTCTCAGGCGCCTGCGCGAGGTGATGAAGCACTACAACGCCGCCGCCGTGGGGGAGGTCGGCGACGACCAGCGCGGGCTCGAGATCCTTGGCGAATACACCAAGGGCGATGACCTCATGCAGATGTGTTATGCCTTCGAGCTACTCTCCGGGTCCACCCCCAGCGCGGGTTACGTGGCCGAGACGCTGCAGGCGGTCGAGGATGTCGCGCCCGATGGCTGGGCCTGCTGGGCCTATTCGAACCACGACGTGGTGCGCCACATCTCGCGCTGGGACCTGTCCCCCGCCGCCGCGCGCGGGTTCGCGACGCTTCTCATGTGCCTCAAGGGCTCGGCTTGCATCTACCAGGGCGAGGAGCTGGGCCTACCCGAGGCGGAGATTGCCTTCGACGACCTGCAGGACCCTTATGGCATTGAGTTCTGGCCGGAGTTCAAGGGCCGCGACGGCTGCCGCACGCCCATGGTCTGGGAACATGACCGCGCGCTCGGCGCCTTTACCAACGGCGCGAAAAGCTGGCTTCCGGTGCCGCAGGAGCATCTCGCGCTTGCCGTGGATCGGGCCAACGCCGATCCTGGTGCGCTCATCCACCATTACCGCCGCGCCATCGGTTTCCGTCAGAGCCACCCCGCGCTCAAGAAGGGCGGGATCGAGGACCTGCGCGCCTATGGGCAGGTGCTGTCCTTCCGCCGGGTCCACGCGGACGAGGAAATCTATTTCGCGATCAACCTCGGGGAGACGCCTGTGACGCTGACGCCGCCTGCAGGGGAGTGGCTGGAAATCGGGGCGGAACTCAATGCCGCCCATCCGCGCCACGAGGGGCAAATTCACCTCGCGCATTGGCAGCCGACCATTCTGCTCAAGAAACGCGACGACTAAGGGGGCTGGGGAGGACACCATGGCCGATCTCAAACTCACGAACGTGGGCAAATCCTACGGCGGCAAGGTCGAGGTGCTGAAGGACATCGACCTCGACATCAAGACGGGCGAGCTGATCGTCTTCGTCGGCCCCTCGGGCTGCGGCAAGTCCACGCTCCTGCGCATGATCGCGGGGCTGGAAAAGATCACCGCGGGGACGCTTGAGATTGACGGCGCGGTGGTCAACGACGTGCCGCCCAGCGAGCGCGGCATCGCCATGGTGTTCCAGAGCTACGCGCTTTATCCCCATATGACGGTCTACGACAACATGTCGTTTTCGCTGAAGATCGCCAAGAAATCGAAGGACGAGATCGACGCGGCGGTGCGCCGCGCGGCCAAGATCCTGCAGCTTGACCCCTATCTCGACCGGCTGCCCAAGGAACTGTCGGGCGGACAGCGCCAGCGCGTCGCCATCGGCCGCGCCATCGTGCGTGACCCCAAGGTTTACCTTTTCGACGAGCCGCTCTCGAACCTCGACGCGGCGCTCCGCGTGGCGACCCGGATCGAAATCGCGCAGCTGAAAGAGGCGATGCCAAACTCCACGATGATCTACGTGACCCACGATCAGGTCGAAGCGATGACGCTTGCCGACCGCATCGTGGTGCTGGCCAACAAGGGCATCGCGCAGGTGGGCAGCCCGCTCGAGCTTTATGAGACACC
The DNA here is from genome assembly GCA_001626765.1 of Maritimibacter sp. REDSEA-S28_B5. Taxonomy (GTDB): domain Bacteria; phylum Pseudomonadota; class Alphaproteobacteria; order Rhodobacterales; family Rhodobacteraceae; genus Maritimibacter. The sequence continues at coordinate 24,185 of LUOO01000015.1, forward strand.
CGACAACGAATTCGTGGCGCAGTTCATCGGCTCGCCCGCCATGAACCTGATCGCGGGCGAGGTGACGGGGACCGGCACGCAGACGACCGTGCGGCTTGGCTCTGGCCAGACCGTGACCAGCGCCATCGCGACGCAGGAGGCCGACAAGGGCCGTGCCGTCAACGTGGGCGTGCGGCCCGAGGACATGGTGATCGCCGCCGAGGGCGCGCCTGCGGTCTACGAGGGCAAGGTCGACTACGTGGAGCGGCTGGGCGAGGTCACGGTGCTTTATTTCGAGACCGAGGGGGACAGCGCCCCGGTGATCGCCAAGCTGCCCGGTATCCACAAGGGCCTACGCGGCACCACCGTGCGGCTCGACGCCGATCCGGCGAAAGTGCATCTTTTCGCGAACGGTCGCAGCTTGCGCGAGGCGTGACGGCGGGGTAGGCAGGCGACTTTCCGAACGGGAGGCCAGCTTGTCGGACCGCATCACCGAAACCCTCGCCATCGACTTTGGCACCTCCAATTCCGCCGTCGCCGTGGTGGACCGGGGCCGCGTGTTCCGGCTGCCGCTCGAGGTCGGGCAGGACACGCTGCCGACGGCGGTGTTCTTTCCGGTAGGGGGCAAGATGAAGATCGGCACGCCCGCGGGCGAGGCGCTGATCGCGGGGGACGAGGGGCGGTATATGCGCGCGCTGAAAAGCGTGCTGGGCACCACGCTGTTTCACGAGGCCAAGCTCATCGGTGGCAAACGTCAGACAATTTCCGCCATCGTCACCGCCTTTCTCACCGAGGTCAAGACCCGGGCCGAGGCGATGACGGGGCTCACCTTCACTCGCGTCGTCTCTGGCCGACCCGTGCATTTCCACTCTGCCGACCCCGAACGCGACGCGCGCGCGGCCGAGGACCTCGCCGCCTGTTACCGCGCGGCGGGCTTCGAGCATGTCCGTTTCGTGATGGAGCCTGAAGCCGCCGCGCTTGCCAACCAGGGGGCCAACGACCCGGCCAAGCTGGGGCTTGTCGTCGACATCGGCGGCGGCACCTCGGATTTCACGCTCTTTCGCAACGGGGCCGAGAGGCCAGACATCCTCGCGAGCCACGGGATCCGGCTGGGCGGCACCGATTTCGACCAACAGGTCTCGCTCACCCATGTGATGCCGCTTCTGGGCCATGGCGGCGAACTGCGCCGCGAGTTTGGCCCCGGTCTCCTCCCCATGCCCAACGCGATCTACGTGGACCTCGCCACATGGGCGCGCATCCCCTTCCTCTACGCCCCCGAAACCCGGCGCGAGGTGAAGCACCTCGTGAAATACGCGGTGGAGCCGGAACGGCTTGAACGGCTGGAAACCGTGCTCGAGGACGAATTGGGCCATGACATCGCCTTTGCCGTCGAGCGCGGCAAGATCGCGGCCAACTCGCCGGACGGGCAGGCACGGATCGCGCTGGGTCTGGTCGAGCCGGGACTGGTGGCCGAGGTGACCCGCGCGTCCCTCGACGGCGCGTTGGCCGAGATGCAGAGCCGCCTTGAAGTGGCGGTGCGCGAAACGCTGTCTTTGGCCGGCGTGCAACCGGGCGAGGTGGGCACCATCGTCATGGTCGGCGGATCGTCCCTCATGTCACTGGTCGAAGGTGCGGCGACCGCCGTGATCCCCGACGCGCGCATCGCGCGGACCGAGGCGTTCACCGCAGTGATCGACGGCCTCGCGCTCGCCATCGAACGGCGGATCGGCGTCCCGGCCTGAGGGCCAAACCCACCGCAACCCTTGCCGCCCAACCCCGTGGTTGCTATGTGACCGGGCGACGTCAGAACAGGTGCCAAGATGCGGGCAGAGGCTCAGAACAACGTAGATGCGATCGAGAAATCGCTGAAGCTCCTTCGGCAGCGGATCGGCTGGGAGACCGCCGAGCACCGGCTCGAAGAGCTGAATGCGATGACCGAGAACCCGGAGCTTTGGAACGACCCCGATCGCGCGCAGAAACTGATGCGCGAACGCCAGGCGCTGGTCGGGGCCATGGACGGTTACAAGGACATGGCGCAGGAACTCTCGGATTCGATCGAACTCATTGAGATGGGCGAGATGGAAGACGACGCCGAGGTCGTGAAGGACGCCGAAAATGCGCTCAAGAAGCTGCGCGAAAAGGCGGCGCAGGCCGAGCTCGAGGCGCTGCTGAATGGCGAGGCCGACCCCAACGACAGCTTTATCGAGGTGCACTCGGGCGCGGGCGGGACGGAATCCTGCGACTGGGCGTCGATGCTCGCGCGGATGTATGTCCGGTGGGCTGAACAGCACGGCTACACGGTCGAACTGCAATCCACGACACCGGGCGAAGAGGCGGGGATCAAATCCGCGACCTACAAGATCTCGGGCCATAACGCCTATGGATGGCTGAAATCGGAGTCGGGCGTTCACCGGCTCGTGCGGATTTCACCCTACGACTCTGCCGCCCGTCGCCACACCTCGTTCTCGTCGGTCTGGGTCTACCCCGTGGTGGACGACAACATCGAGATTGACGTGCAACCCAACGATATTCGGATCGACACCTATCGCTCGTCCGGTGCCGGTGGCCAGCACGTGAACACCACCGACTCCGCCGTGCGGATCACGCACCTGCCCACGGGGATTGTCGTGACCTCGTCGGAAAAGTCGCAGCACCAGAACCGCGACATCGCTATGAAGGCGCTGAAATCGCGGCTCTATCAACTTGAACTCGACCGCCGCAACGCCGCCATCAACGAGGCGCACGCGGCCAAGGGCGAGGCGGGCTGGGGCAACCAGATCCGGTCCTACGTGCTGCAGCCCTACCAGATGGTCAAGGACCTGCGCACGGGATACGAGACCTCGGACACTCAAGGGGTGCTCGATGGTGACATTGACGGGCTGATGGCGGCAACGCTGGCCATGGACGTGTCGGGCAAGAGCCGGGCCGAGGCGAACGCGGACGATTGATTTATCAACCAGGTCCAAAGGCTTGAGGGGCGCGGTTCATGCCGCGCCCCAACTTTTTACTGGATCGGCAGCGCCTTGATATAGGCGGCGACCGCGGCGCGATCCTCGGGCGCGAGCGCCGCGAAGTTCTCGACCACCAGCGCCATGTGACCGCCCGCGCTGTCGAACTCCGGCGTGAAGCCCGACGACAGGTATTCCGCGATCTCGTCCGCGCTCCAGTCGAGCGTCACGAGGTCAGGGAAACTGCCGCGACCCGCCGGATTGGGCGCGCCAGACAGCCAGTCGGCGCCCGTCTTGAGCCCCCCGAGCGCATTCCTCGGCGTGTGACATTCCGCACAGTGCCCCATCGCCTCGACCAACTCACGCCCGCGTTCAAGTTCTGAGGTAAGGTCACCTTGCATCACCCAGTCATCGTTGAGGAAAAGCATCTTCCAGCCGCCGAGAGAGGCGCGGATCGAGAAGGGAAAGCCCACGTCATGGGGCAGCGACGGTGTCTCGTCGGCGGGGAGCGTTACCATGTAGGCGTGCAGGTCCACCACGTCCTGCGGGGTCATGTGGATATAGGCGCCATAGGGAAGCACGGGGTAGTAATGCTCGCCTTCGGGCGAGGTGCCGTGATGCAGTGCGTTCCAGAGGTCGAGGTCCGTCCAGCCGCCGATACCGGCGCTCTCGCTTTGCGAGATGTTGGGGGCGTGGAAGGTGCCGAAGTCCGAGGGGAAGGCTTGCCCGCCGGACAGCACGAGCTTGGCCTCGCCCGTCGCGCCCTCTGCCATGTGACAGGACGCGCAGCCGGAAGCGGTGAACACTATTTCGCCATGCGCGGGATCGGGCGTCAGCCCCGCCAGCACATCGGCGCCGTCCGCCTTGGGCCGGGTGATGAAGAGGCCCGCACCAATCGCGAGGGCGGCCACGATCACGAGGGTGAGAAGGACGCGCATGGAGTTTCCTTTCGTAAAAAACAAAAGGCCGGGACGATGGCCCCGGCCTTGTCCAAAGCTAGCAAACCCTATTCGGGTTCACGATAACTTTTGTGACAGTCGCCGCAGGCCCCGCCGAGCGGGCCGAAAGCGGCCTTGAGACTGTCGAGGCCTTCGCCCGCGGCGGCCTCCATTGCGACGGCGGCTTCGTTCAGCGCCACCGTCTTGGCGATCACGTCATCGGAGTTTTCCCAGATCGCGGGCAGGGCGCGCGACCCTTCGGCTTCGCCCGCCGCGGTGCCCGGCGCCCACATCGCCATGGCGTTGAGCGAGGACAGCTTGACGATGTTGCCCGCGGCTGCCGTTGCGGCCTCGGCGTCATAGTCCATCTTGTCCTGTGCCATGGCGCCAAGCGTGCCCAGGTTGAAGGCGTAAAGGTTCATCTGGGCATGGCGCGCCTTGACGGCAGGCGCGAGGTTTTCCTGCGCCACGAGCGGTGCTGAGGCGAGGCTGGCGGCGGCGAGGCCGATGAAAACGGTGTGGCGAAGGCGCATGGTTGATCTCCCGTTGGCTATTTGGCTGGACAAAAGCCTATCTGTTCAGGAATACGGGTGAAGTCGAAAAACACGCATTGGGTCTGTGCGAAATGAAACAGATGGATTGGGACGACCTGCGCTTCGTCCTCGCCGTGGCCGACGAGGGATCGCTTTCAGGGGCCGCGCGGGTGCTGGGGGTTAATCACGCGACTGTGCTTCGCCGGATCAACGGGTTCGAAGAGACGGTCGGCATGACGATCTTCGACCGGACCGCGCGGGGCTACCGGATCGCGCCCCGTCGCCAGCGCATTCTAGATGCCATGCGCGCGGTCGAGGACAGCGTCTTCGGGGTCGAGCGGGCGATGACGGCGGCGCGATCACCGCTTGCGGGCGTGGTGCGCGTGACCTCGACCGATTCCCTCTGCGTCTCGGTTCTCCCCCCGATCATCGCACAGATCGAAGCACAGGCGGAGGGGCTGCATGTGGAACTGTCCTCGCAAAACCTGCGATCAGACCTCGCCCGGCTCGATGCCGATATCGCGGTGCGCCCCGCCGCGTCGCTGCCGCCGGAGCTGTCAGGCACCGTGGCCGGGCAGCTTGGTCTTGCGGTCTATGCCGCACCCGGCGGCGGCACCCATTGGCTCGGGTTCTCAGGCACGCTGGCCGAAGCCTTCAGCGCCGAGCGCTTCGCGGACCTTGTCGGGGACGTGAAGGTCGGCGCGACTTCGGACAGTTTCGTGGTGCTTCGGGAAATGGCTGCGGCCGGGCAGGGGCGCGCGATCTTGCCCTGCGTGCTGGGCGACGGCGACCCGCGTCTCGTGCGTCTGGACGGCATGATGGCGCCCCTCGCTGTGGATATCTGGGTGGCGAGCCACGTGGACCTGGCCGAAGTGCCGCGCATTCGCGCCGTGCGCAACCTGATCGTGCGGGCGCTCGACCTCGACCGCGCGCGGCTTCTGGGGCCGTCCAATGCGGTGACGAACGGCTGATCCTGCTCGCCCAGCGGCTAGCGCGTGATCTTGCCTGACGGCGTGCCGTCCACGGTCAGCCACTCGGGCCAGCCGAAGATCCTGTCGATCCCGAACAGGACGAGGCAGATGGCCACGACGAGGAAGAACAGCCGCACCTGTTTCTCGCCGGGCGGATTGCGCGCCCATTTGGTCATGCGGATCATCTGGCGCGGGTTGAAGTTCATGGCCTAAGTCCCGCTCTCGCCGGTGAACCGGACCTTGCCGATATAGGGCAGGTTGCGGTTTCTTTGTGCATAGTCGATGCCGTAGCCCACCACGAATTCGTCGGGGATTTCAAAGCCGGTCCAGTCCGCCTTCACGTCCACCTCGCGCCGCGACGGTTTGTCGAGGAGCGCAATGGTGGACAGCTTTTTCGGGCTCCGGGTCTGCATGAGCGCGATCACATGCTTGAGCGTGAAGCCGGTGTCGACGATGTCCTCGACGAGCAGCACGTCGCGCCCCGCGATCTCGCCCCGCAGGTCCTTGAGGATACGCACCTCGCGCGAGCTTTCCATCCCGTCGCCATAGGACGAGGCCTCGAGGAAATCGACCTCGACCGGCAGGTCCAATTCGCGCACCAGATCGGCGATAAAAACGAAGGAGCCGCGCAGGAGCCCCACCACGACGAGCTTGTCGGTGTCGTGGTAGGCGGCCCGGATGTCGCGCGCGAGCGCCTCGATCCGCGCTGCGATCGCCTTGGCGCTGATCAACTCGTCGATCACGTAGGACTGCGGCATTTCGTTTTCCCGTGCGGACGGGCCCCCTTGCAATTCGGGGCCATCCTATGGAATTTGCGACCCGAGTCACGGGGTCAAAGAGACGCGCGGGGAAAAGAGCGGTTATGCCGACACATACGGAAAAGCGGGTGCTGCCCTATACGGCCGATCAGATGTATGCGCTGGTGGCCGATGTGGCGAAATACCCCGAGTTTCTGCCGTGGAATTCCGCCGCCCGCATCCGGTCGGTCACGCCCCAGCCTGACGGGACGGACGTGATGGAGGCCGATCTGGTGATCAGCTTCAAGGTCTTTCGCGAACGCTTCACGAGCCGCGTGGTGCTCGACGAGGCGGCGAAACGGATCGACACTGAATACCTCGACGGGCCGTTCAAATACATGAAGAGCTACTGGCAGTTCCGCGACACCGAGGGCGGCGTCGAGGTCGAGTTCTTTACGGATTTCGAGTTCAAGAACATTGTGCTCCAGAACCTGATCGGCGTGGTTTTCAATCAGGCCATGCAGCGCATCGTCGGCGCTTTCGAGGCACGGGCAAAAACGCTCTACGGATAAGAAAAGGCCCGGTCGAAACCGGGCCCTTCCTGTCTATTCGGCGTCCGCCGACCACCAGACTTCGGGCAGGAAGCCCTGCCAGTCGCCATACATCTGGACATGCTCGGGGAATTTCAGGTTCGCCCTGTGCGCGATGCGCGACACGTCGGCATACCAGATCGGGATCACGTAGCGGCCCGCGGTCAGCACCCGGTCGAGCGCCTTGGTCGCGGCCTGGCTGTCCTCACGGGTCTCGGATTCGAGCATCGCGGTGATCATCGCGTCGACGGCGGGGGATTTGATTCCCATCCAGTTTCCCGAGCCGTTGATGTCGGCGGCCTGCGATCCCCAGTAAAGCCATTGCTCGTTCCCCGGCGACAGCGAGACGGACCGCCAGTAGGTCGTCATGTCGAAATCAAAGTTGTCCGTGCGTTCCTTGTATTGGGCGGTGTCGACCGAAGTGATGGTCGGCGTGATGCCCACGCGCGCGAGCGCGCCGCGATACATCTCGACGATCTGGCGGTCACGGGTCGGATCGCGCGTCGCATTGGGGCTGATCAGGATTTCGAGCGGAAAGGCCTGACCCTCGGCATTGCGCAGGATGCCGTCCTGCGGCGTCCATCCGGCCTCGGAAAAGAGGTCGAGCGCGCGGGCCACCGAGGCGCGGTTGCGCTCGCTCGTGTCGCCCACGGGCAGGGCGTAGCCCTCGATCGTGCCGGGGGGCAGGTCGGCGGCGAAGGGGGCGAGAAGCTCGGCCACCTTACCCTGCGCCGGTTCGCCCACCGCCATGCCAAGGACGGAGTTCGAGAAATAGGACTGGATGCGTGGCTCGCGCCCGCCATTGAGGGTCTGATTGATGAACTCGAAGTTGAAGACCTCGATCAGCGCCTGCCGCACCCGCCAGTCGGCCAGATGCGGGCGGCGCGTGTTCATCGCCAGCCCCTCGATCCCCGTGGGACGCTGGTGCGGGATTTCCGACAGGACCACCTCGCCCGACTGCACTGCGGGAAAGTCATACTGCGTCGCCCAGCGTTCGGGGTTGGACTCGCGGTAGAAATCCGCCGCGCCCGCCTTGAACACCTCGAAGATCACGTCGCCGTCCACGTAGAAGTCGTAGCGGATCGTGTCGAAATTCGCCTGACCTTTCATGAAGGGCAGATCGGCCCCCCAGTAGTCGGGGTTGCGGGTCAGTTCGAGGTAGCGGCCCGGTTCGTAATCCCCGATGACATAGGGCGAGGACCCGATGGGGGCCTCGTCCAGCGAGGAATCGGCGAAATCCTTGCCCTCCCACTGGGCCTTTTTCAGGATCGGGCGCAGGCCCATGATGAGCGGTAGTTCGTAGTCCACCTTGTTGAACGTGAGCCGCACCGAGCGCTCCCCGGTCTGCTCCATGCTCTCGACCGCGTCCCATGCGCCCAGATAGCGAGGGTGCCCGACCGTCCCCAGCGTTTCGTAGGACCACATGACGTCCTCGATGGTCACCGGCGAGCCGTCCGAGAACCTGGCCTCTTCACGTAGGGTAAACTCGACCCATTCCCGGTTCGGCCCGGTCTCTACCGTTTCGGCAAGGAGACCGTAGAGCGTGAAGGGTTCGTCGTAGGACCGTCCCAGAAGCGATTCAAACAGCAGGTGCCGGAGTTGCCAGGGCGGGGTCCCCTTGGTGATCAAGGGATTGATCGAATCGAAGGTCCCCGATTCGGCGGAAACCAGCCTGCCGCCCTTCGGCGCGTCCGGATTGGCCTGCGGCAGGTGGTCGAAATCCGCGGGCAGGGCGGGTTCGCCATACATCGCGATGCCGTGCATGGGTTCAGCCTGCGCGAATGTGGCAAGGGCCGCCATAGTGGTGCCGAGCCCGAAAGCCCGCATATGTTGAACGATTTTATGCATCACGACCTGTTTCACCTGGGTCTGCCCCCTTTTTACCGGATTTTCGCCCAGCCTATGGGGCGAACCTTGCCTTTTCAAACTTTTAGCTTGGACTCTTTGCGCGCTCGCCCTATATTGAGGGCACTGCTCGATAGGTTTCTTGCCTGTATGAAACCTGCCTCAATGACTGAACGCCGGCCTTGTGCCGGCGTTTTTTTTGGTCCGGACTTGGTTCCCATCTCACAAGATCCCGTGGATGAGCTTGGCCGCGATGGCGAGCATCGTGACCCCGATGATCGTGTCGAGCACCCGCCACGCGCCGGGCCGAACCATGACGGGCGCGAGCAGCCGCGCGCCATATCCTAGCGAAAAGAAGAACACGAAGGACGCAATCACCGCGCCCGCGCCAAAGACCACGCGCTGGCTCCAGTCGTCGTATTGGGTCGAGACTGCGCCGATCAGTCCGAGCGTGTCGAGATAGACATGCGGGTTGGCCCAAGTGAAGGCGGCTGCGATGGCGATGGTGCGGCCAAGACTCTGCGCCTGTCCGGCGATCTTCATCGCTTCACCCCCGCGCCAGGCCGCGCCCAGACGGGTCAGCCCGTAGACGACCAGAAACGCGGCACCGGCCAGCGACATGACGAGGGGCAGCCAGGGCAGCGCCTCGGTCAAGGCGCCGAAGCCCGCGACCCCGGCGGTGATGAGCAGGGCATCCGACGCCGCGCAGAAGAGGCAGAGCCAGAACACATGTGAGCGCAGCAACCCCTGCCGCAGGACAAAAGCGTTCTGTGCCCCGATGGCGAGGATCAGGGAGAACCCGGTGGCAAAGCCCGTGAACGCAGGCGACAGATAAGGCGCTAAACTGGTCATCCGCGCCTTATGCCCGCGTCAGGGCTTCTGCACCATATCGACTTCGAGACTCTCGCCCACGGTCACCGTGCCCTTTTCCCGGTTGGGATAGACGAGACCCGCCGAAATGATGAGCTTGGCCGCATCTTCGACCGTCATGTCGAGGATGATGCACTCTTTGCGCTTGACGAAGAGAAGGAAGCCCGAGGTCGGGTTCGGTGTCGTGGGCAGGAACACCGACAGGATATCGTCCTCCTGCGGAAACTTCTCCTGTATCTCGCCCTTGGCCTTGGTCGAGACAAAGGCGATGGCATAGGTCCCGTCGCGTGGGTACTGGACGAGACAGGCCTGATCGAACTTGCTGTCTGTCTGGGCAAAGATCGTCTCTGCGATCTGCTTCACGCCGCCATAGACGGACGACAGGATCGGGATACGATTGAGCAGGCTTTCGGCCCAGGCGATGAAACGGCGCCCGAAGAAACCCTTGGCAATCGACCCGACGATCGTTGTGAAGATCAGAAAGACGATGACCCCGGCGCCGCGCACGTTGAAGGTGGCGTTCTCGCCAAAGACCATGACGAACCACGACCGTTCGCCTAGGTAGCGCTGGATGAGCATGTCGGGGTGGTAGCTTTTCGGGATGAAGGGCAGCACCCAGCCATCGATCCAGCCGATGATCGTCCAGATCAACCAGATGGTGATCGCCACGGGGGCGACGACGATGAGACCGGTTAGGAAATTGCGGCGCAGTGCCCCGAACCGACCACGCTTTTTCTTGGCAGAGGGGTCGAGGTTGTTGATCTTGGCGTTCATCTGGGGTCCCGGTCCGGCGTTGTCCACGATATCTATGTATGGCCCAACGTGGGAACAATGATCGGGTTCAACCTACCCGCGAGGTTTCTTCTTTTTCCGGCGCGGAGGGGCGATTGTCGCCCGGCTCCCGAACGACTACCGGCCCAGGGCGCTGAATGCGCGGGCGATGGCAGCCCCCAGACGCGCATTGTTGCGCACGAGCGCGATATTGGCGTCGAGCGAGGCACCTTGGGTCGCGTGGAAGATGTGGTCGAGCAGGAAGGGCGTGACCTCCTTCGCGGTGATGCCCTGTTCCTCTGCCGCGGCGAGCGCGTCCTCGATCACCGGTATCATCACCTCGCGGGGGATCTCGAAATCCGCCGGGATCGGGTTCACGACAAGCTGCCCGCCGTCCAGTCCAAAGGGTTCGGCCCGCAGCATCGCGGCGCGGGCGATGGTGGCGGGGTTGTCCATCCGAAGCGGCGCCTTGATCCCCGAGGATCGCGACCAGAAGGCCGGAACCTCGTCCTGACCATAGGCAATGACCGGCACGCCCTGGGTTTCCAGAACTTCGAGCGTCTTGGGAATGTCGAGGATCGCCTTCGCGCCCGCCGCGACCACCGTCACCGGGGTCTTGGCAAGTTCCAAAAGGTCCGCCGAGATGTCGAAGCTCGTTTCCGCCCCGCGATGGACGCCACCGATCCCGCCGGTGGCAAAGACATGGATGCCCGCGAGCCGGGCGGCGATCATGGTGGCAGCGACCGTGGTCGCGCCGTTCCCGCCCTGCGCCATGCAGGCTGCCAGATCCGCGCGGGAAAGCTTGGCCACGTCCTTGGCCTGCGCCAGCGTTTCGAGCTCGTTGTCGGTCAGCCCGATGTGCAGCACGCCGCCCAGCATCGCTATGGTGGCGGGCACGGCACCCTCGGCGCGGATGTCGTCCTCGACCTGACGCGCGGTCTCGACATTCTGGGGGTAGGGCATCCCGTGGGTGATGATCGTGCTTTCCAGCGCGACGACCGGGTCGCCGTCTCTCAGCGCGGTTTCGACCTCGGGGGCATAGGCGATACGGTCCATCAGTTGGCGTCCTCTCCGGAAACATAGCGGGCGGCGGCGGCCGGCGCGCGGGTCAGCGCGTCCTGCCCGGCAGCGCCCGACAGATCGGCGGCGATATGGGCCGCCATGAAGGTGTCGCCCGCGCCGGTGACGCGGGACTGTCTGACGGCGGGTGGCCGTGCGGTGATCGCCCCGCGTTTGTCGGCAAAGGCGGCGATCCCGGCCCCGTCGGTGACGAGCGCCCGCGCGGCGCCCTTGGCGACCAGCGCCTCAGCAGCGTGGGCCGCATCGTCAAAGACGTCGCCGGTGATGAGCCCTGCCTCTTCGCGGTTGACATAAAGCGTCACGCCCGGATGCCCCAAGAGCGGGATGAGCCGCGTCGCCTTGCCGGGGCTCGCGGGGGCCACGCGCAGGTCCGCGGCGGCAAAGGCCGGGTGCTGCGCGATGTCGGCGAGAAGCACCTCGGTCAGGTTGCCGTCGAGCGCGATGGCACCGGGGTAGGGGGCTGCGTTGGATCCAAGGCGCCCGTCGAAGAGCGGGGCCAGGATGCGGTCCCCGGCGGCTTCGAGCGAATAGGCGTCGCACATGGCGGCCACGAGCCCCGCGTGATCCTCGATCGCGACATAGGTGTCGGTGGGCAGGCGCGCGTCGCGCAGGAGATGATCGGTGACGAGCTCCATCCCGTCGCAGGCCGCCACCAGTTCGTCCCCGGCGGGATCGGTGCCCACGACCGACAGGAGCGCGGGCGTCAGATCGAAGCGTTTCAACGTCATCGCGATATTGAGCGCGACGCCCCCCGGAATACGGGTTATCAGGCCGGGCACATCGTTGCCGTGACGCATCGACCGGTCGGTGCGCCCGATAACGTCCCAGAGGACCGAGCCGATACAAAGGATGTCAGGTGAGCCGTTCATGTCCTGCTTTCAGCACGCGGGGCAGGGGACTGCAATAGGCGGGCGAGCACGCCACCGGGGTGAGAACCAGCAAAGGGGTTGCAATACCCCCAAAACCCGTCTATGCGGCGCACACTTCACAGGCGGGGTCGGGCCCTGCGGGGAGACATCCCGCAAAGGTCCACCGGTTGGGAAGGGTGATACGCATCACCTGACCCTGAAGCCCCGCTCAGGCGCAAACCGGAAAGGAACATGGACATGGCGCTCCCCGAATTTTCCCTGCGTCAGCTGCTCGAGGCTGGCGTTCACTTTGGTCACCAGACGCAACGTTGGAACCCCCGTATGGGCGAGTTCATCTACGGTGAGCGTAACGGTATCCACATCTTCGACCTGACCCAGACCGTCCCGATGCTCGATCAGGCGCTCAAGGTCATTCGTGACACCGTTGCGAAAAACGGCCGCATCCTGTTTGTCGGCACCAAGCGTCAGGCGCAGAAGCCGATCGCGGAAGCTGCCGAGAAATCCGCCCAGTACTACATGAACCACCGCTGGCTCGGTGGCACGCTGACCAACTGGCAGACCGTGTCGCAGTCGATCAACCGTCTCAAGGAAATCGACGAGAAGCTCGCCTCGGGTGCCGAAGGCCTCACCAAGCGTGAGCGTCTGTCGATGGAACGCGATCAGGCCAAGCTGGAAGCCTCGCTCGGCGGGATCCGCGAGATGGGCGGTCTTCCCGACCTCATCTTCATTATCGACGTGAACAAGGAAGACCTCGCGATCCTCGAAGCCCAGAAGCTGGGCATCCCGGTCGTGGCCGTCGTCGATACCAACTGCTCGCCCAAGGGCGTGGATTACATCATCCCCGGCAACGACGACGCGGCCCGTGCGATCCAGCTTTACTGCGATCTCGCCGCCCGTGCCGCGCTTGATGGCATGTCGGGCCAGCTCGAAGCCGCCGGCATCGACGTCGGTGCGCTTGAAGAGACCTACGCGGAAGAAGCGCTCGCCGAAGACGCCAACGCCTGAGACGGACCGGCCCGAGGCCGACTGTCACATTGCTGATATCGGGGGCGTGTTAAGCGCCCCCGGACGCAATCCAAACAATATCCCAAGAGGAGAACCAAGATGGCGATTACCGCTGCACAGGTTAAAGAACTCCGCGAAACTTCCGGCGCGGGCATGATGGACGCCAAGAAGGCGCTGACCGAAACCAATGGCGACATGGACGCCGCCATGGACTGGCTGCGCACCAAGGGTCTCGCCACCGCCGCCAAGAAATCGGGCCGCACCGCCGCCGAGGGCCTCGTCGCTGTCGCCGTGTCCGGTGGCAAGGGTGTCGCCGTCGAGGTGAACTCGGAAACCGACTTCGTCGCCAAGAACGCCGACTTCCAGGGCATGGTCGCGAAAATCGCTGCTGCCGCTCTGAACGTCGCCGACGTGGACGCACTGAAAGACACGCAGGTTGACGGCAAAGCCGTGTCCGAGATGATCACCGACGCCATCGCCAAGATCGGCGAAAACATGGGCGTGCGCCGCATGGCCGCCGTGTCGGGCGAAACGGTCGTGTCCTATGTCCACAATGCCGCTGCTGACGGCATGGGCAAGATCGGTGTTCTCGTCGCTTTGAACGGTGGCTCGGAAGAGTTCGGCAAGCAGGTCGCGATGCACGTCGCCGCCGCGAACCCGGCGTCGCTGTCGGAAGCCGACCTCGACCCGGCCGTGGTGGAAAAAGAGCGTCAGATCCAGATCGACATCGCGCGTGAGTCCGGCAAGCCGGAAGCCGTCATCGAGAAGATGATCGAAGGCCGCATGAAGAAATTCCTGGGCGAAGTCACGCTGCTGGGCCAGAACTTCGTGATCAACCCCGACCTGACCGTGGCCGCCGCCGCGAAAGAAGCCGGGGCCGAGATCGTCGGTTACGTCCGCATGGAAGTCGGCGAAGGCATCGAGAAGGTCGAAGAGGACTTTGCCGCTGAAGTCGCGAAAGCGATGCAGGGCTAAGATACCGGACAGGCGGATCGGGGCAGGGCTTCGATCCGCGGACCATTTGAAACGGCGTGCCGCAGGGCGCGCCGTTTTCCGTTTCTGGGACAGGTGCGATGGTCGGGCCCCTATGCCGGATCAGACGCGCTGGAGGACAGGCGTTTCGTGAGCGGGATGAGGCAATCCCGTAATTGCGAGCGCCCCATCCCCGTTCCCTGGCATAAGCCACCACTCACGGAACGGCGCGATGATCAGCGATTCATTGCTGATACGCCAGTATGGTTTTCCTTACTGTGTCGATGCGTTGCGAGGGCGCTACGCCTCGGCCTCCTCCTCGTCCGTCTCGTTGATGAAGGACCGGAGCGACTCCGTCGCCTCGCGATTGGGACCGAAGCTCGGGGGCTGCGAGGTGCTGACATACATCTGGTTGAGAAAGGTCAGCTTCGCGATGGCCTGAGCGGTGGTCTCGACCACGAGTTTCTCGCGCGCGACCCGCAGGTGCTTCTCGATCGTCGGCACAGAGACACCCATGATCGTCGCGACGTCCTGGTTTGATTTGCCGAGCGCAACCCATTCCAGAACCTCCATCTGTCGCCGGGACAATTTCGTGCGCGCCGTGTCGATGGGCAGCGAGGCGAACTTGAGATGCGCGAGATTGCAGATTACTTCGATTTCCTCGCCGTGGCGCGCCCAGGTGTCGTCCAAGTCCTGTTGCGTGAGGCCGCGCTTCCCGGTCAGGGCGAAAAGCGCGTAGGACCGGGGCGACGGGGTAGGGATCGCGACAGTGTATCCGGCCGTCACACCCATCGCGATGTTGAAGGCGACAACCTCGCGCTCCTGCGGCCTGAGGTCCTGGGGCTTCTTCCAGATCTGCCCCCAAGAGCAAGAACCTGACCTGTTCTCCTGCACCCAGCGGGTAAGCGGCGCGTCCAGGAACATGCGATCCCCGATGAAGCGCTCGAAATAATCCTTGTCGTGACTGGTGAGGAAGAGCGCGTCCTCGAGCGGGCCAACGCCGCTCGGCGTTGCAAAGCGCGTGAAGCCATAGATCAGTCTGTCGAAGCCGTAGGCGGATAACTCGACGCACAGCAAGTTCCAGACCTGTTGCAACGTCGTCGCCCGCACCAGCGGTCCGGCGAATGCCAGCATTCCAACCCTTTCACCCTGGATCGGAGCCTCTTGCGGGCTCATGGTCCTGTCGATCGTTTACAACATTCAAGGTGGCATGGGCCGGGTTGTCGAGAGGAATCCTCTCCAAGTTGCAAAAAATTGCGGATTGCAATGAATTCTGCGCAAGGCTGAACGAAACCTGCACCAAGGTTGCAACTTATTTTACATAATACTGATTATGCGTGTAGAAGACACGGCGCGCGGTCAGCCCAAAGCATATCCCGTGCCGCGCACCGTGCGCAGAGGATCTTCCCCCCCGTCGCGGCACAGCGCCTTGCGCAACCGGCCCACATGCACATCCACGGTCCTCGTGTCGACATAGACTTCGCGCCCCCAGACACGGTCCAGAAGCTGCTCGCGGCTCCAGACCCGACCGGGCTTCTCCATGAAAGTCGTCAGCAGCCGAAATTCGGTCGGCCCCAGTTTGACCGGATCGCCGCCGCGCGTCACGCGGTGCGTCTCGCCGTCCAGCACGATGTCTTCGTACGTGAGCTGCTGGCCCACACTCGCTGGTCGCGTGCGCCGCAGTTGCGTGCGGATACGCGCCATAAGCTCCTGAACCGAAAACGGTTTCACCATGTAGTCATCGGCGCCGGTCTCGAGCCCGCGGACCCGGTCCATCTCGTCCGAGCGCGCCGAGAGCATGATCACGGGAATATCCACCGAGGCCTTGCGCGACTTCACGCGGCGGCAGATCTCGATCCCCGAGACGCCAGGCAACATCCAATCAAGCAGGATCAGATCCGGCCCGATTTCCTCGACCAGCACGAGCGCATCATCGCCGTTCTCGGCAATCGACACGTCGTAGCCTTCTGACGCGAGGTTGTAACGCAGGATCTCCCGCTGTGCCGGTTCATCTTCCACCAGCAAAACCAGAGGCTTGTCCGTGCTCATTCATCTGCCTCATCAAGCGCTTCCGAGAACTTGTAGATCGACTGGTTGTCCTTGGGCCGCGGATCTTCGGGCATCTGGCCAGTCGCGAGATAGATCACCTGATCGGCGACCGAGGTCACGTGGTCGCCCATCCGTTCGATGTTCTTGGCAATGAAATGCAGGTGCATACAGGCGGTGATGTTTCGCGGGTCTTCCATCATGAAGGTCAGGAACTCGCGAAACAGCGCGTTATACATCTGGTCGACTTCGAGATCGCGGTGGCGCACATCGTCCGCGAGTTTCGCGTCACGCCGGATATAGGCGTCGAGCGCATCGTTGAGCATATGTTCAACTTCACGCGCCATCCGCTTGATTGCGCTCGTGGAATCCCCGATGGGCTGCATGTGCGACAGCACTTCCGTGCGCTTGGCGAGGTTCTTGGCATAGTCCCCGATCCGCTCGAGGTTGCCCGCGATCTTCATCACCGTCAGCACGGTGCGCAGATCGCTCGCGATCGGCTGGCGCATGGCGATGACCTGCGCGCATTGGGTGTTGATCATGTCCTCGAGGTCATCGACCTTGGCGTCGCCCTTGCGCACGGCGTCCGCAAGCTCGAGGTCGCGCGCCTTCAGCGCCTTGGCGCTGTCGCGGATGGCGGCTTCGACAAGCCCGCCCATCTTCATCACGAGGGCCTGAACGGCTTCCAGATCCCGGTCAAAGGCCGAGGCGATGTGTTGGCTGTGATCGCTCATCTGTTCTGCTCCTTACCCGATCCGCCCGGTGATGTAGCTTTCCGTCCGGGGATCATGGGGGTTCGTGAAAATCTGGTTGGTGTCGCCGTATTCCACGAGGTTGCCCAGGTGGAAGAACGCGGTCTTCTGGCTCACCCGTGCCGCCTGCTGCATCGAGTGAGTCACGATGATGACCGAGTAGTTGGCCTTGAGCTCGTCGATCAGCTCCTCGACCTGCGCGGTCGCGATGGGGTCCAGTGCCGAACACGGCTCGTCCATGAGCAGAACCTCGGGTTCCGTGGCCACGGCGCGTGCGATGCAAAGCCGCTGCTGCTGGCCGCCCGAAAGCCCCGTCCCCGGCGCATCGAGGCGGTCCTTGACCTCGTTCCAGATCGCGCCGCGGCGGAGCGATTTCTCGACGATCTCGTCAAGCTCGGCCTTGTTGCGGGCCAGCCCGTGGATGCGCGGGCCGTAGGCCACGTTGTCGTAGATCGACTTGGGGAACGGGTTCGGCTTTTGAAACACCATGCCCACCTTGGCACGCAGTTGCACCGGATCCACCTTGGGGTCGTAGATGTCTTCGCCGTCCAGAAGGATGTCGCCCTGCACGCGGCAGACGTCGATGGTGTCGTTCATCCGGTTGAGCGAGCGCAGGAAGGTCGATTTCCCGCAGCCCGACGGTCCGATGAAGGCGGTGACGGTCTTGTCGAGGATGTCGACGTTCACGTCCTTGATGGCGTGGTTGTCGCCGTAATAGACCTGCACGTCGCGGGCCGAGAATTTGGTCTGCATCGCGTCCACCCCGATCTTGTCTTCGATATTGTCTTTCATCATAGGAACTCCCCGCTCCTTTTGTAATGGGGCGCGCTTACCAGCGGCGCTCGAACCGGCGGCGCAGGATCACCGCGATGATGTTCATGGTCATGAGGAACAGAAGCAGGATGATGATCCCGCCCCATGCGCGTTCGTAGTAGGCCGGATCGGCCCGTTTCGCCCATTCGTAGATCTGGGCGGGCATGGCCGAGTTGGGGCTGAGGAACCCGTCCGCGAACCCGTCCGGGTAGTTGGAGGCGATGTAGCCGACCATCCCGATGAGAAGCAGAGGCGCGGTTTCTCCAAGCGCCTGTGCCAGCCCGATGATCGTGCCCGTGAGGATGCCCGGCATGGCGAGCGGCAGAACGTGGTGGAACACCGTCTGCGTCTTCGACGCCCCGATGCCAAGGGCTGCCTCGCGGATTGACGGTGGCACGGCCTTGAGAGCGGCGCGCGTCGAGATGATGATCGTCGGCAGCGTCATGAGCGTGAGGA
>LUOO01000016.1 GCA_001626765.1 Maritimibacter sp. REDSEA-S28_B5
CGACCGCGACCGGGTCGTCGTCGGTCTGGCTTGCGAAATCGGGCGGCGTCGCGACGAGGCTGTCGTCGTCCTCTGTGTCGACGGGGTCGAGGGTGGGATCGGAGTCTGTTGTGACCGGTGTGCTGTGGGCGGCGTCGAAGACAGTCGTCGGTTCGGCATCCGAGGGCACGTCGGCAGGCGTCCCGGTCGCCGACTCGTCCAGGTCGAGGGCAGAGAGATCGGGGGACGAATCGTCCGCCAGGTCCGGCAGGTCGTCGGGCTCTGCCGGGGGCAGGAGATCGGGGTCAGCTTCCGGGAGCCCGTCGAGGGTCGACATCGCGGCGCTGTCGGCCTCTGCTTCGGTTTCGAGAGGCGGCAGCTTGCTGGCCTCTTCGCCGGTGGCACTGTCCGCGTCGTCGCTCCAAGAGGTCGTGGCTTCGGCTTCGTCAAAGGCAGGGTCAGCGAGGTCCTGTCCGCTCCAGTCCGGGGCGTCGTCCTGCAGGGAGTCGGAGACGAGGGCGGCGAGGCCTGCGTCGTCCTCGACCGCGAGGGGGGTATCGTCGTCGGTGCCCTCGGGAATGTCGTCCCCGGCGGAGCTGGCGGCCGCGGCGAAGGGGTTGAAATCGGTCATCTCCTCGACCGCGCGGCCCGTCGTGTCGTCGGCGTCGAGCGTGCCCAGGTCATCGACAGCGAGCCCCATGGGCGCCTCGTCCGCTTCCGCTTCGTCAACGGTTTCGTAACTGACGGGCGTCAGATCTTCGAGTTCCTCGCCGGCGGCGGGGGTGGTCTGGGCGACATCCTGCGCCTCGATCGCCACATCGACGGGTTCCGGAGCGGACTCGAGCTCGTCGGTGACTTCGGTTGCGAAAACAGGCGGCGACATGGCCGCCACGTGCTTCACGCCCTGTTCGCGCAGGAGTTTTTGCACCCCGCGAATGGTCAGCCCGTCATCATGCAGGAGTTTGCGTATGCCACCCAGCAGTTCCATGTCGGACGGGCGGTAATAGCGTCGACCGCCCGCACGTTTCACGGGTTTCACCTGCGTGAAACGGCTTTCCCAGAAGCGAAGGACGTGGGTCGGCACGCCAAGCCAATCGGCCACCTCGCTGATGGTGCGAAATGCATCCGGCGACTTGTTGTCCATAGCTCCAGCCCGTTTTCTGCTCTGTTATGTCGGGGTTAGACCGGGTCGCTCAGTCCTTGTTTCCGGCGGCGACCCGTTCTTTCATGATGTGAGACGGACGGAAGGTCAGGACCCGCCGGGGCGAGATCGGGACTTCCTGTCCGGTCTTGGGATTGCGTCCGACGCGCGCGGCCTTGTCTCGGACCGAGAAGGTGCCGAAGGACGAGATTTTCACCGTCTCTCCCGCGACCAAGGCGTCGGAGATATGGCCCAGAACGCTTTCAACAAGCTGGGCGCTTTCATTGCGCGACAGGCCGACTTCGCGAAACACGGCTTCGCTCAGGTCCATTCGCGTCAGAGTCTTTTCACTCATTCCGTCCCCCGATGGCGTTTGGGGCAGCATGGGGCGGGTTTATTTTCAAGTCAAGATCAATGACTTGGAGGGAGGATTTGAGGCGCGGGTCCGCGCCTGTCGGATCACCAGCGCAGGACGACCGCACCCCAGGCGAGACCGCCGCCGATGGCCTCGACCACCAGCACGTCGTTCTCGCGAATCTGGCCGCGCGACTTGCCGACCGACAGCGCGAGCGGGATCGAGGCGGCCGAGGTGTTGCCATGGTCCTGGACCGTGACGACGACGTTGTCCATCGACAGCCCGAGCTTCTTGGCCGTGCCCTGGATGATGCGGATGTTCGCCTGGTGGGGCACGATCCAGTCGATGTCGTCATGCCCCAGGCCGGCCTTGGCCAGCGCGGTATCGGCGGTTGCGGCAAGTTTTTCAACGGCTTGGCGGAACAGCGGGTTGCCCTGCATCCTGAGCTTGCCGGCCGTGCCCGTGGTCGAGACGCCGCCGTCGACATAGAGCATCTCGCGGTACCGCCCGTCGGAATTGAGATCGGTCGACAGGATGCCGCGATCGGCCGAACTGCCGTCTCCGGGCGCGGCTTCCAGGAGCAGCGCGCCCGCGCCGTCACCGAACAGCACGCAGGTCGCGCGGTCTTCCATGTCGAGGATGCGGGAAAAGGTCTCGGCCCCGATGACCAGCACCGATTTCGATTGTCCCGAAACGATCAACGCATTGGCGTTGGCCAGTGCAAAGACGAATCCGGCGCAGACGGCCTGCACGTCGAATCCGTAGCCCTGTTCCATGCCCAGCCCCTCTTGCACCATCGTGGCGGTCGAGGGGAAGGTGAGGTCGGGGGTCGAGGTGGCGACGATGATCGTGTCGACCTGGTCCACGCGCATCCCGGCATCGCTGAGCGCGGCCTTGGCAGCGTGGATCGCCATGTGCGACGTGGTTTCACCGGGGGCCGCAAAGTGGCGGCGTTCGATGCCGGAGCGGGACACGATCCATTCGTCGCTCGTGTCCACGCGGCTTTCGAACCATGAGTTGGGAATCACCTGCTCGGGCAAGTAGTGCCCGACGCCCCGGACGACTGCGCGTGTTGTCATTCTTCCCCGCTCGGTTCTTTTTTCTCGATCAACGCAGGGGCATCGTGGCTGTCCCCCGGCGTATAGGCAACCCGTGCCGCGAGTTTTTCATTGAAGTTCGATTGAGCCAGATCATAGGCGAGCTTGACCGCCGCCGCGACGCCAGTGGCATCGGCTGAACCGTGGCTCTTGACCACCGTGCCATTGAGGCCAAGGAACACGCCGCCGTTCGAGCGGCGCGGGTCCATCCGCTTGCGCAGGCGCTTGAGCGAGGTCATGGCGAAGAGCGCGGCGAGGCGGGACAGGGGGGTCGCGGTGAAGGCTTCCTTGAGGAAATCGCTCACCATCTTGGCGGTGCCTTCGCCGGTCTTGAGCGCGACGTTGCCGGTGAAGCCGTCGGTCACGATCACATCGACGCGGTCCGACAGAAGATCCCCGCCCTCGACAAAACCGATGAAGTCGAAATCCGCCACGCGGGCGGCATCCTCGATCAGGTCCGCGGCCGCCTTGATCTCGGCCCGGCCCTTGTGTTCCTCGGTGCCGACGTTGAGCAGGCCAACGCGGGGCCGGGTGATGCCATGGCCGTTGCGGGCGTAGGAAGCGCCCATCAGCGCGTACTGCAAAAGGTCCATCTCGTCGGCGCGGATATCGGCCCCGCCGTCGAGCATGATGTTGAAACCCATCTTGTTGCGCGACGGCCAGAAGACGGCGATGGCGGGGCGCGACACGCCGGGCAATTTGCGCAGGCGCAGCACCGACATCGCCATGAGCGCGCCGGTGTTTCCGCAGGACACGCAGACCTCGGCCTCGCGCGTCTTCACGCTTTCGATCGCCGACCACATGGAGGTATTCTTGCCATGGCGGATCACCTGCGCAGGCTTGTCCTCCATCGTCACGACGTCATCGGCGTGGCGGATGTCACAAATGCCGTTCAGCGCAGGCTGCTTTGCAACCAGCGGCCCAAGCTCATGCTTGTTTCCGTGCAGGATGAAGCCAACGTTGCGTTTGGCCGCAACCTTGGCAAGGCCGGCAACGATGGCTGCCGGCCCATGATCGCCGCCCATCGCGTCGATCGAAAGTATGGTGCGATCAGGCCCCCGATGAGAGCCGGACATCCGTGTATCGGTATCCGCGGCAGGCATCATGGGCGAACGCAGCGTGAATTACGCCGCGTCTTCGTCGTCGAGGTCGATCTCGTTGGCCTGGGCCACGACTTCGCGGTCCGCATAGTGGCCGCAGGACGGGCACACGTGGTGCGGACGCTTCAGTTCGCCACAGGAGGGGCATTCGTTGGGGTTGCCAGCAACCAGAGCGTCATGGGCGCGGCGCATGTTGCGGCGCGACTTCGTGACTTTGTTCTGAGGGACAGCCATGTCTCAACCTCGATATTTCTGGGCCTTGGCGTCATCGCGACGTGGGGCCGGTTTCGTCTGGAGCGCGGGGCCCCGGGTTCTGGTCGGGCCGAGGCCCAAGGTTCACGCAAGGCGCGCTCTGCTCGGTGGCAGGGCTTTGGCCCATTGTTCGTTTGGGCGATGCCCGGTGTTCTGTCGGGCGATGCCCGGAATCTCTCGGGCGATGGCCCGCAAGATCGTGAGTCTCGCCGCCTCATACGCGGTTCGGCGTGAGGAGGAAACCCACCTTGTGAAAGAGGGCCGGAACATACTGCGATTTTGCCATCTTGCAAGGAATTTTTGGCCGCTTTGGTGGGGTTTCCGGCCGGATTCGCGGCGCCTTGCGGCTGGTCTCGTTCCTGCCCTCGGCGGACACCCGGCGCAACGACCCGCAAGAGGGCCGCAGAATGAGTTGGTCAGGCCCGATTCCGCCCACTTGCCTGTCCTCATGGCATACGATTACGACAAGCTCTACGCAGAGACGCCCGACGCGCTTGGGCCGCCCACGCCCTATCTCACGGCGTTTCTGGAAAACCTCGGGCTCGCGGGGGCGCGGCTACCTCTTCGCCCGGCGCGGCCCGGCGGGTTAACGCCTGGCCGCGCAGACCTACTCGCTGCCCGACTCGTCCGGGCTGTCCTTGAGTTTGTCGCGCAGTGCGGCCAGACTGGCGAAGGGACGGGTATCCTCGTCGCGCATCGCGTCCTTGCCTGGTTCAGTAAAGACAGCCTCGCCCAACTCGGCGTCATCCGCCCGCGGATAAAGCGGCAAAGATAGTGCGAGCGACTCGGACAGGAGCGTTCCAATGTCGATGACCGGTCCCAGGGGTTCCTGCGTCACGTCCTCGGGTATCTCGCTTTCCTCTGCCGTGACCGGCTCAAGCCCTTCGATCCACGTGCGCTCCACCGGGTCGTCGATCCGGGAGGTGACAGGGGCGAGGGTGACGACGCAGGGCTGCACGACGGTCGCGCCCAGCGTGCCCTTGAAACGCCAGTCGCGCCGCCCGACGGGGGCCAGAACCCCGGTCAGCCGCACCTTGCGCGCATCCTCGATCCCCAGCAGCCGCGCAAGCGCCGTTGCTTGCGCGTCGGAGAGGGAGACCGCTATATCCTGCGGCCGCGTATGGTCGAGCTCCGAGACCTTGAGCCTCGGGCCGAAATTTTGGATATCCTCGGACATGGTCATTTGGCTTTCGTTTCTTGAACGCGGCGTTATGCTCCTGTAAGCCGATAACCAACGAAGGCACGGCAAGGCAAGGGGGGCGGTATGACGGCCATTGGAATGAAGGCGCGCGGTTGGGTCCGTATGATCGCCGTTCTTATGGGTGTTCTGACGCTCGCAGCCTGTTCGGCGACCTACACGAACCACGGGTTCGTTCCCACCGATGAAGACGTGGAAGAAATCATGGTCGGCGTGGACACGCGCGAAACCGTGTCGGCCATCATCGGCAAGCCCGGGGCAGAGGGGCTTCTGACCGAAGAGGGCTGGTATTACGTCTCCAGCCGTTTCAAGCACTTCGCCTACAATGCCCCCGAGGAAATCGAGCGCGAGGTTCTGCGCATCGGCTTCGACGAGGCTGGGCTGGTCGAGAACATCGAGCGCTTCGGTCTGGAAGAGGGTCAGGTCGTCGTGTTGTCCCGTCGCGTGACCACGTCCAACACCCGCGGTGTCGGCTTCCTGCGGCAACTTCTCGGCGGCATCGGGAACTTTGATGCGGGTACGTTGCTTCAGTAAGAGGGACGTATCGATCGGGGGCGGCATGGCCGACCATCTACTGAGCAAGGGAAAATACCGCGCAAGGGTGGCCGCGGGACGCGCCGATGTCGGCGCGGCGCAGGCGCTGCGCTATCTCGCCTTTCGCGATCCCGAGGGCGAAGGGCGGGACGTGGACCGGTTTGACGGGACGTTCCGGCACCTTCTGGTCGAGGGACCGGATGGCGTGGTCTGCACTTTTCGCTATCAGCTTTTTCCGAGCAGCACTGAGGCCCGGTCGGGCTATTCCGCCGGGGTCTACGATTTGTCCCCGCTCGCCACGGTCAAGGGACCGATGGTCGAGATGGGGCGATTCTGCCTGCATCCGACGGCCCACGACCCCGATATCCTGCGGCTCGCCTGGGCGGCGATGACTCGGCTGGTGGACGACGCACAGGCGACGTTGCTGTTCGGATGCTCGTCGTTTCGCGGCATTGACGCGGCTCCCTATCAAGACGCGCTCAGGATGCTGGCGGCGGAACATGTGGCGCCCGCCGAGGTCCGTCCCAAGGCCAAGGCGCGCGAACGGATGCCTCTGCCCAAGGGCCCCTATGATGCGCAGGCCGCGCAGCGCCAGATGCCGCCGCTCCTGCGCACCTACCTGCTCATGAGCGGCTGGGTCAGCGACCATGTGGTGGTGGACAGGGTGATGAACACGCTCCACGTCTTCACCGGGGTCGAGATCGGGCGGGTGCCCGAGGCCAGGGCGCGCGCGCTCCGGGCGCTGGCTCAGGGGTAGTATCGACGCGCTTTGCCCCTGTTCGGGATGGCGTCCCGGTTCGCTGTGCCCCGCGAGCGTCATTGACGCCGCAATGGGGCACGACTAGGTGAGCGGCATGGCACGCGCACCCCTTCTCCAGCTCGCCGACATCTCGCTCACCTTCGGCGGCGATCCTGTCTTCTCGGACCTTTCCCTCGTGGTGCAACCCGGCGACCGGGTCGCGCTCGTGGGGCGCAACGGGTCGGGTAAATCCACGCTGATGAAGGTCATGGCGGGGATGATCGAGCCGGATCAGGGCGAGCGCATCCTGTCGCCCGGTGTATCGACCGGTTACATGGAGCAGCACCCGGACCTGTCGGGCTTTGCCACGCTCGGGGACTTTGCCGCGAGCGGCCTGCCCGAGGGCGAAGCCTACAAGGTCGAGCGGGTGGCGGAAGGGCTGAAGTTCCGGCTGGACGCCGACGTGACGACTGCCTCGGGCGGCGAGCGGCGGCGGGCGGCGCTGGCCAAACTGCTGGCGGAAGCCCCCGAGTTGATGTTGCTCGACGAGCCGACCAACCACCTCGACATCGAGGCGATCCAGTGGCTCGAGGACGAGCTGTCCTCGACGCGGGCCGGATTCGTGCTGATTTCCCACGACCGGGCATTCTTGCGTGCGCTCACCCGCGCGACGCTCTGGATCGACCGGGGCGATGTGCGGCGGCAGGAAAAGGGCTTCGAGAACTTTGAGGCCTGGCGCGACAAGGTCTGGGAAGACGAGGACATGGCGCGACACAAGCTCGACCGCAAGATCAAGGCCGAGGCGCGTTGGGCGGTCGAGGGCATTTCTGCCCGGCGCAAGCGCAACATGGGCCGGGTGCGCGCTCTCGGCGAACTGCGGGCGGAGCGTGCGGGGCAGATCCGGCGGCAGGGAGCCGCCGCGATGGAACTGGAGGCGGGGCCGAAGTCGGGCAAGAAGGTCGTCGAGGCGGAGGGAATCACCAAGTCCTTCGGCGAGCGCCTGATTCTGAAGCCCTTCGATCTCAAGGTGAACCGGGGCGACCGGATCGCGCTCGTCGGCCCGAACGGCGCGGGCAAGACGACGCTCTTGAAAATTCTCATCGGCGAGATGGCGCCCGATGCGGGCACCGTGAAGCTCGGGACCGGGCTCGAGATGGCGGTATTCGATCAGAACCGCACGTCGCTCGATGACGGGGCGAGCCTGTGGGAAAACCTCGCGGGCGATCCAGAGATGCGGGTGTCGGGCAAGGCCGATCAGGTGCTGGTGCGGGGCAACCCGAAACATGTCGTGGGCTACCTCAAGGAATTTCTCTTCGATGAACGGCAGGCGCGCGCGCCGGTGTCATCGCTCTCGGGCGGCGAGAAGGCGCGGCTCATACTGGCCAAGATCATGGCCAAGTCTTCGAACCTCCTCGTCATGGACGAACCGACCAACGATCTGGACGTGGAAACGCTCGACCTCATGCAGGAGCTCATCGACGACTATGACGGCACCGTGCTGCTCGTCAGCCACGACCGTGATTTCCTCGACCGTGTGGCGGCCACGACCATCGCGATGGAGGGTGACGGGCGTGCGGTGGTCTATGCGGGCGGCTGGTCGGATTACCGTGCGCAGCGGGCCGAGTCGGGCGAGGGCTTTCTGGGGGCGCCGGTGAAGGCGAAAGGCGAGACGCGGGGCGAGGAGGTGGTATCTGCGCCGGCGCCCAAGGCCGAGCCGAAAAAATCCGGGCTGTCCTTCACCGAAAAACACCGGCTGGAGGCCCTGCCTGCCGAAATGGAACGGCTCGAGGCGGAGATCGCCAAGCTCGAGGGTCTGCTCGCGGATGCCGAGATGTTCACCCGCGAGCCGGTGAAGTGGAAGAAGGCGACCGAGGCACTGGTGGAGCGGCAGGAGAAACTGGCCGCCGCCGAGGAAGAATGGCTGGAACTGGCCGAGAAGGCCGATGCGTGAGGCAAGCGGCGCGGGCTGGCGCCCGCGCATATTGAGCCTCGTCTCGGGCTCGCGCCCGAGCCGACGCGGGTGAGGGGCGCTGCCCCTCACGCTCCCCGGGATATTTATGAACCGGAGAAGCGGGGGGACGTCATGAAGCCGGGGCGTCAGTCGTTGAGGAGCTTGGCGGCCTCGGGGGCGAAGTAGGTCAGAATGCCGTTGCAGCCCGCGCGTTTGAACGCGAGCAGGCTTTCCATCATCACCTTGTCGCCGTCGAGCCAGCCGTTCTGGAACGCGGCCTGTAGCATCGCGTATTCGCCGGAGACCTGATAGGCGTAGGTGGGCACGCCGAAGCGGTCCTTCACGTGGCGGCAAATGTCGAGGTAGGGCATCCCAGGCTTGACCATGACCATATCGGCCCCTTCCATCAGGTCGCGTTCGACGAGGCGCAGCGCTTCGTCGGAATTGGCCGGGTCCATCTGGTAGGTCTTCTTGTCGCCCTTGAGCGCGCCTGACGCGCCGACCGCATCGCGGAAGGGGCCGTAGAACCCGCTGGCGTATTTCGCGGCGTAGGACATGATCGAGACATTCTGGTGCCCTTCGGCTTCGAGCGCCCGGCGCATGGCGCCGATGCGGCCGTCCATCATGTCGGAGGGGCCGATGATGTCGGCGCCGGCCTCGGCCTGAGCGAGCGTCATCTTGACCAGCGCCTCGACGGTGCGGTCGTTCACGATCTCGCCGTCCACGACAAAGCCGTCGTGGCCGTTGATGTTATAGGGGTCTAGCGCCACGTCGGTCATCACTGCGATCTCGGGCACGGCGTCCTTGATCGCGCGGGTGGCGCGGTTGGACAGGTTGTCCGGGTCCCAGGCGCCGGCGCAGTCCTCGGTCTTGACCGACTGCTCGATGAAGGGGAAGAGGCAGATTGCGGGGATCCCGAGATCCGCCGCCTCGCGCGCGGCTTTCACCACGCGGTCTACGGTCAGGCGCTGGACGCCGGGCATCGAGGGAATGTCATAGGCGTCGTCCTTGCCCTCCATGAGAAACACCGGCCAGATCAGGTCCTCGACCGTGAGCACGTTTTCCCGCACGAGGGCGCGCAGCGCGGGCGAGCGGCGGTTGCGGCGCAGACGCGTCATCGGGAAGGGGGCGGTGGTTCGTGTCATCGGGGTCACTCCTGATTGTCCCGGGTGTGTGGCACGGCATTTCCGCTCGCTCAAGGGGTAGCGCCTTCCGGGCGTCGGGCTTATGGTCCGGCAAAACCGGGCCGGGCCAGATCGGGCGGCCACGAGGGATCAGTGACGGGACGGGCGCGCGGTGGACTGGTATTCAGCCGTATTTGAACTCATCGACATGCGGAGTTTCTCGAACCTCTGGTACTGGATCGCGCTGGCCGCCGTCTGGTCGCAGACGAGCCGCTATGTGCTCGGCGTGCCCTACGACATGATCCAGCGGGCTGAACGCCATGGCGGCGAGGCCGAGGTCGACCTCGAGGACATGGTGCGCATCAACTGCAACCGGTTCCTCTACGTGGCCGGGGTCTCGGGTCTCTGGCTCGTCGGTATCGTGGCCGCGATGTTCACTTCCATGGCTCTGCTCGCGTTCTGGTATGACCTCGAGTTCGCGCAGGCCGTGTTCCTGCTCGGTGCGCCGATGCTGATCGTCGGGGTGCTCTCGCTCAACGCGGCTCAGGATATCCGGGCGCGGGGGCTGGCGGGCAAGGACCTGCGCAAACGGATGCATCGGCACCGGACCGCGACGCAGTTCGTGGGCATGGCGGCGATTTTCGTCACCGCTCTCTGGGGCATGTATCAGAACATGTCGATCGGGGTTCTGGGCGGCTGACTGCGGCTGCCAATCCGGTTGACTTTGCCCGTGGCGGGTTTACCTCCCCATCCATGGCGAAAGATCACATCACACTCTCGGGCGCGCCGGAAGGCCATGACGCCCTGCTTCTGACCCGCGAGCTGGAAAAAACGGGCGGCCCCGTGCTCCATGTGGCGCGGGATGAAAAGCGCATGGCGTCCATGGCGGCGGCGCTGGCGTTCTTTGCACCCCATGTGACGGTGTTGCGGTTCCCGGCTTGGGACTGTCTGCCCTTTGACCGCATGTCGCCCAATGCCGAGGTCTCGGCCGAGCGGATGGCGACGCTCGCGGCCCTTGCCCATGGGTTCACCGGGCGCTTCGTGCTGCTGACCACCCTCAACGCGGCGACCCAGCGGATTCCGGCGCGGGAGGTGCTGAAGGAGGCGGCGTTCTCGGCCCGGGTCGGATCGCGCATCGACGAGGCGGCGCTTCGGTCGTTCCTCGTGCGAATGGGTTTTACCCAGTCGCCCACGGTGATGGAGCCGGGGGATTTCGCGATCCGCGGCGGGATCATCGACATCTATCCGCCGGGCGAGACGGGGCCGGTCAGGCTCGATATGTTCGGCGATACGCTGGACGGGGCGCGGCGGTTCGATCCGGCCACCCAGCGCACGACCGAGACGCTGTCGGCGGTCGAGCTTGCGCCAGTGTCCGAGATCATCCTCGACGAGGACGCGATCACGCGGTTTCGGCAGAATTACCGGATCGAGTTCGGCGCGACCTCGGACGACCCTTTGTATGAAGCGGTCAGCGCGGGGCGCAAGGTGCAGGGGATGGAGCATTGGCTGCCGTTCTTCCACGCGCGGCTCGAGACGATCTTCGACTACCTTCCGGCTGCGAGTGTGATGCTCGACGATCAACTCACGCCCACGCGGCTCTCGCGCTGGGAGGGGATCGTCGACCAGTATGAAACCCGGCGGCTCGCGATGGCCGACAAGGGGCGGCTCGACACGATCTACAAGCCCTGCCCGCCGGGGCTCCTTTATCTTGATGACGAGGCGTGGCGGCTGGCCACCGTCGATCACCGGGTGATCCAGATGGTCGCGCTGCCGCAGCCCACCGGGCCGGGTGTCCTCGACGCGGGCGGACGGATCGGACGCAACTTCGCGCCGGAACGCCAGCAGGAGAAGATCAACCTTTTCAGCGTTCTCGCGGATCACATTCGTTCAAAGCGCAAAGAAGGGCCGGTCATCGTCGCCTCCTATTCCGAGGGTGCGCGGGAGCGTCTGTCGGGGCTGCTCGCCGACGAGGACCTGACAGCGAGCGCCGAGATCGCGGACTACCGCGATGTGCCCGACCAGAAGGGCGGCACCTACCTTGCCGTCTGGCCGCTGGAACATGGGTTCGAAGCCGACGGGCTGACCGTGATTTCCGAGCAGGACGTGCTGGGGGATCGCCTGATCCGGACGACGAAGAAAAAGCGCAAAGCCGAGAATTTTCTGACCGAGTACCAGTCGCTTTCCGTGGGCGAACTGGTCGTCCATGTGGACCACGGCGTCGGGCGGTACCTGGGGCTTGAGACGATCACCGCCGCGGGTGCGCCGCATGAATGCGTGGTGCTGGAATACGCGGGCGGGGACAAGTTCTACCTTCCGGTCGAGAACATCGAGCTTCTGTCGAAGTTCGGGCACGAGGAGGGGCTCCTCGACAAGCTGGGCGGCGGGGCGTGGCAAGCGCGCAAGGCCCGGATGAAAGAACGCATCCGCGAGATCGCGGACAAGCTCATCCGGCTCGCCGCCGAGCGTATCCTGCGAAAAGCGCCCGTGATGGAGGCGCCGCATCACGCGTGGGAGGAATTCGCGGCGCGGTTCCCGTATTCCGAGACCGAGGATCAGCTGACCGCAATCGAGGACGTGCTGACCGACATGGTGTCGGGCACGCCGATGGACCGGCTTATCTGCGGCGACGTGGGCTTCGGCAAGACCGAGGTGGCGATGCGCGCGGCCTTTGTCGCGGCGATGTCGGGCAGGCAGGTTGCGGTGATCGCGCCCACGACGCTCCTCGCCCGCCAGCACTACAAGAGCTTTGCCGAACGGTTCCGGGGCTTTCCGATCAACGTGCGGCAGCTTTCGCGCTTCGTGAGTCAGACCGAGGCCACGAAGACCCGCGAGGGCATGGCGGACGGGCAGGTGGATATCGTGGTGGGCACCCATGCGCTGCTCGCGAAAGGCATCCGGTTCAAGGACCTTGGCCTCCTCGTCATCGACGAGGAGCAGCGCTTTGGCGTGAACCACAAGGAGCGGCTCAAGGAATTGCGCTCGGACGTCCACGTGCTCACGCTGACCGCGACGCCCATTCCGCGCACGCTCCAGATGAGCCTGACCGGTGTGCGCGACCTGTCGATCATATCGACCCCGCCCGTGGACCGGCTGTCGATCCGCACCTATGTGAGCGAGTTCGACACGGTCACCATCCGCGAGGCGCTCTTGCGCGAACATTACCGGGGCGGGCAAAGCTTTGTCGTGGTGCCGCGCATCAAGGATCTCGTGGAAATCGAGGAATTCCTGAAGCATTCCGTGCCCGAAGTGACCTATGTGATCGCACATGGGCAGATGGCGGCGGGCGAGCTCGACGACCGGATGAACGCCTTCTACGATGGCAAATTCGACGTGCTTCTGGCGACCACCATCGTCGAATCGGGTCTCGATATTCCGACCGCGAACACGATGGTCGTGTGGCGGGCGGATATGTTCGGGCTGGCGCAGCTCTACCAGATCCGGGGCCGCGTGGGGCGGTCCAAGACACGCGCCTATGCCTATCTCACCACGAAACCGCGCGTGCCGCTGACGCCGGGGGCGGAAAAGCGGCTCAAGGTGCTGGGGTCTCTGGACAGCCTTGGTGCGGGTTTCATGCTGGCTTCTCAGGACCTTGATATTCGCGGGGCGGGGAACCTTGTCGGCGAAGAGCAGTCGGGGCAGATGAACGAGGTCGGCTTCGAACTTTACCAGCAGATGCTGGAAGAGGCGATTGCCAAGATCCGCTCGGGCGAGCTTGAAGGTCTGGCCGAGGTCAACGACACTTGGGCGCCGCAGCTTAATCTCGGAGTGTCGGTGCTGATCCCCGAGACTTACGTCCCCGATCTCGACGTGCGGCTGGGGCTATACCGGCGGCTCTCCGATCTCACCACCAAGGTGGAGCTTGAGGGCTTTGCCGCCGAACTAATCGACCGGTTTGGGACGTTGCCGAAAGAGGTCAACATGCTTCTGACCGTGGTGCGGATCAAGGCGATGTGCAAACGCGCCGGGATTTCCAAGCTCGATGCCGGGCCGAAGGGTGCGACGATCCAGTTTCACAATGACAAGTTCGCGAACCCCGCGGGCCTCGTGGAGTTCATCACCGATCAGCGCGGGCTGGCCAAGGTCAAGGACAACAAGATCGTGGTGCGGCGGGACTGGCAAAAGACGTCCGACAAGGTCAAGGGCGCCTTCGCCATTGCGCGGGATCTGGCGGAAAAGGTCAAGGCGGCCAAGGCCGCGTGATCGCCCAGATATGACAAAGGCGGCCGGGGCCGCCTTTGTGTTCGATCAGGATTTCCGGGTGGGCCGGGCGTTCGGACCGCGCGGCCCGGGTTTCCCGGCAGGCTTTCCGCCCGGTTTGCGCGCCGAGGGTTTGCCATCCGGGCGCTCGAACCGTTTCGAGGTGTCGCGGGCGTCGGGTTTGGGCTTGGCCGGGCGCGCGGGTTTCGCTTCGTCGCCAAAGGACTTCCCGGCCGGTTTTCCAAACGGTTTGCCCCCCGACTTTCCGCCCGGTTTGCCAAAGGGCTTGTCGCTCTTGCCCTTGTAGCCGCCTTCGCTCTTGCCCTTGTAACCGCCCTCGGATTTCCCCTTGTAGCCGCCCTCGGACTTGCCCTTGTAGTCCGCGGATTTCGGCTTGCCGCCGAAGTCTTTCTTGTAGCCGCCTTCTTCACGCGGTTTGCGCGGTTTGAAGTCGCCATGAACGGCATGATCGCGCTCGGGGCGTTCGGCTTTTGTATGGCGGGGTTTGCGCGGCTTGTCCTCGTCGCCGCCTTCCTCGCGCGGTTTGTAGCTGTCGCGGGGCTTGTAGTCGTCGCGAGGCTTGTAGTCGTCGCGAGGCTTGCGGTCATAGGCGCGGTCTTCACGCGGCTTGTAGTCGCCCCGATCCTCGCGCGGTTTATACTCACGCGGACCCCGGTCACCACGATCCTCCCGGCCCTTGCGGGGCGGGCCGTCACGGCGAGGCAGCGGCTTGATCTCGGGGGCCTCGTCCAGCACGCTGACCTTGAGGTCGTTCTCGAGCGCCATTGCATCGCCAAGCGCGGCGACGAACCCGTCGATGCTGCCCTCGGTCACTTCCACATAGGTGCAGTCCTCCTGCACCCGGATCGCGCCGATGTCGGATTTCTCGAGCCCGCCCGAATTGAGCAAGACGGGAAGGATCCAGCGCGCCTCGGCCCTGTCGTTCTGGCCCTTGTTCAGCTCGATCCAGCGCGAGGGGCCGAAGGGCGCGCGTTCCTCCTTCGGTTTGCGGTCCGAGCGTTCCGGACGGTCGCGCATGTCGGTGACCGGACCGATGTCCTCAGGCGCGGCCAGGCCCGCGTGGAACATGCGCGCCACGGCAAGGGCGAGCGCCTGCGGTTCGAAGGCCTCGGTCAGGCGGGCGGCGAGGGCGGCTTCGCTTTCCGACGGCTCCTCCGACCACAGCGGATCGGTGAGGAGTTTCTCCTCGTCCTTCGCGCGCACCTCGTCGGCGGTGGGGGCGTGAATCCATTCTGCCTGCACCTTGGCCCAGCCCAGCAGTCGATGCGCCTTCTTATGGTTGCGCGGCGGCACGATGAGCGCGGAAATCCCCTTGCGCCCGGCGCGGCCGGTGCGGCCCGAGCGGTGCAGAAGACCCTCGGTATTCGTCGGTATATCGGCGTGGATCACGAGGTCGAGCTTGGGCAGGTCGATCCCTCGCGCGGCAACGTCGGTCGCGACGCAGACCCGCGCGCGCCCGTCGCGCATGGACTGGAGCGCGTTGGAGCGTTCCTTCTGGGTCAGTTCGCCGGACAGGGCGACGACCGGCATACCACGGTTGTGCAAGCGCGCGGCGAGGTGCGCGACCTGTGCGCGGGTATTCGCAAATACGATGGCGTTCTGCGCGTCGTGGAACCGGAGCAGGTTGAAAATGGCGTTCTCACCATCCGCCGGGCCGACCTGCACCGCCTGATAGGTGATGTCGGCGTGCTGCTCGGCCTTGTTGATCGTCGAAATCCGCTGGGCATCGCGCTGGAATGTCTCGGCGAGCTTGGCGATGGCGGCGGGCACGGTGGCCGAGAACAGGAGCGTGCGCCGATCCTCGGGCGCGGCGGCGAGAATGGTCTCGAGGTCCTCGCGGAACCCGAGGTCGAGCATCTCGTCGGCCTCGTCGAGCACCACGGCGCGGGTCTGCGACAGATCGAGCGTGCCCCGGTTCAGGTGATCGACCAGACGGCCTGGCGTGCCGACGACGATATGCGCGCCGCGTTCGAGCGTGCGTTTCTCGTCGCGGAAGTCCATGCCGCCGACGCAGGAGTGGATCCAGGCTTCGGTCTTGCCGTAAAGCCAGCGCATTTCGCGCATCACCTGAAAGGCGAGCTCGCGTGTCGGCGCGACGATCAGCGCGAGCGGCGTGGTGGCAGGACCGAAGACCTCTTCCTCGCCCAGAAGCGTCGTGGCGATGGCGATGCCGAAGCCCACCGTCTTGCCCGACCCGGTCTGAGCGGAAACGAGCAGGTCGCGGGTCGCCAGTTCGGGCGCGCTCACGGCTTCCTGCACGGGGGTGAGGGTTTCGTAACCCTTCTCGGCGAGGGCAAGGGAAAGGGAGGGATGTATCATGGTCGTCCAATCGGGCGCGAGGAGGGTGGCAGAAGGGGGCGCCTTCGTCGAAGCGACCCACATAAGCCCAAGTTCGGCTCTTGTATACGGGTTTTATCGGCTGTGGCCGAAGGGTGCCAGTCTTGTGCCGTGCGTCTGTGTCGCAGTTACAAATTCAATAAGATGAATATCTATAGAGCGGAACGGCGACGGACAGCAAAGGGGACCCGGCCATGCAACAGATCTTTCTCGTGGTCTTGGCCATCGTCGCGGGGTTGACGCTCGGACATTACACCGGCGGCACGTCGTTCTCGTCGCTCGTCTGCGTGGTGGCGGGCGTCTTTCTCGTAACCCCGACGCTTTTCAAGTTCGACGTGGCCGACGCCGGGGTGATCGCGCGCAACACACCTGCGGTGTGGCGCACTCTCGCGATCAATTACGTGGCTCTGGTCGTCGCCGCGCTCGTCATCGGTTATGCGAGCCGGGACATCGGGATTGCGGGAGCGTTGTTTCTGCTCGCGCTCCTGCCCGGTGGCGGGATGGTGATGATGTGGATCAAGACCTCGGGGGCCAATCCGAAACTGGGGTTCATGCTCTTCATGTTGAACCTCGCGCTGCTCCTGCCGGTCACGCTGGTCTTTGCGCAGTTTCACGGCATCGCCGCCCCGTTCTTTCCGGCACCCGACCTGACGGGCGTCGCGCAGGATGCGCCGGGGCGCGGGGTGCGGCCTCTCGCGCCCTTCGTGATCCTGATCGTGATACCGTTCCTCTTGTCGCGGCTCGCCCGGTCCGGCGCGCCGGGGCTGATCGCCTTCGTCGAGCGCCACCAGCAGGCGCTGTCCAAGGCCACGATGTTCGGGATCGTCTTCTATCTTTTTTCGCTGTCCACCGCGCAAATGCTCTTCACGGTCGAGCCCATGGCCCTTGCGCGGGCTGGTGTGGCAACGGTCGTTTTCTATGCTGTCGCGGTGGGGCTTGCGACGCTCTTCACCCCGGACACCCCCGAGGGGCGCGCGGTCTACTGGCATGTGGTCACGCGCTACATCACGCTCGCGCTCATTCTCGCAGTGTTCTCGGTCGATACCTTTGGGCCGACCTTCATCCTCCCGGTCATGATGGCCTATTTCATCCAGATCGGCATGGCAGGGATGCTGCGCGCCCGGATGCTTCGGCACAGCGCGGCCTGAGCGTCAGGCGCCGCGCGCCCGGTCCCGCTTCATGTCCGTGAGGACGAGGCTCAGGGCAAGTGCGGAACAGATCGTTGCGCCAAGCATGATCGGGCGCGGCGTGCCGTCGAACGATAGGCCCAACGGGATCGCGATGATCATGCCTGCGCCCATGCCGAAAGCGCCGATGACGGCCGCGGCGGTGCCCGCGAGATGGGGCAGGGGCTCCATCGCGAGCGCGGTCACATTGCCGAGCGTCAGCCCGTTGATGAAAAAGAGCGACACCGACCAGAGCGCAAAGACAGCGAGCTGCGCCGGGTAGTTGCCGTCGAGGATCCCGAAGGACCAGAGCGTCGAGGCGAGCGCGGCAAAGATCAGTTGGGAACCGAAGGCCCCGATCAGCATCCGCCGCATCCCCACCCGCATAACGAGGCGGGAATTGACGAAACCGGCAAGTGACGACAGCACCGACACGCCTGCGAACCAGAGGGGAAACGCGTGGCCGACGTCGAGCGCATCCACCCAGAGCTGCTCGGCGGAGGAGAGATAGGCGGCGAACTGTCCATACATCAGCACCTGCACGGCCAGATAGCGGGCAGAGATCGGGTTCGTCACCACCTCGCGCGCGGCGGCAAGGATCGGGCGCAGGCGGAAGGCGCGGCGATACTCGGGCGGCAGCGTCTCGGGCTGGCGCAACAGATACCAGGTGAGCGCGGCGAGGCCGAAGGCGATGAAGCTCAGGAACAGCCCGCGCCATCCGGCCACAAAGATGATCTGTTGTCCCAAGAGCGGCGCCACGGCGGGCACCATCACGAAGAACACGAAGATGAGCGACGAGACGCGCGCCTGCTCGGCGCCTGAGAACAGATCGCGGGTCACGGCCTGCGAAATCGTGCGTGTCGATGCCGCACCAAAACCCATCGCGAACCGCATCGCAATGAGCATGTCGAGCGACGTGGCAAATGCCGCTGCGCCGGCAGCGAGCACATAGACCCCGATCCCCAGCATGAGCGCGCGACGGCGGCCGAAACTGTCCGAAAGCGGTCCCCACAGCAACATGCCGCAGGCCCCGCCCAACAGGAAGATCGAGATGATGAGCTGCGTCTTCGACTTGTTGTCGGGCGCTAGCGTCGCGGCCAGATCCGACATGGCAGGCAACATGCTGTCAGTGGAAAAGGCCATGAGCGACATGAGCATCGCGAGCAGGGCCACGAGTTCAAACTGCGACAGGGCGCGGGTCGGTGTCTTGTCGCGGAATTTCACGAGGTCGCCGGTATCGTTACAATCGAGGTCACCGATAGGGCCTTTGCCTGGGCGAGGTAAGACCGGGGCCTGTGCGTCACCGCGCAATCTTCCGCATATGTTGTCGCGAGCGCACAGGGGCGTCCGCCTGTCGGGATCAGCCGCGCAGTTGCTCGGTGATTTCGTCGATCACCTTGAGCCAGAGGTCGGTGGGCTGAGCGCCGGGCACCACATGCTGGTTCGCGATGACGAAAGTGGGCACGGCGTTCACACCCTTTTCCCGTGCGTCCATGTCGCGGGCGCGGATGTCGTCGGAATCGGCGTCCGACGCGAGGAGCCGTTCGACCACAGCCCGGTCCATCCCGGTTCCCTCCGCGATGTCGGCCAGCACCTCGTGATCCGAGATATCCTGACCTTCGACGAAATTCGCCTTGAACAGGCGCGAGACGACGGCGGTCTGCCGCCCCTCGATCTGCGCCCAATGGATCAGACGGTGCGCGTCGAGCGTCGAGGGCGCGCGTGTCATCTTGTCGAAGTTGATCGTGATACCCGCCGCCTCGGCCTCGCGCAGCACCGGGACGTTGGCGCGCACCGCACCGTCCTTGCCGCCGAACTTGGCCTCCATATAGGCGCGCCGGTCCATGCCTTCGGGGGGCATGGTCGGGTCCAGCATGAAGGGGTGCCATTCGACGGCAAAGGGGTGATCGGGCCGCGCTTCGAGCGCGCGGTCGAGACGGGCCTTGCCGATATAGCACCACGGGCAAACCGGGTCGGAAAAGATGTAGAGCTTGATCATGGCATCGGACGTAACGCGCGGCGTTCGGCTTGTCACGATACGAATCCACACGATTCCGCGCTCTGTGACCGCTTTCCTCGGGCATCGCGGCGCGTTATGCCGGGGCAAGAACGACGGAAGGTTCGGGAGGCAGGGATGGACGCGGGACTGGACATGGGCACGCTCGCCCTCATGGGTGGGCTGCTGCTCGCCATCGGCGGCTTTGCCGGCGTGCTGGCGGGGCTTCTGGGCGTCGGGGGCGGCATCGTCCTCGTGCCTGCGTTCTACTATGCCTTTGCCGGCCTCGGCTACGAGGGGCCGGAGCTCATGCACGTCTGCCTCGCCACCTCGCTCGCCACGATCATCGTAACCTCGATCCGCTCGGTCCTGTCGCACAATCGCAAGGGCGCGGTGGACTGGTCGATCCTGCGGGCCTGGGCACCGGGGATCGTCATCGGTGCGGTGATCGGCGTCTTTATCGCGAGCGGCCTGCGCACGCCGACATTGCAAGTCATTTTTGGCTGCATCGCCTTCCTGATTGCGCTCTACATGCTGTTCTTCAAGACAGAATGGCAGATCGCGGATCACATGCCCGGTCTCGTCGGCCGGTCGATCCTGTCGCCCCTCGTCGGTTTCCTTTCGGTCCTCATGGGTATCGGCGGGGGCAGCTTCGGGGTGCCGATCATGACGCTTCACGGCGTGCCGATCCACCGGGCGGTCGCGACGGCGGCAGGCTTTGGCCTCATCATCGCGGTGCCCTCGGTCGTGACTTTCCTCTTCGTCGATGCGGCAGGCGCGCCGCCCTATACGCTGGGGTCGGTCAATATCCCGGCCTTCCTGCTCGTCATCGCGATGACCACGCTCACCGCGCCCTTGGGCGTGAAGCTCGCCCATGCGATGGACCCCAAGCCGCTCAAGCGCGCCTTCGGGATTTTCCTCATGCTCGTCGCGCTCAACATGCTGCGCAAGGCGCTCTGGGGCTGAGGGATGAGCCGTTACGCCCGCGATCTGTCCTATGCCTATGGCATGAAGACGCCCCTGGGGCGCGGCGTGGTGCGCGGTATCGAGAACCTGACGGGCCGTTTGACCATCATTCGCCGGGCGCGGGGCTATGACCGCGATATCGCGAGTGGCAGCAACTTCTACGCAGCGCTCTTTGGGCGGATGGGCCTGACATTCGCGGCAGGTGGGGCGGGTCCAAAAGGTATCCCGCGCGAGGGGCCGCTCGTCATGGTGGCCAATCATCCCTTCGGCGTGCTCGACGGCTTCTCGCTTGCCCGGCTTCTGCACGATCATCGCGCGCCCATCGACGGCGGGCCGGGGTTTCGCGTCCTCGCGCACGAGGTCTTTGCCCGCGCGCCCGATATTCGCGACACGATCTTGCCCATCGACTTTTCCGAGAAGCCCGAGGCGGCACGGCGCAACATCGAAACCCGCAAAGAGGCGCTGTCCTTTCTGGCCCGGGGCGGCGCGGTCGGGATTTTTCCGGGCGGGACGGTGTCCACGCCCCTGACGCCCTTTGGTGTAGCGATGGACCCGGAATGGCGGCGCTTCACGGCCAAGATGGTGGCGCGGTCCGGGGCCAGTGTCCTGCCGGTTTTTTTCGAGGGCGCCAATTCCCGCGCCTTTCATCTGGCGAGCCACATATCGACCGGCCTGCGGCTGGGGCTTTTGCTGCACGAGTTTCGCAAACAACTGGATCGCCCGATCCGCGTTCACATCGGCAAGGTCATTCCCCCCGAGGCGCTGGCGCCATTCGTCGCGCAGCCCAAATCCATGATGGATTTCCTCAGGGAACAGACCTATGGCTTGTCGCCACAGCCCTTGGATTGGCAAATCTTGGGCAAGGATTTCGGGTGAGTAACACCCAAGGAGACGGACATGGCAGTAGGCGTTTTCGATAGCGGTCTGGGCGGGCTGACGGTGCTGGATGCGGTGCAGAAGAAACTGCCCGAGGTGCCTTTTGTCTATTTCGCCGACAGCGCCCATGCGCCTTATGGGGTGCGCAATGCCGACGACATCTACAACCTGACGACCGCCGCCGTGTCGCGGCTTTGGGACGAGGGCTGCGATCTGGTCATTCTCGCCTGCAATACGGCCTCCGCCGCGGCACTCAGACGGATGCAGGAAAGCTGGATCCCACGTGACAAGCGGGTGCTGGGCGTGTTCGTGCCGCTGATCGAGGCGCTGACCGAACGCAAATGGGGCGACAACTCACCGCCGCGAGAAGTGGCGATCAAGCATGTGGCGCTGTTTGCCACGCCCGCCACGGTGGCGAGCCGCGCCTTCCAGCGCGAGCTGGCGTTCCGCGCCATTGGCGTCGATGTCGAGGCGCAGGCCTGCGGCGGGGTCGTCGATGCGATCGAGGACGGGGACATGATCCTTGCCGAGGCGCTGGTGCGCAGCCATGTGGATGCGCTCAAACGCAAGATGCCCGAGCCCGAGGCGGCGATCCTTGGCTGCACTCATTACCCGATCATGGCCGATGCCTTTCAGGAGGCACTGGGGCCGGAGGTCGCCGTCTACAGCCAGGCCAATCTCGTGGCCGAAAGCCTCGCCGATTACCTGGACCGTCATCCCGGGATGCTGGGGGCGGGGACCGAAACCAAGTATCTGACGACCGGGAACCCTGTGAAGGTGTCCACGGGCGCCACGCGGTTCCTGCGCCGTCAGGTGACCTTCGAACAGGCGTGACCCCGCCCGCTCGATTGCAGGGCACGTTCAAACGTCTTACATCCAAGGCAACAAACAGGAGGGGCGCATGACCCATAAGATCGCCATTCTCGGGGCGTCCGGCTACACCGGGGCCGAGCTTGTCCGCCTGATCGCGACCCATCCCACGATGGAAATCGTGGCGCTCTCTGCCGACCGCAAGGCGGGCATGGAAATGTCTGACGTTTACCCGCACCTGCGTCATTTGAAGCTGCCCAAGCTGGTGACGATGGAAGAGATAGACTTTTCTCAGGTGGATCTGTGCTTTGCCGCGCTGCCCCATGGGCTTTCGCAGGCGCTCGTCCGCGACCTGCCCAAGAGCGTGAAGGTCGTGGACCTCGGCGCGGATTTCCGGCTCGCGAACCCTGACGACTACACCAAATGGTATGGGAACGAGCATGTGGCCAAGGAGCTTCAGCCCGAGGCCGTCTATGGCCTGACCGAGTTTTACCGGGACGATATCCGGGGCGCGCGACTGGTGGCGGGCACAGGCTGCAATGCCGCGACCGTGCAATTCGCGCTGCGTCCGCTGATTTCGGCCGGTCTTATCGACCTCGACCGGATCATCTGTGACCTGAAGAACGGGATTTCCGGGGCCGGGCGGAGCCTGAAGGAAAACATGCTCTTCGCCGAACGCTCGACCGACGTGGTCGGCTATTCCCAAGGCGGCAAGCACCGGCATCTGGGCGAGTTCGATCAGGAGTTCTCGAAACTCGCGGGCCGCAAGGTCGAGATCATGTTCACCCCGCACCTCGTCCCGATCAACCGGGGCATTATCGCGGATTGCTATGTCGAAGGCGATCCCAAGGCGATCCACGCGGCGCTCGTGGAGCAATACAAGGACGAACCCTTCGTCGTCGTCCTGCCCTTTGGCCAGGCGCCGGGGATGGGGCATGTGATGGGGTCGAACTTCTGCCATATCGGCGTGATCGGAGACCGTGTTCCGGGCCGCGCACTGGTCGTGTCCACACTCGACAACCTCTGCAAGGGGTCCTCGGGGCAGGCGATGCAGAACGCAAACCTCATGCTGGGGGAGGACGAGACGGCGGGGCTGATGCTCGCGCCCGTGTTCCCCTAGGCGCGAGACCGACCCTGTCAATTCGTCGCAACTGGCGCGTCTGTGATCCACGCGGGCTTCCCGTATTCGGTATTTGCGATATATCAAGGCAGGACGCCGCTCGAACGGGACATAGGGGTGTCAAGGCACTCGGCACAAGGAACGGACATGGCGGGCATGAAAAGCTTGAAGAAGCGGCGGCGCATCCAGATCATTCTGGTTGCTTGCCTGAGCCTCGTCCTTGCGACCGGCCTGATCGGCTATGCCTTCCGCGATGGCATCAACTATTTCAAGTCGCCCTCGCAGGTGCTGGCCGAACCGCCCTCGGAGCGCGAGATTTTCCGCATCGGCGGCCTTGTCGAAGAGGGCACGCTGGTGCGTGGTGACGGTGACACGGTGCGCTTTTCCGTGACCGACACCAGTGCCTCGGTCCCGGTGGAATACAGGGGCATCCTGCCCGATCTCTTTGAAGAGGGGCAGGGGATGGTCGGCACCGGCAGCTTCGTGAACGGCGTTTTCCTGGCCTCCGAGATCCTCGCCAAGCACGACGAGGAATACATGCCGAAAGAGGTCATCGACGCGCTCAAGGAACAGGGCGTCTACGAGGATCCGAACTCCTGATTACGGGGCCGTTAACGCCTTGCTAGGAAAGTCTGTCTCGCACGAACGATGCGAGGCGGACCATGCAGACCGTAAGAGAGATCGCGGAAGCGATCGTGTCCCGCGAAGGCGGATACGTCAACGACCCGGACGATCCGGGCGGAGCGACGAAATACGGCGTCACCATCCACACGATGCGAAAGCTGGGGCTCGACCTCAACCGCGACGGCCGCGTGGATGCCGAGGACGTCAGGCGCCTGAGCCGTGACCAGGCGACCGACATCTTCGTGAAGCACTATTTCGAGGGGCCGGGGATCGCTGCACTGCCCGAGGCGCTGCAACCCTCGGTCTTCGATATGTATGTGAATGCCGGGGCGAATGCGGTGCGCATCCTGCAACGGCTCGTGACCAAGATGGGCTATCCGCTCGCCGTGGATGGGGCCATCGGGCCCAAGACCATCGCGGCGACCGAGGCGGCGTGGCGCGCGGCACCCGAGATCATCGCGGATGCCTACGGGATCGAGCGGCGGAATTACTACTATCGGCTTGCCGACCAACGCGCGGCCTCGCGCAAATACGCAAGGCGCAAGGATGGGGGCAAGGGCGGCTGGATCACCCGGGCCGAAGAGTTCATCAGCCCGAAATACCATCTGACCGAGGCCGAACATCGCGCGCGGGTGGCGAAATGGGGCTGATCACCGATGTCCTGGGCGGCGTCTTCGGCGGCGGTGCCACCGGCGGGCGCAACGTCATCGCCGAAACCGCGGGCGTGTTCATCGAGAATGCCGAAGCGCAGGCACAGCGGGACGCGATGCTGCGGACCTCGTCCCTCGATCAATTCGGCAAGGAGTTCGCGCTCGCGCGAAACGGCTGGTGGGATCGCTTCATCGACGGGCTCAATCGCCTGCCGCGCCCGATGCTGGCGCTGGGCACCATCGGCATGTTCGTCTGTGCTATGGTGAACCCGGTGTGGTTCGCTGCCCGAATGAACGGGCTTGCGCTGGTGCCCGAGCCGCTCTGGTGGCTCATGGGCGCCATCGTGAGCTTCTACTTCGGCGCGCGTCATCAGGTGAAGACGCAGGAGTTCCAACGCTCCATCGCGACGACCATGGCCTCGACCTCGAACGTGGCTCATAATCTCGAGGTCCTGAACGGGATCGAGGCAGGGAGCCGCGCGCAGGGCGACGAGAACCCGGCGCTCGCGGACTGGAGCCGCAAATGAGCGCCGAGTTCCTCATCGCGCTCCTGTCGGAACACGGGCCTTGGGTGCTCCTCGTCTTCTACCTCCTGTGGCGGGACCTGCAGAAGGACCAGGCGACGCGCGCCGTGCTCGACCGCAATTCCGCAATCCTGATCGAGGTCACCACGATCATTCGTGAACGTCTGCCACGCCGCACCCTGCGGGAGACCGAGGAATGACCCCCCGCGGCTTGCTTCGTCGCCTGCGTTGGTTCCTCGCTGGCAACAAACTCCATCTCGCGCTGCAGCGTCATCGGCAGGCGGCGCGCCATCTTGACCATGCTGTGCGAGAGGTTCTGGGACATGAAACAGGCCATATGGCTCACCCTGGCGACCGTCGCGGTTCTTGAAGCCGGGTTCCTCGTCGCGGGCTACGTGCCGGTGGCGGATATCGCCTTCGGGGCCGTGGCGATCATGGCGTTCCTGATCGCGCTCACCTTCCTGTGGCTCTGGGCGTCGCATACCACGCCGCTGGCGCTGGGCATGGTGTTGAGTTGGCTCGGGGTCGGTGGCATGGCGGTCTGGCGCTGGGCCTACAACCTGTTCGAGGCGCCGGACTGGACCATGGACCACCCGGCGATCCTTTGGATGCTTGCCCTGACCATTGCGGGATCGCTTCTGCACTTCGCCGTCATCCAACGCAGTTTCGGCTACCGTGGGCTGGCGTTCCTCTGGCCGGTCTGCGGAGCGCTGGGCGCGTCGCTGGGGCTTTTCGCGCTGTTCGGGTGAGAGTGCGAAACTTAGCCTATACGGAAAGTTTTGGTTGACCGTCCCGTCCGGGGCGGTCAATACTTTCACATATGACTAAGTATGAGCCAGACCTGGACCGAACTTTCTTCGCGCTCGCCGATCCGACCCGGCGGGCCATCATCGGGCTATTGTGCGCCGGGCCCAAGACGGTCAGCGATCTTGCCGAACCCTTCGACATCGCGCTGCCCTCGCTGCTCAAGCACGTGCAACTGCTTGAAAAGGCGGGGATCGTGACATCCGAGAAACGGGGCCGGGTGCGGACCTGCTCCGTCGATACAGATGCGCTCCGGGCGACGGACCGTTGGCTTCAGGCTCATATTACAGAATGGGAAACCCGGCTCGAACGGATGGAAGCGCATATTCAGCGTATGAAGGAGAATGAGCAATGACCGCATCCCCTTGGGCCGACTGGCCGCTCGACCGTGAGATCGTCATCAGCCGCGTGATCGACGCGCCGAAGCGGCTCGTGTGGCGGGCGTGGGCGGACCCCGAGCTGCACGGTGCGGACGACGACAATGATCCGGGCGCGTTCCGGATGCTCGTCACCTTCGATGAACAGGCGAACGGCAAGACCGTCATCACGCTGCGCCAGATGCACCCCACGGCAGACCGGCGATCCGAGGTCATCGGTTTTGGCGCGGTGGAATACGGTGGTCAGACGCTGGGCAAGCTCGCCGCACATGTCGCGGCGCAGGCCGGATAGGTCCGGGCAGCGCGGCCTCAGAACGGGATCGCGATACCCACGTTGATGTTCCCGCCGAACTCGATGCCCTGCTTTCGCTCGTCGTCGGCATCCGTCGCTGGCGTTGTCCGTCCGGCCGCGACCATCCGCCGTTGCGGCTGACCAGCGGCAATCGAGGCGCGGCCCTGGTCCCGCAGGGTGACCGAAACCCGGTCGTCCCAGTCGAAAATCGTGCGTGGCGGCGCGTTGCGCATATCCTGCGCCTGCGCGCTGCTCGCAACCAAAGCGGTCACGAGCGCAAAGGCGAAGGCGGTGGATATGAACGAACGTCCAGTCATGTAT
This sequence comes from Maritimibacter sp. REDSEA-S28_B5, assembly GCA_001626765.1. Lineage (GTDB taxonomy): Bacteria > Pseudomonadota > Alphaproteobacteria > Rhodobacterales > Rhodobacteraceae > Maritimibacter. The sequence goes on from LUOO01000016.1 coordinate 26,552, forward strand.
CAACTATCCATGAAAACCCGCGCGGGAGAAAGCCCCCGCGCGGGTTCGTGATCCGTGAGTGCGGATCCTTGCCAGCCCGAAGGCTGGACGGGATCAGAAGCGGTAGTTCACACCGATCTTCGCGACGTAGTCGGCGGGACCGTTGTTGAAGTCCTGATAGCGGTCGACGCCCGCGCGCAGGCCGACGCCCCCGCCCACGGCGTATTCCGCACCGGCACCCAGAAGGAACTTGCCGGTACCGTTCGAATCGGCACCCGCACCGACCGAAGCGTAGGGCATGAAGTTCGTCCCGAAGTCGTAGCCCATGCGCGCGACGCCCATGTAGGTCGTGGGACCGCCGTTCGGTCGATACACGTCGGCTTCCACACCGGCATAACCGCCCGGCGTGAATTCATACATGTAGCCGGCGTTCCCGCCGAAGCCATAGGTATTGGGGTTGGTCTGAAAGTCCCCCGAGCCATAGAGGCCAAGGTAAAAGCCGTCGAACTCGCCAGCCTGGGCAGCAGCCCCGGCCCCAAGGACGATGGCGCCGGCGACGGCGGTGGTTTTGATGAAGCGTTTCATATGACCTCCTTTAAGGTTCTTTTGACGCGGACTGCTCAGCCCGAGTTTCACTGACCCGCGCTGTTGCGGATATCTGGGCTGCCAACGGGACGAGCGCGAGGGGGGTTCCATCACAGCCGCGTCAGTCGGCAGCGGCTTGCCGGGTGTCTGCGGGATGCCGCCGACAAGGCCCCTTGCAGGAGGGGGGTGCGACATATTGGCCGCGACGGAAAAATCCGGCTCGTTTCAAGGGAACATTTCCGCGACGCGACCTCACGGACCATTGGCGGGCGGGGTGAAACACATTAGACAATCGGCATGATTACCGAGCTTGGACATTTGGCACTCATCCTCGCGCTGGGCGTGGCGATCGTGCAGACCGTTGTGCCGCTGATCGGCGCGCAAAAGGGGTGGGCTGGATGGATGGCGGTGGCCGTCCCGGCGGCGAGCCTGCAATTTCTGTTCCTCGCGGGGTCCTTTGGCGCGCTGGTCCATGCCTTCGTGACCTCGGATTTCTCGCTGCGGCTCGTCACGCTCAACTCCCACAGCGCCAAGCCCCTGCTCTACAAGATCTCGGGCACATGGGGGAACCACGAGGGGTCCATGCTGCTCTGGGTGCTGATCCTCGCCCTGTTCGGTGCCTCGGCGGCGTGGTTCGGGGCAGGGCTGCCGCCCCGGCTCAAGGCGCGGGTGCTCGCGGTGCAGGGGTCGATCGGCGTTGCCTTCCTCCTGTTCATCATTTTCACTTCGAACCCATTCCTGCGGCTCGCGACCCCGCCTTTCGACGGGCAGGATCTGAATCCGCTTCTCCAGGACCCCGGTCTCGCGTTCCATCCGCCGTTTCTTTACCTGGGCTACGTGGGCCTCTCGATGGCCTTCAGCTTTGCCGTCGCCGCCCTGATCGAAGGCCGGGTCGATGCGGCCTGGGCGCGCTGGGTGCGGCCTTGGACGCTCGCTGCCTGGATGTTCCTGACCGTGGGTATCGCGCTCGGCTCGTGGTGGGCGTATTACGAGCTTGGCTGGGGCGGGTTCTGGTTCTGGGACCCGGTGGAAAACGCGAGCTTCATGCCGTGGCTTTTCGCCGCTGCGCTCCTCCATTCCGCCATCGTTGTGGAAAAGCGCGAGGCGCTGAAGAGCTGGACCATCCTGCTCGCCATCCTGTCCTTCGGCTTTTCGCTCATCGGCACCTTCCTTGTGCGTTCCGGCGTGATCACCTCGGTCCATGCCTTCGCCAATGACCCGGAGCGAGGGATCTTCATCCTCATGATCCTCGGTGTCTTTACCGGCGGCGCGCTCGTGCTTTTTGCCCTGCGCGCCGGCGCGATGGAAGCCAAGGGCGTCTTTGGCATGGTGAGCCGCGAAAGCGCGCTCGTGCTCAACAACATCCTGCTGGCGGTCTCGTCCATCGTGGTCTTCATTGGAACGATTTGGCCACTGGTGGCCGAGATGTTCTTTGACCGCAAGCTCTCGGTTGGCGCGCCCTTCTTCGAGGCGGCCTTTACCCCCTTCATGGTGGTTCTGGCGCTGGCGCTGCCGATCGGGGCGATGCTGCCGTGGAAACGCGCCAAACTGGGCCGGGTGGTGAAACCGCTTATCCCCGCTTTCGTGCTCGCGGTCGCCGTGTTCCTGCTCTGCTGGGTGCTTCAGACCGGCAAGTCGCTTCTGGGCCCGGTCGGCTTCCTGCTGGGCGTCTGGCTCGTGGCCGGGGCTGCGGTCGATATCTGGAGCCGCACCGGGCGCGGCGTCGTTTCGTCCCGCTTCGGCCGGCTGACGCGGCTGCCGCGCGCCGACTGGGGCCGGGTCGTGGCCCATGCGGGGCTTGGCGTTACCTTCATGGGGGTCTCGGGACTCATGGCCTGGCAGGTCGAGGACATCCGTGCCGTGAGCCCCGCCGAGCCGTGGGAGGTCGCAGGCTACGAGGTCGTGCTGGCCGAAGTGCACGAAGAGCGCGGGCCCAACTACTTCACCACAATGGCGACTATCGACGTGCGCCGGGACGGGGAACTCGTCGCCTCGCTCAAGCCCGAGAAACGGATCTACCCGGTGCAGGCGATGCCCACCACGGAAGCCGCGATCAAGAACGGCTTCTGGGAAGATATTTACGTGGTCATCGGGGACCGTCAGGCCGACGGCGGCTTTGCCGTAAGAACCTTCATCAAGCCCTTTGCGAATTGGATCTGGGCGGGGTCTCTCCTCATGGCGCTGGGCGGGCTTCTGAGCCTGTCGGACCGCCGCTACCGCGTCGCGGTTACCGCGCGCAAATCTGTGGCCGGGGGAGTGCCCGCGGAATGAAGCGCCTGATCCTCGCCCTGATCCTGATCACCGGACCGCTTTTCGCGGTGACGCCGGACGAGGTGCTCGACGATCCCGCGCTCGAGGCGCGGGCGCGCGAGATTTCCGCGGGGCTGCGCTGCGTGGTCTGCCAAGGCGAGAACATCGACGAATCGAATGCCGCCATTGCGAAGGACCTGCGCCTTCTGGTGCGAGAACGGCTGCTGGCCGGCGATACGAACGACGAGGTCGTGGACTTCATCGTCGAGCGCTACGGCGAATATGTCCTGATGCGACCGACCACGGGCGGGGCGAACGTGATCCTGTGGTATGCGGGTCCCGCGCTGTTCTTGCTGGCTCTTCTGGGGGCGGGGCTTTACCTGCGGGGCCGGTCACGCGCCACCGAGACGGGCACGGCGCTGTCGGGCGACGAAGAGGCGCGCCTGCGCGAGCTTCTGGGCGACTGAGCCCGGCGACCGCCGCGTGACCCGGCGTTCGGGTTTCCTTGGCTCGCTCAAGGGGTAGAGTTTGCGAAAACGCATCGGGAGGCCCCCTTGGACTATCAGACGATTCTCTACGACCTCGGTGGCGGCATCGGCGTCATCACGCTGAACCGCCCCGACAAGATGAACGCGCTCACCTCGCAGATGCGGGCCGAGATCGCCGACGCCATGCAGCGCGCCACCCGCGAGGCGCGGGTCGTTGTGATCACCGGGGCGGGGCGCGCGTTCTGCACCGGGCAGGATCTGGGTGACAGCAACAGCGCGGCGGCGGCGGATTTCGAGCGGGTGCTGCGCGACGAATACGAGCCGATGATCCGCGCCATCGTAGAGGCGAAGGTGCCGGTGATCGCGGCGGTAAACGGACCGGCAGCGGGGGCCGGGGCGAACCTCGCCTTGGCCTGCGACGTGGTGATCGCGGCGGAAAGCGCCTATTTCCTCCAGGCCTTCGCCAAGATCGGGCTGTTGCCCGACGCGGGCGGCACCCATACCCTGCCGCGCCGGGTGGGCATGGCGCGGGCCATGGGTGCCGCGCTTTTTGCCGATCGGGTAAGTGCGGCGCAGGCGGTCGACTGGGGCCTGATCTGGGAGGCCTTTCCCGACGCGGCGTTCGAGGCGGGCTGGCGCGGGCGGGCCGAACACCTGGCGGCGGGGCCGACCGTGGCCTATGGCGCGATCAAGGAGGCGATGCAGGCGTCTTTGGGCAACTCCTTCGACGAACAATTGTCGCTTGAGGCGCGGTTGCAGGGTCGTTGCGGCGGCACAAGGGATTTCAAGGAAGGCGTGCTCGCGTTTCTCGAGAAGCGTCCGGCGTCCTTCGAGGGGCGCTAAGGGGATCGAGTGTCGCTTGCGCGACATCCGATCCGTTGGGGGGAGGCCAGCGTCCCCCCAAGCCCCCCTCCAGGATATTTATGAACCAGAGAAGGATGGACCGGGGTCAGGACAGGCTCGCGAGGCGGTCCATGAGGGTCGCGATCTGGGTCCGGTCGATGTTGGCGAAGGCGATCCGCAGCTGTCGGGCGGCCTGATCGTCGCCTTTCGGCGCGAAGAAGCTGCCGGGGAGGGCGAGGACACCGATCTGGTCGACCATGCGCCGGGCGAGGGTGGTTGCGTCCTCGTCGTAAGGGTGGCTGGCGTAGGCGAAATAGGCCCCGGCGCCGAGCAGTTTCCAGCCTGGAAGCCGGGCAAAGCCCGCCTCGATTGCGGAGCGACGTGCGAGAATCTCGGCCCGTTCTCCCGCGAGCCAGTCGCCAAGGTTGCGCATCCCCCAAAGTGCGGCGCGCTGGCCCAGTTGGTTGGGGCAGATCGCTATTGTGTCGAGGAATTTCTCCACCTGTATCAGCCGGTCGGACGCGGCAATAAGCGCGCCGACGCGGTGGCCGGTGAGGCGGTAGGCTTTCGAGAAGCTGTAGAGCTGGATGACGGTCTCTGACCAATCCGGGTCTAGGAACAGGTGGTGGGGCGCCCCGCTGCGCGAGTCGAAGTCGCGGTAGGTCTCGTCCACGATGAGGGCGATGTCGTGTTTGCGGGCCAGCGCCGCGAAGTCATGGACGAGGTTGGCGGGATATTCGACTCCGGCTGGGTTGTTTGGGGTGACGAGCACGATGGCGCGCGTTCGGGAGTTGACGCGTGCCTGCGCGTCTTCGATCCGGGGCAGGAGGTCGGGGCCTGTCGGTAACGGCACGGTTTTCACCCCCGCCATGTCGAGCCACATCTGGTGATTGAAATACCACGGCACCGGCAGAATGACCTCGTCACCGGCTGCGCCGAGCGTCGCGATGGCGGCGCAGAAGGCCTGATTGCAGCCTTGCGTGATCGCGACGTTGTCGGTGGTGATCTTGCCGCCGTAAGCCGCGCTGAACTGCGCGGCGACCTCGGCGCGGAGATCTGGCAGACCGAGCACCGGGCCATAGACATGGGCCATCGGCTCGTCCATCGCCGCGCGCGCGATGACCTCGCGCAGGGCCTCGGGCGGCGGGTCGATCGGCGCGGCCTGGCTCACGTTCAGGAGGGGACGGTCGGTGTCGAAGCTCTTGCCCGCTATCCAGCGTTTGGCCTCGACCACGGGCGAGGCGGAGGTGGCCAGAAGGTTGGGGTTGAGCTGCATCGCGTAGCTCAGGCGGCCTGTTTCGACAGGGCGGCGAGGCGTTCGACCTTGGATTTCGCCGCGCCGGAATCGATGGACTCCCGTGCCAGTTCAACACCTTCGGGCAAGGTGCTAACCTTGTCCGCAACGACGAGCGCGGCGGCGGCATTGAGAAGCACCGCGTCGCGGTAGGCGGTCTGCGCTCCCTCCAGCAGAGCCATGAAGGCCTTGCCATTCTCTTCGGGCGTGCCGCCCATGATGTCGCGGAAGGGATGGACGGGCAGGCCCGCGTCCTCGGGATGGATCGTCCTGCCGGTGATCTTGCCGTTCTCGAGCGCCGCGACCTCGGTCGGGCCGGAGATCGCGATTTCGTCCGTGCCGTCCGAGCCATGGACGAGCCAGGCCTTATCCGACCCCAATGTGGCATCACATGCTTGATCGCCGGGTGGTGCATGGGGGCCATCATGAATCCGATGCCGACCTCGCGCAGCGCGCGTTCCACGACCTCGGCACCCACCATCACGTCGATGCCCATGGCGCCCAATGCATCGGCCGCACCGGATTTCGACGACAGGTTGCGGTTGCCGTGTTTGGCAACAGGCACGCCCGCGCCCGCCACGACGAAAGCGGTGGCGGTCGAGATGTTGAGCGTCCCCTTGCCGTCGCCACCCGTGCCCACGATGTCCATCGCGCCCTCGGGGGCCTTCACGGGCACGCAGTTCGCCCGCATCACGGCAGCGGCCGCCGCGTATTCGGCGACACTTTCACCCCGCGCGCGCATGGCCATCAGAAGCCCGCCCATCTGGGCCTGCGTCGCGGTGCCGTCGAACATTGCCTCGAAGGCCTGTTCGGCCTGCGAGCGCGACAGCGGCCCTTCGGAGGCCGCGAAGATCAGGGGCTTCATCTTGTCGCTCATGCGGGCACCTTTTCGTTGTCCTTAACCGAGGCCAGGAAGTTGCGCACCATGGCGTGGCCATGTTCCGAGCGTATGCTTTCGGGGTGGAACTGCACGCCCTCGACCGGCAGCGTCTTGTGCCTGAGCCCCATGATCGTGCCGTCCTCGAGCCACGCGGTCACCTCGAGGCAATCGGGCAGGCTGTCGCGCTCGACCACAAGTGAATGGTAGCGCGTGCCCAGGAGCGGCGAGGGCAGGCCGGTGAACACGCCTTTGCCCGAGTGGTGGATCGTGCCCATCTTGCCATGCACGATTTCCGTGTGGCGCACGACCTTGCCGCCAAAGGCCTGACCGATGGTCTGGTGGCCCAGGCACACGCCCAGCAGCGGCACTCCCGCTTCGGCGGCGGCGAGCGTCAGGGGCAGGCAGATGCCCGCCTGATCGGGGTCGCAGGGACCGGGGGACAGAACGATCGCCTCGGCGCCCATGCCCATCGCCTCCTGCACGTCGACCGCATCGTTGCGCACCACGCGCACGTCCGCGCCTTCCTCGCCGAAATAGTGGACGAGATTATAGGTGAAACTGTCGTAGTTATCGATGAGGAGCAGCATGGTTCAGGCCCGGGTCAAGTCCGATCGAGATCGGCGTTTCGCCCCCCGCCGCGACAGGGAGGGCTTTAATCGTGTCGTAGTCGCGCTATACATGGTCCCAGCCGGGGGGGAGGGTCAACACCCCTTGGGCAAAGTCGGGACCGTCACAGCCTTCGCAGGCGCGCGGACGGGACCGGAAAGACCAGATTGGGGGCGCTTTTGATACGCGGGCTGATTTCGGGGATTATCGTCGGTGGCGTCGTCGCGGCGGGCGGCGTGGGGGCGGTTGCGCTTCTGGTCGAACCCGTGGTGCTGGAGCCGGGCGCGCCTGACGCCGCAGTGCCGTCCGACACGCCCGAGGCTGCCGTGGTGCCCGAGGTCTCTGCGCCCGAACCCCTCGATCCCCCGTCCGACACCGCGCCGGACAACACCGTGACGCAGCTCCCCGTGGGCGAGCCTGGCCCCACGGTGGACCTGCCGCTCGACGAGGCGGAAGAGATCCCCGCCGAAGATGCGCCCATGGCCGAGCAGGACACGGCCCCGGTCATCGAGGCCCCGGTGGATGACGAACCTGAGGCGGCGGGCGTCGTGGCAGAGCCAGTGGAAGAGACCGGCGCAGAGATCGCAGCGGTAGAGCCGCAGGCCGAAACGCCCGACGCCGGGTCCGCCGAAGCCGAAACCGAAACCGCCGAGGCCGAGCCGCCTGTCGCCGACACCCCTGAGACGACCGCGCCCGAGGAAGAGGTTTCCGCGCTGGCAGAACCCGAGGCCTCCATGCCCGAGGTGGCAGAGCCGCCCGCCACGGACAACACGCCTCCCTCCGAACCGGCTCCCGAAGACGTGTCCGAGGCATCGCAGGCGGATACGCCCCCGTCCGCACCACAACCGTCCGACCCGCCCGCAGCGGAGACCACCGTGACCGAAACCGACGACGGCACGCTTATTGCTGGGGCCGGGCAGGTCACGCCGGGCGTCGATACCGAGGAGGACCGGCTTGGCGGCGATCCCGAGCCGCCGCAGCCGCGGCCGAAGCTGAACCCCCCAGCCCGCTGGCAGAGGACGTACCGCTCCTGCGCAAGAACGCGCTCGACTTCACCACCATCCCCGAACTGCCCGAAATGGCCGTCGTTCTGCTCGACACCGGGCCGGGCCGGGAGGAGGTGGGGGATGTCGCGCTCATGCCTTTCCCGCTTTCGGTTGCGGTCGATGCCTCGCAACCCGATGCCGAGGCCGCCATCGACTATTACCGCGCCAACAATGCCGAGGTGATCCTCGTCGTGCCCTTCCCGCCGGGGGTCACCGCCACGGACGTGGACGTGACGATGCAGGCTTATGACGCGCTTCTGGACAAGGTCGTTGCGGTCATGGTGCCCGAAAGCGTGGGCTTCCAGAACGCGGGCGATGCCGCGGCGCAGCTGGCGACCGTGCTGGGGGAAAAGGGGCTGGGGCTCTTGTCCTATCCCGCCGGGCTCAACACCGGGCACAAGACGGCGGTCTCCGAGGGCGTGCCCGCCACGCTCGTGTTCCGCGATCTCGACCCAGAGGGTCAGTCCCCGGACGTGATCCGCCGCTTCCTCGATAACGTGGCCTTCCGGGCGCGTAACGAAGAGGGCACCGTGGCCCTGGCACGGGTGCGGCCCGACAGCCTGCAGGCGCTTCTCGAATGGTCGCTGGGCAACCGGGCGCAGACCGTGAACCTTGCGCCGCTCTCGGCGCTTCTCATCGAACAGATGTAGGGTGCGCCGTCGCGGCGCACCCGGTTTCCTGTCTTACGCCAGCGCCTGCTTCAGGTCGGCGATGATGTCGTCGGCATCCTCGATCCCGATGGACAGGCGCAGCATGTTCGGCGCCGCCCCCGCCGCTTCGCGCTGCTCGTCCGACAATTGCCGGTGCGTGGTCGAGGCCGGGTGGATGACCAGCGACCGCGTGTCGCCAAGGTTCGCCACATGGCTGAAGAGCTTGAGATTGCTCACGGTCTTCACGCAGGCATCGTAGCCGCCCTTGAGCCCCACGGTGAACAGACCGCCCACACCGCGCGGGAAGAGCTTCTGACCGCGCTCGTAAACCGGCGAGGACTTGAGGCCCGCGTAGGTCACCTTGTCGACCGCCGGGTGGCTTTCGAGGTATTCGGCCACCTTCTGCGCGTTGGCCACGTGTTTCTCCATCCGCAGCGACAGCGTTTCGATCCCCATGAGCGTGTAATGCGCCGCCTGCGGGTTCATCGTCATGCCAAGGTCACGCAGGCCGATGGCGATGGAGTGGAAGGTGAAGGCCATCGCCCCCAGCGCGCCGTGGAAATTGATGCCGTGGTAGGCCGGTTCCGGCTCGGACAGCGACGGGAACTTGCCCGAGGCCGACCAGTCGAACTTGCCCGAGTCGACGATGGCACCGCCCGTGACGGTGCCATTGCCCGTCATGTACTTGGTCAGCGAATGCACGACGAGCGTCGCTCCGAAGTCTATGGGGCGGCAGAGGTAGGGCGAGGCCGAGGTGTTGTCCACCACGAGCGGCAGGCCTGCCTTGTCCGCGATTTTGCCGATGGTCTCGAGGTCGATGGGATAGCCGACGGGGTTGGCGAGGCTTTCGCAGAAAATCGCCCGCGTGTCCTCGTCGATGGCCGCCTCGACCGCCGCCGCATCGTCGAAATCGACGAACTTGCAGGACCAGCCGAAGCGTTTGAAGACTTGGGTGAACTGCGTGTAGGTGCCACCATAAAGCCGGGTCGATGCGACGATGTTCTTGCCCGGCATCATGAGCGGATAAAGCGCCATGATCTGCGCGGCGTGTCCCGACGAGGTGCAGACCGCGCCCGCGCCGCCCTCGAGCGCGCAGATGCGGTTGGCCAGTGCGCCCACGGTGGGGTTCGTGAGGCGCGAGTAGATGTAGCCCACTTCCTCGAGGTTGAAGAGCCGCGCGGCGTGATCCGCGTCTTTGAACACATAGGCCGTGGTCTGGTAGATCGGCACTTGCCGCGCGCCGGTCGCCGGATCGGGATCGGTGCCTGCGTGAACCTGCAGCGTGTCAAAGCCGTGCATCTGTGCGTCTGTCATGTGGTCCTCCCAAGACTGAATGGGCGGAGGTTAGGCGACATTGGCCCCCGTCACAATCGCGGGCCGCCGGATCCGCACACATTCACCCCGCGCGATATTTCACTCTGTTTCCGGGGCTTTGGTCGGCAGTCCGGCAAGGCGCAGCGCATGCATCGCCACATCGCCGTGCCAGCCGGCTGTCAGCGACCGGAACCGCGCCGTGTCTCCCGCGTAGAGCGCGCGGATCGCTTCCTCGAACCCCGCGAAGTCGCCCGCCATGGCAGAAAGGAAGCGGTAGGCGCGGTCCGGCGTCGGCGTCGCCTCATCCGCCGTCATCGCCGCGTCGATGAGCCGTCGCAGAGTGGCCGAGGCCCCGCCCCGCTGGGTCGTGAGCCAGTCCCAATGACGGGGGAGCAGCGTGACCTCTTTCGACGTCACGCCCAGCTTCGGCCGACCCCGCGCGGGTGTCGTCCCGGTGAGATCAAGGTCCGTCTGCCGCCCGCTGTCGTCCTCGAAGACGAGCAGCGCCTCCGGATGCGGCCCGCGCGGGGCGAGGATTGCGGTCACGGCAGCGCGGCTGCCCTGCGCGGCGATGGTGTGGCCGATGAAGGCGGTCACGGTGGTCTCTTTCGGTTTCATATTTACACCCGGGTAAAAATCTGCGACAGCGCATTACACCCGGGTAAAAAGAGAGACAAGGGAAATGTCGGACAGAACCAAGGCGCACAGGCGCGCTGCCATCGACGCCTACAAGGAACGGAAAGCCGACTGGGCCATCGTCGCGGTCCGGATCGGCACCTCGACATGGCTCAAGGCCGTGGCCGATCCCGCCGCCTTTGAAAGGCGCATGAGCTTCACTCTGCGCACGGGCTCCGCGCTCACCCCGGACATGGCCGCCGCGTTCCGTGATGTGGGCCAGTTCAATCTCGACATCCTCGAACGGCTCGACCCGGAACTCTCCGACATGGCGCGCGAGACCCGCGTCAAGGAACGCCTCGCCCATTGGGCCACGGAAACCGGGGGCAGGGCGCTCTGACCGCGCGCCCTTTCATCTTTCCCTAAATACGCACATCTGCCGCCGCCACGGGCGCGCCGCGAGAGGTCAGCGCATCCAGAAGCCCTCTTTCTTGATCTGGTTGCGGATCTGTTTTTCCTGCCGGGGCAGGTCCGCGCGGTCGAACATCTCGCGCACCTTGTGGCCGCGTCCCTGGTAGATCATCCGGAGCATCGGGTCGTAGGACTTGAGCACCTTCTTGATCCTGTTCGGGGCTGCCGACATCTCGATCGCCTCGATAACGGCGTCCGCCTCGCGGGCATAGGCCAGCGGCAGCACCCGCCAGTGGCAGGTGATGTCGCCGTCGAGCCCGGCCAGTTCCGGCCCCGGTCGCCCGCCGCCGAGGGACGAGATGACAAGGGGCAGGGCGATCTGATCGAGCCAGGGGAAAATCTCCTGACAGACCAGCGCCTCGGGCGGATGGTCCCGGATCGCGAGCGCCATTTCGAGGAACCGCTGGCCGAACACCACCGGGTCCGGCCCGTTGAACCAGCCCGCGTTGAAATAAAGGTAGCGGCCCCAGTATTCGTCCGGTTCGCTCAGGTCGAGCGAGCCCTCGAAATCCAGGCCGAAGGCGTCGTAGAGCGATTTCCACGTCTCGGTATAGCCCGGTCCGTAAAGCTCGATCTGTGGCCATGTGCCTTCGCGCTTCATCGAGGCGGAGGGGCGGTCGAAATCCACGGGCAGGGCGGAGAGCGGCCCCGCCACCACCGTGTCGCTGTCGAAAAAGAAGAATGGCTCGCCCTTGGGCAGGACCGCGAGCGCCTCGATCTTGTTGCCCTGCGGATAGCTCTCGCCGAAGTGGCGATTCTCGAAAGGCACGATCTCGGCATCGAGCGACAACAGCGCCTCGCGTTGATCCACGCTCATGCGAGGGTCCTGCGCCCAGAGCGGCCCCGGCTGGGGTTCGGCCACGATGATCCGGCCCTTGAAGCCAGGGTCATACTTGCGCAGCGAGGCGGCAAAGAGGATCGCCTCGTAGCCGATCCGCCCGCCCTGACCGATGATGAGGATGTTGAAAATGCGGGCGGAGGTACCGGGTCCCGCGCTATTTTCCGCCACCGCGTCACTGTTAGCGGGTGACTTTGTTGCAGGCTTGCGCGGTGCAGCCGTTTTCCGCGTGGTTTTCGCCATTTCCGTCCGACCGCCTTTGCTCGTCTGGTGATTTTGCGCCAGTATAGGCAGCGTGCCGGGCCGAGGGAACGGTCGCGGCGCACATGATCGGGACGAAAAGGGGATTGGGGCGATGCGGATGCGGCTGGCAGGATGTCTTGCGGCGGGTGTCATGGCTCTGTCGGGCAGTGCCTCGGCGCAGGACGCCAAGCAGATTCTCGATCTGACCAAGACGAGCTGGATCGCGGTGCGCGAATACCAGGGTCAGGATCTGGTCTACTTTAGCAATATCCTCGCCTGGCGCTGCGGAGTGGAGCGGATTCGTTACGCCGTGAACGGCGAGGGGCTGAAGCGGCTGGAAACCGAACCCTGCTACACCGACGAAGTCTCGCCCAACGCGATCAAGGCCGAAGGCGTGCAGCCCTATGTGGCTTTTCCCCAAGGCAGCGTGAAATCGGTCATGGTCGAGGTGAGCTTTCCGGACGGCTCCGAGCAGGTCATGGATTACGCTCGCGCGCAGGTCCTGACGCGCTGAGGATCACGTCCTTACACATCCTCGGGGTGCAGGAATGCGCCCCAGGCCCCGGACATGAACACGCGCGGGACCGAGGGCGACACGCTCACCCGGTCCACGTGGCCGATGATTACAGAATGGTCGCCCGCGTCGATGCGGTCGCGGATGTGACATTCGAACCGGGCCGGGCAGCCCGAGATCAGCGGCACACCCTTGTCGTTCGCTTCCCATTCGACGCCGTCAAAGGCCTCGGCCGATTGGACGAAGCCGCGCGCGATGTCGTCCTGTGCCTCGCCCATGATGTGCAGCGCGAAATGGCTGGCTCCGGCAAAGACGTCGTGGCGTTTCGAGTTCTTGGCGGGGCACCACAAGATGAGCGGCGGATCCATCGAGACCGAGGTGAAACTGTTGACCGTGATTCCCATCGGTCCCGCGACGCTGTCCGCCGTAACCACGGTCACGCCGGTCGCAAACAGCCCGAGCGCAGCCCGCATCTGTGACTGCGTTTCGGGGGAGGGAATGAAACTTGCGGTCTCGGCGCTGGGTCTGGGCATCGGGTCTCCTGTCGTTGACCGATACCTAGTCGCCGCGCGGCGGAAGGAAAAGGGCTGGCCCTCTCTCGGAACGGTCGGACCGCTGTGCGCTATTCCGCGGGCGCGAAGCCCTGGATAAGGTGACGCAGGCCCAGAGCCGCGCCCGCGACGATGGCGGCAAGGGTCACGGGTGCCCCGGCATAGAGCACGGACATGGCCGACAGCCCCTGTCCGATGGAACAGCCAAAGGCAATCACGGCACCGACCCCCATGAGCGTCGCCCCCCCGATCTGGCGCTTGAGCTCGCGCGGGTCTTCGCAGGCCTCCCAGCGGAAATGACCCTTGATCATCGACCCGACAAAGGCGCCGGCGAGCACGCCCGCGACGCTTCCCACGCCGAAATTGACCGTGGCGCCTGAGGCGGTCATGAGCCAGAGGATCGTGTCGCCCAAGGGGGCGGAAAAGGTATGGCTCTCGACCGGGATCGGGTCGAACCCGTTGGCCGCGACCCAGGCCGTGCCGCCCCAGCCGATCACGACGGCGATCCCCGCGACGGCACCCCAGAGCGCCTTGTCCCAAGCCCGGCGCATGGCGGGGGAGGCAAGCATCGCGGCGATGATGACGAGGCCCAGGCCGATCCCCAGAGCAGGGGCGGGCAGGCCGGTCGCGCCTTCGACCCATTGCGCGATGCCCGGCGGCATCTCGCCCGGATCCAGCGCCCGGTCGGGAAACAGGGCGACGCGGACAAAGGCGAGGGGGCCCGAGATCGTGACATAGGCGGCAAGCCCCATGACAAAGACGATGACGAAATTGCGCATGTCGCCCCCGCCCAGCCGCGCGAGCGCACCGAACCCGCAATTGCCCGCCAGCGCCATGCCGTAGCCGAAGATGAGGCCACCCACGACCGAGGCGGCGGGAAGCCACGCGAGGCGCAGGTAGACAGACTGCGACAGATCAAAGGCGCCAAGCCCGGCGAGCGTGAAGGTCCCGATCATGGCCACGCCGATGGCGATGCCCCACATCCGCAGGCGCACCGTGCTTTCGGCATAAAGCGCATCCTCGATGGCCCCCAGCGTGCAGAACCGTCCCAGACGCGCGGACAGGCCGAGCAACAGCCCGCCGATAAGCCCAACCACCGCCGCAGCCTGTGCAGCGCCGATCATGTCTATGATGCCGGACATGCCATTCCTCCCGGTCCCGCGCGAGGGCGGGGCGCTTTGCTCCTCCCGGTCGGACGGCAGGCACCCTGACGTCTGACCTGTCATTCAGTAAAGCGAATACATCTAAGAGGAATCAAGCGATTCCGGCGCGTTTCACCGCGGCACGTCTCAGTTGTGATCGGGGAAGGGCGCGTTGCCCTTATTCTGCTGCCTTCGCCTTGCCCTGATCGACCGAGCAGAACATGTCGTAGATGACTTCCAGCACCCGGCGCGGGCGGTCGTCGGCAAGAGAGTAGTAGATCGCCTTGCCGTCACGGCGCGGCTTGACCAGACCCTCGAGCCGAAGCCGGGCAAGCTGTTGGGAAACAGCGGCTTGGCGGGCGGCGAGCAGGTCCTCGAGCTCGGTTACGGATTTCTCGCCGGTGACGAGGTGACAGAGGATCATGAGCCGTCCCTCGTGGCTGATCGCCTTGAGAAAAGCCGAGGCGTCGCAGGCCGAGGCGACCATCATGTCCATGTCCTCTTCCGACATGTCTGCCGTGATCTTGGGAACCGCCATTCCAAACATCCCTAAATACTGATGCCGCATGTTACCGCGACGTCCATTCCATGCATATATCTAAATGCGAGACAAATTTTCAACCGTCGAGCGGCTCCGATGCGGGCAGGTCCATCGCGATGCCCTGCGCCTTGAGCATCATGCCCAGAAGACCCCAGAAGAAATCCTCGCCCGGATAGCCCTCGATCCGCGCCAGTTCCGCGCCGTCTTCGACGAGCAGGAAGGTGGGCGTGAAGTTCACGGGGCGGGCGAGGGCATAGGGGCTGTCATTCACGGTGGAGAGTTGCACCCGGACCAGCGGGGCGGCCCGGCCTTCGGCGGTCTTGGGGTATTCCTCGGAGACGTCCCGGTCCCAGGCCCGGCAATAGGCGCAACCTGGCTGTTCGACCATGACAAGCTCCGCCGCCCTTGCGGTAAACATCGGAAGCCCCGCCAAGGGCAGGGCGAGGATCACGGCAGCGAACAGGTGGCGCATTGCGAAATTCCGAGTTGACCGAACGTATCCAAGAAACATAATGCGTTTATGTAACCCGATCAATGCGCGGGTTGCATGGGGAGGATCAATGTTCGGTGACATTTCATATGGCGGCGCGGCCCTCGCGGGGCTTATCGCGTTCTTCACGCCCTGTATCCTGCCCATGGTGCCTTTCTACCTGTCCTACATGGCGGGGGTCAGCATGGCCCAGCTCAATGACGAAGGCGGGATCGAGCCAGGGGCGCAGCGCAGGCTCATCGTCTCGGCTTTTTTCTTCGCGCTCGGCGTGACCACGATCTTTGGCCTTCTGGGGCTGGGGGCCACGGCGGTGGGGCAGGCCTTTGCCCAGTGGAAACAGGTGCTGTCCTATGTCGCCGCCGCGATCATCTTTGTCTTCGGGCTGCATTTCCTGCACCTCATCCGCATTCCTTTCCTGATGCGCGAGGCGCGGATGCAGTCGAAGGCCGACCCGTCGACTGTGGTCGGCGCCTATCTCATGGGGCTTGCCTTCGGCTTTGGCTGGACCGCCTGCGTCGGTCCCGTGCTCGCCTCGATCCTGATGATCGCGGCGATGAAGGATTCGCTCTGGCAGGGTGGGAGCCTTCTCATCACCTTCGGCCTCGGCATGACCGCGCCTTTCGTCATCGCCGCGGTCTTTGCCCAGCAGTTCCTGCGTTTCATGGCCCGGAACCGAAAATACATGCCCTACGTGGAAAAGGTCATGGGCGTCATGCTCATCCTTTTCGCCGTGCTCATCGCCACCGGATCGGTCAATGCGATCTCGAACTGGCTTATCGAAACCTTCCCCATGTTCTCGACCATGGGCTGACCGGGGGATCCCTCATGCGCTTTCTTGCCGCCATCGCCGCCGCCGCCATCGCGTTTCCTGCCTTTGCCGCCACCATGGGCGACGACGGGCTGCACAAGGAGGTCTGGATGCGCGACACCTTCAAGGATGTCGCCGAGGATCTGGCCGAGGCCGAGGCCGAAGGGAAACGGCTGATGATCCTGTGGGAACAGCGCGGCTGCATCTACTGCACCAAGATGCATGAAGAGGTGTTTCCCCGTCCCGACCTTGCGGCCTACATCGAAGAGAATTTCTTTGTCGTGCAGATGAACCTGTTCGGCGATGTCGAGGTGACCGATCTCGACGGAGAAACCCTTTCGGAAAAGGACATGGCGATGAAATGGGGTGTCATGTTCACGCCCACGATGATGTTTCTGCCCCATCCGGACGAAATCGAAGCCGGTGCGACCGCGCGCGACGCGGCGCAGGAGGTGGCCATCATGCCGGGTGCGTTCGGCTATCACACCACCAAGAACCTGATGACCTTCGTATTTGACGAGGCTTACAAGAACGGCGAGAACTTTCAGAAGTATCACGCTGCCAAGTTTGCCGAATGGCAGGCCGCGAACCCCGGAGAAAGTGGAGATTAGGGCCCTCGGTCGCGCTGCGTCGCGGCGCATCGGTCAGGGCTGGCGACCTAATGAATTCAGTAATCACAATTTGTGATTGGCAAATTGTCGCAGGTCGCATACGGTCGTATTCAGAAATCGTGATGGGAGGAATCATGAAGCGGACAACGATGGCGCTCGCCGCTTTCGTGGCAGGGACGGGCTTGGCCTTGGCCGAGGATATCGCGCCCGGCGACGTGCAGTTCGACGGCTACGAAGTTCAGGCGAGCCTGACCGGCGCGACCGGCAACCCCGAAGAGGGGCGAAAGGTCGTCACCTCGAAATCCATGGGCAACTGCATCGCCTGCCATGCGGCCGAGGATTATGCCGACCAGCAGTTTGGTGGCGAGGTCGGACCGCCGCTCGACGGCGTGGCAGATCGCTGGACCGAGGCGGAGCTGCGCGGGATCGTGGCCAATGCCAAGATCGCTTTCGACGGCACGGTGATGCCGGCCTTCTACAAGGTCGATGGATATACCCGGCTGGGCGACGCCTTCACCGGCAAGGCCTGGCCCGCCGACAAGCCCGTGACGCCGCTTCTCAGCGCGCAACAGATCGAAGATGCGGTCGCCTACCTGATGACTCTGCACGAGTGATCCGGACCGACCGAACGAACGAGGAGATCAACAGACCATGAAACTGACACGACGTGATGCACTGGCCCTGGGCCTCGGCGCAACCGCCGTCGCCATGCTGCCAATGCGCGCCGTCGCAGCGGCTGACGAGGCCATCGCGGCCTTCACCGGCGGCGCGGCGGTGGGCGAGGGCGACCTGAGCCTCGATGCCCCCGAGATCGCGGAAAACGGCAATACCGTTCCGATCACCATCGACGCGCCCGGCGCGACAGCCGTGGCCATCTTTGCCGCCGGCAACCCGACCCCCGCGGTCGCGACCTTCAACTTCGGTCCTGCCGCGGGAAGCCAGACCGCCTCGACCCGGATCCGGCTTGCCGGAACCCAAGACGTCATCGCCGTGGCCCAGTTGGCCGACGGCAGCTTCGTGCAGACCGCCAAGACCGTGAAGGTCACCATCGGCGGATGCGGCGGCTGATCAGCGGAACTTAGGAGACTACGAATATGGCAGATGGTGTAAAACCCCGCGTCAAAGCCCCGAAATCCGCAGCCGCGGGCGAGGTGGTGACGCTCAAGACCCTGATCTCGCACCCGATGGAATCGGGCCAGCGCAAGGACAAGGACGGCAACGTCATCCCGCGCTCGATCATCAACCGTTTCACCTGCGAGCTGAACGGGAACATGGTGGTGGACGTGACGCTGGAACCGGCGATCTCGACCAACCCCTACATTGAATTTGACGCCAAGGTCGATGCGGCCGGCGCGTTCAAGTTCACCTGGTATGACGATGACGGCTCAGTCTACGAGGACACGTCGGACATTGCGATCGCCTGAACCGGGCAGCAGGAGGGAGGAGCATATGAGACAACAACTGCTGACGGGGATTGCCGCGTTCGCGCTTGCATTCGGGACGGGCGCCGCCCTTGCCGATGAAGAGGCGGAACTGGTGATCAACGGCGAGATCGAGATCGTCACCAAGACGGCGGCCCCCGCTCATCTGGACGGCGCTCTGGAAGAAATCATGTCGGGCTGGCGCTTCCGGTCCGACGAAACGCAGGCGATGCAGGCGGACGATTTCGACAACCCCGCGATGCTGATGGTCGAAGACGCCATGGTCGCCTGGGAAACCGCGGCGGGCACCGAGGGCAAGTCCTGCATGGATTGCCACGGCGCGCCCGAGGACATGGCGGGCGTGAAGCCCACCTATCCGAAGTGGAACGAGGCTGCCGGTGAACTGCGGACGATCCAGATGCAGGTCAACGACTGCCGCGTGAACCGCATGGGGGCCGAGGCCGAAAAGGTCGACAGCACCGCCGCGCTGGCCATGGAGGCGCTTCTGTCGTCCGTGTCGCGCGGGATGCCCATGAACGTCGCCATCGACGGCCCGGTGGCCGACGCCTGGCAGCAGGGGCATGACATGTACTACACTCGCTACGGTCAGCTCGAATTGTCCTGTGCCAACTGTCACGAACAGAACTACGGCAACATGATCCGCGCCGATCATCTGTCGCAGGGACAGGTCAACGGCTTCCCGACCTACCGGCTGGGCGATGCCAAGCTCATCGGGGCGCAGACGCGCTTCAAGGGCTGCATCCGCGACACACGGGCCGAGACCTTTGATCCGGGTGCGCCCGAGTTCATCGCGCTCGAGCTTTACGTGGCCTCGCGGGGCAACGGCCTCTCGGTCGAAGGCCCCGCCGTCCGCAACTGATCCAACCCCCGCGCGGGCCAGCCTCGCGCGGGGTTTTTCTTCCCGAATATATGCCGTTTCTTGAATAAATTGGACGGCGCGAACCAAAGGATGCAGCGATGATCTCTCGCCGCGATTTTCTACAGGTCGGCATGGCCGCCTCGGCGCTGGTCGGCGCGTCCGGCTTCGGCAATTGGGCGCGACTGGCCGCCCAGCAGACGCTCACGCAGGACCAGCTGCTCGATTTCGAGACCTTCGGCAACGTGACGCTGATCCACATCACCGACATCCACGCGCAGTTGAAACCGATCTATTTCCGCGAACCCGAGATCAATCTCGGCGTGGGCGATGCCTTCGGTCAGGTGCCGCATATCACCGGCGCCGAGTTCAAGGCGCGTTACGGAATCGCCGACGGCTCGCCCTCGGCCTATGCGCTGACCTACAATGACTTTTCAGCACTGGCAAAGGAATACGGGCAGGTCGGCGGCATCGACCGCGTGGCCACGGTCGTGAAACAGATCCGTTCCGCGCGCCCCGATGCGCTGCTGCTTGACGGCGGCGATACGTGGCACGGCTCTTACACCTGCTACCAGACCCAGGGGCAGGACATGGTCAACGTGATGAACGCCCTCGCGCCCGACGCGATGACGTTCCACTGGGAGTTCACGCTGGGCTCCGACCGTGTGCGCGAGTTGGTCGAGGGGCTGCCCTTTGCCGCGCTCGGCCAGAACATCTTCGACGCTGAGTGGGATGAGCCCGCCGAGAGCTTTGAGAGCTACAAGATGATGGAGGCGGGCGGCGTCAAGATCGGCGTGATCGGTCAGGCCTTCCCCTATATGCCCATCGCGAACCCGTCGTGGATGTTCCCGGAATACAGCTTCGGCATCCGTGACGAGCATATGCAGGAAATGGTGGACGAGGTCCGCGCGAATGGCGCCGAGCTGGTCGTGGTCCTGTCCCACAACGGTTTCGACGTGGACAAGAAGATGGCCGACCGCGTGACGGGCATCGACGTGATCCTGTCGGGCCACACCCATGATGCGCTGCCCGAGCCCGTGCTCGTGGGCGAGACGATCATCATCGCGAGCGGCAGCAACGGCAAATTCGTCTCCCGCGTCGACCTTGACGTGCGGGACGGGCGGATGATGGGCTTCAAGCACAAGCTGATCCCGATCTTCTCGGACGTCATCGCACCGGATGCCGAGATGACCGCGCTCATCGACGAACAGCGTGCGCCCTACGAGGCCGAATTGTCCGAGGTCATCGGCACCACGGATGTCGAACTGTTCCGGCGCGGCAACTTCAACGGCTCTTGGGACGACCTGATCTGCGATGCGCTTATCTCGGAACGCGAGGCCGACATCGCCATGTCACCCGGCGTGCGCTGGGGGCCGTCCTTGATCCCCGGTGACGAGATCACGCGCGAGGACATCTGGAACGTGACTTCGATGACCTACGGCCAGGCCTACCGCAACGAGATGACCGGCGAGTTCATCAAGGTCATTCTCGAGGATGTGGCCGACAACATCTTCAACCCCGATCCCTATTACCAGCAGGGCGGCGACATGGTGCGCATCGGGGGCATGGGTTATCGCATCGACATCACCAAGCCGCAGGGCGAACGAATTTCCGAGATGACGCTGCTCAAGACGGGCGAGGCAATCGAACCCGCGCGCACCTATCAGGTCGCGGGCTGGGCCAGCGTCAACGAGGGCACCGAAGGCCCGATGATCTGGGACGTGGTGGAAAGCCATATCAAGAAACTGGGCACGGTGACGCTCGACCCGAACACCTCGGTCGAAGTCATCCAAGGGTAAACTTGCGCCTCCCGTCCCGACGGGCGGGAGGCTTTTCTGAAACCAAATCATTCACATAGGCGAATGATTTGATGCGAACAGGGAGGAGAGTATGGACGATACATCTCACACCAACAGCCCCTCGCGCCGTCGCTTTCTGGGCGGGGTCGCGCTGGGTGGCATGGGGTTGGTCGCGGGCCGCGCCATGGCGGAGGGCCACGCGGCGGGCGCACCGGACCCGCTGATCACCGAGTTGCAGGACTGGGCCAATGGCTTGGGCGACGGCGTGGATGCGACACCTTACGGGATGCCGATCCGCTTTGAGGGCGATGTGATCCGCCGCAACGTGCCGTGGCTCACCGCTGATCCGATCAGCTCGATCAACTTCACGCCGATCCATGCGCTCGATGGCACGATCACGCCGCAGGGCTGCGCCTTCGAGCGCCACCATTCGGGCGCGATCGAGCTGGCCAAGGAAGACTACCGCCTGATGATCAACGGCCTCGTCGATCGACCGCTGGTCTTCACCTATGCGGATCTCGAGCGGTTCCCGCGCGTGAACCACGTCTATTTCTGCGAATGTGCGGCCAACACCGGCATGGAATGGGCGGGGGCGCAACTCAATGGCGCGCAGTTCACCCACGGCATGATCCACAACATGGAATACACCGGTGTCAAACTGTCCACGCTGCTTGAAGAAGCGGGCGTAAACCCCGAAGGCAAATGGGTTTATGTCGAGGGCGCGGATGCGTCGTCCAACGGGCGTTCGATCCCGCTCGAAAAGGCAATGGACGACGTGATCGTCGCCTTCAAGGCCAACGGCGAGGCCCTGCGCAAGGAACACGGCTATCCCGTGCGCCTCGTCGTGCCCGGTTGGGAAGGCAACATGTGGGTCAAGTGGCTGCGCCGCATTGAGGTCGCCGCGCAAGCCGTTGAAAGCCGGGAAGAAACGTCGAAATACACCGACACGATGGCCGACGGGACGTCGCGCAAATGGACATGGGTCATGGACGCGAAATCCGTGGTCACGTCGCCCAGCCCCCAGATGCCCATCACCCATGGTCCGGGGCCGCTGGTCATTTCCGGCATGGCCTGGTCGGGCCGGGGCAAGATCACCCGCGTCGATGTCTCGACCGATGGCGGGATGAACTGGCAGACCGCGCGTCTGGCGGGCGAACCGGGGAACAAGGCGCTCACGCGCTTCTACCTCGACACCCAATGGGACGGCTCGGAAATGCTCCTGCAATCCCGCGCGATAGACGAAACGGGATACGTTCAGCCGACCAAGGAAGAGCTTCGCGCGGTGCGCGGCGAGAACTCAGTCTATCACAACAACTGCATCCAGACCTGGCATGTCAAGACCACCGGGGAGGCTGAAAATGTCGAAGTTTCTTGAAGTTGTCGCGGGAACTGCACTCGCCACATTGATCGCGCTTCCAGCGGTCGCGCAGACCTACGGCCTCGGCCGTCCCGCGCTGCCCGAGGAAATCGCGGCATGGGACCTCGACGTGTCGCCCGATGGCACCGGCCTGCCCGAGGGTCAGGGCACGGCGGAAAACGGAGAGATGATCTTTTCCGAGAACTGCGCGTCCTGTCACGGCGAATTTGCCGAGGGCGTCGATCGCTGGCCGGTGCTCGCGGGTGGCTTCGGCACGCTCAACCGGCAGGACCCGGTCAAGACGGTGGGCAGCTACTGGCCCTATGTCTCGACCGTCTGGGATTATGTCCACCGCTCCATGCCGTTTGGCAACGCGGGCACGCTGACGGCGGACGACACCTACGCCATCGTGGCCTATATCCTCTATTCGAACGACCTCTTCGAATACGACGCGGTTCTGTCGAAAGAGACCTTCCTCGATGTCGAGATGCCCAATGCCGACGGGTTTTACGAGGATGACCGCGAAACGGCCGAGGCGGCGTTCTGGGGGCAGGAGCCTTGCATGGAGAATTGCAAGGACAGCGTCGAAATCACGATGCTGGCCACCGTGCTCGACGTAACGCCTGATGAAGCGGGCGACGAGGGCGGGGACGAGGCGGCCGAGGCCCCGGCTGCGGCCGAAGAGGTCCAGATGGCGGCTGCCGAGGCGACCGAGGAACCGGCGCCCGCTGCCGATGCCGATACGACCGCCGCTGGCGCCATGTCCGAACCCGATCCCGAACTGGTTGCCGCCGGTGAGGACGTGTTCAAGAAGTGCAAGGCATGCCACAAGGTTGGCGAGGGTGCAAAGAACGGCACCGGACCCACGTTGAACGGGATCGTGGGCCATTCGGCCGGCGCCAACCCGGACTTCAAGTATTCGAACGCCCTGAAGGATGCCGCTGCCGGAGGCCTGACCTGGACGCCCGAGGATCTGGCCGCGTTCCTGGCCAATCCCAAGGACTTCATGAAGGGCACCAAGATGTCCTTCGCAGGTCTCAAGAAGGAAGAGGATCAGCAGGCGATCATCGCCTATCTCTCGACCTTCCCGTAATCGTCGGACCGGTTCGGCACCGGACCGTGACCCTTAAAAGAACCAGAGGGCGCCGCAGTGAGACTGCGGTGCCCTCTTGCTGCATTGCGGCGGGAAAATTCGTTCAATAACAGTGCTCTAAAGGCATACAAACCCGCGAATATGTTTGTGTGACGATATGTCCCACGCTAGACTTTCTTCATGCAGACGATTCTACGCCACGCTGCAGCCGCCGTCCTTGTCGCGGTCGCGACCGGGCCGGGGATGGCTGACGATTTCGGAGATGCCGACGAGGGCGCGCGCGTCTTTCGCAAGTGTCAGGCCTGCCACGCGGTCGGACCCGATGCCTTCAGCCGGACCGGTCCGCATCTCAACGACCTGTTCGGCCGCCGGGCCGGGGCGCTTGACGGCTTTGACTATTCCGCCGGACTCGTCCGCATGGGCAATGACGGTCTCGCCTGGGATTTCGCGAGCCTCGATGCCTATCTCGAGAACCCCAAGGCCTTTGCCTCGGACACAAGGATGAACTTCGTCGGGCTGAAGGACGCCGAGGACCGCGCTGATGTGCTGGCCTTTCTGCGCCAGTATTCCGACAGTCCCGCCAACATCCCCGGCGCGGCCCCGACCGCCGCCCCGCGCGAGGTCGAACTGTCCGACGACATCCTCGCCCTCGTGGGCGATGTGGCCTACGGCGAATACCTGTCGTCCGAGTGCCTGACCTGCCACCAGGCGGACGGCGGCGCGACCGGTATTCCCGCGATCACCGGCTGGCCCGAAGAGGACTTCGTGGTTGCCATGCACGCCTACAAGGAAAAGATCCGGCCCCACCCGGTCATGCAGATGATGGCCGGCCGGTTGGCCGATGACGAGATCGCCGCGCTCGCGGCCTATTTCGGCGGGCTCTGAGGAGGGGGCCGCAGGTTCAGGGAGGAACCATCATGACATTGAACAGACGCCAATTCATCCGCTCCGGCGCGGGGCTTGCCGCAACGACGCTCGCAGCCCCCCACGTCTACGCCGCTGGCCACGGGGGCGCGCCCAGGGTCGTCGTGATCGGCGGCGGCGCAGGCGGGGCGACCGCCGCGCGCTATATCAACAAGGACGCGGGCGGGGCGATCGAAGTCACGCTCGTCGAACCCAGCCGTACCTATTACACCTGTTTCTTCTCGAACCTCTACATCGGCGGTTTCCGCACGATGGACAGTCTTGCCCATTCCTACGGCACCCTCGCGGCCGAGGGGATCAACGTGGTGCACGACTATGCCGTGGACGTGGATCGCGGGGCCAGGACCGTGACGCTCGCCTCCGGGGCCACGCTGCCCTACGACAAGCTGATCCTGTCGCCGGGGATCGACTTTGTCGATGGATCGGTGCCGGGCTGGGATGTCACGATGCAGAACCGGATGCCCCATGCCTACAAGGCCGGCAGCCAGACCGAACTTCTCAAGGCGCAGATCGAGGCGATGCCTGAGGGTGGCACCTTTGCCATGGTGGCCCCGCCGAACCCCTACCGCTGCCCACCCGGTCCCTATGAGCGGATTTCCATGGTTGCGCATCTGCTGACTCAGACCAACCCGACGGCAAAGATCCTGCTCGTTGATCCCAAGGAGAAATACTCGAAACAGGGGCTTTTCGAGGAGGGTTGGCAAAAGCATTATTCCGGCATGATCGAACGCATCGGCCCCGACTTCGGCGGTGCGAATGTGAGCGTCGATCCCATGGCGATGACGGTGGACATCGACGGCTCGGTGGAAAACGTGGATGTCTGCAACGTGATCCCGGCGCAGAAGGCAGGGGTGATCTGCGAACGCGCCGGACTGACCGAGGGCAACTGGGCGCCGGTCGATGGGCGCACGATGGTCAGCCGGATGGATGCGGATGTGCATATCCTTGGCGATGCCAGCGAACAGGGCGACATGCCCAAGTCCGGGTTCTCGGCCAACAGCCAGGCCAAGGTGGCCGCCATGGCCGTGCGCGCGGCGCTCACCGACAGCCGGATGTTCCCGGCCAAATTCTCGAACACCTGCTGGTCGCTCATCGCGCCGGAGGACGGGGTCAAGGTCGGGGCGGCCTATGAGGCGACCGAGGAAAAGATCGCGAGCACCGACAGTTTTGTGAGCCAGACCGGCGAGGACGCGGCGCTCAGAAAAGCGACCTACGAGGAAAGTCTTGGCTGGTATGACGGGATCAGCGCTGATATATTCGGATAGCAGAATATGAATCGACGGATCGGGGCGGACCGCACATCCAGCCCCGATCCTGTTCCGGGAGGACGACATGACCTACCTGCGCGCCTTGTTGGCCGCTCTCGCCATCGCTCCGATCGGGGCGGCGGCTGCGCTGGCTGACAGCCACGGCGGATCGGAGTTCGCCTTTACCTTTCCGTATGACGGCAGCTTCGACGACGCGGCCTTTGCGCTCGAAAACGCCATCGTGGGGCAGGGTCTGGTGATCGACTACGTGACCCACACGGGTGAGATGCTGAACCGGACCGGGCTCGACGTCGGGTCGGATGTTAATCTGTTCGAGGCGGCCGATGTCTATCTCTTCTGTTCCGCTCTGGTCAGCCGCGAGGTGATGGAGGCCGATTGGCGCAATATCGCCTTCTGCCCCTACGGGATTTTCGTGGCCGAACGCGACGGCGAGGTGATGCTGGGCTACCAGAACTACCCCGATGGCCCGATGGATGCGGTCGAGGCGCTTCTGGAAGGCATTGTTCAGGAGGCGCTCGCCAACTGATCCTGCGGCGGCAGGGGGGGCGCCTGACAAGAACCGCCCGAACCACAGAAACCCCAGGAATTTCGTCGCCGCTCAGGCGCCGGAGAGAGACCGCATTTCCGATTTTCTTCTGGATTTCGGTAAAAAATCATTCATTCGAATATGTCCTTGAACTCGTGAAACCCGGCCCATAGATCGGCTGTTCGGAACAGATGTCAGCCCCAGAAGCCGGGAACCGGCCGGGTGCGGAAAGTGAGGAAGACATGAACGTGATCGCAACGGAATTCACGCCCTGGGCGTCGCTCGGGGGCGGCGTGCTCATCGGGCTGGCCACCGTGCTCCTGATGTGGACGCGCGGCAACGTGCTGGGGGCGACCGGTATCCTCGCCGGTTTCATGACGCCGTCCTCGTCCTGGGACTGGACCTGGCGCGCGTTGATGATCGGCGGGATGCTGACCGCGCCGCTCGTGCTACTGGGCCTCACGGGCAGCTTCCCGGCCATCGAAGTCCCGATGAGCCGTTTCGCCATGATCCTGGGCGGGCTGATTGTCGGCGTGGGCGTCACCTACGGCTCCGGCTGCACCTCGGGCCACGGTGTCTGCGGCATTGCGCGGCTCTCACCGCGTTCCATCGCCGCGACCCTGACCTTCATGCTCACCGCGGGCATCACCGTCTACATCATCCGTCACGTGATCGGAGGCTGACATCATGGAAAAGCTGCTTGTCTATATCTCGGGCCTTCTCTTTGGTCTCGGTGTGTCCGTCGGGGGCATGGCGAACCCGGCAAAGGTGCAGAACTTCTTTGACGTGGCGGGCGTCTGGGACCCGTCGCTCGCGCTCGTCATGGGCGGTGCGCTGGCGGTCACGATCCCCGGCTACAGGCTGGTGTTCCGGCGCCAGAAGCCGCTCTTCGAGCAGAAGTTCAGCGTGCCCACCAACCGGATCATCGACCGCAAACTCATCGGCGGCTCGGCGATTTTCGGCATCGGCTGGGGTATTGCTGGATTTTGCCCCGGCGCATCCATGCCGGTCGTCTCGACCCTGAACCCGGACGTGCTGATCTTTACCGCAGCGCTCATCGTCGGCATCTTCCTGGCTAAACTGATGATGAACTTCACCGAAAACCGCCGGGCACGGACCCTCGCCGCCGAGTGACCGGACCCAATGGAGCCAAGAGGAGGGGCCGCACGGGGTGTCGCGCGGCCCCTTTCGCATATCCGCCACTCTTCCTGGACGTTCGCCATCCTCACGATACAGTGAAGGCAAATTAAATTCAAAAAAGTGAATGTAAGGGGTTTACGGGATGATGCGCACCGCCTATTTCGGACTGGACGCAACACGAAGCCTGCATATGTCGCGGCTTCGGTTCAGATTGAAATGGCCGGAGGTTCCCGGCACAGTGGAGGGAGTTATGAAGGACATGGCCCAGAGCTATCCCGTGGACACCAACATCAAACCGGACGTGAAAGCGTTCTTCGATCCCGCGACCAACACGATCTCCTACGTGGTGAAAGACCCGACGTCGAACAAATGCGCCGTCGTGGACAGCGTGATGGACATCGACTATGCCGCCGGCCGGATCACCTACGACAATGCCGACGAGATCATCGCCTATGTGCGGGAGCACGATCTCGAGGTCGAATGGCTGATCGAAACCCATGTGCACGCCGACCACCTGTCGGCCGCGCCCTACATCCAGCAGAAACTGGGTGGCAAGATCGGGATCGGCGAGAACATCACCGTGGTGCAGGAGACCTTTGGCAAGGTCTTCAACGAGGGCACCGAGTTCCAGCGCGACGGCTCGCAGTTCGACCGCTTGTTCACCGACGGCGACACCTACAAGATCGGCAACATGACCGCCTTCGCCATGCACACGCCGGGCCATACGCCGGCCTGCATGACCCACGTCATCGGCGACGCGAGCTTTGTCGGCGACACGCTCTTCATGCCTGATGGCGGCTCGGCGCGGGCCGATTTTCCGGGCGGGGATGCGGGTGTACTCTACGACTCGATCCAGAAGGTGCTTTCGCTGCCGGATGAGACGCGCCTCTTCATGTGTCACGACTATGGCCCCAATGGCCGCGACATCCAGTGGGAAACCACGGTGGGTGACGAGAAGGCGCACAACATCCATGTGGGCGGTGGCAAGACGAAGGAGGACTTCGTCAAGTTCCGCACCGAACGCGATGCGCAGCTCGACATGCCCAAGCTCATCATTCCCTCGCTTCAGGTGAACATGCGCGGCGGCTCAATGCCCCCGGCTGACGACCAGGGCGATGTGTTCTTTAAAGTGCCGGTAAACAAGCTGTAAGAAGCAGCAGGGCCAAAGGTCAGTGAGAGGAAACGCGCGATGCATATGAACCATCTGGACGACAAGGTGACGGTGTCGCCGCAGATCACGGTCGAGGACGTGGCGGTGATCGCCGCCGAGGGCTTTGACGCCCTCATGTGCAACCGGCCCGACGGCGAGGATCCGACCCAGACCCCCTGGGCCGAGATCGAGGCGGCCGCACAGGCGGCGGGGATGAAGACCTACTACCTGCCGGTGCAGTCCCGGCCCGAGGCTGAAACCGCCGCGGCAGCCTTTGCCGAGGCTGTTGCCGAGAACGACCGGCTTTTTGCCTACTGCCGCTCGGGCACGCGTTGCCAACTTATCTATCAAGCTGCGCTCGCGCAGGGCTGATGTCTTGCCCCGGTGCCTGTCAGGCGCCGGGGACAACCGTTTCCAAGGACCGCCACCATGGCCGTGACCCAGAAACGCCGGGCGAAGTCGCTCCGGCAGTATTTCCCTATTCTCGAATGGAGCGCGGAATATCGGCGCGACACCTTCGTGTCGGACCTCGTGGCCGCCGTGATCGTCACGATCATGCTGATCCCGCAGTCGCTCGCTTATGCGCTGCTCGCGGGGTTGCCCGCAGAGATGGGGCTTTATGCCTCGATCCTGCCGCTCGTGGCCTATGCGATCTTTGGCACCTCCCGCGCGCTCGCGGTCGGTCCCGTGGCGGTCGTGTCCCTCATGACCGCGGCCGCCGTGGGCAACATCGCCGTGCAGGGGACGGCGGAATACGCGCTGGCCGCGATCACGCTCGCGTTCCTGTCGGGGCTCATCCTGCTCGTCATGGGCGTCTTTCGTCTGGGTTTCCTCGCGAATTTCCTGTCGCATCCGGTCATCGCCGGGTTCATCACCGCCTCTGGCCTGCTGATCGCGACATCGCAGCTCAAACACGTGCTGGGTGTTCCGGCCCATGGCGAGGCGCTGTTTGACCGGCTCTGGTCCATCCTCGGCCATCTGGGCGAAATCAACCCCATCACCCTGGTGGTGGGCGTCGGCTCGGTCGCGTTCCTCTTCTGGGTGCGCAAGGGGCTGAAGCCGCTTCTCGTCAGGGCGGGTCTCAAGCCGCGCATGGCCGATATCCTTGCCAAGGCCGGACCCGTCGCCGCCGTCGCCGTCACGACGCTGCTTTCCTGGGCCTTCGACTTCGCGGGCAAGGGCGTGTCCATCGTGGGCGACGTGCCGCAGGGCCTGCCGCCGTTTACCATGCCTTCGTTCTCACCCGAAGTCTGGGGTCAGCTTTTCGGCTCCGCACTTCTCATTTCGATCATCGGTTTCGTCGAGTCGATTTCGGTCGCGCAGACGCTTGCCGCCAAGCGCCGGCAACGGATCGTTCCGGACCAGGAACTCGTGGGCCTGGGCGCCTCCAACATCGCCGCCGCCATGTCTGGGGGCTACCCGGTGACGGGGGGCTTCGCCCGGTCGGTCGTGAACTTCGACGCGGGCGCCGAGACGCCCGCAGCAGGGGCCTATACCGCCGTCGGGATCGCGCTGGCCGCGCTGCTTCTAACGCCGCTCCTGTATTTCCTGCCGCAAGCCACGCTTGCCGCGACGATCATCGTCGCCGTCCTGAGCCTAGTCGATGTCGCGATCCTCAAGCGCACCTGGGCCTATTCCAAAGCCGACTTCGCCGCCGTGGCCGCGACCATCTTGCTCACGCTGACCTATGGGGTCGAGCTTGGGGTTTCGGCGGGCGTGGTGCTGTCGATCGTGCTCTTTCTCTACAAGACCTCACGCCCCCATATCGCCGAGATCGGCCTTGTTCCCGGCACCGAACATTTCCGCAACATCGACCGGCACCGGGTTCTGACCCACCCGGAACTGCTGTCGCTCCGGCTCGATGAGAACCTCTATTTCGCCAATGCCCGCTATATCGAGGACTACATCCTCGACCGGCTTGGCAAGGATCAACCGATCCGCCACGTGGTGCTCAATTGCGCCGCCGTGAACGTGATCGACCTCTCGGCGCTCGAAAGCCTCGAGGAGCTGAATCGGCGTCTGGGCGACATGGGGATCAGCCTGAACCTGTCCGAGGTAAAGGGGCCGGTGATGGATCGTCTGCAACGGACGCATTTCCTGGACGCGTTGTCCGGGCAGGTGTTTCTGACCCATTTCGGCGCGATGAAGGCGCTGGGGCCGGTGGATGGGATGAAGCCGGTGTTGAACGCCGCGCAATAGGGCGCGTTAACAAACTTCTTAGCACGGACCGGGCAAGTCACGGAAATCCATGAGGAAAGCGGATTCCAGGATTCTAGAATTCTGGAATCCCGGAATCCGAGACTCACCCGTAATCGACTGCTGAAACCCTATGCAGCCGCAACGTCGCCCCGCCCATTGGTGATACCTCATAACCAATCCCATTGCGGCCTTCGTCCGGCGCTGCTAGGCATCTGTCAACCAAGCGGGAGGACATCATGGAAATCGGCAAGAACACCCCAATCGTCGTCACCGGCGGGGCCTCGGGCCTTGGCGCCGCTGTCGTGCGCGCCTTTGCAGCCAAGGGCGCGCCCGTCGGCATCTTCGATCTGAACACCGAGGCGGGTGAGGCGCTCGCCAAGGAGCTGGGCGGCACCTTCGCGCGGGTCGATGTTTCGGACGCCGACAGCGTCGAGGCAGGCTTCGCCACCGTGCGCGCCGCCAACGGGCAGGAACGCATCATGGTCAACTGCGCAGGCATCGGCACCATCGGCAAGGCGGTGTCCAAGGGCATCGTCCACGACCCAAAAAGCTTTGCCAAGACGCTCATGGTCAACACCGCAGGCACTTTCTACTGCGCATCGCAATCGGCAGCGGGCATGATCACTACCGATCCGCTGACCGAGGATGGCGAACGCGGCGTGATCATCAACACCGCTTCGGTTGCAGCCTTCGACGGGCAGATCGGGCAGGTGGCCTATTCTGCCTCCAAGGGCGCGGTTGTGGGCCTGACCCTTCCGCTCGCCCGTGAACTGGCCCGCGACGGCGTGCGCGTCTGCACCATCGCGCCGGGGCTCTTCTACACTCCGATGATGGAGGGGCTACCGCAAGAGGCCCAAGACAGCCTTGGCAAACAGGTGCCGTTCCCCTCGCGCCTCGGCAAGCCCGAGGAATACGCGCAGCTTGCCCAGCACATCGCGGAAAACGCCATGCTGAACGGCGAGGTCATCCGACTCGACGGCGCGATCCGCATGGCGCCGCGCTAAGGCGTTAGCCTCACCCCCAAGACATCGCGCCCCGGGTCTGTCCCGGGGCCTTTTCTTTTGTCGCTTGCTCTTGTCCGGGACGTGGGCCTAGCCTCGGGCATGGACCCCGACGTCACGCTTCATCTGCTCGATCACACTAACGCGTCGCGTCTTGACGGTGCGACGGTCTTTGACGGCCCGGTCAGGCTCGAGGCCCTCGCACCGTTCCTTGCCGATCCCGGCCATCTCCTGATCTTCGCGACCGTCGGCGATACCGTCGCGGGCTTCGCCTCCGGCGTGGTGATGTATCACCCCGACAAGGCACCGATGCTTTTCGTCAGCGAGGTCGGCGTCGATGAACCGTTCCGTCGCCGGGGCATCGCCAAGGCGCTGACCGGGGCGCTGCTGGAACAGGCCCGGACGCTCGGCTGCGAGGGGATCTGGGTGGCGACCGAGGCCGACAACACCCCCGCGCAGAAACTGTACGAAAGCCTCGCGGCCCGGCGCACGGACGGCATCGTCGTCTACGACTGGGACGGCGCGATGGACGCCCCCAGACCGGCTAGCGCGTCAGCACCAGCCCGTCCTGCGTGATCTCGATCCGCTCGAAGCGCTGCAGGTAGGACATTCCCAGGAGCGAGCCGTCCATCTCGCCCTCGTTCACATAGACCTTCACGTTCTCCTCGACGATATCGCCCAGAACCATGCGCTCGACTCGTGCGGGGGCAGTGCGCACCATGCCATTCGCGGTCATCGCGCTCCCGATGTAATCGAGGTCCTCGGGATCGAGGCCCACCGATCTGGCGTCGCGTTCCGACAGGACGATCTCGCTCGCCCCGGTATCGACCACGAAAACCACCGGCTCGCCGTTCAGCTCCAGCGTCAGGTAGTAATGCCCATCGACCCCGCGCGGCACCTCGATGACCCCGCTGCCAGCCACCGATTGCCGGGGCATCACGTCGCGCGAGATGTCACCCCACAGGCCATAGCCCGCCACGGCACCGACGAAGATCAGCGCCCAGATTGCAAGCTGTTGCAGCGACTTTCCGAGGTTCGCCTTGTTCATCACGAAAAAGGACGCGATCACCGCGCCCCCGAGAAGCGTGAGATAGGCGAGACGGGCGTAATCGAAACTGTCCATGACCGGAAAGTAATCACCCCGGCAGAAATTGCCAGAGATCAGACGGCAAAGAGCGGTGTCTGCGCCAGTCCGTCGATCATGAACTGGATCGCGAGCGCCGCAAGCAGCATCCCCAGAAGCCGCGTCACAACGTTGATCCCCGTGTCCTTCAGATACCGTCCGAGCCAGCCGGCCGCGAGGAAGAACGCAAAGACCACGGCGAGCACTGCGATCATCACGCCCAGCACCGCGAGCTTGCCACCCACATCGCTTGCGTTGCCCATGAGCAGGATCATCGTCGCCATCGCGCCGGGACCCGATATGAGCGGCATCGCCAGCGGAAACACACTCGGATCGTCGGCGGGGTCCAGGACACTCGCCTCCGACTGGCTTTCGCGCCGCTGTTTGCGCCGCTCGAACAGCATGTCGAGCGCGGTCAGGAACAGGAGTGCCCCGCCTGCGATGCGAAACGCCGCCATGGAAATCCCGAAGAGGTCCAGCACCGCCTGACCAGCGAGCCCGAACACCGTCAGGATCGCCGCCGCCACCAGCACCGCGCGCAGCCCCACGATCCGCCGATGCCCGCTCGTCATGTCGCGTGTGAGCGCGAGGAACACCGGCGCGAGTCCGATCGGGTCGATGATCACGAAGAGCGTGACGAAAGCGGGGATCAGGATGTCGAGCGTCATGGGGAAAGCCTGCCCGTCACGCGGTCGCCTTGTCGAGCTTTTCCTGCGCCGCCACCCACATGGCCTCGGCCCGGTCGAGGCCCTCCATGACTTCCGCGTATTTCTTCTGCCAGACCTCCATCTCGCCGATCTTGTCCTTTTCATAAAGGTCAGGATTGGCGAGTTTCGTGGCCAGTTTCCCGCGCATGTCCTCGAGCTTGGCGATCCGGTCCTCGCACTTGCGAACGTCCGAGCGCAGCGCCTGCACTTCGTCCTTCGACGCCCGCTTGGGCTTGGGCGCCTCGACCTGCGGCTTGGCAGGCGCATCGCTCGCGAGCAGAAGCTTGCGGTAGGCCTCCAGATCCTCGTCAAAAGGCGCGACCCGCCCGTCCTTCACGAGCCACAGCCGGCCGGCCACCATGGAGAGAAGGTGCATGTCGTGACTGACGAGGATGACCGCGCCGGAGTATTCCGTCAGCGCCTCGACCAGCGCCTCGCGGCTCTCGATGTCGAGGTGGTTGGTCGGTTCGTCGAGAATGAGCATATGCGGCGCGTCGATGGTGGCGATGAGGAGCGTGAGCCGCGCCTTCTGCCCACCCGACAGGCGGGCGACCACCGTCTCGGCCTGCTCGGCCATGAGGCCAAAGCCCGACAGCCGCGCGCGCAGTTGCGAGGGGCTTTCACCGGGCCTGAGCCGCCGCAGATGCTCGATCGGCGTTTCGTCCGGGTAGAGCTCATCCATCTGGTGCTGGGCGAAATAGCCGATCCTTAGCTTGGACGCGCTCACCACGCGGCCCGACAGGGCAGGGAGCCGCCCCGCGAGGAGCTTGGACAAGGTCGACTTGCCCTGACCGTTCTTGCCCAGAAGCGCGATCCGGTCGTCCTGGTCGATCCGAAGGGACAGCTTCGACAGGACCGGCACGCCGTCGTAGCCGACCGCCGCGCCCTCCATGTTCACGATGGGCGGCGACAGCTCCTCGGGCGAGGGGAAGGAGAATTTCCGAAGCGCAGCCTCCTTGGGCGAGGACACGAAACTCAGCTTCTCGATCATCTTGAGACGGCTCTGCGCCTGTTTCGCCTTGGACGCCTTGGCCCGGAACCGGTCCACGAAGCTCTGCAAGTGGTCGCGCCGCTGCTGGTTCTTCCGGTTCTCGGCCTCGGCCACCGCGAGCCGCGCGGCGCGCGTCTGGGCAAAGGTGTCGTAGCCGCCCTTGTAGAGCGTGAGCTTGCGGTCCTCGAGATGCAGGATCGACCCGACCGCGCGATTCAGCAGCCCCCGGTCGTGGGAAATCACGATCACCGTATGGGGATACTTCGCCAGATAGCTTTCGAGCCACAGCGCGCCCTCGAGGTCGAGATAGTTGGTCGGCTCGTCCAGCAGCAGCAGGTCCGGCTCGGAAAACAGCACTGCCGCCAGCGCCACGCGCATCCGCCAGCCGCCCGAGAAATCCGAACAGGGCCGCGCTTGGTCGGGATCGTCGAAACCAAGACCCTTGAGGATCGACGCCGCCCGCGCCTCGGCGCTCCACGCGTCGATGTCTGTGAGCCGCGTCTGGATATCGGCGATCCGCCCGGGGTCATCCGTCACCTCGGCCATGAGCGCCGCGCGTTCGGTATCCGCCGCCAGCACCGTGTCGATGAGCGACACGTCGCTCGCCGGGGCCTCCTGCGCCACGCCGCCGATCCGCGCGCCCTTGGGCATCGACACCGACCCTGTTTCAAACACCAACTCGCCCCGGATCAGCCGAAACAGCGTCGTCTTGCCGGTGCCGTTGCGTCCGACAAGCCCCACCTTGTGCCCCTCGGGGATCACGGCAGAGGCATGGTCGATCAGAGGGCGGCCCTCGACGGAATAAGAGATATCTTCGATCTTCAACATGCCGTCTCACTGCCCGAACCCCCCGGCACCGTCAATTCCTCTTCACTGCTTCATAAGAACTTCGGAGAGGGGTTTGGGGAGGCTGCCATTGTTGCGCCATTGGTCCGAGCGACAATGGCGGCGGCCTCTCCCCAATCGGTCGTCGCAGCGCAGCTGCGGCGAAACCCCTTTCCCCGGGCCAACGCCCGTGCTAGCAGGCGCGCGACATTTCCACCGGGGATCCGCCCGACGAACCAAAGGACCACCGATATGGCCATTCAGCGCACCTTCTCGATCATCAAGCCGGACGCCACCAAGCGTAACCTGACCGGCGCGATCAACGCGAAACTCGAAGCCGCCGGCCTTCGCATCATCGCGCAGAAGCGCATCCACCTGTCGAAAGCCCAGGCTGGCGTGTTCTACGCCGTGCACGCCGAGCGTCCCTTCTACGACGAGCTGTGCGAATTCATGTCGTCGGAGCCGATCGTGGTGCAGGTTCTCGAAGGCGAGAACGCGATCGCGAAGAACCGCGAAGTCATGGGCGCGACCAACCCCGCCGATGCCGCCGAAGGCACCATCCGCAAGGAATTCGCCCTCTCGATCGGTGAAAACTCGGTCCACGGCTCGGACGGCGAAGACACCGCCGCTCAGGAAATCGCCTATTTCTTCTCGGGCCTCGAACTGGTCGGCTAAGCCGCCTTCGCCTGCCGGGACAAGAAAGGCCGCTCCATCCGGGGCGGCCTTTTTCGTGGCCCGAAGGGGCCAACGCCCGCAAGTGGCCTCACATCCCGTGATCCGGGCAGTCCGCCATGATGAGCGTTTCGTGTTCGGCCAAAAGGTCATTCAGGGCCGCGACCGGCGCGGTGAAATTCGTGACGTCAAAACTGAATTGCGCCAGCGACCCTTGGTCTGCCGGGGGTTCCGCTGCCTCGTCCTCGGTCGTCGTCTCGAAGAGCGCGAAGCGCACGATTGTCTTGGCGCGGACAACCTGACCATAGTCCACCGTGGCCTCCGTATCCGAACCGAAATCCTCGATCTGATCGTAGGCCGCGTTATAGCCCGTGTGCATCGACAGGAAGGTGCCTATCGGAAAGGTGACCGGCTCCATCGGGGCCGACATGATGGTGCGGCCATCGACGATCAGCTTGCCCCAAAGCCGCCGGGGCACATCCGGGTCCGCCCCCTCGGGCACGATGGGCGACACGAGCACTTCGACGCCATAGGCGCCGACGCCGTCGAGCACCTGGGCCGTGCTCTGGACCTGCGCCAGCCGCAGCCCGTCCGGGGCCTGCGCCTCAGCGGCCCATTGGCTCCCGATCAGCCGCACGTCATAGGTTTCGGATCGCAGCAGGATCTGCTCGTATCTCGGTGGCTCACCCGCTTCGCCAAAGTAATGGAGCTCGGCCGCCCAGGGCAGATCCTCACCGCCCGCGCGATAGACACAGCGCAGTTGGTCGGCTTGGGCGGCGGTCGTCAGGACAAGCGTGATGGCTATTGAGGCGAGTGGTGTATTCACGGTGCGGCTTTCAATTTCTGTGCAGGTCAATGGTCCGGGAACAGTAAAGTCCTGACGACGAAAGAAAACCCGGATCTTGCCTGAGACTGTCCGCGACGTCGCGCGCTTGCCCGGGCCGCCGGCAGGCCCAATGGGCATCGGTCATGCCAAGGCGCCTTGGAGCACCGGATCAGGGCACCGGCCAGCAGGCGTTAACCAATTTGTAGGTCTCTATCCTGCAAGGTCATGCTGACCGAAGGAGGGTCCCTCAATGTCCGAAGTCGATGCGATCGCCGTTGTCAACGAAGCCCTGCTCGAGGTTCTCGAGAATGCGTTCGACGTGATGGAGGTCCTTCGGGACTATGTCGAACCCGTCGCGGCCTTCGTTGCACCCGTTCCCTTGTCCCATCTTCTGGAAATCTTCGATCGGCACGGGTTGGAGGCGGCGGGAATGCAGGTGCTCATCGACGAAGACGACCGGCGTTACCGCACGGTATTTGCACAATCCGAGGTTTCCGTTGGCGCCTGTCGGGCCGACGCCGTCTGACCTTCATTCGAACTGGCTGAAAAATCGCCAGACGATGTTGGCGCCGTCGATTTCCTCGGTCGGGCGTCCGATCAGGAGCGGCGACATATCCGGCCCGCCGCCGGGCCAGTAGTGCCCCATGCCGGTGATCCTCAATGACCAGACGGGCAGGGCGCAACCCTGTCGCTGGCGGAATACAAGACTGGTGCCGTCGTCGATCACGTCGCGGACACTCTCCTGATAGTCCGCGCCGCAACCCGCCCGCTGGCCGAAGAAATCACTCGTCTCCTCGAAGCCCTTGATCGCCATCGAGAATCCCGGCCCTGCGGGGATCCGGCCACCCTCGTATGGCATCACCGGGTCCTCGTCCCCGATCCCCAGAAAGATCGGGAAGGGCCGCGTCGCCGCGCAGTCGTCCTCGAGCACCTTGGGCAGGTTCATCGATAGTGCCGCCACCGCGCGGATCCGGCCCGGACGGGTGCAGGCATAGGCATAGGCAAGCTGTCCGCCCATGGAAAATCCCGCAAGGAACACCCGGTCCCTGTCAATCGGCGTGCGCTCGGATGTCACCGCGATCACCCGGTCGAGATAGGCGAGATCGTCGCGCTTGGGTCTGAGCAGCGCCGAGGCCTCGCCCTGGCCGATATCCCAGATCTTGCCCACCGCATTGGGATAGACGAGCACCGCGCCCTGATCGACCGCGATCCGTTCCCATTGGTGCCGCGTGACCTTGGGCATCCCGCGGTCGGACTGAAACAGCCCGTGCAGAACGATGATGAGCGGCCTGCGGGCTGCCGTGTCCTCGGGCTTCGTGTCCGGAATGAGCAGTTGGAAACGACGAGTCAGCCCGTCTTGCTGGAAATAGACCTCTTCGGCCTGGGCAGAGCGCGCCGCACCCAAGGCGCACAGGCCCAGCAAAAGAACGTAGATAAAGGATTTCATGCGCGCGGGCGTATCCCGATTTCATCGAGGATCGCCTCGATCCCGGTGTGGTTGGGCCGGACGCTGGCCTTGAGCGCATTGAACGCCCGTCTCAACGCGTCCTTCTCGGACCCCTTGCAGTCGTTCCATGGCCGCCCCTGAAGGCCCATGACCAGTGCGTAATATCCGATGAAATGCGCGGGTTCACCGGAGGCGAGCCAGCGACGGTAGGCCGCGTCTGCCCCCATGGCGCGCAGCTCCTCTGCCGTGTGGATACCGGCGCGCCGGAACCCCTCTGCCGTGGCAGGTCCGAGATTCGGAATGGTGGTCAGATCGGCGCACATGGGCGAACCTTGGCCCGCCCTTGTGCAGGGGTCAATTCACGCGCAGCTCAACGCAAGGCCCGGTGACGGAAGTTCGCCGACGGACCGCTGTCGGGACGACCGCGACAGAGGCGATGACATGACGCTCGCGTCAGATCGCGGCCCAATCGCGGAACACCGGTTTCGGCGCGTTCTCCGCAAGAGCGGCGGTCAGGGCAGGGACCGTTTCCGGTTGTTCCCGTGCCGTCTCGGGCGCCTTCACTTCGCGAAGGCCGGTT
Organism: Maritimibacter sp. REDSEA-S28_B5; assembly: GCA_001626765.1. Classification (GTDB taxonomy): domain Bacteria; phylum Pseudomonadota; class Alphaproteobacteria; order Rhodobacterales; family Rhodobacteraceae; genus Maritimibacter. The sequence continues at coordinate 65,237 of LUOO01000016.1, forward strand.
TCGTTGTTCTGGCGTTGGTCGCTCGTGCTCGCCATGCCTCTTTCCTTCCTTGGGCCCGTTTCGGCCCGCTCTGGCGTGGTCCCGGTTCATCCGGTGAGACCTGATCGCCATGGTGGTTTCAGCCACCCTGTCCATGAAGGGTCGATGCCTTGTGCCCGGCATCGTTCCCCGAATCCTGCTTCCACCTCGCGGCGAAGGCGCGGCGGAAATACGGCGGAACTGTGACGCTGGGCAAGGTGGTAAATAGGCGACATCGGCGAAAAAGCGCCTTGGCTCAGGGGCTTGTGGCAAATCCGCGCCGCCGGGGTAGAAGGCGCTCGTCGTGTGCCTGCGACGGTCTGAATATTTCTGGAAGAAATTCAGGCAACCCGCATTCCGGTGCCGGGTCCAAAGGGCCATAGTGCGCGCAAAGCAACACCTGTTCCAAGGATCGCCATGCGTTTCATTGCCGCCATCGTCGCCCTCATGCTTGCCACCACTTCGACCGCGGCCCTCGGGCAAGTCGAGGTGGAAACGTTCGAGATCGAGGGGCGGATGATCGAAACGGTGTCGCCCAAACGGCTCGAGCTTTTGCCCGCGCCCCTCGTCATCCTGCTCCACGGGGCGCGGCGCAATTCGGGTTATATGGCGGATTCGATTCCCCTCGAGAAAATCGCGCAGGTGGCCGGATTCCGGGCGGTCTACATCGACGGCTCGCGACTTACCCGGCTTTACGACGACAACTGGAAGGGCTGGAACGCAGGCTACTGCTGCGGCGCCGCCGCCGCACAGGGGATCGACGACCTGGGCACGCTCGACCGGATCATCGGGCGGTTCCAAGACGCGGGCCTCGTCACGCCCAACCGGATCTATCTCGTCGGGCACTCCAACGGCGCGATGATGTCTTATCACTATGCCTGCAACCGGCCCGGACGGATCGCGGGCGTGATCGGTATTTCCGGGAACTACGCGATGCGCGATTGCCCCGGCGCGACGAACCTCGACGTGCTGATGATCCACGGCGATCTCGACAACATCATCACCGTCGGACCGTCGCGATCGCCGATTCTGGGCGCGATCAACACCGGCCTGGATGCCTTTTCCGTATTCATGCGCGAACAGGGGGCCCGGGTTGCCGTGCTGCGTCTGCCTGCCGCGGAACACGCGCTCGCGTCGGTAGAGGTGAACGTGGCCCGCGAAACCGGGCTCGGCCTCAACACCATCGTCGGCCGCTTCGTGGTCGGCGCGCCGCTCTTCGACATCGCGATCGAGGAGCAGGACGTCGACTTCCGGCCCGAGAGCTTTGTCCCCGAGGGTAGCACGATCGCCCCGGTCGAGGTGACACCGCTGGAGTGAGACGGACCGCAGGCGGAAGGAGACGTCGGGACGAACGGCATCGGCGGCTTGGGCTGAATAATGCGGAGAGCCATTTCGGATCGAGGATGTGACTTTGTTACCCGAAACAACCGCAGACGCTTGGAAGCCCTGTGGACGGTCGCAACATCAGGTATATTTGGCTCCGGCGGTAGGGGTGGCGTCGGGTACTTCGATGCGTTAATTTTTATAAAAAACATATACTTAGATGATTTTTGAAAGTCAAATGTAATGCAAAATGTAATACGTAATGTTATGCAGTTACGGGGCCAAATCTAGCCTCACGCTTGGCGATTTTCGCTCGGTCGATCGAGGAACCTGCGGGCCTATTTCGCGGCACACGCGCTTGTAGATACCTGCCTCCCGTCTTCTTAAGCTGAAGGGGAGATAGGTACGGCGACCGCCGATCAAAAACTGTCTTATTTCGAACTCAGGCGCTCTGCCATTGCCGCCTGTTTGCGATCTTTCAAGCCCATCCGCCAGAATGTCGCCCAAACCCAAGCACCGATGATGCCGAGCATGACTAGGAAATGGAGAACCTGGCCGTCGAAGAGTATGAGCACAAAACCTAAGAGGATGGTGAGCGGAAAGAGAACCGTCGAAATAATCATCATGAGGACGGAAGGGCTGGAATAGGTCTCACCAGCATCGCCGCAGCAGCGGACGAAATGTGGGAGCTCGCCGATTGCGTACACGAAGGCCATGCCGCATACCAGAAACGACAGGACGCCGAGGAAGCCGGTCACGAGTGAAGGCAGTTCGTCGGGGTCGGTCATATCAATTTTCATGGTTCAAGTCTCAAACAGTATCTTCAATTTAGATGATTACACCTCGCCATTCGACCGACAACCGCCTTTCTGATGGAGGTCTCTTAGAAAATTGTTGGAGGTAAAGGCGGGTTTGACATGAGCGCAGACTTGTAAAGGGTCTACTGTTGCGGAAGTCACTTCGGTCACGGGCTGGGAGTGTTTCGACACGCATGATTTTTGTCATTGCGCCTTCCCGTCAGGTAAGCTTCGCGCAGTTGTTCGAGAAACCCACGATCCTCTTTCGCGGCTTCGATTTCGCGGCACAAGCGTTCATAAATCGGGCGCGCGGCGACGCGGTTGCCCGCAAGGATCATGTCGGCGAGCTGGTCGCGCGCGCGCTCGAGGTCGGCAAGGGTGGGTCTCGTCGTCATGGTCTTAGCTCTTCGCGTCCGTCGCTGCCCCCGATCTGGACCGGGGGCAGAAAGAGGCGCGCCGGGTTACATGCCGAGCGCCTGCTTGTACATTTCCAAGATGGCCTCCTCTTCGGCGATGTCGTCGCGATCGCGTTTGCGCAGGGCGATCACCTTACGCAAAATCTTTGTGGCGTAGCCGCGCCCCTTGGCTTCGGCCATGACTTCCTTTTGCTGATCGGCAAAGTCCTTCTTCTCGATTTCGAGGCGCTCGAACCGTTCAACGAAGGAACGCAGTTCGTCGGCGGTCACGCGATAGGCGTTGTTGGCGGCGGCGTCGAAAGTCGGATCGGGCTTCATCGGCGGGTCGCCGCGTCGGGCCTTGTCCTTCTGGTGCGCTTTCTTCACGGCGTCGGTTGCCGGATCCGGCTTGGCTTGATCGTCCTTCATGTCGTCACCTGTCGTCGGGTTTGGGGACTGCGCCGCGCCATGCGTCAAACTCGGAAACGAGCTGGAGCCATTTCTCGCGCGCGCTGGCGTCGGTGGTGAGGTCGCGGCGGCTTGGCACGTCGCAATATTCGCGAACGAAATCGGCGGGTTCGCCGTAATGCTTGAAGTGATCTGCGAGGAACACGCCAAACCATCCTTG
>LUOO01000017.1 GCA_001626765.1 Maritimibacter sp. REDSEA-S28_B5
CCCCATGACCGCCATCGCGCTGCGGTTCGGCGCGCCTGAATACGCCATGCTGGTCGTGCTCGGCTTGCTCGCCGCGTCCCTCATCGGGTCCGGCTCGCACGTGCGGTCGTTTCTCATGGTGCTTGTCGGCATCGCGCTCGGCCTTGTCGGGGCCGATCCGACGACCGGCCATTACCGGTTCGTTGCGGTGCCAGAGCTGGCGGACGGCATCAGCCTCGTGTCGCTCGCCATGGGACTGTTCGGTGTGAGCGAGATCATTCGAAACGCGTCGAACCGAACCGGGTCGGCGCCGAAGATACGCATCCGTATGCGCGACATCCTTCCCAGTCGGCAGGAAGCGAAATCGCTTGCGCTGCCGATCTTGCGGGGCACCTCGATCGGCAGCTTCTTCGGTGCGCTGCCCGGCACCGGCGCGGCGATCGCTTCCTTCATGGCCTATGCGACGGAACGGCAGTTCTCGCGGCACCCCGAGAAATTCGGCAAGGGCCATCTGCCGGGTCTTTCGGCGCCGGAGGCCTCGAACAACGCCGCCGCGCAGACCGGGTTCATTCCGACCCTGACACTGGGCATCCCCGGTGATGCGGTCATGGCGCTGATGGTCGGCGCGCTGATCCTGAACGGCATCATCCCCGGCCCGCTCCTGATGCAGGAACAGCCCGACCTGTTCTGGGACGTGATCGCCAGTTTCTTCGTCGGCAACATCATCCTGATCCTGATGAACGTGCCGCTTATCCGGCTTTGGATCCTGCTCCTGCGTATCCCCTATCAGAAGATGTTTCCGGTCATCGTGCTGATGATTTGCGTCGGGGTCTATTCCCACCGCACAAGCGTGGTCGACGTGGTCCTGACACTGGCCTTCGGGGTGCTTGGCTACCTGATGAAGACCTATCGCTTCGAACCTGCGCCGGTTCTGCTTGGCTTCGTGCTGGGCCCGCTCCTGGAAGAAAATTTCCGGCGCGCGATGATGCTTCACGGCGGTGACTTCTTCGTCTTCGTCCAGCGGCCGATAAGCGCGGTTCTGTTCGCCTGCACCGTCCTGTTGCTGATCGTGTCCCTGCGCTCCGCATTCGTCGGCCTCATGAGATCGCGGCGATCATCCACGTGATCGCGGCACACAGCCCTTTCAGCGCCGTGGGCTTACAATCAAAGGCGTTCACATACGGGAGGACCAAACATGTTCAAATCACTTCTGACTGCCTTGCCGGTCATCGGCGCGCTCGCCCTGCCGGCGGCAGCGCAATCGTTTCCGGATCATTCGCTGCGGATCGTTCACGGCTTCGGCGCCGGCGGTAATGCCGATACCGTGGCGCGTATCATCGCCGAAGAGCTGACCCAGAGCCTTGGTCAGCCGGTGGTGGTCGAATCCCGTCCCGGCGCGGGCGGCACAGTCGCCTCGGACTATGTCTCGAAACAGGACCCCGACGGCTATACCATGCAGCTCATGGTCGGCGGGCACGCAGTGGCGGCGGGGCTCTACAACCAGCTCCCCTACGACTCGCTCAACGATTTCACTTTTATCTCGACGATCGGGCAGTTTCCGTTCTTCGTCGCGACGCAGTCCGGGAAATACGAAAACATCCAGGCCCTGATCGACGCCGCCAAGGCCGGGCCGGGCAGCATCAAGGTCGGCCACTCCGGGGTCGGCTCGACCCAGCATCTGACCGGCGAACTGCTCGAACTGAACACGGGCGGGGATTTCCTGCATATTCCCTACAAGGGCGGCGCGGCGGCAGCCACGGCGCTCATGGGCGGCGAGGTTGACGTGCTGATCGACACCGGCACCGTGATCGAGGGACAGGCCGCAGCGGGCGTGTTCGACAAGCTGGCGGTCACCTCCGCCGAACGCTGGCCGGATTCGCCGGACGTCCCGACGCTGGCTGAAACCGTGGCGCCCGATTTCGACGTCGTGTCCTGGACCGGCATCGGCATGCCCGCAGGCGTCGATCCCGAGCGTGCCGAGCGTATCCGCGCAGATATCCACGCCGCGCTGGCCAAGCCCGAAGTGCAGGAAAAGATCTCTGCCCTCGGCGCGACGCCCGCGGCATCCTCGGGTGAGGAGATGCTACAACTCGTGACCGACCAGATCACCGTCTGGACCGATGTGGTCAATAACGCCGGTATCGAAAAGCGCTAAGGCGACAGCCCGCCGGCCTTGGGACTTTCCCCGGGCCGGCGGATCACACTACCCAGAAGGCAGGGACACATGGCCGACCAGACGCCGGAAGACCTCTACGCGAAGATGCTGCGCAAGCCGCTTTTCGTGATCACCACCACACCGGCGCGCGGTCCGGGCATACAGGAGGTCCTGGCCGAACACCTCGACTATCAGGTGGCGCTCGAACGTGCCGGAACGCTGTTCGGCGCAGGGCCTCTCTTCGAAGAAGGATCGGACGTGCCCTATGGCGGCATGATCATCCTGCGCGCCCGAGACGAGGCCGAAGCCCGCACCATCGCCGATGCCGATCCGTTCCATGCGCAGGGACTGCGCCATTACACGGTCAATCGCTGGCTGATGAACGAAGGCTCGATGACCCTGACCATCCGCTATTCCGACCAGTCCGCCGTGATCGGCTGACCCCATTTGCAGGACACAGCATGTCTGATCTTCACAAGAACCTCATCGACGGCGCATGGGTCGACGGCGACGCCGCGCCGAACGTGAACCCCTCCGATGTCTCGGATATCGTCGGCCACTATGCCCGTGCCAGCGCCGACCAGACCCGCACCGCGATCGGGGCGGCCCGCGCCGCCTTTGCCGACTGGTCGCGCTCGTCGCCGCTGGTGCGCCATGGGATCCTGCGCCGCGCCTCGGACGAGATCCTCGCCCGCAAGGACGAACTTGGCCGTCTCCTGTCGCGCGAAGAGGGCAAGACGCTGGCCGAAGGCGTGGGCGAAGTCACCCGCGCCGCGCAGATTTTCGACTTCTTCGCGGGCGAGGCGCTCCGGCTCGCGGGCGAGATCCTGCCCTCGGTGCGCCCCGGTGTGGGCGTCGAGATCACGCGTGAAGCGGTGGGCGTCGTGGGCATCATCACCCCGTGGAATTTCCCGATCGCCATTCCCGCGTGGAAACTGGCGCCGGCGCTCTGCTACGGCAACACCGTCGTCTTCAAACCCGCCGATCTGGTGCCCGGCAGCGCCTGGGCGCTGGTCGATATCCTGAACCGCGCCGGTTTGCAGAAGGGTGTCCTGAACCTCGTCATGGGGCGCGGCTCCGTGGTCGGGCAGACCATGGCCGACAGCCCCGACATCGACGCGCTGACCTTTACCGGCTCGCAGGGCACCGGCGCGGCGCTGGCGCTGGCCGCCGTCATCCCGGTCGATGGCTACGACGAGGCGCTGGCGGTAGCGAACGACACACCCTTTGGCCTGTCGGCTGGCATCGCGACTGTCCATCGCCGCCGACTGCGTGGTGAACGGCGCGTTCTTTTCGACCGGGCAACGGTGCACGGCCTCGTCGCGGATCATCGTGGACAAGGCGGTGTATTCCGGCTTCGTCGACCTGCTGGCCGAGCGGATTCAGGGCCTGCGCATCGGCCATGCGCTGCGGGATGACACCCAGATCGGACCTGTGGTCGATGAAAGCCAGTTGTCCCAGAACGAAAGCTACATCGCCAAGGGCAAAGCCGAAGGCGCCCGTCTGGTTACCGGCGGCGACCGGCTGAACCGCGACACGGAAGGGTTCTTTCAGTCCCCTGCCCTGTTTGCCGATTGCACCAACGACATGGTCATCGCGCGCGAAGAGATCTTTGGCCCCGTGGCCGCCGTCATCCCGGTCGATGGCTACGACGAGGCGCTGGCGGTAGCGAACGACACACCCTTTGGCCTGTCGGCTGGCATCGCGACGACGAGCCTGAAACATGCCACCGATTTCCGGCGCAACGCTGAGGCCGGGATGGTCATGATCAACCTGCCGACCGCGGGCGTGGATTTCCACGTGCCCTTCGGCGGGCGCAAGGCGTCGAGCTTTGGTCCCGCGAACAGGGACGCTATGCCGCCGAATTTTTCACCACGGTCAAGACCGCTTACACGCTCGCCTAATGCGGGCCAATGCAAAGGACCCACCCCATGATCTACGAAATGCGCGTCTATTCCTGCACGGCGGGCGGTCTGCCCGCACTGTTCGAACGGTTCGAAACGGCGACGCTGCGCATCTGGGACCGGATCGGCATCCGCCCGGTGGGCTTTTCACGACCGTGATCGGGCCTGCAAACAACGACCTGACCTATCTCATTGCCTGGGAGTCGATGGCGGAACGCGAACGGCTCTGGGGTCAGTTCATGGCCGACCCCGAATGGCAGGCCGCGCGCAAGGCGCATGTCGAGACTTACGGCGAAGTGGTCCAGAACATCGCCTCGAGCTTTCTGGCGCCCACCGCCTTTTCTGCCGTGCGTTGATCGGGTCCGACGGCGCTAGACGTCCGACACCCGCTCCAGCCAGTCACGCAGGGCCCGCAAGGCCGGATCGTCGTCGCGCTCGCGTGGCCAGACCAGCCAGTAGGCCCCGCGCACCGGCACCGCTTCGGCAAGCACCGGGACGAGACGGCCCTCGGAAATCTCGATCCGGGCGAGGTATTCGGGCAAGAGCGCGACGCCCAGCCCGGAAATCGCCGCCTGTATCATCATCGAGAATTGGTCCATCAGCATCCCGCCCGTCGCGGGCGGCGTGCCCCCCTGATGCGCGAACCAGTCGTCCCAGGCTTCGGGACGCGAGGTAAGGTGCAGCCGCGGATGCCCGGCCAGCGCGTCCAGCGTGTCGAGCCGGTTGCGCGCCGCAAATGCGGGGGACACGCAGGCCGTGACCCGTTCATCCATGAGCTTGATGTGGCCAAGCGCGCCCCAGTCTCCCGCGCCGAAGCGGATCGCGGCATCGAAGGCCTCGCCCGCGAAATCCACCGGACCGATCCGGCTCGCCATGTTGAGCGAAATGCCGGGATGGGCATTAAGAAAATCGGGCAAACGCGGACCCAGCCACCGGGATGCAAAGGTGGGCAGGACCGCCAGCGAGATCATACCCCCTTCCGGGTTTGAGATCACCGTCAGGCTCGCGCGTTGCAATATGTCGAGCGCCCGTGCGACATCGCGGTGATAGGCCCTGGCCGCTTCGGTCGGGATCATCCGACGGCTTTCCCGCAGGAACAGCGTCACCCCCAGCGTCTCTTCCAGCCCGATCAGGACCCGGCTCACCGCGCTTTGCGTCAGGTTGAGCTCGGCGGCGGCAAGGGTCACGCTGCCAAGACGCACGACCGCCTCGAAGGCCATCAGCGACCCAATCGGGGGCAGGAACCGCCGTTGCCACATGGTCATTCCTCTTCGTCATAGGTTCATTCGGTATTTTTGCTTTTATGTCGAATTTCCGGGAAATAACATGCGCCAAATGAATGGGTGTCCCGGATGCCCCGACCCGTTTCGCAAAAAGGATCGCCTGACCATGTCCACGACCTCTGACCCGCATCGCACCGAAAAAAAGGCCACCGCCAGCAAGGGGATCGCCTTTGACTGGGCCGACGCCCTGTCGCTGGACGCGCAATTGACCGAGGAAGAGCGTATGATCAGCGCCTCGGCCCGCGCCTTTGCGACCGATCGGCTCCTGCCGCGCGTCGAGCGCGCCTATCTGGACGAGACGACGGATCCCGAGATTTTCCGCGAGATGGGGGCCGCGGGCCTTCTTGGCGTCACCATTCCCGAGCAATATGGCGGCCTCGGCGCGGGTTACGTGTCCTACGGCCTCGTCGCGCGCGAGGTCGAGCGGGTGGACAGTGGCTATCGCTCGATGATGTCCGTGCAGTCCTCGCTCGTGATGTTCCCCATCTATGCCTACGGGTCCGAGGAACAGCGCCAGAAATACTTGCCGAAACTGGCATCGGGCGAATATATCGGCTGCTTCGGGTTGACCGAACCCGACGCCGGCTCCGATCCCGGCGGGATGAAGACGGTGGCGCGCAAGACGGCGGACGGCTACGTGCTGAACGGGGCCAAGATGTGGATTTCCAACAGCCCCATCGCCGATGTCTTTGTCGTCTGGGCCAAGTCCGAAGCGCATGGCGGCAAGGTTCGGGGCTTTGTCCTCGAAGAGGGTATGAAGGGCCTGAGCGCGCCCAAGATCGAGGGCAAGCTGTCCCTGCGCGCCTCGATCACCGGCGAGATCGTCCTGCAGAATGTCGAGGTCGGCGAGGATGCGCTTCTGCCCGGCGCGCAAGGTATGGGTGGGCCGTTCGGCTGCCTCAACCGGGCGCGCTACGGGATCGCATGGGGCGTCATGGGCGCGGCCGAGGATTGCTTTGCCCGCGCACGGCAATACGGACTAGACCGTAAGCAATTCGACCGCCCCCTGGCCGCGACGCAGCTATATCAGAAGAAACTCGCGGATATGGAAACCGAGATCGCGCTCGGTCTGCAGGCCGCGCTGCGTGTGGGCCGACTGTTTGACGAGGACCGCTTCGCGCCCGAGATGATCAGCCTCATCAAGCGCAACAACTGCGGCAAGGCACTCGACATCGCGCGGGTGGCCCGCGACATGCACGGCGGCAACGGCATCCAGATCGGCTACCACGTGATGCGCCACGCCCAGAACCTCGAAACCGTAAACACCTACGAGGGCACCCATGACGTTCACGCGCTGATCCTTGGCCGCGCGATCACCGACCTGACGGCCTTTGCATGACGGCGGCGGGTTCGCGGCCCCTTGCGGGCCTCAAGGTCGTCGAACTGGCGAGGATCCTCGCTGGGCCGTGGATCGGGCAGACGCTGGCCGATCTTGGCGCCGAGGTGATCAAGGTCGAGGCCCCCGAAGGTGACGACACCCGCACCTGGGGCCCGCCCTTCATCGAACGCCCCCGGCCCGAGGGCGGCACCGAACGGGTGGCGGCCTATTACCACGCGGCCAATCGCGGCAAGACGTCGGTCACCTGCGACTTCTCCGACCCGGAGGATCTGGCGCAGGTGAAACGACTGATCGCCGGTGCGGACGTGGTGATCGAGAACTTCAAGGTGGGCGGACTTGCCAAGTTCGGGCTGGACTACCCTGCCCTGTCGCAGCTCAATCCGGGGCTGGTCTATGCCTCTGTCACCGGTTTCGGCCAGACCGGGCCGCGCGCGACCCAGCCCGGCTACGATTTCCTCGTGCAAGGCATGTGTGGGATCATGGACCTCACTGGCGATCCGACGGGCGAGCCGCAGAAGATCGGCGTAGCCTGGATCGACGTCATGGCGGGGCTTTACGGGGTGATCGGTATTCAGGCCGCGCTTGCCGAACGCAGCCGGTCGGGCATGGGTCAGCATGTGGACATCGCGCTTCTGGATTGCGCCACGGGGGTTCTCGCCAATCAGGCGGCCAATTTCCTGCTGGGCGGGATCACGCCCTCACGGATGGGGAATGCGCATCCCAACATCGTGCCCTATCAGGTGTTTCCCTGCGCCGACGGCCACGTGATCATCGCCTGTGGCAACGACCGGCAGTTCACCGCGCTCTGCGGTCTTCTGGACATGGCCGACCATGCCGCCGATCCCCGTTTCGCGACGAACCCGGCGCGGGTCGACAACCGTCACGTTCTGGTGCCCGCCCTGACCGAACGGATGGCGCGGATGACCAAGGCCGATCTCATCGCGGGCCTCGTTCGCGTTGGCGTGCCCGGAGGGCCGATCAACACGGTGGCCGAGGCCCTGAGCGAGCCTCAAATCGAGGCGCGCGGCCTCACGATCGCGCCCGAAGGCCTGCCGGGTCTGCGCACGCCGATCGTCTTTTCCCGCAGCGACCTGTCTACGACGCGGGCCGCCCCGGCGCTCGGGCGGCGGCTGGACGCCGGGATCGGCTGGGACCGGGATACACCTGCTTAGAGACGGTGCGCGCCTAGGGCCGAGGAGCCCTTGCTCCGAATGACGGCGGCGCGCCGGTGTACCGACCGGCGCGTCGCACGGTGATCAGCGGAAATCGGTCTCTTCCGCCACTGTTCTGAGGTCGCGCAAGAGCGAGAGCAGGTCCGACATGCGTTCGGTCCCATAGGCCTCTTCCAGCCGCCGATAAATCTCTTCCGACCGCAGAGAAGCCTTTTCGAACAGACTTCCCCCCGCCGGGGTCAGCGCGACCAGATGGCGCCGCGCGTCGCTCGAGGCGACGGTCTCGATCAGCCCCTTGTCCGACAACGCCTTGAAGATGCGCGACAGCGACGGGGCGAGGATCACGCACCGCTCGGACAGCGTCTTGGAATCAAGCGGCGATTCATCGGCCAGCGCCCGGATCACCCGCCATTGCTGAAGCGTGAGCCCGTAGTTCTCCACGTGTTCCTTGAACGGGCGCATCGTCGCCTCGCGGGCGCGGAGCAGCGAAATCGGCAGGGCGCGCTGGAAATCCCGCAACCGTTTGTCCTGATCCTTGTCCATGCAGGCTCGCTCGTTCCGTGTGTCAGGGGTCCTCGTATCCATCGCTTACACCGGGAACCCGCTCCGGCCAAGCCGCCCCGGCCCCCAGGACCCGCGGGGGATCAGTCGTAGGTCTTGCGCAGGGCGGTCAGCGCACCCCGCAGCGCGCCCACGTCGGACCCGACCGCAACGAAGCCCGCGCCGCGTTCGGCATAGCCCTTGTTCAGCGTTGCGTCCGAAGTGAGGATTCCCGGCACCTTGCCCGCCGCCCGGATCTTGTCGATGGCCTCGTTGATCACCGCCTGAACCTCGGGGTGGCCGGGGTTGCCGACGTGGCCCATGTCGGTGGACAGATCGGCGGGACCGATGAAGATGCCGTCCACCCGTTCGACCGCGAGAATGTCGTCGAGCGCCGCGATCCCGGCCCGGTTTTCGACCTGGAGGAGCAGACAAATCTGGTCGTTCGCCGTCGTCAGGTAATCCGGGATCGCGCCATAGGCCGAGGCCCGCGCCAGCGCCGCACCGACCCCGCGCACCCCATGCGGGGGATAGAGCACCGAGCGCACCGCCTCGCGCGCCTGCTCCGCCGTGTCGATCATGGGCACAAGTATCGTCTGCGCGCCGATGTCGAGCATCTGCTTGATCTCGGCCCGGTTGTCGTCGCGCACCCGCACCACGGGCTGCGCCCCGGTGGTGCCCACGGCCCGCAGCTGGTCGAGCACATCGCGCAGGCGGTTGGGCCCGTGTTCGCCGTCCAGCACAATCCAGTCAAAGCCGGTCTGGGCGGCCAGTTCGGCCACGGACGTACCCAGCCCGCACCACAGGCCGATCAGGGTTTCCCCGGCAAGCAGACGTTTTTTGAACAGGTTCTCAGGTGCAGGCATGGGGTCACTCAAAGCTGATGGAGACGTTGCCGAAGGGGCCGAAGTCGGCCTCGATCAGCGTAGCGGGCGGGCATTCGATGGGCGAGATGAAAGAGCCGGACAGGATAACCTGCCCCGCCTCGATCCGCTGACCGTATTGGTGCATCCGGCGCGCGAGCCAGACGATGCCCATCACAGGGTCGTCCAGCACGGCAGCGCCAAGGCCAGTCAGTTCGACCTCGCCATTCTTGCGCACAATGGCCCCGGTCCAGCGCAGGTCGAACGCTGCGGGGTCGTTCTTTTGCGACCCGAGCACGACACCCGCGTTCGCGGCGTTGTCCGACACCGTGTCCACGATGATCCGCGCCTTGCCCGTCTCGGGGTCGGCCCGCTGGATGCGCGTGTCCAAAATCTCGAGCGACGGGGCCACGTAGTCGGTCGCCGCCAGCACGTCCTCGCGCGTGACGTCCCCATCGAGCGGCGCTTTCATCACGAACGCAATCTCCGCCTCGACCCGCGGCTGGATGAAGCGGCCCGCGGGCACCGTGCCGCCCGAGGGAAACAGCATGTCGTCATACATGACGCCCGAATCCGGCGTGTCAATCTTGAGCGCCTGCTGCATGACCTTGGACGTCAGCCCGATCTTCCAGCCCAAAATCTCGCGCCCCTGCTCGAGTTTCGTGGCCATCTGCGCCGACTGGATGGCGTAAGCGTCATCGAGCGTCATGCCGGGATGGCGCAGGGACAGAAGGCCGATCTGGTGCCGCCCCTCTTCAGCGGCGAGCAGGTCCGCCGCCGCCTGCGTCACCTGTTCGTCACTCAGCGTCCGGCTCATAGCACTTCGTCCGCGATGGTGTTCATGAGCGTGCCGATCCCCGCTACTTCGATTTCCACCACGTCGCCGGGGACGAGGTATTTCGGAGGATCGAACCGCGCCCCCGCGCCGGTGGGCGTGCCGGTCGCGATCACGTCGCCGGGTTTCAGCGTCGTGAAGGTCGAGATATAGGCGATCTCTTCGCGGATGGGGAACATCATGTTGGCCAGCACGTCATCCTGCCGCACCTCGCCATTGACCCGCGTCACGATCCGCGCGTCGTCCAGCTGGGCCGCATCCGTGAAGGGCACGAGCCAAGGGCCGATGGAGCCGGAGTTGTCCCAGTTCTTGCCCTGCGTCACGTTGAACTTCGCATGGCGCACCCAGTCGCGGATCGTGCCCTCGTTGCACAGCGTGAGCGCGGCGATGTGGTCATAGGCGTCTTCCGGCTTGATCCGGCGACCGCCCTTGCCGATCACGATGACCACCTCGCCTTCGTAGTCGAGCGTGTGGTTCTCCGGCGGGCGGATGAGCGGTTGGCCGTGGCCCGTGAAGCTCGACGGAAAGCGGGGGAACAGCGACATGTGCTTGGGCTGGGCGGAGCCGTCCTTATACTCGGCGTTGCGGTCGGGAAAGTTCACGCCGACGCAAAGGATCTTGTCCGGATTGGTGATCGGGATCAGGAAGCGCACCTCGCCTTCCGCGAAATCCGGCGCGCGGCCCTCGGCGGCCGAAGTCAGCGGTCAGGTCGACGATACCGCCGTCCGTGACCACGCCGAAACGGTCCTGTCCGGCGGCGTGAAAGGCCGCGATGCGGGCTGGTTGGGTCATGAAAGGCTCCTTAACTGATCCCGCCGAAGCAGAGGTATTTGATTTCCACGAAATCCTCGATCCCGTAGCGCGACCCTTCGCGTCCGAGGCCCGAGGACTTGATCCCGCCAAAGGGGGCTTCGGCGGTCGAGATGAGGCCGGTGTTGATCCCGACCATGCCGTATTCCAGCCGCTCGCCGACCCGCCACGCCCGCGCCAGATCGCGGGTGTAGAAGTATGAGGCGAGGCCGAACTCGGTGTCGTTGGACGCCGCGACCACCTCGTCGTCGGTGTCGAATTTGAACAGCGGCGCGACGGGGCCGAAGGTTTCCTCCCGCGCCACGGCCATGTCCGCGGTCACGCCGGTCAGCACCGTCGGCTCAAAGAAGGTGCCGCCAAGCGCATGGGGCTGGCCGCCCATCGCAACCTGCGCGCCCTTGGCCGTGGCATCCGCGATATGCTCGCGCACCTTCTCGACGGCGGCGCTGTCGATGAGCGGGCCAAAGACCGTGCCTTCGTCCATCCCGTCGCCCACCTTGAGCGTGGCAAGCTTGGCCGACAGCTTCTCGGCAAAGGCGTCATAGACGCCCGCCTGCACATAGATGCGGTTCGCACAGACACAGGTCTGGCCGTTGTTGCGGAACTTGGACACGATCGCGCCTTCGACGGCGGCGTCGAGGTCGGCATCGTCAAACACGATGAAGGGCGCGTTGCCTCCGAGCTCCAGCCTCAGTTTCTTGATCGTATCGGCGGACTGGCGATAAAGTTCGATCCCCACCTCGGTGGAGCCGGTAAAGGTCAGCTTGCGCACCACGGGGTTCGAGGTCATCTCCCCCCCGATCTCGCGCGCCGATCCGGTGATGACGGAAAACAGCCCCGCAGGCAGACCGGCCCGTTCGGCCAGCACGGCCAGCGCAATGGCGGAAAACGGCGTCTGCGCGGCGGGCTTCAGGATCATCGCACAACCGGCGGCCAGCGCGGGTCCTGCCTTGCGCGTGATCATCGCGTTGGGAAAGTTCCACGGCGTGATCGCGGCGACGACGCCGATGGGCTGCCTGATCACCACGATCCGCTTGTCGTCGGCATGGCCGGGGATCACGTCGCCGTAGACCCGCCGTGCCTCTTCCGAGAACCACTCGATGAAGGACGCGCCATAGGCGATTTCGCCCTTTGCCTCGGCCAGCGGCTTGCCCTGCTCGGCGGTCAGGATACGGCCAAGGTCGTCCTGGTGTTCCATCATCAGGTCATACCAACGGCGCAAGACCTGCGCCCGGTGCTTTGCGGTCTGCCCGGCCCAGTCGCGCTGCGCGGTCTCGGCGGTGGCAATGGCGGCACGGGTTTCCGTGGCCCCCAGACGCGGGACGTGACCGATGGTCTCGCCCGTCGCCGGGTTGGTGACGGCGATGCCCTCCGCGCCAGCGGCGATCCAGTCGCCACCGATCAAGGCCGCTTCGCGCAGAAGCGACGGGTCTTTCAGGTCCATCCCCAAACTCCCTTACGGTGCGATGATCGGCGAGGCTTTGAGGTCCGCCGGGCGGGTGTCCACGCCGGTAAAGACCGAGCCATGTTCGAACCACGACCGCGGTGCGGGAGAACCCCAGAGCGTCTGGCGCTGCGGGTCCTTGAGGTCCCATTTGATCGCCTCGTGATCGGGGTCCACAGTCTGGTAATCCGAGCAGTAAATCTCGATCTGGTGCCCGTCGGGGTCGAGGATGTAGAGGAAGAAGGCGTTGGAAATCCCGTGCCGCCCCGGCCCGCGTTCGATGTTGCCCACGTAGCCCGTGGTCGCCATCAGATCGAGCAGGTCGATGATGTTGAGCGGCGTGGGCACCCAGAACGCCGTGTGGTGCAGGCGCGGACCGGTGCCGTTGGTAAAGGCGATGTCGTGCACCCCGCCCTTGCGATGCGTCCATGCCGCCCAGAGATTGCCGGTTTCCGCGTCCTCGGTATATTCGGTGACCCGAAAGCCCAGCTTGCCATACCATTCGACCGCCGTGTCCACGTTCGGCACGAAGCAGTTGAAGTGGTCGATCCTGAGCGGTTTAACGCCCCGGTACAGCTCGTATTTCTGATGGATGGGCGCGAGCCGGTCCATCTTGAAATAAAACTCCATCGGCGCGCCGAAACAGTCCTCGGTCCGCATCGTGCGGCCCTGATAGGGGCGCTCGACCCAAGAGACAGGCTTGCCCATCCCCTCGAAATACGCCGCCGCCTTGTCGAGTTCCTCTTCCGAGAACACCTTGTAGGACAGGTAGTCGATCCCCGCCTCGGGCTTTTTCTTGAGGATCAGGCAATGATGCCCCCGCTCCTCCATCGCCCGCATATAGACAGTATCCGCGTCCTCGTCCGTGACCTGAAGGCCAAGGATGTCGGTGTAGAACTTGCGGCTGGCGGCAAGATCGGTGACCCCGAATTCCACATGGCTCAGGCGCAGGATGTTGAAGGGCGGGGTCAGAACGGGGGCCGGAATGGGCATGGTGTTTCTCCTAGGATGTCGCGTTACGGTAGGTCAAAGACCACGTTGGCCTGACCCGTGCCGGAACTGGAGAAATACTCCCCGATCAATTCGCCTTTGCCGTGATACTGGTCCCAGCCAAGGGCGCCGAACAGCATCACGGTGTCATGCATGTCGCCCTCGCCGTCGCAATGTTCGGCATAGTCGGGCAGGATCTTGCGGAAGGTCTGCATGTCGCCACGCTTCCACATATCGAGCACCATGAAGTCGACCTGACGGTTGAACTCCCTGGAAATCGTATAGGTGCCGTTGTTCTCCGAATAGATTTCGGTCGGCCAGATGTGGTGGGACAGGCTGCCGGACGCGATGAGCGCGACCTTGTTGCCCGACGCATCGATCGCCTTGCGGATACCGACGCCCACCTTGCGCGAACTTTCGTGACTGTGGACCGTGCACATGGCGGCGACGGAAACGACCTTGAGGTCGCCCTCCGGGTTCATGTAGCGCATCGGGACCAGTGTTCCGTATTCCAGATCGAGGCTCTCGACCTGATGCGACAGCGTGTGCGTGCCTTCCGCCGTGGCATATTTCGCGATCAGGTCGCCCAGCTCCGGGTTCCCCCAAAGCTCATAGGGCAGGTCGTTGATGAACTGGGGAAATTCGCTCGACGTGAGCATCCCCTTGAAATGCGCCTTGGCATTGATGTGATAGCCCGCGTTCACGAGCCAATGCGTGTCGAGCACGACAAAGGTATCCGCCCCCGCCGCACTTGCCCGCCGCCCAATCTCGCGCAGCCCTTTGATGGCCTGCGCGCGGGTTTCCGCGAGCTTTGCGTCGGTTTCCGACATGACGAGCGTGGGCACATGCGTGACCTTTGCCGCCAGAACGATTTCACCCATGATCTTTCCTTTCGAGGTGTCGCGCGTCTCGATAAAGGATCAGCCGCCCAGTTTCGGGATCTTGTGTCCCGTGCGGGGGAAGCTGACGTTGACCGTCTCCATATAGAAGTCAAAGGACCAGTCGCCGCCGTCGCGCCCGATGCCGGACGCCTTGACGCCACCAAAGGGCGTGGGCAGGTGCCGGATGTTTTCCGAGTTCACCCACATCATACCCGCCTCGAGGCTGTCCGTCATCCGCATCGCGCGGTTCAGGTCATTGGTCCAGAGGTAGGCGGCAAGGCCGTATTCCACGTCATTGGCGAGCGCGAGTGCCTCGTCCTCGTCCTTGAACGGGATCGCGGTCAGCACGGGGCCAAAGATTTCCTCCTGCGCGATGGCCATCTGGTTCGTGGCCCCGGTGAAGAGCGTGGGCGAAACATAGCAGCCCTCGGTCCCGATCTTCTCGCCACCTGCCGCGATGGTCGCGCCCTCTTCGCGCGCCTTGTCGAAGTAGGACAGCACCTTCTTCTCATGCACCGGATGAATGAGCGGGCCGACCACGGTTTCGGGATCAAGCGGATGGCCGACCTTGATCCGTTTGGCGACGGCGGCAACCTTTTCGGTGACCTCGTCGTAGATGCTTTCCTGCACGAGCAGCCGCGAAGACGAGGTGCAGCGCTCGCCGTTGAGCGAGTAGATCATGAAGGTCGCCGCATCCACGGCGCGTTCGATGTCGGCGTCGTCGAACACGATGACCGGGTTCTTTCCGCCAAGCTCGAAATGCACGCGCTTCAGCGTCGGCGCGCCCTGCGCCATGATCATGCTGCCCGTCCGGCTTTCACCGACAAAGGCAATCGCCTTGATGTCCGGGTGCTCGGTGAGCCGCTTGCCGGCGGTTTCGCCCAAGCCGTTCACCACGTTGAGCACACCCTTGGGCAGGCCGGCCTCTTCCGCGATCTCCACCAGCTTCTTGGCGGTCATCGGGCTGAACTCGGCCGGTTTATGGACCACCGTGCAACCAGCGGCGAGCGCGGGCGCGATCTTCCACGTGGACAGCATGAAGGGCGTGTTCCACGGGGTGATGACGCCCACCGGGCCGATGGGGCGACGGCTGGTCGTGTTCATCTGCGTCGGTGTGCGCGTCACCGCGCCATCCTCGGCGGTCGGCGCCTGATCCGCGAAAAAGCGGAAGTTGGCCGCGCCGCGAATGGCGGCTTTCGACATGAAGCGCAGCGCCTGACCCGTGTCCATACATTCGGTGAAGGCGATTTCCTCGGCGCGAGCCTCGATCGCTTCGGCCACCTTGATCAGGATCTTGCGCCGCTCGGCCCCCGGTGTTTTCGACCATGCCGGAAAGGCGGCCTTGGCGGCGGCCACGGCGGCGTCAATGTCGGCTGCATCGGATTTCGCGACTTTGGCCAGCACCGAGCCATCGACCGGGCTGATGGTGTCCATCGTTTCGCCCGACATCGCCGGGACA
The DNA here is from genome assembly GCA_001626765.1 of Maritimibacter sp. REDSEA-S28_B5. Lineage (GTDB taxonomy): Bacteria > Pseudomonadota > Alphaproteobacteria > Rhodobacterales > Rhodobacteraceae > Maritimibacter. The sequence goes on from LUOO01000017.1 coordinate 15,655, forward strand.
TTCTCGCCCGCGATATGGTTCAGCACGCCATCCTTGGCGAAGCGGGCCATGTAGTCCTTGGCCTTGGCGATGTTGTCGTCGACGACGCTCATGTCCTTAGTCCTTTTTCGTCAGCCGCTTGTGAATCGGCGTGTCTTTCCAGGTGAGCCGCGCGTGGATTTCCCTGATCTCGAGGGACAGCGCGAAATGTTCGGTCGAGAGAGGTCCGGCAAGCGCGGATTGGACCGCAGCAAAGACCCGGTCGCCCGCCGTCTTGAGCACCGCCTCGTTCCGCCCCGCGCCGACCGACATGGTCATGGCGCAAAAATCATTCTCGGCCAGACCGTCCGCCACGATGGCGAAATCGGCCCGGTGCAGCCGGATGCGGATGCCTGCGACGGGAAAGATCCCGGCGTCGAGCATTGCAGCATGGGCCGCACGGGCCACCGCCTGCATGTCGGAGCGGGCGTCGAGCCCGGCGGAATATTCGATCGAAAGATGCGCCATGCTGGCTCCTCCTTGATCGTGAACATGTTAAACAACGCGACAGATGTCAACCGAAATCTTTAACATGTAAAATGTTCCTGGAGGACATGCCGAAGCTCGGGGCTTGTGCAAGAGAACCGACCATCCGAATTCGTGACGGCGCATTGCCTTGCGCGAGGGAAGGAAAGAGTGAGAAACGCGCAAAGGGAATTGGCCCGCATGGCCGCATGCTTGGCGCAGTCCACGCGGTCACGGCAACCCGAGAACGCCTTTCGGGCGTGCGGTCGCCGGCGTCATGCGAAGAGTCGCTTAGGTCTTCGACCGTCGGGACAGCCCCGACACGCACGCGGCGCGGGAGTCTGATTCTAGGAAAAGACCTCGGACCCGGCGATCGCCAGAACCTCGACGGCATCGACGCTGACCAGCCCAAGGCGCGCGGCGACCGCGCGGGCGTGGGCGCTGTCTGCGACGTCGCCCGTGTCGTTCAGAATGGTGCAAAGTGCGGCGACCGGCGTGCCCGTGGCCGAGGCGACGAGCCTGAGCGCCAGTTCTGCTTGTCCTGTCGGACGATCCGTCGTCACTTGCGGAAAGATATGGCCGGGCGTTACCAGATCGCCCGGCCCACCAAAGGCCAGCGCCCGGATCGTGAGCGCCCGGTCGGCGGCGGAAATGCCCGTCGTGGTCCCCCTCGCCGCCTCGACTGAGCGGGTGTAGAGCGGGGCCTCGGCCCGACCCTGCCGGGGTTGCAGCTCGAGCCCCAGCGCGGCGGCCCGCTTTCGCGACAGGACCACACCGACCAGCCCGCGCCCGTGGGTGGCCATCAGGTTGATCGTCTCGGGGGTCACCCCCTCGGCGGAAACCATGAGAAACGGGCCGTCCTCCGATCCGGTCACGACAACGGGTTCGCCCCGTTCAAGGGCCTTGGCCGCAGTGGTCATCGCGCTGGTCTCGTCGAACAGGTCACGGGGCATCGTCTCACACTCCAAGCTCATGAAATTTCCGGGCGAAATAGGCGAGCGCCGGGGTGTCCGGGGTCCGGGCGATCCCGACAATCTCGCAGAACAGAACCTCGTGGCTGCCCACCGCGGCGCGGCTCGTCACCTTGCAGTCAAAGCTGACCACCGCGCCGGTCAGCATCGGCGCGCCCGCCGATCCGGGCACCCAATCCGCCTGCGCGAACCGCTCGTCCATCGGGGTCTTACCGCCGAAGAGCATGGCGAGGTCGCGGTGCGCGGGGCCGACCGTGTTCACGGCGACCGCGTCGTTGGTGAGGAACGCGGGCGCGGCCGACGATCCCCGGTTCACGCAGACCAGCAGTGTGGGCGGCTCTGCCGTCACCGAACAGACCGCCGAGGCGGTAAGCCCCGCGCGTCCGCCCGGCCCGTCGGTCGTCACGATGTTGACCGCCCCGGCCAGAACCGCCATGCCTTCGCGAAATTCGTCCAGCGAGACATGGGTCAGGTCGTCCATGCTGGTGTTCAGGGTCATCGCGTCATCCATGCCGTCGCTCCTCAGCGTTGCTTTGACACAAGCCTAGCGCGACCCCGGCCCGGTTTCGCGTGAGGAAACCCCAAGCGGGGGCTGAGAGTTTTTCACCGGCACTCATGCGATGGCCCCGCCGACCACCTTTGCCGAGAGCCCCGCGACCGCGAGCGCCGTCCGATCCGCGTAGCGCCGGGTTATCACGCTGATCCCCATGGGCATGCCGGACGGCCCGGTGAAAGCGGGGACCGAGACGACCGGGACCGAAAGGAGCGTCCAGAACGAGTTCATCGAGGGATCGCCGGTCTTGTCCAACCCGCGCGGCGCCTCGCCACAGGCCGAGGGGGCGATCACCGCATCGTAGCCCGCGAGCAGATCGTCCGCTCGCGCGCGGCAGAGATCGGCAGTGCGGTAGGCAGCGCGGGCATCTTCCGGCGTAATCCCGGCGGCATTGGCCACCATCGCGACGAAATCCGCGTGCAGATCATCGCGCGCCCGGGCCTCGTTCAGAAAGGCCGCCCGCCCCTCGCGCATCAGGATCGTGCCATGTGCCGCGTCGAGCGCCGCGAAGTCGTCGTGCAGCGTGACGTCCTCGACCACCGCCCCGGCGCTGGCCAGTTGCGCACTGGCCGTGTCAAGCGCGTTGCGCATCGGGGCCTCGACCCGGTCCCAGAGCGGCGGGCGCACGACGCCGATCCTGAGCCCGGACAGCGAAGAGGGCCGCGGTGCAGGATCGAGGTCGTAGACATCCGCCAGAAGATTGAAATCGCCCAGGTCACGGGCATAAAGGCCAAGCGTGTCGCAGGTCAGAGAGTAGAGCTTCAGCCCCTCGCGGCTGATAACGCCCCATGTGGGTTTCCAGCCCCAGACGCCGCAAAAGCTCGCGGGCCGGATCGTGCTGCCCCCGGTCTGGGTGCCCAGACCGATTGCCGCCATGCCCGCCGCGACCGCCGCCGCCGATCCCGACGACGAGCCGCCCGGCGTGCGGGCCAGATCATGCGGATTGCGCGTCTTGCCGCCCCGGTCGGTCGCGGCAAATTCGGTGGTCACGCTCTTTGACAGGATCACGGCACCGGCGCTGCGCAACGTATCGACGCAGGCGGCATCCACCCCGGTCCCCTGCCCCGCGTATCGCGCGTTGTTGTGGCCCGTGGGCATGTCGCGCGTGGCGATCACGTCCTTGACCGTCACCGTGACCCCGGCGAGCGGCCCAATGGGTCCAGCCTCGGCCTGCGCCCGCGCGATCCGCGGGTCGTAGAAGGCAAAGGCTTGCACCTCGGGCTCGCGGGCGGCGATCACCGCCTGCGTTGCCTCGAGCACGTCGAGCGCACGTCGCGTGCCCCCGTTCACGTCGCGGGCAATCGCCCAGGCCGTCATGTCCTCGGGGATCAGGTCTTTCATCTCGCTCTCCCTGTTGCGGTGACCGGGCAAGGGAACCACGCCCCCCGGCCCGCGCACAGCGCAACTTTTTCCCGCCCGGCCTGAGGTTTTTTCAGCCTCAGGCGGCGACGGCGTCGGGCCGGACGGCCTCTTGCAGCCAGGTCTTGAACTTGATCAGCGCATCGCGGCTCTTCGGATTGTGCGGACTTTGCAGGTAGTAGGGCGTGCGCACGGGATAACATTCTGCCACCGACACGAGCCGTCCGTCATCGAGCGCCTTCTGGATCAGGAGCGACCGGCCCAGAAGCACGCCGACCCCGGCCATGGCCGCTTCAACCGCCTGCCCGGACTGGTTGAAGCGGATCCCGTGGTTGTGGTCACGCCGTCCGACGCCGTATTCCGACAGGTAGCGCGCCCAGTCCGGATAGCTGCCTTCGTAGCCGCCCGGCGCACGGTCCACATGGATGAGCGGGGCATGGCGTAGGATGTCGGTCTGATCGCCGCCGAACCGCGCGGCAAGCTCCGGTGTGCAGACCGGGATCGACGCCTCTTCCACCAGCGGTTCGGAATGAAAGCCCGAGGCACCATCCGACCACGGGCAGATCCGGATGTCGCTGTCATGCGTTTCGGCATCGCGCCGGTTGAGATAGGTGCGCAGAGAGAGATCGAGCTCCGGTTCGCTTTCCAGAAAGCGCCCCAGTCGGGGCACGAGCCAGAGCGACGCGAGCGAGGCGGGCGCCGAGACCGCGAGCTTGCGGTATTCCTCGTGCTGCACGGCGGCCAGCGCCAGCACCGCCTCGTCAATCAGGTCCAGAGCCTGCCCGATCCGGCCCACATGCGCGGTGGCATCGGGGGTGGGATAGATGCGGCTGTTCTTGCGCTCGAAGAGCGCGACCTGGAGGAAATCTTCGAGCAGTCTGATCTGGTGGCTGACCGCCGTCGGGGTCACGCAAAGTTCGTTGGCAGCCTTGGCGACCGAGGTATTGCGGGCCACGGCCTCGAAAGCCCGGATCGCATTCAGTGGGACGCGTTTACGCATGTCCAAACCCTTTCCCTGTCACCTCCCTGATGTCAGGCGACCATGGGACCGGCAGGTGGTCAACGCGAACTTTGTACGGACTTAGTCATCATGGTTGCGGTCGGGAACGAACCAGCCCCGACGCATGTTTTTTGTGCGCCGGGGCGGATGGGAGTCATCGAAGGGTGCAAGATGTGGACGCGCCTAGACGATCACATTGGCCGACTCGGGCGCGGCCGTGCGGGCGGAAAAGGCCACCGAGTCGCCCCGGATCACGGCCAGCGCAGCCGCCTCGTCGATGACGTCGCAGATCTTGAACTGCATGTCGAAGAGCGCGGCGGCGTGGCTCATCTCGATACGGTCGAACACCGCCTCCTCCACCACCATCACGCGGTAGCCCATGGCGGTGCCGTCCACCGCCGTCGCCCGCACGCAGCCGGACGTGGAATTGCCCACGGTGATCAGGCTGTCGACCTCGAGTTCCGACAGAATGAGGTGCAGGTTGGTGAAGGCAAAGCACGAGGGCGTTTGTTTTTCCACGAGAATGTCGCCCTGCTGCATGGCCAGGCTTTCCGGTATCTCCGACCGCGGATCGGGGTAGTGTCCCGGGAGATGGTGTAGGAACTGGCGTCCACCTGCTTCTTCATAGCTGGTGCTGCTCGTTCACTGCGCGGCGATCATCGTCGCCGCGCCG
>LUOO01000018.1 GCA_001626765.1 Maritimibacter sp. REDSEA-S28_B5
CTCCGCACCCGCGCGGTGCGCGAGGGTGACGATTACGTGGTCACCGGCAACAAGACGTGGATCACCCATGCCGCGCGGGCAAGTGTGATGACGCTGCTCACCCGGACCGATCCGAACACGTCCGACTACAAAGGCCTGTCGATGTTCCTGGCCGAGAAAACGCCGGGCACCGACGAGGACCCCTTCCCCACCTCCGGCATGACGGGCGGCGAGATCGAGGTGCTCGGCTATCGCGGCATGAAAGAATACGAACTGGGCTTCGACGGCTTTCGCGTGCCAGCCGAGAACCTGCTTGGCGGCGTCGAGGGGCAAGGCTTCAAGCAGCTCATGCAGACGTTTGAAAGCGCCCGCATCCAGACCGCCGCCCGCGCCATCGGCGTCGCGCAATCGGCGCTCGAAGAAGGGATGCAATACGCCATCGACCGCAAGCAATTCGGCAAGTCGCTCATCACCTTCCCCCGCGTGGCCGGAAAGCTCGCCATGATGGCGGTCGAGATCATGGTGGCCCGCCAGCTCACCTATTTCTCGGCCTGGGAGAAAGACCACGACCGCCGCTGTGATCTCGAGGCCGGGATGGCCAAGCTCTTGGGCGCACGGGTGGCCTGGGCGGCGGCCGACAACGCGCTGCAAATCCACGGCGGCAATGGGTTCGCGCTGGAATACAAGATCAGCCGGATTTTGTGTGATGCGCGTATCCTGAACATCTTTGAAGGGGCCGCGGAAATTCAAGCTCAGGTGATTGCTCGCAGGCTCCTCGGTTAAGAAGAACTCTTAACGACATTCCGAAATGCGAAACGCCGGGCCAGATGCGCCCGGCGTTCTTACATGCCGACAACCCTTCGATTGCTCTGCGGCCGCGTCTTCGTTCGGCGCTCCTGACTTCTAGGATTCCAGAATTCCGGAATCCCAGGACTCTAGAAGCCTAGAATCTCGAATGTGTCAGAGCCCTTGCACATCAGGCCCTTACCACTGACGCACCACCCGCAAAGGTTAACGCCCGAACGAAAAAGGCCCCGGACACCGCCAGGGCCTTTTCCAAATCTCTCAACCCGGATCACACCTCGAAGGTCAGACCCGAGATGTTCTGGAACAGGTTCGTGTCCCGCAACGCCTTCAACGTCGCCTCGTCCACTTCCGCATCCACGTAGAGCAGCGCAATCGCATCGCCGCCTGCCTCGGACCGGCCCAGCGTGAAGTTCGCGATGTTCACGCCATGCTCGCCCAGCGTCACGCCCAGCTTGCCGATCACGCCCGGCACGTCCTTGTTGGTCGTGTAAAGCATGTGCTGGCCGATCTCGGCGTCGATGTTGATGCCCTTGATCTGTATGAACCGGGGCTTGCCGTCCGAGAACACGGTGCCCGCGATGGACCGCTCGCGCTTGTCGGTCTTGACGATCACCTTGATGTAGCCGTCGAAAACGCCCGTCTTGCCCTGCGTCGTGATCGCCGTCTTGATCCCGCGATCTTTTGCAAGGATCGGGGCCGACACCATGTTCACGTCCGGGTTCACCGGCTTCATGAGACCCGCGGTCACCGCACATTCCAGCGCCTTGGTGTTCATCGTCGCGGCCACACCGTCGAGGATGATCTGAACCTCCTTGATCGCCTCGGTGGTCATCTGGCCCACGAAAGCGCCCAGATGGCTGGCGAGCTTGATCCACGGGCCCATGACCTTGGCTTCTTCCGCCGTCACCGACGGCATGTTGAGCGCGTTGGTTACGGCACCCGTCAGCAGGTAATCCGACAGCTGCTCGGCCACCTGCAGGGCCACGTTTTCCTGCGCTTCGGTGGTCGAGGCACCCAGGTGCGGGGTGCAGACCACGTTCGGCAGACCGAAGAGCGGGCTTTCGGTGGCAGGCTCGACCTCAAACACGTCGAAAGCGGCGCCAGCGACATGGCCCGATTTGATCGCCTCGGCCAGCGCCGCCTCGTCGACCAGACCGCCACGGGCGCAGTTGATGATCCGCACGCCCTTCTTGGTCTTGGCGATGTTCTCGGCATTGAGGATACCGCGTGTCTTATCGGTGAGCGGCACATGCAGCGTGATGAAATCGGCGCGAGCGAGCAGTTCGTCCAGTTCGACCTTTTCCACGCCCAGCTTGTCGGCGCGCTCTTGGGACAGGAACGGGTCGAACGCGATGACCTTCATCTTAAGCCCCTTGCCACGCTCGGCGGCAATCGACCCGATGTTGCCGCAACCGATGACGCCCAGCGTCTTGGCGGTCAGCTCGACGCCCATGAACTTGGACTTTTCCCACTTGCCAGCCTGGGTCGAGGCATCGGCTTCGGGGATCTGACGGGCGACAGCGAACATCATCGCGATGGCGTGCTCGGCGGTGGTGATCGAGTTGCCGAAGGGAGTGTTCTCGACGATCACACCCTTGGCGGAGGCGGCGGGAATATCGACGTTGTCGACACCGATCCCGGCGCGGCCAATGACCTTGAGGTTGGTGGCCTTGGCCAGAACCTCGGCCGTCACCTTGGTGTTCGAGCGGATCGCGAGACCGTCGTAGTCACCGATGACTTCGAGCAGCTTTTCCTTGTCCTTGCCGAGGTTCGGCTGGAAATCGACGTCGATGCCGCGATCGCGGAAAATCTGAACGGCGGTTTCCGAGAGCTTGTCGGAGACGAGTACTTTGGGGGCCATGTGCGTGGTCCTTCAATGAGAATGGAGGGGGCTCGTCGGGGACTTCGGCCTCTCTTTCCGAGAAAGCCGAACCAGCCCCGACGAGCGAATATGCAAGTGTCGCTTACTGCGCGGCGATCTCGGCGTTGAACGCCCAGTCGATCCAGGGCATCAGCGCCGCGACATTGGCCGTCTCGACCGTGCCGCCGCACCAGATCCGAAGACCGGCGGGTGCGTCACGGTAGGCGCCGATGTCGAGCGCGACGCCCTCGGCCTCAAGCCGCTTGGCGACCGCTTTCGCGAATGCCGCGCCGTCCTTGATCCGCTCGTCCGCGAACTTGAGACAAACCGAGGTGTTGGACGCCGTCGCCGGGTCAACGGCGAGGTTTTCAAGCCACGGTGTATCGGCGCAGAAATCCGCGATCACCTTGGCGTTGGCATCGGCACGGGCGATCAGGCCCTTGAGCCCGCCGACCGAACGCGCCCAGTCGAGCGCGACGAGGTAATCCTCGACCGCGAGCATCGAGGGCGTGTTGATCGTTTCACCGACAAAGATGCCTTCGATCAGCTTGCCGCCCTTGGTCATGCGGAAGATCTTCGGCATCGGCCAGGCGGGCGTGTAGCTTTCCAGACGCTCGACGGCGCGGGGGCTGAGCACAATCATGCCATGCGCGGCCTCGCCACCCAGAACCTTCTGCCAGGAGAAGGTCGTCACATCGAGCTTGTCCCACGGCAGGTCCATCGCAAAGGCGGCGGAGGTCGCGTCGCAGATGGTAACGCCTTCGCGGTCGGCGGCGATCCAGTCTCCGTTCGGGACGCGCACGCCCGAGGTGGTGCCGTTCCAGGTGAACACGACGTCATTGGTGAAATCGACGGCGGCCAGATCGGGCAACTCGCCGTATTCGGCGTTCATGATCGTCGCGTCGAGCTTGAGCTGCTTGGCCACGTCCGTGACCCAGCCAGCGCCGAAGCTCTCCCACGCCAGCATGGTCACGCCACGAGCACCCAGCATCGACCACATCGCCATTTCCACGGCGCCGGTGTCCGACGCGGGCACGATGCCGATGCGGTAGTCGGCCGGGATGCCAAGGATCTCGCGCGTGCCTTCGATGGCGTCCTTGAGTTTTTTCTTGCCGACGGCAGCACGGTGCGAACGACCGAGGGCGGCGTCAGCGAGCATGTCCAGATTGAAATCGGGGAGTTTGGCACAGGGGCCAGAGGAGAAGCGCGGATTGGCCGGGCGCTGAGCCGGCATTTGGGCGTTGGTCATGGTATCCTTCCAGATAGTCGCTCCGCGTTGGGGCGGAGTGTCCCGCTGACGCATCTACGTCCGGGTACGGATTCCGGCAAGAGGGAAAATGGGGCAAAAACGACCAATCTGCGCCTGCAAGCGGCGCATCCTGTCGCCTATCGGAAACCTTGCGCGACTCTCGTCCAGACCCTAGCCCGCGAGCATCGCCTCGGCCCGGGCCAGATCCTCGGGCGTGTTGACGTTGAAGAACGCCTCTTCCGGGAAAGGCACGCTCACCGCGATTTTGGCATCGGCAAAGTCCGTGACCTTGAACGATCCCGCGATCAGCGTCGCGCGCAGTCCCTCGGCCAGACCCGCATACCACAGGCCTGTGACCGGTTGCAGCCCCGCCGGGCTTTCGGCCAGAATGATTGGCGCCGCACTGGCCACTTGCGCGCGCACCAGCCGGTCTACCAGTGTGACGGGCAGGAACGGCGTGTCCGTCGCCGCGGTCACCACCCAGTCAGACCCCAGCGCCCGCGCCCAATCCATCGCGGCAAGGATACCGGCGAGCGGGCCGGGAAAATCATCGAACCCGTCCGCGAGCACGGGCCGCTTGGGCCCGAAGCGACCCGGGTCGCCGTTGGCGCTGATCGCCAGCAGCCTCACCTGCGGTTCGATCCGCGCAATCACGTGGTCGACGAGCGCACGCCCCCCGAGCGGCAGGAACGCCTTGTCCTGCCCCCCCATGCGCCGTCCGCGCCCGCCGGCGAGGATCACCCCCGGCGGCACTGTGAAATCTCGAGCCATGGGCGTGATTTATGCGCAGCCCCACACCCGTGAAAAGCCGGAAAGCGCAATCTCCGGGTTGCGGCTGCCCTCTCTGGCGCATAGCGGTAAGGCCTGCGACAGGAGATAGCGATGACCGAGATCAATCGACCGCTCTATGGGCAGGGGGTCCGGGACGGGCTGCCCTATGTGCTTGTCATCCTGCCCTTCGCCATCCTCTTTGGCGTCGTGGCGACCGAGGCCGGTCTCGACATCGCGCAGACCATGGGGATGACCATACTCGTCATCGCAGGCGCCTCGCAGTTCGCGGCTGTCGCCCAGATGTCCGATCAGGCGCCCGTGATCATGGTTCTGGCCACGTCGCTCGCCGTGAACCTGCGCATGGCGATGTATTCCGCGTCTCTCGCGCCGCATCTCGGAGGCGAGCCGCTCTGGCGACGGGCGCTGGCCGCCTATTTCCTCGTCGACCAGTCCGCGGTGATGAGCATCGAGAAATTCGAGGTCGAGCCGCAACATTCCGGTGTCGAAAAGCTGAAATACATTCTCGGCGTGATGACCCCGGTCGCCCCGCTCTGGTATGGTGGGACGCTGATCGGCGCGCTGGTCGGATCGAGTATCCCCGAGAGCTTTGCGCTCGATTTCGCCATGCCGATCACCTTCATCGCGATGATCGCGCCGATGATCAAGTCGCTGGCCCATCTCGCGGCCGCCGCAACCTCGGTCGTGCTGGCGCTGATCCTGGCCGGGATGCCCTATGGCACCGGGCTCCTCGTGGCCGGACTGGCTGCGATGATCGCGGGCGCGCTGGTGGAAACCGCGCTCGAGCGACGCGCGGCAGGGGGAAGCCAGGCATGAACGCGACCTTTACCGATCCGAAGATCTGGCTTGTCATCGCGCTGCTGGGTCTGGGCACCTTCCTGATCCGGTTTTCGTTCCTCGGCCTCATCGGGGATCGCCCGCTGCCGCCATGGGTGCTCCGGGTCCTGCGCTTCACCCCGGTCGCGGTGATCCCCGGCCTCGTCGCCCCGCTGGTTCTCTGGCCCGCGGCAACCGACGGTCAGCCTGACCCGGCACGGCTTACGGCGGCGGCCATCACTTTCGCGGTAGGGTTCTGGACGAAGAACGTGCTGGCCGGGATCGTATCGGGGGCAGCGACGCTTTACCTGATGTTGTGGTTGATGGGGTGACGCGCGGCGATCCGTGAAGGATTTTCGAGGCGAAGGTCCCTCTAAATATCTGTTTTCTCTATCACATTCAAGATTCCAGGATTCTAGAATCTTAGAATCCCGGAGTCCTCGAACCCCTCTAACCCGATCACCGTCAGGCGCGGATCGGTCCCTCCACGTCGCGCCTCCTGTCGGCGCGAAAAGACCGCGCGGACCATTCTGCCGCTTCGCCCTTTGCATCTGCGCGTGCATTGAGGCATCAAGCCCGCGACTTGAAATGCTTGCGCCCTGCGGGACCACGCCTCCCGCCCTCCGGGCACATAGGACAGACATGCGCAGCTACGCCATCGGCGACATTCACGGATACCTCGACCAACTGACTGCGGCCCATGGCCTCATCGCGGCGGACCGGGCGCGCACCGGGGATCACGAGGCCCCGGTCGTTCATATCGGCGACCTCTGTGATCGCGGCCCGGACACGCGGGGTGTGATCGACCTGCTCCTCATGGGCATCGCACGTGGCGAGAACTGGATCGTGCTCAAGGGCAACCATGACCGTATGTTCGGCTGTTTCCTCGAGACACCCTGGCGCAACGATCCCTCGCACGATCACCTCTTCTGGCTCGATCCGCCGCTCGGCGGGCGCAAGACGCTTGCCTCCTATGGTGTGGATACCGACCGGGATCGCGCCGACATCCATGCCGAGGCACGAGACAAGGTGCCCCCCGCACATCTCGATTTCGTTCGCGGCAACCCCACCTCCTACCAGCGTGGCGATTGCTTTTTCGCCCATGCAGGCATCCGGCCGGGTATCCCCCTCGACCACCAGACCGAGGACGACCTCGTCTGGATTCGCGACGATTTCCTCTACGCGACCCAGGACCACGGCCCCTTGGTCGTGCATGGGCATACAACCGTCGATCACGCAACCCACTACGGGAACCGCTTGAACATCGACAGCGGGGCGGGGTATGGGCGTCCGATCAGCGCCGTGGTCCTCGAAGGCCGCGACGCCTTTCTCCTGACCGAAGATGGCCGCAAACCGCTCCTGCCCCGATGACCCACGTTCCCCGCCGCCTGTCCACCCCGCCCTTTGAACGGTCGCTTCTCGACTGGTGGGCGGACGATTACGACCATGTCTTCATCGCGCTGAACCCGTTTTTCCGGGTGCCGGGCTTTTCGCCCGAGACGGCGGCCTACGGCCCGATGCACTTCGACCGCGAGGATCTTTCGCCTGAAGAGGCGGTGGACACACCGCCGCAGCGTCCCAACGAGGCGCCCGAAGATTTCGAGCTTCTGATCAAGGACAGCGGCACCCCGGTCACTTGGGCCGAGGTTCAGGACAAGCTGGGCGTGCGCGACCGCGAGAAATTCCGCCGCACCGTCTGGCTCTGGACGCTGGAAAGCGACCGGGCCGATTGCGACGGGATGATCGCCGGGGGCCTGGACCAGCTCGCCGCGCGGGGTCTCTACCGGCCCGAGGAAGACATCATGCCGGTGATCATGGAGCCGCAGATCCACCGCTTCCTCACGGCGCTGGGGATCGAAGAAGTCACGCTCTGGAACGAATGGCGCGACGAGCAGATGACCTGTCCGACCGAGTGTTTCGCCCGCGGCGAAGGTCCCGTCACCCTGCCCCAGTCCCGTGTCGCCGCGATTTCCTGCGACAGCCCCCGGCTGCTCATGGCGTGGACCCATGACGGGGTCGAGGGGTTCATCTGCATGTCGGACGAGGCCCGCCGCGCCTGCCCGCCGGAGAGCGTGTTCGAGGGTGATTATGCCGGTGTGGCGACCTATCCCGACTGGCTGAACCCGCCCGGTTTCTTCGACCGGGTTCAGCCTGTCTTCAACTAGGTCCGCTTACAAGCCAAGCACATCCATCATGTCGTAGGCCCCGGGCTTACGCCCCAGGCCCCAGAGCGCCGCCTTGAGGGCGCCACGGGCAAAGATCGCCCGGTCAGTGGCAACATGGCGGATGATGATCCGCTCGCCGGGACCGGCGAAAATCACGTCATGCTCGCCCACGATGTCGCCGCCGCGAATGGCGGAGTAACCGATGTGGCCGGACTCCCGCGCGCCGGTGATGCCGTCGCGGCCCCGGTCGGCGACCTCGTCGTGGTTCACGCCACGCCCCCGCGCGGCCGCCTCGCCCAGCATGAGCGCCGTGCCCGAGGGCGCGTCGACCTTGTGCTTGTGATGCGCCTCGACCACCTCGATGTCGAACTCATCGTCGAGCGCCTTGGCCACCGTCTCGGTCAGCTTGGTGAGCAGGTTCACCCCGAACGACATGTTCCCCGCCCGCACGATCACCGCATGACGCGCGGCGGCGTCGAGTTTCGCGATGTCGGTTTCATCAAGCCCGGTGGTCCCGATCACATGGACCGCCCGCGCCTGCGCGGCAATTTCGGCCAGCGCAATGGTTGCGGCCGGGGTGGTAAAGTCGATCACCGCCTGCGCCTTTGCCATGGCTTCGAGCGCGTCGTCGGTGACGATCACCCCCAGCGCTGCGCCGCCCATCGCCTCGCCCACATCGCGCCCGACCCAATTGTGGCCTGTCCGTTCCAGCGCGCCAACCAGACGGCAGGCGTCGCTCTCAGTCACAAGTCGCACCAGCATCTGACCCATGCGGCCCGACGCCCCGTTCACCACGATACCCGGCAATTCGCTCATTCTGCCCTCCAATTCGACGCCTCCCCCCTAGCCCCTGTTGCGCAATACCGCAATCGGCACTACATCGCGCCCATGTCGAACAAAGGCCATTCCTCCGGCGCGGGTCCGTCCCAGCGCATGCTCCGCGTCGGCGAGGTCATTCGCCGCGCCATGTCCGAAACCCTGATGCGCGGCGAGATCCACGATCCCGACCTCAATCGGCTGAACATCACAGTGACCGAAGTGCGCATGTCGCCCGATATGACGGTCGCGACCTGCTTCGTGATGCCGCTTGGTGGCAAGGGCGCCGACGAGGCGGTCAAGGCGATGGCGCGCAACGTGGGCGAGCTTCGCCGAATGGTCGGTCGCGTGACCAAGCTCAAGTTCACGCCGGAGTTGCGGTTCAAACTGGACGACACCTTTGACCGCATGGAAGCGACGCGGAAGCTGTTTGACAACGAAACGGTGCAGCGCGACCTCGCGGCCAAGGATGATCCCGACGGGAACGGGGACGACTGATGGGCCGCCGCAAGAAGGGACGCGACGTTCACGGCTGGCTGGTCGTGGACAAGCCCGCCGGATATTCCTCGAACGCCGTGGTGATGAAGGTCCGCTGGGCCTTTGACGCGAAAAAGGCCGGTCACGCGGGCACGCTCGACCCCGAAGCAACCGGGGTGCTGGCCATCGCTCTTGGCGAGGCGACCAAGACCGTTCCCTATATCACCGACGCTTTGAAAGCCTACCGATTTACCGTCCGGCTGGGTCAGGCGACCAACACCGACGACGCCGAGGGCGAAGTGATCGCGACCAGCGACGCACGGCCCACGGATGGCGAGATTTCGGGGGCGCTGGGTCAGTTCATCGGCGACATTATGCAGGTGCCGCCGAAGTTTTCCGCCGTCAAGATCGACGGGGAACGCGCCTATAAACTCGCTCGCGACGGCGAGGAGGTCGAGATCGAGGCGCGGCCTCTGTTCGTGGAAAGCCTGACCTTCGTGGACCGGCCCGACGCCGACCACGTCACGCTGGAAATGGTCTGTGGCAAGGGCGGCTATGTCCGCGCCATCGCCCGTGATCTGGGCGAGGCGCTCGGCTGTCACGGTCACGTGCGCGACCTGCGCCGGATCTGGTCCGGGCCTTTCGTCGCGGAAGAGGGCGTAAGTCTCGAGCGAATCGAAGAACTGGCGAAGACCGACGAGATCGACGCGCTGCTCCTGCCGCTCGAAGAGGGCCTGACGTCCCTGCCGGAACTCAAGGCCACCCATGAGGGCGCCGTGCGTCTGGGCCATGGCAACCCCGGCATGGTGATCGCGTCGGACGTGGACTATGGCGACGAATGCTGGGCGAGCTTCGAGGGTCGCCCGGTCGCGGTCGGCGTCTACAAGGCGGGCGAGTTGCACCCGTCGCGGGTCTTCAACCTCGACGATTGATCCGGGCGGCATCCCGGCGCGGCCCTTGCACGTGCCGGAGCCTTACGACAATGGTGCCGCAACTGACCTGCGAGGCACCCGTGTTTCCCGACATGAACCCCAACGTCAAAGGCGCGCTCTTCATGATCGCGGCGATGTTCGGCTTCGCCGCCGAAGATGCGCTGCTCAAGGCGTCGTTCGAGACCGTGCCGCGGGGCGTCGCCTTTACCGCCTTCGGCTTCATGGCCGCCGTGTTCTGCGCGCTGCTGTCGGTGCGGGCCGGTGAAAAGATCTATCCGCCCGAGGCACTGTCGCGCGGCCTCATGACCCGGTCCGGGATCGAGCTGTTTGGACGCATCTTCTTCACCCTGTCGCTCGCCTTCGTGTCGCTGTCGCTGACCTCGGTCATCCTGCAGGCCACGCCCCTCGTGGTGACACTGGGCGCCGCGCTCTTGTTTGGCGAAAAGGTCGGTCCCCGGCGTTGGACCGCCATGCTCATCGGCTTTGTCGGGGTGCTCCTGATCCTGCGCCCGACGCCCGAACATTTCGAGCCGCTCATGATTCTGCCGGTGCTGGGGATGCTGGGCTTCGCCGGTCGCGATCTGGCCACCCGCGCCGCGCCCGCGCATATCTCGGGCCGCCAGTTGGGCACCTTGGGCTTTACCGTGGTGACGATGGCGGGGCTCGTGATCTGGGCCTTCGATCCGCGCCCCCCGACCGGACCCGGCATCGGCTGGCTCTGGGTTCTGGGCGCGGCCTGCGTAGGCACCTTTGCCTATAATGCGCTGACCACTGCCATGCGCACGGGCGAGGTCGCCGTGGTCGCGCCGTTCCGCTATTCCCGACTGCTTATCGCGCTCGCCGTCGCCTATGTCGCCTTTGGGGAACGCGTGGATGCGCTGACTTTCTTGGGCGCGGCGCTGATCGTCGGATCGGGGCTTTATACGCTCATCCGCTCGGCCCGGACTGCGACGCCAAAGCCCCTTTCCCCCCGCAAGGAAGAGGGGGCATAAGGCCACCATGACGGACAACATCCCCCTGCAACGGTTCCCGATGGAGCGCGACGACATCGACCGGCTCGTGCGCGCCTTCTACGCGCGGGTGCGCCAGCACGAGGTGCTTGGCCCGATCTTTGCCCGCGCGATTGCGCCGGACTACGGTCCGGAATGGGCGCATCACGAGGACAAGATCGCGAGCTTCTGGCGTAACGCGATCCTCATGGACCGTGACTATCGCGGCTCGCCCATGCAGGCGCATGTGACGAATGGCGAGGTGATGCCGGAGCATTTCCCGATCTGGCTCGGTGTCTTTCACGACACCGCCCGCGACGTGCTGCCGCCTGAGAAAGCCGCGAGCATGTCGGCGCTCGCCGAGCGAATCGGTCAGGGCCTGCGCTGGGGGCTGGAAAGCGTGCAGGAGCGCATGGCCGAAACCGGCCCGCCCAAGCTGCGCTAGACCCGGTAAAGCCTGACCGGCGGCTTGTCCGCCCGCTTGATCACGCCCTTGAACTCGAGGTCGAGCTGCACGCATTTGAGCCACCAGCCCGCCTTGTCGCCCCCCGGAAACAGGTCGTCCGACAGATGCGGCAAAAGCGCCTCTTTCGCCTGCGCGACGGTGAGGCCCGGTGCATCAGAGGGCAGGACGGCCATGAGCGCCTGCTTCATGTCATCGTATTTCACCCGGTCCACGCGGGTGATGTGATCCGGCGAGTTGATGTTGCGGACTTCGATCTTGTCGTCAGCCATTGGCGCGCTCCTTCACCCAGTCGATTTTCGGAACACGAAACCCCATCGCGACCCATGCGCCAAGCAGTTTCGCCATGAAGCGGGCGGTGTGGGTCTTGGGCGCCGGGATGCCGGGGGTCAGGCGGCTGCGATCCGGCAGGTCGCCAGTCATCGTGTAGAGTTCGACCGGCAGGCGTTCGCCGAGCGGGATTCGGTCGGTGTAGAGCGAGAGCCAATGCCCCGCCTTGAACTCGAGATACATGGGCGCATTGCAGCAGGTGGCGATCACGCGGCGCGTCGGCGCACCGGGTTTGAGGCTATGTGCCTGCAGGCAGTCGCCGCCCGACAGGAGCCGCACCCGGTCCTTGCGGATGAGCGTGTAGGGCGTGCCGCCCGTGTCATTGACCACCTGCCCGGCCCCCAGCAGCGCCTCGAACCGGTGGTTGGCGGTCCGGCAGGACGTGCAGCAGCATTCGTTCGACATGATCGGCGCACCGGTGAAGGCGATCCGGACGGTGCCGCAGTGGCAAGTGGCTGTGGTATTCATGTGATCTCCGTTTCCTTAATCAAACTAGACAGTCTAGTTTGATTTCTCAAGCCTGCAGGCATAGAACCGTTCCATGACCGCGAAACGCCTCACGAAGAGCCAAGACAAAATCCTCGCCGCCGCCGAGGGTCTGTTTCTTGCCCAAGGCTTCGTCGGCACGTCGATGGACGCGATCACGGACGCGGCGGGCGTGTCGAAACAGACGGTCTACGTGCATTTCACGAGCAAAGAGGCGCTGTTTCTCGCCATGATCGACCACCTCGTCGGCGGGGCGACGGCGGATGTGGCGCGGGCGTTGCCCCTGCCCGGCCCCGAGGCCACCTTGCGCGACACCCTCACCGCCTTTGCGCGCGAGGACCTCGCGGTCGTGCTGTCACCGCGCCTCATGGGGCTCAGGCGCCTCGTCATCGGAGAGCAGGGTCGGTTCCCGGACCTCGCACGGAGCCTCTATGAAAACGGCCCGCAAGGCTCGATCCAGCGCATCCGCGACATCCTCGACGTCTTTGTGGAGCGCGGCGACCTCATCCCCTGCAACACGCTGCGCGCGGCGGAGCATTTCAACTGGCTCGTCATGGGCGGGCCGACCTCGCGCGCAATGCTCCTGGGCGACGCATCCTTCCTGACCCCCTCCGAGCAGACCCGCCATGCGACGGACTGCGCCGACATCTTCTGTGCCGCCTTCGCAAAACCCTAGCGCCGCGCGAGGCAATGGGATAAGGCCAGCCAATGACCACACGTTCCGGATTTGCAGCCCTTATCGGCGAGCCCAACGCGGGCAAATCGACCCTGACGAATACGCTCGTCGGGGCGAAAGTGTCCATCGTGACCCACAAGGTCCAGACCACGCGCGCCCGCATTCGCGGCGTAGCGATCGAGGGCGACAGCCAGATCGTGCTCGTGGACACCCCCGGCCTTTTCGCGCCCAAGCGCCGCCTCGACCGGGCGATGGTGGCCGCCGCCTGGGGCGGTGCTGCGGATGCCGACGTGATCGTGCTGCTCATCGAGGCCCACCGGGGCATCACCGAGGGCGTGAAGAACATCCTTCAGAACCTGCCCGACGTCTCTGGCAAACGCCCCGTCGCGCTCGCCATCAACAAGATCGACATGGTGAAATCCGATGTCCTGCTCGAACTCACGCAGGAGATGAACGCGGCCTTTCCGTTCGTGAAGACCTTCATGATCTCGGCGGAAAAGGGTTACGGCGTCGCGGACCTCAAGACATGGCTCGCCGCGATGATGCCCGAAAGCCCGTGGCTTTACCCGGAGGACCAGATCGCCGATCTGCCGCTGCGGATGATCGCCGCCGAGATGACGCGGGAAAAGCTGACGCTTCGGCTGCATCAGGAGCTGCCCTACCAGCTCACCGTCGAGACCGAGATGTGGGAGGAGCGCAAGGACGGCTCGGCCCGGATCGACCAGATCGTCTATGTCGCGCGTGACGGGCACAAGGGCATCGTGCTGGGCCGCAAGGGCGAGACGATCAAGGCCGTGTCACAATCCGCGCGTGCCGAGCTGGAAGAGTTTCTTGGCCGGAAGATCCACCTGTTCCTGCAGGTCAAGGTGCGCCCGAACTGGCTCGAGGAGGCCGAGCGCTATTCCGAGATGGGTCTCAACTTCAAAGATGGGAACCAGTGAGCCGTTTAGCGACGGGTCTCTGGGTCTCGGCCTACCTCGCCCGGCTGCAGGCCGAGGGGATTTCGACCTACGTCAACGCCAAGGGCGACGCGACCGCGGGCGCGGTGCTTGTGAAACTCGCCACGATGGACGGCAAGGCCACGGCGTTCCAGCGCAGCTTTGACCTTATGACCGGCGCGCGCAAATGGATGGTGCTGGCCGAAGGTGACGAACGCACCGTCGACGAGAGCATCGCCAAACAGCGCAGCTTCGACCCCGATCTCTGGGTGATCGAGGTCGAGGATGCCCGCGGTCGGCACATGCTGGGCGATACCGGGCTGGAATAATTCCGCGTCCCACCAGAAGTTTACACTATTCTCCAAGTCTCACTTCGAGTTACCGTCGCCGAGCGAATTTTTTGGGGAATCAGAATGAGTTACGAAGTCGGTGCGTGGATCGCCCTTCTGGTCTACGCCGCGTTTTTCTTTGACCTCTTCGGTTTCCTCGCCCGTGACGAGCTTTGGCTCCGCCTGCTCATGCTCGCCGCTTCGGCGCTCTACCTTGTCTATTACTACTCCGTTGCGGACCGCCCTTTGTGGGATGCGATCATCACCAACGCGGTCCTGGCCGGGGCGAACCTGATCATGATCTGCGTCGTCGTGCTCGAGCGCACCACCCTCGCCATGCCGCAAGAGACGGCGGCGCTGTATCGGCGGTTTCCCATGCTGACACCCGGCCAGTTCCGGCGGCTCCTGAAACTGGGCGAAGCCCATGACCCCGAGGCGCCTGTCGTCCTGACAGAGGCGGGCGCGCCGGTCGAGCACCTTTTCTATGTGGTCGACGGCTCGGTCGAGATCGAGAAATCGGGCCGCGCCTCGGCCTTGCCTGCAGGGGTATTCATCGGTGAACTCGCCTTTCTCACGGGCCAGTCTGCTTCGGCCACCGTGTCGGTCAAACCGGGCACGCGCTACATCCGGTGGGACACAGCGACCTTGCGCCGGGCGATGGACCGGTCGGAAAAGTTCAAGGTGGCCATGTCGGCCCAGTTCAACACGGACCTTGTCGCCAAGGTCTCGCAATCGCTGCCGGCCTGATACGCGACGGTGCGTCGGCGGGATGCGGCCCCGTCTGGCGCGGCAATGCAGGCGGATACTGGCGATCCCTTGAGGACTCGAACCCCAAACCTGCTGATTAGAAGTCAGCTGCTCTATCCAGTTGAGCTAAGGGACCGCTGCGACTTGATTAGCCACAGTGGGTCGCTGGTTCAAGCCGGAAGGCGGCTGGACCAGAAGCCGGCGCCGGGGTCACCCGCGCAGTCGGCGGGTCACGTACCAGACAATCGGCAGGGCCAGAGCGAACCCTGCGACCGCGGACCAGATGATCGGCGTGGCGGTGGTGTAACCCGCGGTCAGCGCGGCCACCATGAACACGCCGGCCAGCGTCGTGCCGCCCATGGCGTAGAGGGCAAGGAACAGGAACATCTCGTTTCTCCCGAAGTAATCGACGAGCCGAGGCTGCACCCGGTCAAATCCGGGGTCCTTGATCTGGGTCAGGCGCGGGGCGTCCAGGGGCAAGCCGCGGCAACACCCTCACGGGCTTGGGCGCAGCATCCGGGTCATCACGTCGGATTTCAGGACGAAGCGCTGCACGAGGGCGCCGGCCACGTGAAGCAGCACCACGAGCATGAGCAGGGTCTTCAGAACCTCATGCGCCTCGCCCGCGCCTTCGTTCACGGTGAACCACGCCACCGCACCCGAGACCGGCACGACGACCATCAGCCCGTAGAGCACCCAATGGGTCACCGAGGCGGTGGTCTTGAGCAGCGCCGGTTCGTTCTCGGGCAGCCGCGGGGAGCCGCGCTTGAGCTTGACGCCCAGCCGGATCACGACAAGCGCGAGCACCGCGAGACCCACTGCGACGTGCAGGATCGCGCCCGCCGTCGGCCCGGCATAGGTGTCGCGCATGACGGCGCGCCATACATCCTCCATCCCGTCATGGAACAGAAACTGCACGGCGATCAGCAGGAAAATGATCCAGTGCAGGGCGATTTGCAGGCGGGTGTAGCCGGTCGGGGTTCGGGACATGATGACCTCCTGTGTCGAAGGTCAAACGCACATGACCATCGTTTCCGTCGCAGGCTGCGCCGGGTGGCGTGATATGTCCATCACTTTCAGGGGGCGGAGCGCGTGGCGGACGGGGTGGCCTTGCCCTGCAACGCCGCGGCCAGGAGGTCCGCGTTGCGGCGGTGGGATTTGAAGAAGAGGTCGAAGATGTCGCCAAGCACCGGGATCGACCCCACGCCGGTGTCGATGGCCGCGTTGCCGATCATCTTGAGGAGCGTGGCCTTGGGGACGTCATGCCGCAGCGCAATGGCGATGATATAGGCGGAAGGGATCAGCATGGCGATGTCCCCGATGCCGGGGATGAGGCCGATGACGCTGTCGAGCCCGAAGCGGAGCCTGGTCCCGGGCAGGCCGTAGCGGGTGTCGAAGAGACGGGCAATCCGCTGGACCCGGGCGAGGTCGGCGGCGGCGTTGGTGTTATGGAGCGGCGTGGCGCAGGCGGTGCGATCGGCGGGCATGGGCTGCGGTCTCCTTTGGAGGGAGAACGTCGAGGGGCGGGGGGCGGTTCCGGGGGGCTAGGAAAGAGTAAAGCGCACGTCAGTCTACGCGCCAAGCCCAATTTGATCTATAAATCTGCCGCCCGTCCCAATTGACCGGCTCCCACATGGCTCGTTCTGGTCGCCCTCCGAATTTCACTGACCCATTCATTGACGAGTAGACATCAGAGGTAATGTAGCAACCAAATTCGCTCGACAGCGCATTCATCTTCGCAGCGTAATTCGCTGCACGGCCGACCCAAGTTATGTCATTTCGGTCGCGGAAGCCGACTCGAACCGCAAGCATTTCTGAAGTGTCAACTCCAACAGTATGGCGCACACTGTAGCTTGTACTTGGATACCTCTTCGAGAGGACTGGGTTTACTATACTCCTCACAGCATAATTTATCTTCAGAGCTGCCCTAGCGGCGGAGGTATTCTTAGAATCTGACATGAATATACCCATCACTCTATCTCCGTCGAAAGATCTTATTTCGCCACCTTCAGACCTCACAACACGAGATGCACAGTACAAAAATGCTTTATATACCTCTGCGGCGAACTCCGAAGTGAATTTTTCCACCAGAGCTGTAGAGGCATCCAAGTCCGCATAAAGAACCGTCGCCTTTAGCTTCTTTCCGCTATTTCCCATAGATAAGTTCTTTGTTTCGGGCACGACCCGTGCGTCGACATGGGTCCAACTATCTGAAAAGACACTATCAACTCGCGCCACTAATTCGTCATTAAGCCCCAAAACCGCCTCCTACAGCCACGGACAAGAGCCAAACCGGCACCGAAAACGCCAATCCCGTAGTCGCTAGCCGCATATGATGATGTTTCCATGAAGCTATTTCGGCGTTAATGTGAATTTGCCTTTCTAGATCAATCTTGAATCGCTCCTCTGTCAACACTCTCATATCGGCACTAAAGCTCTCGTAATTCCGTTCAGATATCCTGCCGAAGAAAATGTTCGATTCTTCCGGGCCTCTCAACCGCGGCAATAGAACGTTCATTAACTGCAAAAGAACATAGAATAATCCAATGATGGAAAGCATCATTGGGAGATCGACCCATTCAATATGGCGGAACTCATCTGAGAGGTCGTAGAATGATATCGCAAGCATTGTCACGGGCATTGGAGCTACGACAGTTGCTTTGGCATCTGCTGCCGAAATCCAGCTCAGCTGCCTCTCAAGAATCCACTTAAGCTCCTCAATGTGCCTCATTCACACAGCGTTCCAGACTATCCTAAAAAAATTCCTTCTTTAAATGGAATGCGCCAATAGATTTTCAATAGGCACTCATTAGCCGGAGTAGCATGTAGACTTACCGTTTTGCTGCTACGCACCCGCGCGGGGGTCGGGCGCGTCGCGGGCTAGGCGCCCGCTCAATCTCGTGGTGGGGCGGTTACGCCAGCCATACGACCGGCTCGTGGCGCGAGGCCCCGGGTCAAGCCCGGGGCGCGAGGTTACTACGACGAGCGGTCCGCACGACTGCGCACCCTACTCATCCATCTTCAACGCCGAGATAAACGCTTCCTGCGGGATCTCGACCTTGCCAAACTGGCGCATCTTCTTCTTGCCGGCCTTCTGCTTCTCCAGCAGCTTCTTCTTTCGGGTCGCGTCGCCGCCGTAGCACTTGGCGGTCACGTCCTTGCGCAGGGCCGACAGCGTCTCGCGCGCAATCACTTTCCCGCCAATCGCCGCCTGGATCGGGATCTTGAACATGTGGCGCGGGATCAGGTCCTTGAGTTTCTCGCACATGGCCCTCCCGCGCGCCTCGGCGCGGTCGCGGTGGACCATCATGGACAGGGCGTCCACCGGCTCGTCATTGACCAGAATCTGCATCTTCACGAGGTTGTCCTCGCGGTAGCCGGTCAGCTGGTAGTCAAAGGACGCATAGCCCTTGGTCACCGACTTGAGCCGGTCGTAGAAGTCGAACACCACCTCGTTCAAAGGCAGGTCATAGACCACCATCGCTCGCGACCCGGCATAGGTCAGGTCGAGCTGGATGCCACGGCGGTCCTGGCAGAGCTTCAGCACGTCGCCCAGATACTCGTCGGGCACCAGAATGGTCGCCTTGATCCTCGGCTCTTCGACATGGGCGACATAGGTCAGGTCGGGCATGTCGGCGGGGTTGTGAAGCTCCTTCATCGTCCCGTCCTTCATGAACAGGTGATAAACGACCGACGGCGCCGTGGTGATCAGGTCGATGTCATATTCGCGTTCCAGCCGGTCGCGGATGACCTCGAGATGCAGAAGGCCAAGGAAGCCGCAGCGGAAGCCAAAGCCCAGCGCCGCCGAGGTCTCCATCTCGTAGCTGAACGACGCGTCGTTCAAAGCGAGCTTCTCGATGGCGTCGCGCAGGTCCTCGAACTCGGCGCTATCAACCGGGAACAGCCCGCAGAACACCACCGGAATGGACGGTTTGAAGCCGGGGAGCGGCTTTTCTGCCCCCTTCTTCTCGGTCGTGATGGTGTCGCCCACCTTCGTGTCACGCACCTGCTTGATCGAGGCGGTGATAAAGCCGATCTCGCCCGGCCCAAGCTCGTCACAGGGCATCATGCCGGGGCGGAAGACGCCCAGACGCTCGACCGGGTAGACGGCCCCGGTCTGCATCATCTTGATCCGGTCGCCCTTCTTGAGCTTGCCGTCCATGATCCGGACCAGAACGACGACGCCGAGGTAGGGGTCATACCAGCTGTCGACCAGCATGGCCTTGAGCGGTGCATCTGCGTCGCCCTTGGGCGCGGGCAGCTTGTGAACGATGGCCTCCAGCGTCTCGTGGATGCCGACGCCGGTCTTGGCCGACACCCGGATCGCACCCGAGGCGTCGATACCGATGACATCCTCGATCTGCTCGGCCACGCGGTCGCAGTCCGTCGCGGGCAGGTCGATCTTGTTCAGGACCGGCACGATCTCGTGGTCCGCGTCGATGGCCTGATAGACGTTGGCGAGCGTCTGCGCCTCGACCCCTTGGGTCGAATCGACGACCAGCAGCGATCCCTCGACCGCGCGCATGGACCGGCTCACCTCATAGGCAAAGTCGACGTGTCCGGGCGTGTCGATGAGGTTGAGCACGTAATGCTCGCCGTTGTCGGCCTCATATTCGATCCGCACGGTCTGCGCCTTGATCGTGATGCCCCGCTCGCGCTCGATATCCATCGAGTCGAGCATCTGCGCCTTCATGTCCCGGTCGGCGACGGTCTTCGTCTCCTGGATCAGGCGGTCGGCGAGGGTGGATTTCCCATGGTCGATATGGGCGACGATCGAGAAATTGCGGATGTGAGCGAGGTCAGTCATGGCGCGCGAGATATCAGGCTTCCGGCACCCGTGGAAGTGGGCAAAATCATGCCGCGGCGTTTGGACGGGCGGCATCGCGCCCCCATCTGTGGGGCGAGAGGAGCAAGAAGATGAACAGAGGCATGTGGATCGCCATCGGCGCGGGGGTCGGCACCGCCGTCGGCATCGCGATAGACAGCATCGGGATCGGGATCGGCGTCGGGGTCGCCCTCGGCGCCGCGCTCGGAAGATCGCGCGGCGGCCGGAGCGAAACCTCTGGTAATGAAACAGGGCCCGCTGGAGACGGGCCGCCGGCTTTGATTCAGCCGCGCATCGCTCGCAGGCCCCTGCCCCAGCTTTCCAGCTCATCAAGCATGAGCTTGGCGCCGTCGCCCATCGTCTGGTTGGCCTCCAGCACGCCCTCCTTGATCATGCCATGGACAAAGGGGATCGGGATCGACTTCGACAGCGCCACCATGTTGAGGTTTCCCAGAAGTCCGCGCAGCACCTGCATCGAGCGCAGACCACCCGACACGCCGCCATAGCTGACCACCGCCGCCGGCTTCTTTGCCCATTCATGGAGCAGATATTGCACCGCGTTCACGATGCTGGCGGGCGGAAAGAAATCGTATTCCGGCGTGACGAAGACGAAACCGTCCGCCTCGCCCACGATCGCGGCCCAGCGCTTGGTGTGATCATGCTGGTAGTCCCGCATCGAAGGATGCTTCGGCTCGTTGAAGAGCGGCAGGTCCAGTTCGGCCAGATCGACCACTTCGACCTCGAACGCGGCCCGCTCGGCCGCCAGTGCGGCGATCCAGTCGGTCACGACGGGACCGATCCGCCCCGGTCGGGTCGAAACGGTGATGACTTTGATCTTGAGCGGTGCGTCCTGCGACATGGGAAACCCTTTCCTTGAACCTCGGTTCCCCCACATGGCCCGCGCCGCGACAACCCGCAACCCGCGCCTCTGTGCATCCACGCAGAGCGCCCCCTGCCCCTTCACTGCTTCTTAAATTCTTTGGAGGGGGGGTTTGAGGGGAGGCTGCCCCCCCCCCAAGTCATTCGCCGCAGCCCCGCTGCGGCGAAACCTTACGATCCGATGCCCATGCAGTTGGCGTAATAGGTTACGGTCGCGGGCCAGTCCGAGAACACGCCCTCGACGCCCACGTCCTGCGCCAGCACGTCGAGCACCGTGAAGTAATCTCCGTCGTTGTCGATCACCTCGTTCACGCTCTCATAATACCAGCCGCCACCGTTGTTGAGCGGCCCCGACCGCTCCAGCGTCCAGGCGATCAGGTTGAGCCCCGCCTCCTTCGCGGCCTTGGCATAGGCCGAAGCGACGATCTCACCGTCCTCGACCGTGACCAGCATGTTGATGGACGGGGCGAGGTAGTTGACGCCTTCTGCCTTCAGCGCGGCGAAGTCCTGCAACCATGTCGCCGGGTCCTGTTCGTCGAAGCCGTCGGTCCACTCGACGAGGAACACGGCCTGCTGGCCGAAGTCGCCCTCGTTCTCGATCCAGTACTTCACGACGTCCTCGTTGAAGCTCTGCGGCCAGACGCGCGAGGGCTCGATCCCGGCGGCGCGGTATTCCTCGATCAACTGGTGGGCGTAGTCGTCCATCGTGTAGCCGTCGAAGGGCATCTCGACCGCCGGGTCCTTGAGTTCGGGGGTGAACTGCGCGCCCATCTCGTCGAAGAGCGCGATCGACTGTGCATGGGTCATCAGCGTGCCGCCCATCGCGGAATAGAGGTCGGTGCGCCAGGGCGCGGTCGCATTCATGTAATCCTCGACCGTCGTCGCCTGCGGATTGCCCGCGTCCATCTTGCCGATCAGCGTCTCATACTCGGCAAGCGTGATGTCCGAGGTGCGACATTCCACGGCAGCCTCGGCCCCGTCAGCGGCGGGCGAGAACGGCGTCGTGCATTTCGCGGCCAGATCGGTCGCGAGGATGTTGGTCGTCGTGTGCAGGTCGTTCTGCGCGTGCCGGCAGACGAGTTGCTTGTCGGCGGTGAATGCCACGTCACATTCCATCACGCCCGCGCCCATCCGGGCGGCGGCGCGGTTCGATTCCACCGTATGCTCGGGAAACATGAGCGGCGCGCCACGATGCGCGATGGAAAAGGCCGAGGGGCGCATCTCCATCCCTTCGCAGGAGGCGAGCTTGTCCTTCAAGGCGCCCTCTTCCATCCGGTCGATGAGGTAGAAGGGGCGTGGGCCGAGCTCGACCGTATTGGCGGCGACGGGGCCTGCAATGATGCTGCTCGCGGCGAGGACGGCGAGTGTCATGCGGTTCGACATGATGAGGGTCTCCGACTGTCGGGTTTATGTTCGCGCCAAGTAGGGAGCCGAGCGAAACAGCCGCGTGACGCGACTGAAACAGCGGCGCGAAATTTCCGTGACAGCTGTCATATGAAACACGGGCGTCACATGAAACCGGATGACGGCCCGCCGGACGCTCGCTAGCCTGCCGCCATGACCGACATCCTCACCGTCACCCTGAACCCCGCGCTCGATCTCTCGACCTCCGCCCCCGTTGTCCGGCCCGAGGACAAGCTGCGCTGCGAGACGCTGCGTGCCGAGCCGGGCGGCGGGGGCGTAAACGTGGCCCGGGCCATCGGCCTTCTGGGCGGTGCGTCCCGGGCGTTCGTCGTGCGGGCGGGTCATGTCGGGCAACAGTTCACCGAGGTTCTGTCGGGCCAGCCGCTCGATCCGGTCTGGTTCGATATCCCCGGCGAAACCCGGCAAAGCCTGTCGGTCACCGACCGCTCCACGGGGGCGCAGTTCCGGTTCGTCATGCCCGGCCCCGATTGGGACGCGGCCCTCGCGTCCCGGGTCTGCGACTCCATCGCCGCCGCGACCGCCCCCGGCGGGATCGTGGTTCTGTCGGGCAGCCAGCCGCCCGGGGTGCCCGACGATTTCCCCGGCCGCCTCGCCCAGGCTTGCGCTGCCAGGTCGGCACGTCTCATCCTCGATACCTCCGGCCCGGCGCTGCGTGCCCTGCCCGATGACGGCGCGCTTCACACGCTCAGGCTCGATGGGGCGGAAAGCGTCGAGCTTGCCGGTCGCCCCCTGCCCGACCGTGCCGCCGTCGCGGGTCTTGCTCAGGACCTCGTCGCGCGGAAAATCGCCCGGACCGTCGTGCTCGCCATGGGGGCCGACGGGTCGGTGCTGGCCACGAAGGATGGGGTCTGGCATTGCAACACCGAGGATGTCCCGGTCGTGTCCAAGATCGGCGCGGGCGACAGTTTCGTGGGCAGCTATACCCTCGCCCTCGCCCGGGGTGCCGCGCCACAGGACGCGCTCGTGCGGGGATGCGCCGCCGCATCTGCCGCCGTAATGACCGAAGGCACCGAACTCTGCCGCGCCGCCGATGTTGACAGGCTGGCCGCATCCGCGGTCCTGACGCCGCTGTGACCGGACACGGCGCGCAAGAATGTTCACGAAAGCCAATTCCTCTGCTATAGACCGCGCCCGTGGCGGTATTTCGCGTCATGGTCAGGTCGGGGGTAACCGATGAACGGGATGGTAAGGACCGCGGTGATCGCGGCGGGCTTTGTGATGACGGCCGAGGGCGCGAGCGCCATGGGAATCATCGAGCGGGCCTGCATGGGTGCGCAAAAGGGGGCCACGGCCGTGCTCTGCACCTGTATCCAGCAGGTCGCGGATCAAGTTCTGGATCCGAAAGACCAGCGCAAGGGCGCGGCGTTGTTCGAGGACCCGCACAAGAGCCAGGAACTGCGCCAAAGCCCCGACAGCGACGACGAGAGCTTCTGGCTCCGGTGGAAGGAATACGGCGCCCACGCCGAACGGCTCTGCAGCTAGAGCCGCGCGATCAATCCGCGCGCGCAGTCCTCGATCAGGTCGAGCGCCCCGTCGAAATCGCGGGTGTAATAGGGATCGGGCACGTGATCGGCCCCAGCGTGGCGTCCGTCCGCATCGGAAAAGTCGGTGAACAACACCACGGGCGTTGACGCGGTCACCGGCCTGAGCGCCTCGACCTCCTTCAGGTTGCCCGCGTCCATCACGACGATCAGGTCGAAGGCGTCGAAGTCCTCCGGCCCGAACTGCCGGGCGCGAAGGGCAGACATATCGTAGCCACGCGCCTTGGCTGCCCGCTGCATTTCGCCATAAGGCGGCTC
Organism: Maritimibacter sp. REDSEA-S28_B5; assembly: GCA_001626765.1. Lineage (GTDB taxonomy): Bacteria > Pseudomonadota > Alphaproteobacteria > Rhodobacterales > Rhodobacteraceae > Maritimibacter. The sequence continues at coordinate 23,778 of LUOO01000018.1, forward strand.
GCCCACGTGCCAGCCCGAGGTGCCCGCGCTGTCAAAGGTCAGATCGCGGCCCAAAGCAAAGGCCCGCGTGACGGCCTCGGCAGAGGGGAACCGGCAGATGTTGCCCAGACAGACGAAGAGGACGCGCTGTGTCATGGCGAGAGCATAGGGCGGCGGCCATAGGACACAAGGCGCCCCACCCGGTTAGACGATGATGATCCCTGTAGACAGGGCGCGCGCCACGGCGTGCGTGGTGTTGATCGCCCCCAGCTTGTGGCGGGCGCTTTCGATATAGACCCGGATCGTGTGTTCGCTGATCCCGAGCTCGTCCGCCGCCTGCGCGCGCGACAGCCCGCGGGCGAGGCAGCGGATCGAGGCCAACTCGCGGGGCGACAGTTGCGGCGTGGCGAGCGGATCGGCGCCCTGCTCGAACTGCAACGCCTTCTTGTTGAACTCATGGGCCAGCACAATGAGGTCGTGGTCGTTCGCCTCGATAAAGGCCTCCCACACGTCGTCTTCGCAGGAATGATTGAGAGTAAAGAGCGCGAATTGACCCTGCGGGCCATGCAGCGGGATGGAATAGCCCTGATTGCCAAGCCCATGGTCGAGCGCATCCAGAAACATGGCGCGGGCGTTCTTTGTCGACCAGTCGAAGTCCTTCCAGTTGGCCGGGGTGAACCGCTGGAAACACCCGAAGATAACCGGGTCCATGCGCAGGTAGTCTTTTTCGAGGTATCGATCGACCCAAGTCGAGCAATAGGTGCCCGCACCGAAGCGTTCGCCGTTCGAATTCACCCAGTGATAGACTGCATGGCGGATGCCGTAGTGGTCGCGCACGGCCTCGGTGACCGCCTGAAGATCCTCAAGCGTGCTTGCGCTCTGCAAAGAGGTAAGCAACGTTTGAAGCGCTGCGGTCATGCTCCTCGACACCCCCATGGGACCTCGGGTCGGCACCGTCGCGGGACGTGAGTTCGGCCAGGGTCACCAGAAGCGCATCGTCGAGCGCGGCGGCACTGGCCCGAAGCCCCTTGGCATCCGCAAAGGTTCTGAGGTCGGCCATTACATCAATCAGCCAATCGTGTTGCATGTAAAGGCTCCCGTTAAGGTTGTGCATCACAAAATGCTACATAGCCCAGAATTCTTAACAATTCACCGCTTTGGGATCACCGTTTCTGGGGAGGTAAATGGCGCTAACGTCTTGCAAACGCAGGAATGCGCCCACTCCAAAGCGGAAAGAAGGAGCGTGATTCGCGAAGTCGCCATGGGCTTCAAAGCATCGGAAACTTACCGCTAAGGTTGTGATACCGTCTTTGGAGATGCTTTCTGGAATGAAAAAGACCCCGCGGTCACCCGCGAGGCCTTTGCTGATTTTCCGACAGATTTTCCTTAGCGACGAGCGTCGAGCACGTCCTCGAGCGTGCGCAGGCCAGTCTTGGGCGCCTGCACCAGCACCGACATGTTCCCCGGCTTGTGCTCGTTCTTGTACATCTTCATATGCGCCGCCGGGATTTCGTCCCACGGGAACACTTCCGACATGAAGGGGTCGATCCGGCGTTCGATCATCATCTTGTTCGCCGCCGCCGCCTGTTTCAGGTGGGCAAAATGCGACCCCTGCAGGCGCTTCTGGTGCATCCACATGTAGCGCACGTCGAAGGTGCAGTTGAAGCCCGAGGTCCCGGCGCAGATTACGACCATGCCGCCCTTCTTGCAGACAAAGGAGGACACCGGGAAGGTGCTTTCACCGGGGTGCTCGAACACGATGTCGACGTTGTTGCCCTTGCCGGTGAATTCCCAGATCGCCGCGCCGAAACGGCGGGCTTCCTTGAACCATGCCTTGTATTCGTCGGTGTTGACGGTGGGCAGCTGGCCCCAGCAATCGAATTCCTTGCGGTTGATGACGCCCTTCGCGCCCAGCCCCATGACGAAGTCGCGCTTGTCCTCGCCCGAGATCACACCGATGGCATTGCCGCCTGCCGCGTTGATCAACTGGATCGCATAGGACCCCAGACCGCCCGAGGCGCCCCAGACGAGCACGTTCTGGCCGGGTTTCAGCTCATGCGGGTGGTGGCCGAAGAGCATCCGGTAGGCGGTGGCGAGCGTCAGCGTGTAGCAGGCGCTTTCCTCCCACGTCAGGTGCTTGGGACGCGGCAGAAGTTGCTGCGCCTGCACACGGGTGAACTGGGCGAAGGACCCGTCCGGCGTCTCGTAGCCCCAAATCCGCTGGCTGGGCGAATACATGGGATCGCCGCCGTTGCATTCCTCATCGTCGCCGTCGTCCTGGTTGCAGTGGATGACGACCTCGTCACCCACTTTCCAGTTCTTCACCTTGTCGCCCACGGCCCAGACGATGCCCGAGGCGTCGGAACCGGCGATGTGATAATCCTGCTTGTGGACGTCGAACATGCTCACCGGCACACCGAGACCGGCCCAGATGCCGTTGTAGTTCACCCCGGCGGCCATCACGAGCACGAGCACCTCGTGACTGTCGATCGTGGGCGTCGGGACGACTTCGACCTGCATGGCCTTGTTCGGCTCGCCCTGGCGGTCGCGGCGAATCGCCCAAGCATACATCTGTTTCGGCACATGCCCCATCGGGGGGATCTCGCCGATTTCGTAGAGATCCTTCTGGGGCGCGTCGTAGGCGGCGATTGCCGGGGCGTCGAGGGACATCTGGGCCTCCTTGGTCCAACTGCGAATCTGTTGCCGCAATGCAGAATTGCGGCTGCTAGTGCAGCATTACGGATGGCCGCGCAATTATGCAACCCTACTTAGGTAGATTTTGTAATTTTATGTCGCGCTCGTTCTTTGACCTGTCCGCTCGTCGGGCTTGTCGGTCTTGCCGGCCTTGTCAGAAAAAAAGTCGCCCGGCGCCGGCACATTCAACCCGGGATAGTGATGCGCGATGGAGCGGGCATAGTAGTGGATGAGCTCGCGCTCGTTGTCGTGCACGATGATCTGCCCGTCCTTCTCCTCAACCGCGCGACGCACCATCAGAAGCTCGAGGCCCTGCTCGACCGGGTCGAAGCGCGGCGAACGCGGCATGTGGATCTGCGCGCCCCGGAGCGCCATGTCGCGCACCAGCGCGTTGAACCGCGCAGCCACTTCCTCACGCGGCAGGGTCGTGACGTCCGACAGGACCGCCGCCATGACCGGCACGGGCAGCACGGGCACGGCGGCCCGGATACGCGCCATCATCTTGCGCGCCAGCTGCGTGGTCGGCGAGGCGAGCCCGGCGTTCTCGGCCAGAAAGGCGGCGAGCGACAGCGGCTCGCCCACGCTCACGCTCGCATAGCCGAACCGCTTGAACCGGCCGGTGAGCTTGAGGAAGACATGCGCGATGACGTGGCGGATGACGTCGTAGACCCGGAGCCGGAACTTGCGTCTGCCCGACCGCGAGGCCCCGATCAGCACGCGGTCCTCGATCACCCGGTCGTAGTTGAGGCCCACGGGAACGAAGACCACGTCCCGCGAAACCCCCGGTTTGAAGCCGTCCACGATGTAGGAAATAAGACCCAGCTTGGGTTCCCCGACCTCGCCCGTCAGACTCAGCCCGCCCTCCGGGAAAATCCCCTGCGTCGTGCCCTCGGCCACCGCGAACTGGATGTAGCGTTCGAGCACCTTGCGATAGAGCGCATTGCGGCTCTTGCGACGGATGAAATAGGCGCCCATCGCGCGGATCAGCACCGACAGCGGCCAGACCCGCGCCCATTCGCCCACCGCGTAGGACAGGTGCGAGCGCCCCATGGCGAGCCATGTGACCAGCATGTAGTCCATGTTCGAGCGGTGGTTCATCACATAGACCACGGTGGCATCCGGGTCGATGTCCTTGATAACTTGCTCGTCGATCTCGTCGATCCGGACCCGGTAGAACCATCGCGAAATGGTCCGCGTCAGCCGCCTGGCGAAACTGAAATACATGAAGGCCGAGAACCGCGGCACGATCTCGCGGGCATAGCGGCGGGCCATTTCGAAGCCCACCTGTTCGGGCACGCCCTCGTCGCGGGCATGTTGGCGGATCGCCTCGGACACCTCGCCGTCATAGACCAGCCGCTGGATCAGGTCGTGGCGACGGGCGAGCTTGAATGGCTCGATCGGACGGGTGAGCCGCGTGTTCAATCGCGCCACAGCGCGCTCCATCCGGCGACGAAAAAACCAGCGGACCGAGGGGAACAGGAAATGCGACGCCAGCGTCACGGTGGCGAAGGCGAGGATCAGGACGAGCAGCCAGAGCGGCAGTTCAACCGTTTGTGTCATGGCCGAGTGATGCCTAAGCCCCGCCATCCCGGCAAGCGATTCCAGAAGCGTCGACACCAATTCCCGGCGAGCGTGAGACAAATACCACCCGAAAGAATAAGGCGCTCGCCTGCTACAAAAGCCGTGTTATGCTCTGATCATTCTTTGACTTGAGGGGGTATTAATATGCGTCAAACTGTTCGTCGTTTTGTGACATTCGCGGTCCTTGCCGTCTTGGCCACGGCCTCGCTCGGCACGGCACCCGCCAAGGCCGACAACCTGAACCGCTGGGTCAAGATCGTGAACCAGACGGGCTACACCATCGTGCGCTTCTATGCCTCCAACAAGGGGATGCGGAACTGGGGCGTCGATCATCTTGGACGCAGCCAGTTGCCGTCCGGCTATTCCATGGATCTGAACTTCACGAACGACCGGTCGGGCTACTGCATCTACGATTTCCGGGCGGAGTTCGATGACGGCGACGTGCTGGAAAAATACGGCGTCAACGTCTGCGAGATCGGGACCTACACCTACAACTGAGGCTTTGTCCCGTCACGCCGGGGGCAGCAGGTTCCCGACGCAACGATATGACGATTGAATGGGGACTTGCGTAATTTTGTTGCGCGGTGGATAATGCTGCAGTGCAACAAAACCGCGAGTCACCCGTCATGTCCGATCCGCTGTCGAACCAGATCACCCGCGACAAACCCTGGCTGTTCCGCACCTATGCGGGCCATTCCACGGCCAAGGCGTCGAACGCGCTCTACCGTTCGAACCTGTCGCGCGGGCAGACCGGGCTTTCCGTCGCCTTCGACCTGCCGACCCAGACGGGCTATGACAGCGATCATGTCCTCGCGCGGGGCGAGGTCGGCAAGGTAGGCGTGCCCGTGGCCCATCTGGGGGACATGCGGATGCTGTTTGCCGACATCCCGCTTGAACAGATGAACACTTCCATGACGATCAACGCCACTGCCCCGTGGCTGCTCGCGCTTTATATCGCTGTGGCCGAGGAACAGGGGGCGGATGTGTCCAAGTTGCAGGGCACGGTGCAGAACGATCTCATCAAGGAATACCTTTCGCGCGGCACCTATGTCTGCCCGCCCGCGCCGTCGCTTCGGATGATTACCGATGTCGCGGCCTTCACTCGCGAAAACCTGCCCAAATGGAACCCGATGAACGTCTGTTCCTACCACCTGCAGGAAGCAGGCGCGACGCCGGAAGAGGAGCTTGCCTTCGCATTGGCCACCGCCATCGCCGTACTCGACGACCTCAAGACCAAGGTGCCCGCCGAGTCCTTTCCCGAAATGGTCGGGCGGATTTCCTTCTTCGTAAACGCGGGCATCCGCTTTGTCACCGAGATGTGCAAGATGCGCGCCTTCGTGGAGCTGTGGGACGAGATCACCGCCGAACGCTATGGCGTCGAGAACCCGAAATTCCGCCGTTTCCGCTACGGGGTGCAAGTGAACAGCCTCGGCCTCACCGAACAGCAGCCGGAGAACAACGTCTACCGCATCCTGATCGAAATGCTCGCCGTCACCCTGTCGAAAGACGCCCGCGCCCGCGCGGTGCAACTGCCCGCGTGGAACGAAGCGCTGGGTCTGCCGCGCCCCTGGGATCAGCAATGGTCGCTTCGGATGCAACAGATCCTCGCCTACGAGACCGATCTTCTGGAATACGACGACCTCTTCACCGGCAACCCGGCGGTGGAACGCAAGGTCGCGGCGCTGAAGGAAGGCGCGCGGGCGGAACTGGACCAGATCGACGGAATGGGCGGGGCGGTTGCCGCCATCGACTACATGAAGTCACGGCTGGTCGAGAGCAACGCCGAGCGGATCGCGCGGATCGAGACCTCGCAGACCACCGTGGTCGGGGTGAACAAATGGACCGAGGCCGCGCCCTCGCCGCTCACCTCTGGCCCCGAGGCCATCATGGTCGCCGACCCCGAGGCCGAGGCCGATCAGGTCGCGCGTCTTGTCGCTTGGCGTGAGAGCCGCGACGAGGGGGCGGTGCAGGCGGCGCTGGACGAACTGCGCGCCGCCGCCCGATCGGGTCAGAACGTCATGCCCGCCTCGATCAAGGCGGCCAAGGCGGGTGCCACGACCGGCGAATGGGGTGACGCGGTGCGCGGGGTCTTTGGCCAATATCGTGGCCCGACCGGCGTGTCCAAGAACCCCTCGAACCGCACCGAGGGGCTCGACGACATCCGCGAACAGGTCGCCGCCGTGTCGCAGGCGCTGGGGCAAAAGCTCAAGTTCCTCGTCGGTAAACCGGGGCTCGACGGCCACTCCAACGGCGCCGAACAGATCGCCGCCCGCGCCCGTGATTGCGGCATGGACATCACCTATGACGGCATCCGCCTCACGCCCGAAGAGCTTGTCGCCTCGGCACAGGAGAGCGGCGCGCATGTCGTGGGGCTTTCGATCCTGTCCGGGTCGCATATTCCACTCGTCGAGGAACTGATGGAACGGTTGCGCGCGACGGGGCTGGGACACATTCCCGTGGTGGTCGGTGGCATTATCCCCGAAGTCGACGCACAGCGTTTGCGCGCCATGGGGGTGGCAAAGGTCTATACTCCGAAGGATTTCGAACTGAATACGATCATGTTTGATATCGTTAAATTGGTGGACCCACGGGCACAGGCTGCAGAATAATCAAGCGCAAAAAATCGCCCTCACATGATACTCGCAATACCACGAATTTACCGCGGCTCGCGTCGGTTATTGCTAGTGAACGGTCTTTAGGATAGAAATTCGATAATCGGGTTTTCCCGAGAGATTATTTTTATCTGACGGAACCACTCACATGAAAACCAACTTGAAGGGCATGTCCCGCAAGGATCTAGAAAAGCTGCGGGTCGAGGTCGACAAGGCCCTGGAACGGGTCGGCGAGGAAGAAAAACGCGCGGCTTTCGAAGCGGCGCAAAAGGCCGCCAAGGCCTATGGCTACTCGCTCGCCGATCTCGCTGACGTAAAGGCGCCCAGAAAAACGAGCGCCAAGAAATCGGACGGCCGGTCCAAGGTCGCACCCAAATTTCGCCATCCCGAGGACGACACCGTCACCTGGACCGGACGCGGCCGTCAGCCGAAATGGGTCGTGGAATATATCGCCAGCGGCGGAAACCTCGACGACATCACCATTTGACCCGGACGCAGTTCTCGCCCGGCCCGCATTGACGGGCAGGCCGGGCCCTATTGCAGGCGGCGGGCGCGACGGGAACCGTTGCGGCCCGATGTCGTTCAATCCCCACGAACGAAACGCAAGACCAGACCAGGGAAAGTTGCTTCATGAAATTCCGGAAACTCGGCAAGAACGGGCCGCGCGTGTCGGCCATCGCATTGGGCTGCATGTCTTTCGCAGGCTTCTACGGCAAGACGGACCAGGACGAGGCCTTCGCCACGCTCGATGCGGCGCGCGATTCCGGTATCACCTTCCTGGACACGTCGGACCTCTATGGTCAGGGGTTGTCGGAGGAATGGATCGGCGCCTATCAGACCGACCGCGGCCACCGGTTCCAGATCGCCACCAAGGGCGGCATCGTTGCAGGCGCACCGCGCGGCACGACGGATAATTCCGAACCCTATCTGCGCGAGAAACTCGAAGCCTCGCTGACCCGGCTGGGTGTCGATCACGTCGAACTATATTATGTCCACCGTCGCGAGTTTTCCCGGCCGGTAGAAGAGGTCACGGAAACACTGCTCAAATTCAAAGAGGAAGGTCTGATCGGCGCCATCGGGTTTTCCGAAATTGCACCTGCAACCCTGCGCCGTGCCGCCTCGGTCGGACACGTGGACGCGGTGCAGAACGAATATTCGCTCTGGACCCGCCAGCCCGAACTTGGCCTCATCCAGACCTGCGAAGAACTTGGCACCGCCTTCGTCCCGTTTTCCCCACTAGGACGCGGTATATTGGGTGACACGGACCTCGATCCGTCGACCTTCCGCGACGTGGATTTCCGCAAGAACAATCCCCGGTTCCAGCCACAGGCCTTTGCCGCGAACATGCGCCATGTGCAGGCGCTACGCGATTTCGCGGAAACGCGCGGCTGGTCCACAGCGGCCGTGGCCATCGCGTGGACGCTGCAAAAAAGTCACGGGAATATCCCGATCCCCGGCACACGCTCTGCCGATCACCTTCTGGGATGGGCGGACGCGGACGAGATCATCTTCTCGAAGTCCGACTGGGAAGAGCTTGACCGGATCATGCCCGTGGGCTGGGCAGAAGGTGACCGCTACTCCGAGGCGCAGATCGTCGGGATCGAGCGTTACTGCTAGGACCGTGTCGGTGTCAGGCTTCGTGCTTCAGGAGAAGCACGATGGCCACCGCAGTCAGGGCCAGACCCGCAAGCACATGCGGATCGGGCAGTCCGTGGTCGAAGGCCAGTTCCCACAAGATGACCCAGCCGGGGGTGAGATAGGTATAGGCCATGACCTTGGCCCCTACGAGCCGCACGCTTGCGAAGTTGAGGCAGACAAAGGTCACTGCCATGGCCCCAATCGACAGATAGCCCAGCGCGATCCAGACGATCGGCGGCAGACTCGCGTAGTCCGTCGCCATGATGGGCCGCCAGCCGTAGACGGTGAGCACCAGCGTCCCGGCGCAGAGCACCCAAAACGACGAGGACACCGCACTTTCGCCCCGCGACAGCCAACGCACGAGCGGCACGTAAAGCGCGTGAGCGACGCAGCCAAAGAAATAGATTGCCTCGCCCCGGCCCACGTCCAAGGCCAGAAGCCGGTTGAAGTCGCCACGAAAGATCACCCAGAGCGCCCCCAAGGCCCCGATCCCCAGCGCCAGCGCGATGCGCCGGGTCGTGACCTGTCTGAGGAGGATCCACGAAAAGATCGCGGTCATGATCGGCATGAGCGTCATCACCGCGCTGGCCGATACCGGCGGCGCGGTCTTCAACCCCTCGAACATCAGGACGAAATAGGTGGAGAAGGTTCCGCCGAGGATCAGCCAGCGCCAGGGCGCGCGGGCGTCCGAGAGCCGGATCTGTCCAGTCGCAAGACCCAGCAGCCCGACGACGGCGGCGGCAAAGGCAAAGCGCATCGCCTGAAAGGCGACCGGATGGACGAGGTTCGCGGTCAGCGCGCCGAAGGTGAAGCTGCCCGCCACCATCGAGCAGAAGACGAGCATCGCTGCGTGGCCCAGCACGGCCTCACGCCCACCGATTCCGCCTGACAGACGCGCGCCGAGTCCTTGGCTCAGCTGCACTTGAGGTTCTCTTTCAGATGTTTGGTGAGCGCCTGCACCTTGGCCGTGCGGTGCAGGTCCACATGGGTGACGAGCCAGAGGTGGGCTTGCCATTCCGGGCGCGGCGGCAGGATCTGCACGAAATCCGGATCGACCTGATCCACCGGCGAGAAGCCCAGACCCATGCCCGAGCGCAGCGCATGGTGCATCGAACGGTCCTCGCTCGCGCGGAATACCACCCGCTCGCGCGGGATGTTCTCGGCGATCCAGCGCAGGCCGGGCGCACGGGCGTTCTCGGCATCCGGGCCGATGAAGTCATGTTCGGCCAGCGTGTCCTCTGTCGGCATCCCGCGCCGGTCGATATAGGATTGCGCGGCATAGAGAAGGGTGGTGCAGACCGCCCCCGCGGACAGCTGCATTTCCCACAGATCGATCTTCGGATGCTCGACCGGTGTCGACAGGCCATAATATTCGGCAAGGTCGAGACCCGTGCCGCCAATCTGGAAAATTCCGCTGACGGTGCCATATTGATGCTGGCTAACCGCGCCGCCCGGCCCGAATTCGGTGCCTCTGAGGACCCCCGAGA
>LUOO01000019.1 GCA_001626765.1 Maritimibacter sp. REDSEA-S28_B5
CGCCCTGATCACCGACTTCGTCGTCGAGGGCGCGCGCGACGGGCGCTCGGTGTCCGAGATGATGCAGGCGGGCGCCAAGGTCATCACCCGCGATCAGTGCATGGAGGGCGTTCCCGAGATGATCCACGAGGTCCAGGTCGAGGCGACATTCCCAGACGGGACCAAGCTCGTCACCGTCCACAATCCGATCCGATAGGCCCAATTCGTTAGGAGGTTCACATGCGTGGTTTCATTGCCCTGATGTTCATGTCCGCGCCCGCGATGGCGCATCCGCTCGACACCCCGCATCTGCATGAGGCGGATGGCTTCTGGATCGCTGCCATGGCCGCGGTGATCGGCGTCGCGCTGTCCTCGGTCGCCGTGGTGCGGGCGATGGCGGAAAACCGGGAGCGCAAGAAATGATCCCGGGCGAAGTGATGGCGGCCCCCGGAGAGCTGACGCTGAACGAGGGGGCCGAGGTCGTGACGATCATGGTCGCAAACACCGGCGACCGCCCGGTTCAGGTCGGCTCGCATTATCATTTCCACGAGACGAACCCGGCGCTCGACTTCGACCGGGACGCCGCGCGCGGCATGCGGCTCGACATCGCGCCCGGCACGGCGGTGCGCTTCGAACCGGGGCAGTCGCGCGAGGTGAACCTCGTGCCCCTTGGCGGAGCGCGCGTGGTCTATGGCTTCAACCAGAAGGTCATGGGGCCGCTGTGATCCGGACGTTCGCCCCCCATGCCACGGACGTGATCCGGGGCCTCGACTTGTCGGCGGGGGCTGCTGTGGTGAGGTCTGCGCCATGCCCGTAACGCTCGAAGGCGGCTGCCAGTGCGGCGCGGTGACCTTTACCGTGCAAAGCTCGACGCCCGTGCCCTACCAGCGGTGCTATTGCACGATCTGCCGGGTCTCGGCGGGCGGTGGTGGTTATTCGGTGAACATCGGGGCAATTGCCGACACGCTCACCTGCGACAATTGGGAGGGGCTCGAGATCTTCCACGCCAGACTTTCCGAAGGCGGGCATTCGGGCGCCGAGCGATATTTCTGCAAGACCTGCGGCACCCAGCTCTGGCTTTTCGACGAACGCTGGCCCGATCTCGTGCATCCAGTCGCGGGCGTGATCCGGTCGGACCTTACAACCCCTGCCAGCACCACACATATATTCATGGGCGAGAAGCCCGACTGGGTGCAGGCGGACATCAGGGCGCAGGACAGCGTCTTTGACGGCTACCCGGATACCTCCCTTTCCGACTGGCATCGCGCCGCAGGAGTCTTCAACGAATGAAACCTTTTCTCACGCCCATGGAACATTGGGCGAATACCATGCAGGCCGGATTGATCATGGCCGAGGCCAACATGATCGTCGCGATGCGGCTCTGGGGCATGGCCGGGCTGTGGTCCGTCACGCCGTTCGAGAACACCCGCATGGTGCGCGAAAAGGCCGCCGCCTTTCAGCGCGCCGCGATGGACGCTGGCATCGCCGCGGCGACCGGCGGCGACGTGGCAAAGGCCGCGATGAGACCGATCCGCAACACCACCCGTGCCAACGCCAAGCGGCTCGTCAAACGCGGGCCGAAGCTGCCCTAGGGCAAAGAGACAAGCCCCGGGACCTGATCCGGGGCCAGGACAACCGAACAAGGCGAGGACGCTACCCATGCCCGCAAAGATCAAACGCTCCGACTATGCCGCGATGTTCGGCCCGACCACGGGTGACAAGGTGCGGCTCGCCGATACCGACCTGATCATCGAGGTCGAGCGCGACCTGACGGCCGAGGGCGGCTATGGCGACCAGGTCAAGTTCGGCGGCGGCAAGGTGATCCGTGACGGCATGGGCCAGAGCCAGGTCACGCGGGCGGGCGGGGCCGTCGACCTCGTCATCACCAACGCGCTGATCGTGGATCACACGGGCATTTACAAGGCCGACGTGGGCATCGTGAACGGGCGTATCGCGACCATCGGCAAGGCGGGCAACCCCGACACGCAGTCGGGCGTGAATGTCATCGTCGGTCCGGGGACCGAGGTGATCGCGGGCGAGGGCAAGATCCTGACGGCGGGCGGGATGGACAGCCACATCCACTTCATCGCGCCGCAGCAGATCGAGGATGCGCTGCACTCGGGCCTGACCACGATGCTGGGCGGCGGCACCGGGCCTGCGCATGGCACGCTTGCCACGACATGCACGCCGGGGCCGTGGAACATCGGGCGGATGCTCATGGCGCTCGATGGCGTGCCGATGAACATCGGGCTTGCCGGCAAGGGGAACGCGTCGCTCCCCGCCGCGCTGGAAGAGCAGGTCATGGCCGGGGCCTGTTGCCTCAAGCTGCACGAGGATTGGGGCACGACCCCCGCCGCCATCGACACCTGCCTGAGCGTGGCCGACGATTTCGACGTGCAGGTGATGATCCATACCGACACGCTCAATGAATCGGGTTTTGTCGAGAATACCGTCGCCGCGATGAAAGGCCGGACGATCCACGCCTTTCACACCGAGGGGGCCGGTGGCGGCCATGCGCCCGACATCATCAAGGTCTGCGGCGAAGAATTTGTCCTGCCGTCCTCGACCAACCCGACGCGGCCCTTCACTGTGAACACGCTCGAGGAACACCTCGACATGCTCATGGTCTGTCACCACTTGGACAAGTCGATCCCCGAGGACGTGGCCTTTGCCGAAAGCCGCATCCGGCGCGAAACCATCGCGGCCGAAGACATCCTGCACGATATGGGCGCGTTTTCGATCATCGCGTCGGACAGTCAGGCCATGGGCCGTGTGGGCGAGGTCATCATCCGGACCTGGCAGACCGCCGACAAGATGAAGAAACAGCGCGGGAAACTCGCCGAGGAGACCGGCGACAACGACAACTTCCGCGTCCGCCGCTACATCGCGAAATACACGATCAACCCGGCCATCGCACATGGCATGAGCCACGAAATCGGCTCCATCGAAGTCGGCAAGCGCGCCGACCTCGTGCTGTGGGACCCGGCGTTCTTCGGCGTGAAACCCGAGATGTCGCTCATCGGCGGGATGATCGTCATGGCTCAGATGGGCGATCCCAATGCGTCGATCCCGACGCCGCAGCCGGTCTATTCCCGGCCCATGTTCGGGTCGATGGGACGGGCGGTGGAAAACTCCGCCGTGCTCTTCGTGAGCGGCGCCGCGCATAATTCGTCCATCGGGAAATACCTCGGGCTCGCCAAGGAATGCGTGCCGGTGACCAACACGCGCGGCATCGGCAAGCGGGATCTGAAATTGAACGACACTTTGCCCGAGATCGAGGTGCACCCCGAGACCTACGAGGTGCGCGCGAACGGCGAGCTTCTGACCTGCGAACCGGCGACCGAATTGCCCATGGCGCAGCGGTATTTTCTGTTCTGAGACAGACCGCATCTGGGGACTAGGCGAGCCGCCCCGACTGGCAGTAGGCTAAGGTATTCTTGCAAGCGGCAGGCGGGCCGGAGAGGCGGCGTGGCTGGCGCGTTCTTCAGGGGAAATACCGATTTGAAAACCGTTCTCGCGTCCATCGTTCTCTCTCTCGCCGCCGCCACGGTGCAGGCGCAATGCGTCCAGCCGGGCGACATCGCGCGGGGTGTGATCTTTACCCGCGAGGCGGCGGGGCAGGGCACCGCCGTGCAGGCGGGCAAGCATATCCAGATCGACTACGAGGCGGGCAAGCGCGGCAAGACCAACAAACAGGTCGCCACAATGGGCATCTATCCGGTGCAGGGTCATGTGTCCGACGTGCCCGAAGGCGTGATCGGGATCTGGTTTCACGGCGCCTCGACCTGGACCTGGCAGGGCAACCCGCCAAAGCCCGCGGCGGGCAGGACGTGGAACGTCGGGCTCACCGTGCGCTCCAAGGGCAACGACCAGTCGGGCGACTTCAAGGACACAAAACGCTACAAGGTCACATACCAGTTCGAGGCACCGCGTCAGGCGAACCTCGCGGGCTGCACCTATACAGTGGTCGGCGTGACCGCGCGCCATGTGGGCAATGGCGAGGATTTCACCAACCGCTATGCCTATTTCCCCGATCTGGGCTTCGGCCTGCGGACCCAATACGTCGATAACGCCACGGGTCGCGGCACGCGCTATGGCATCACCTCGATGCGACCGGCCGGATGAGGCGTTCGGGCGCGAAGATGTCGGGATGGCCGAACACCTGCGCAGGTCGCGTCGTGGCTGGTCTAGCGGCCCTCCTAGCTCTCGTGCCGGGAAGTGGCGCCGCGCAATGTCTTACCGTGGCGAACCTCGAGCGCGGGATCGTCGTTTCCCAGCAGCGCATCGGCGCAACGGTGGTGACGCGCGCCGGGGGCGGGCTGCAATACAGCTTTTCCTACCGCGCACCGCTCGACGGCGGGGTCGGCGCGAATATCCCGGTCGTGACCGACCGCACGATCCGCCGCGACGGGCCGTTCCCGGTGAGCGAGACCGGGTCGCTGACGGCGGTGCCCGATGACCCCGCAATGATGCCGCTCGACTTCAACAGCCGGTGGGAGACGACATGGCGGCTTCAGGGGCGCAAGCCGACGCTCACCCCCAACACGCGGGCGCGGGCGGTGCTGATCGAGACGGGGAGCAATTCGAACGGGCTGACCACGGACCGTTACACGAACCGTTTCGACGTGACCTATCTGTTCGAGACGCCCAAGGTGCGGTCCCTGTCGGGTTGTGACTATGAAATGATGGGGATCACCGCGACCTTCGCGGGCGACACCATCAGCTTCGAGCAGCGGTTCATCTATTTCCCGGCGCTGGGCATGGCGATCCAGACGGTGAACCACGTGTCGGGCCAGCCTGCCTTTGTCACCGGCATCACGGGGATGCGCGGTCGATGATCCTGCGCCCGACCGGCACTGCCATCGGGACTTCACCGCCTTCTCCGCGCTCTTCGGCATCCGGCCAGATGTGGGGCAGGCATTGACCGTGTCGCTTGGCGACCGCACCCTGACGCTTGGCTGGGCGCATTGCCCGCTGACCACCGAGACCACGGAGATCACGCCATGACCACGCTGCCCACGGCGACCGCCGTTGCCCATGTCCATCACCCGGATCTCGAGGTGGTGCTGACCTATGACGAGCGATTTCTGAGGCGCAAGGTGCTCACGACCACAGCGGGAGAACGGTTTCTCGTCGATCTGCCCAAGGTAACAAGTGTCGGTGTCCACGATGCCTTTGTCCTGACGGACGGGCGGCGCGTGGGAGTGGTCCCTGCCGACGAGGCGTTGATCGAGGTCACAGGCCCAGACTTGCTGCGACTCGCCTGGCATATCGGGAACCGCCACACGCCCGCGCAGATCGATTCACAGAACGCCCGAATTTTAATCAAACGTGATCATGTTTTGGCAGACATGCTCACCCGGCTTGGCGCGAGCTTGCGCGAAACGGTCGCGCCCTTCACCCCCGAGGGGGGGGCCTATGGACACGGTCGGACAATGGGTCATGCTCATGATCATGCGCATGGTCCCGAGGGACAGGGGGCCGCGCGCAGCCACGATGATCCGCATGGACATGATCACCCTCATGGCCATGCCCATGAGGGAAAAGATCATGCGCACTGATGCCGCCCTGACGCTCAATCAATGGCTGTCGCCCGCCTTTCCGGTGGGGGCCTTCACCTACTCGCATGGGCTGGAGGCCGCATTTCACGCCGGTTGGATCACCGATGCGGCCAGCCTTCAGGCCTGGCTTTGCGACCTGCTCACGCTGGGGTCCGCCCATGCCGACGCACATTTCGTGGCCGCCGCCTATCACGGTCAGGTGCCCTTGGCCGAAGTCGACGGCATGGCCCGCGCCTTTGCCCCCTGCCGCGAGCGGCTGCTCGAAACGGTGGCGCAGGGCAAGGCGTTCTGCGACGTGGTCGGCCATGTCTGGGACCGGGAGCTTGCCGGGCTCACCTATCCCGTGGCGCTGGGCCGGGCGGCGGCGATCGAAGAACTGCCGCTCGAAATGACGCTCACGCTTTACCTGCAGGCCTTCATCTCGAACCTCGTGAGCGCGGCGCAGCGCCTTGGCCCCATCGGGCAGACCGAGGCGCAGCAGGTCATCCGCGCCCTTGCCCCCACCTGCGCCGAGACGGCGACCGAGGCCTGCGACGGGAACCTCTCGCATATTGCGAGCGCCACGTTTCTGTCGGACATCGCGTCGATGAAACACGAAACGCAGTATTCGAGGATTTTCCGCTCATGACCAACGGACCCCTGCGGGTCGGCATCGGCGGGCCCGTCGGCGCGGGCAAGACGACGCTGACTGCCCAGCTTGCGCGCGCGCTCAAGGACCGTTGTTCGATGGCGGTGATCACCAACGACATTTACACGCAGGAGGACGCTGAGGCGCTCATGCGGATGCAGATCCTGCCCGACGACCGCGTGATGGGGGTCGAGACCGGGGGTTGCCCGCATACGGCCATTCGCGAGGATGCCTCGATCAACCTCGCCGCCGTGGCGGAGCTGAACGACCGGCACCCGGAGCTTGACCTGATCCTCATCGAATCGGGCGGCGACAACCTGTCGGCGACGTTTTCGCCGGAACTGGCGGACATCACGCTCTACGTCATCGACGTGGCGGCGGGGGAGGAAATTCCGCGCAAGGGTGGCCCCGCGATCTGTCGCTCAGACCTGCTCGTCATCAACAAGCGCGATCTTGCGCCCTATGTCGGCGCGAACCTCGACGTGATGGACCGAGACGCAACGCGGATGCGGGCGGGCAAGCCCTTTGTCTTTACCGCGCTGCGCCACGGCGAGGGGGTGGACGAGATCGTTTCGGCCATCGTCGAGATCGGCGGGCTTGCGCTTTCGACGCCCAAGGTGGACGCGGCCTGACGCTGCATCGCAGCACGTTCGCCCGCCACCGGTTCATTTCCTTCTGTAACCCTTTCGTAACGCGGTCTGCACTCGCTGCATGGCAGCATTTCGGCATTGTCGGTGGTTGGGTAAGCCTAGGTGTCCTATCTAGGTTGCCAAGGGGGGAAACACAGAGACACAAACCATCTGAGGTTTCCAAAATGGCTTATACCGCTACCAACACCGAACTCTCCGCTTCGCACCCGGTCTATGCCCGCGTGCTGACCGCGCTGAAGAACTTCGGCAACGCCTACATCGAGGCGCGCTCGCGTCAGGGTGCCATCGCGGCGCTCGAGTCGCTGAGCGACGCAGAACTGGCCGAACGCGGCCTGACCCGTGACGGCATCGTCCGTTACGTGTTCTCGGACACCTACTACCTTTGAGGTAGATCGAATTTCTTGACGAGTGATCGTCTGTTACGGGAAAGCCGGGCCTTCGGGTCCGGCTTACCTGCGTTCGGGGCCTTGCTCGCGAACCTATTCGGCGGGGACAGGCTCGGCCAGGGGTTCCGCCT
Organism: Maritimibacter sp. REDSEA-S28_B5; assembly: GCA_001626765.1. Taxonomy (GTDB): domain Bacteria; phylum Pseudomonadota; class Alphaproteobacteria; order Rhodobacterales; family Rhodobacteraceae; genus Maritimibacter. The sequence continues at coordinate 7,336 of LUOO01000019.1, forward strand.
CGCCTCGCGGGCGGCGCGGGATCGCCATGGCGAGCGCGGCGCAGGCCAGCGAGGCGACGAATCCTAGCACAAAGACCGTGTGGAAGGATGAGATCACCGTCATCGGTGTGGCCGAGGACAGGATGGCCCCCACCACGGCGGCGGCCGAGGTCGTCCCGAAGCTGCGCATAAAGGCGTTGAGCCCGTTCGCGGCGGCGGTTTCCGTCTGCGGCACCGAGGCCATGATCTGGGCGGGCATCGCCGCATAGCCCAAGCCGATCCCGATCCCGATCACCATGTTGATGAGCGTCACGATCCAGAAGGTCAGCTCGGTGACAAGGCAGAGGCCATAGGCCAGCGCGATGATCAGTGCGCCGGTGATGAGCAGAACGCGCGGTCCGGCGCGGCGTTCGACCCGACCCGCCACCGGGGCCATGACCAGCATCGCGATCCCGGCAGGCATGAGCGACAGGCTCGCTGGCAGCAGCGCGAGGCCGAGGCCGCCGACCGCTTCGGGCAATTGCAGGAACTGCGGAAAGGCGACGTTCGAGGAAAACAGCGCGAACCCCATTGCGATGCTCGCCAGGTTCGTCATCAGGATCGCGGGCCGGGCTGAAACGCGCAGGTCTACCACCGGGTTCACGGTGCGCAATTCATGCCACGCCCAGATACCAAGCGCGACGAAGCCGACGCCAAAGCCCGCAAGCGTCGGGGCCGAGGTCCAGCCCCAGTCGTTCCCGCGCGAGATCGACAGCATGATCCCCACGAGTCCGACCGTCAGCCCGATGATGCCGGGGATGTCGAGCCGCCCTGCGCTGCGTTTGTTCACCGCAGGCACCACCAGCCAGATCAGGGCGAGGTTCACCGCCGCCAGCACTGCGGAAAAGACAAAGAGCATGTGCCAGTCGAGGTGTTCCGTGACGATTGCCGACAGCGGCAGGCCGATGGCCGCCCCCACGCCCAGTGTGGCTGACACGATGGCGATCGAGGTGCCCAGCCAGCGCCGGTCCACCACGTCGCGCAGAAGCGACATGCCGAGCGGAATGACCCCCATCGACAGGCCCTGAAGGCCCCGCCCGACGATCATCTGGCCCAGCCCCGAGGCGGTGGCGGAGACGAGAGAGCCGAGGATGAGAAAGCTCATCATCACCATGGCCATGCGGCGCTTGCCGAACATGTCGCCCAGCTTGCCCGAGACCGGCGTAAAGATCGCCGCAACCAGCATGGTGACGGTGATCACCCACGCCGTCTGCGAGGCGGGTGCGTCAAGCAGGTCGGGCAGGCGGCCCTGAATGGGCACCATGACGGTCTGGGAAAAGGCCGCGCCAAGCCCGCCAAGACCGAGTGTCGCGATGACGACGCCTTGTCGCACAGGGGAATAGGGAATGGGCTCCTGAGTCGCCTGCGGGCTTTGCATGGGCGAATGTCCGTGATACGAGGGATCAATTTTGAGACTGCGTATCAAATATCGCGCGGACTGTCAAAGTCTCTCCGCCGCGATGCGGCGTCGGTCAAAGGGGGAGAACGGGCATGGAACTGGCCACCAAGGAACGGGCGAAGGCACGGATGCTCATGGATCTGGCCAACACGGCCTTTGACAGGATCCTCGCGCTGGACTTCGAGAGCCTCACGGTGGAAGACATCGCGGCCGGCGTCGGCATGTCGCGCGCCACCTTCTTTCGCCACTACGGATCGAAAGAGGGCGTGGTGGTCGCCGCCATTCTGGGCACCACGGCCGAGTTCGCCGAAGCCTACCGGACCGCGCAAGGACCGGCCCTGTCCTGGGCGCGACTACGTGCGGCCATCGAACCGGCGGTCAGGTTTGTCGAGCAGGATCCGGCCAACATGCGTGCGCGCATGGCGTTCCTCGCAGGGCACCCGGCGATTGCCGCAAAGCTGCGCGCCGAACGTCAGCCCCAGATCGCCGCGCTTGCGGAAGCGATGATGGAGGCTGGAGGCGACCCCTTTGCCTGCCGCATACGTGCCCATGCCGCCGTCGCGACCTGCGACCAATGCTTCATCATCTGGAAGACCGAGGGGCGGCCCATGCGCGACCTCGTGGACGATGCCTTCCGCGCGCTCGCCCGAGGCTGACCCCCGCTTTTGAAATAACCGCGCCGCCTGCAACCTTCTGCCGTCTCGCGGGTTTCTTGTCCGGATCACGCAGGAGTGCCGGATGCGCCGCTACGATTGTCCCACCTGCGGGTCGGAAATCTTTTTTCATAACACGGACTGTCTGGCCTGCGGCACGGAACTCGTGTTCTCGCCGGGGCAGGGCTTTTCGGCTCTGAGCGGGAACCCCTGTGCCAACCGCGACGTGATCCAGTGCAACTGGGTCGCCCATGATGACGACGGTCATTGCCGGTCCTGTCGCCATACCACGGTGATTCCCGACCTGGCAGTCGAGGGCAACAGCGAGAAATGGGCGCGGATCGAGGCGGAGAAGCGACTTCTCGTCCGGATGCTCGCGAGTCTCGGCCTGCCGCTGGACGACGACGCGGGCGGACCGATGCCCCGGTTCGAATTCAAGGCGGATGATGGACCCGAACGGGTGCTCACTGGCCACGCGGGCGGGATCATCACCCTCAACATAGAAGAGGCCGACGACGCGGCCCGCGAGGCGATGCGCGCCGCCATGGGCGAGCCCTACCGCACTCTTGCCGGGCACCTGCGCCACGAGATCGCCCATTGGTATGAGGACCGGCTGACCACGGCGCACCCGGAGCGGCTCGACGCTCTGCGCGCGGTCTTTGGCGACGACCGCGCGGACTATGGCGCGGCGCTCGCGGCCCATTACGCCAACGGCCCGCGCGAGGGCTGGGAAGAGAGCTATGTCTCCGCCTATGCCGCGTCCCACCCGTGGGAAGACTTCGCCGAGACATGGGCGCACGTGTTCCACATCCTCGCAGGGCTCGAGGTCGCCCGCGCCTTTGCGCTTGGCGGGGCAGGGCGACCCACGGCGCTTGCCGACATGGTGCGCGAACCGATGGTGGATCTGGTGGCGGAATGGGTCACGCTTTCGATCGCGCTCAACGCCGCGAACGCGGCGATGGGGCACGAGACCTTCTATCCCTTCGTGCTGACGCCACAGGTGACGGAAAAACTCGACGCGGTAAGGGCGCTGATTGTCGAAAGCACGGCGGGTGGGTGACGACTGAGTCCCGGCGCGCGGCGTGAGGCGCGCAACGGGCATCGGGGCGGATCATGCGGTTGGTCGACCATCGGAGGCGGCGGGCGATGTCCAAGAGATTTATTGGAGCGGGCGACGGGAATCGAACCCGTATCATCAGCTTGGAAGGCTGAGGTCTTACCATTACACAACGCCCGCGCCGAGTGCCCATTACCTATGACATCATTTTTGGGGGGTCAAGACACCCCTTCAAGTAGTGCTGTGGCTATGGGGGGCTTGTCGGCTCCCGGCCCACTGCTGCCGTTCAGTCCTCGGCCGATCGCCTCGGTGCGGCTTCACCAGACCGGCCATTCGTCCATCGCGCAGCATTTTTCGAGGATGAAGGAAGGCAGAGGGGGACAACGCGGGTTACGGCTGAAGCTGCATATAGGGAGCTGCCCTGTCACGCGCTTATCCACTGGCACTGCGGGCCTACAAGTGGCATCGTGGATTTTTCATCTGAAGCATCTGTAGCGCGTGAGGATCGCAAGATCGCCACCCTTTCGGGGTGTTGTGCCCATGGAACCGACTGAACGCGTGTAGACTGCAAACGGCACTCAAAATCTTATTCGGATTTATCTGGTTTGCGCTCGCCATCCGACGAAATCGCATATCGTCGCATCTTGTCATTCAAAGTGCGCCGCGGAAGTCCGAGCGACTTTGCGGCCCTCAGGGTATTGCCGGCATGGGCCTCAAGAACGGCCGAAATCTCGCGGGCTTCGAATTCGGCAACGCGATCCGCAAGTGTCATCGCGACCGAAGTCGGCGCTCGCGTGCTCTCGAATTCGACCAGCCCGAGGGCATAGGCCTCGGCGCTCGATTTCAGCTCGCGGACATTGCCGGTCCAGGCCTGGCGCTTGAGCTTCTGGGACAGCGCCCAAGGCAGGCTCGGGTCGTCGCGGCCATAGCGGCGGGCGGCGAGCTGCGCGAAATGGGCGAAGATCAGGGGGATATCCTCGCCTGCCTCATGCAGGGTGGGGGTCGTCAGTTCCGCCCCTGCGAGGCGGAAGTAGAGATCCGGGCGGAAGGTGTCGAGCAGCCGGAGGTTGGTCTTCGTCGTGGCAATCACCCGGACATCGAGCGGCCGCACCTTGGTATCGCCCATCCTCTCAAAGCTGCGTTCCTGCAGCACGCGCAACAGCTTGGCCTGAATGGCCATAGGCATGGTTTCAACCTCGTCCAGCATCAGCGTGCCACCATGCGCTGCCTCAAGCTTGCCGGCGCGGCCTTCGGCGTCATGCGCCAGCACGCCGGCCCCATGACCGAAGAGGATCGTTTCGGCCATGAGTTCAGGCAGCGCCGCACAATTGAGCGCCACGAAGGGACCATCCGACCGGGTGCTCGCGGCATGAATGGCGCGGGCGGCCAGTTCCTTGCCCGTGCCAGTCTCGCCCGTGATGAGCACGTCGAGATCCACCGAGGCCAGCACTGAAATCCGCTTGCGGAACTGCTGCATGGCGCGGGACCGGCCAAGAATGCTGTCATCGGCGCGCTCGGCCAGAACCTGTTGCAGGCGCGCGACCTCTTTGCGGGCGGCCTGGGCGTCGAGGGTGCGGCGGACGACAGCCAGAAGATGCGCGGAATCGTAGGGTTTCTCCAGAAAATCCTCTGCGCCGGACCGGATGGCGTCGACCGCATGCCCGACATCGCCGTGGCCGGTCAGCAGCACGACCGGCACGGTATGCCGGCGGCTCTGCAGTTCTTTGAGAAACGCGATGCCATCCATGCCGGGCATGCTCAGGTCGCTGATGACCAGATCCGGCGGATCGGTCATCGCCGACAGGGCCACTCTCGCATCATCATAGGTCTGCGCCACATAGCCTGAGGCCACGATCAGATCGGCCAGCGCCGAAAGGTGATCGTCGTCGTCATCGACAATGAAAATCCGGGCACTCATGCCGCCTGGGCCCCTTGGACGCTCGCCAGAGGTAAGCTGACGGTGACTTTGGTGCCGTGGCCAGGGGCAGAACGTATGGCGAGGCTGCCGTGGAAATCCGACAGGATCGCCTTGCAGATGGCGAGGCCGAGGCCAAGGCTTTCGCCGCTCAGCTTGGTGGAAAAGAACGGCTCCGCCACATTGGGCAGGTCCGTTTCGGCGATGCCCCTGCCGGTGTCTTCAACGCAGAGCCACGCCTGACCGTCCTCAGCCGTCAGCGTGACGGTGATCGTCGCGTCCGGCACATCGGCCACTGCATCCAGCGCATTGAGCAGCAGGTTGGCCACGACCTGTTCGATGCGAACGGCGCCGGCCATGACCTCGACCTTGCCATCCGGGGTGTGAAAGACCGGCACCACCCCGATGTCGCGCGCCCGGGGGGCGACCAGTTCCAGCGCCGAGGCGACGGGGGCGCCCAGATCGACCAGAGACCGCTCGGCCACATCCTTGCGGGCAAAACTTCTCAGGTGCTTTGTCGTCCGCTGCATCCGCCGTATCAGCCCGCGCGCCTTGGCCAGCCGATTGGTCGTGACGGTGTCGCTCTTGTCGAGCCCCAGTTCGGCAGCCGAAAGGGTCGCCTCCATTGCCGCCAGAGGCTGGCTGATCTCATGCACGATGGCGGCGGACATGCGGCCAAGCGCGGCCATCTTTTCGGTATGCACCAGGGCTTCCTGTGTCGCGCGCAGATCCACCTCGACCTGGGTGCGCGCCTCGACCTCGCGCGCCAGATCGGCGGTTCGGGCGAGGACCATGGATTCCAGCTTTTCGGATTGCGAGAGGCGCAGCGCGATGATCTGCCGGCGCTGATCCCACGCCTTGTAGGTGGCCATCATCGCCAGCGTCAAAATCGCGGCCAGCCCCCCCGCGCCAAGGGACAAAAGCCGCAGGCCCGAGGTGGCGCGCGCGGCGATCACCTGCCAGCCGGTGGAGGGCATGGTGGCAATGCGCCCGATCCAGCCCTCACCGACGGCATCGCTTTGCCGGGGCAGCTGCGCAAGAAGCGGTTCGGTCGTGGCCAGCGCCGCCCCCTCATAGGCGCGGGTAGCGGACAGTTCGGCCAGAACATCGGGGGAAAGCCGGGTGAGCGCGCGGTATTCCCAGTCGGGCCGGGCGGTCAGGAAGACGACCCCATGTTCGTCGGCCAAGGCCACATTCGCCCCGGCGGTGCGCCAGATGTCCTGCAGCGGGCGCAGGTCCAGCTTGACGACAATCACACCCGCCGCGCCGTCGACGTCGATCCGCGTCGCCAGGAAATAGCCCGGCACGCCGGTTGTCACGCCGATGCCGTAGAACTGGCCCTGGCCATTCTCCATCGCCTGCTGGAAATACGGGCGGAAGGCATAGTTCTGCCCGACAAAGCTGCCGGGCCGGTTCCAGTTCGAGGCCGCGATCGTGTCGCCCCCGGCATTGATCAGAAAGAGATCGCCCGCCTGGGCATGGAGTGCGACCGTCTCAAGATAGGTGTTGGCGTCCTGTAGCGCGCCGGTCCCGGCCAGGGCCCGGCGCACCCGCACGTCTTCGGATGCCACCAAGGGGAGCGAGCGCAGCCGCTCCACCTCGGCCTCGACGGCGCGTTCGGTCAGAAGCAACGTCTGGTCCAGCTGCGTCCGGGCCGAGCCCAGGGCGAGGTTCTGCGCCACACCCCAGACCAGCAGGCCCACAAATCCCGCGAACAGTAGCGACCGGACCAATGTCATGACGTCAACCGTTCAGAGTGTTCTGCGCCCAAGGGGGACCGCCCGGCAGGTCTTTCTCGCGACGGGCCTGCAGCCAGTTCATCCCAAGCAAGACAGCGACCACCGCAAAGCCCACCGCCTCGATCATGAGGTTCGGCCAGAAAAGCGCGACCACGGCAGGCAGCAGCAGAACCCGCGCCCAGATCGGCAAGGGCCGGAACAGGAACCCTTCGAGCACCGCGGCAAAGGCTACCAGGCCCATGATCGCTACGGCGCCAGCCCAAAAGACCAGTGGCAGCGGACCACCCAGGATGATCTCTTCGTTGAACACCATGAAGAGCGGGATCAGATAAAGGCCCTTGGCGTACTTCCATGCCTGAACGCTGGTCTCCATCGGTTTCGATCCCGCAATCGCGGCCCCGGCAAAGCCGGCAAGCGCCACGGGCGGTGTCACGTTACTGTCCTGAGAATACCAGAACACGACCAGATGTGCGATCAAAAGCGGGATGCCGAACTGCTCGGTAAGGGCCGGGCCGACCAGGATGATCAGCACGATATAGGCCGCTGTCACCGGCAGACCCATGCCCAGCACGAGGCTCGCCAGCAGGACGAGGATCAGCGCCAGAACGATGTTGCCGCCGGAGAAAGCGATCATCATGGCCGAGAACTTCAGACCGAGGCCCGTCAGTCCAACAACGCCCACGACGATCCCGGCCACCGTACAGGCCACCGAAACCGCAACCGCATTGCGCGCGCCAAGATCCAGCGCCTCAAGCGTCAGGGCGATGCCGCGCTTGCAGAGGTCGACAAATCCCGCAGCCGTGGGACCGGAGGTCGCAAAGGTCCAAAGCGCCCGGGCCGAAGCCGCCGCGATGATGGCCAGGATAGCATAGAAGCCCACCCGCATCGGCGAATAGCCCGCGACCAGCAGGGCGACCAAGGCAACAAGCGGCAAGAGGAAGTGCCAGCCTTCGGCCAGAACCTTGCGCGTGTTGGGCAGGTCTTGGGCGGCAAGGCCCGTCATGCCCTGCTTCACGGCCGCAATATGGACCAGCAGGTAGACCGAGCCAAAGTAAAGCACCGCCGGGAAGATCGAGATCAGCACGATGTCGACATAGGGAACGCGGGTGAACTCGCTCATCAGGAAGGCGCCGGCGCCCATCAGCGGCGGCATGATCTGCCCGCCGGTGGAGGCCGCGGCTTCGATCCCGCCCGCCTGTGCCGGACGATAGCCGAGTTTCTTCATCAGCGGGATCGTGAAGGCCCCGGTGGTCACCACGTTGGCAATGGCCGAACCCGAGATGGACCCCATGCCAGCACTGGCGATCACGGCCGCCTTGGCCGGGCCGCCGCGCTGCTTGCCCGCCGCCGCATAGGCCAGGTCAATAAAGAACTTGCCCGCACCGGTGACTTCGAGAAACGCCCCGAAGAGCACAAAGATGAAGACGAAGGTCGCCGCCACGCCCAGGGGGATACCAAAGATCCCTTCGGCCCCGAGGGTCATCTGGCTGGCCACCCGGTCCAGCGAATAGCCGCGGTGATTGAGGATGCCGGGCATCCAGTCGGACAGGAACGGCAGCTCTCCGCGGTTGCCCGCAAAGGCATAGACCAAGAAGAAAGCCCCGATCACGGTCATGCCCAGGCCAACCGTACGCCGCGCCGCTTCGAGCACGACGACGATCGTCGCGACGCCCATCACGATGTCGATCTGGCGGGGGAAGACCTGGTTGGCGATTATGTCGATATTCAGCGGCACCCAGGCGCCCGCACCGATGCTCATCACGATAAGCACGGCGTCGACGAGCCACCCAAGGGGCCCGCGCGCACGGTGGCGTCCGAAGGCCGGATAGATCAGGAAACACAGAACCAGCACAAAGCCCAGATGAATGGGTCTTTGGAAAAACAGCCCCAGGGGCTGCACCCCAGCCGTGTATAGCTGGAAGAGCGACAGCGCGATGCCGATCACGGTGATGGCGCGCACAACCATTCTTGGCTGCTCCAGCGGGGCTTGGAGATCTTCAGTGGTCGTCGTCATCGTCCTCATTCCTTTTCAGAGCGATGCGCACCCGTTGGTGCGGGGCAACCGCAGACAGGGAGACGATCTGGTCTCCGACCTGCAAGCGGTGGTTTACGGGGCCGGCACCAGGACGCAGAACATAAGCATCGCCCGGAACCGGTTCATTGATGTCGAGAATGAAGTAGCCGCCCTCTCCGTCCGACACCTGGCGCCCGCGTCCGGGAATATGGTCCAGACCGGCCGCAAAATCGGGAAGGTGAGAGTGAACCAATACCATATGGCCTGCTTGGTTCTCGTAGCAGTCAGACACGGGGAAGCCCTTGACCGAATGGTTCCAGAGCACGCACCACCCGGTCCCTTCGGGAACGTCCAGGCGGGCAATTTCGATGTCGTCTTCAAGCGTTGTGGCCGCCAGGACATCCGCCCCTGCCGAGACCGGCAGAAACACGAGAAAGGAAAGAGGGAGTACCGGGACTCCCCCTTTCCAAAGGCGCCTGATCATGGACGCAGTTTTTCCGGGATGTTGGCGCCGACCTCTTCATAGTAGCGGATCGCACCCGGATGCAGCGGCACGGGCGAGGCCGACATGGCAAAGTCGACGGTGGTTTCGCGCGCTGCCGGGTGGACGGCCTGCAGTTCGGCGATGTTTTCGAACAGCGCCTTGGTGACCGCATAGGCCATGTCATCCGACATCTTGGACGAGACGGTCAGAACGTTGGGGATGCCCAGCACGGAGATATCTTCGTCCACGCCGTTGTAGCTGCCGCCCGGAAGTGTGGTCAGGGCGAAGGTGCTGTCCGCGTCCATGGCCGCCTTCAGCTCGGCCTCGGTCAGCGCGATGACCACGATGTCCTGCGTGGTCGCGAGGTTGAGGATGGCCGAGGTTGGCGCGCCCACGGACCAGAAGCCCGCGTCGATGTCCCCGTTCGACAATGCGTCGGCGGTTTCATTGAAGTTCAGGCGCTGCTCGTCGATGTCATCGTAGCTGATGCCATTGGCTGCGAGGATCGCGTTGGTGTTGACTTCGGTGCCCGAGCCCGGTGCGCCGATGGAAACACGCTTGCCCTTCAGATCTTCAAGCGAGGTGATGCCCGAGCTTTCCAGCGCCACGATATGGACGATGTTGGCGTAAAGCGACGCCAAGCCACGGATCATCGGCAGCTGCTGACCTTCAAAACGGCCGGTGCCGGCGTAAGCCTGCGCAACAGTGTCAGCCAGACCGATGGCCAGATCCGCGTCGCCGGTGGCGATGAGCCCCATGTTCTCGACAGAGGCGCCGGTGACTTCGGCGGTGGCGGAATAGCCGTCGATGTGAGTGTTGATGATTTCGGCTAGCCCACCGCCCATGGGATAGTAGACGCCGCCCGTACCGCCGGTGGCGATCGACAGCTGGGTTTGCGCCAAAGCTGGTGTGCTAAAGCCGATGGTCACGGCAACAGCGATTCCAAGCAGGCCAAACGTCCTGCGGCTTACAGATTGAATCATGATCGTCCTCCCGTTCCGGGCAAGCTGCCCGATTTACACTCGACTCCTCTTCGAGATGCCCGGACGATACCGCCTGCCGTCGACCGACGTTGATAATGAACTGTCCTGCGAAGGGGGTTTCGTAGCAGTTTGCCGCCAAGGCTTTGGCAGGTTTTCGCCAGAGCTACGTCAACCGCGGTGGAAGTAGACTGCGGCAACGAGCAGCGGGCTGGCGTGTCGGGACCATATGTCCGGGCTGTCGCCATCACACTTGCAAGGCCACCCCGATGACTGGCGAGAGCTGGACCTCACCACGCCCGTCAAACTTGAGGCAAGTTGTGTCAGGCCGGATTGGTCATCCAAGGATGCCTTATCGACAAGTGACCTCTGCGCTTGATTCTGCTCGGTACTCAGGCGTCAGATACAGGCAATTCGAGACACCTGATGCAAAGAGATGCATTCAGCAAGTGTCTTACCGTAGTGGAACCAACACTGATGCGTTGGGGCAGAAATCGGCCCTTTCCGGACACTCGCGACCCTGCTGGACGCTGCTGTGCGGCTTCACCGAAGCGGCCGTTCGGACCTCGGCGCAGCATTTACAACGGGCGGAAGTCCGCTCGCGGACGAAGCGGACGCGGGCACTTGACTGGCCGTAGTCCGCTTCGCGCGCCTTAGAGCTTGTTGATCGAGTTTCCGCCATCCGCGATCATTGCGGTCCCAGTCACGAAAGACGCATGATCAGACAGAAGGAAGAGAGCGGCCCGCGCGATCTCTGATGGATCCGCCATTCGCTTCAGCGCGTGGAAACCCCGCACGATCTCATGATAACCGGCATCCTCACCAGCCATCGGCGTCATGGTGCCTCCAGGCAGGAGCGCGTTCACGCGGATGTTCTCGGGTCCATGTTCCGCCGCCAGAACCTGCGTCATGCCGATCAGGCCCGCCTTTGCCGCAGCATAGGCGCCCATGCCGGGCAGCCCGATCGTGTGCCCCACAAAAGAGGACGTGAAGACAATCGAGCCGCCGCCGCGTTTGCGCATCGCCGGTATCTGGTGCTTTGCCGCATAGAATCCGCTGTTGAGGTTCACTGACATCACCTTGTGCCAGTTGCTCTCCTCCATGTCGGGGATTGGCCCAATGTCCCCTGTGGTGCCTGCGTTGTTGAAGGCGCCATCAAGACCACGGAAGCGCTCTTCCGCGCGTTTCACCAGTGCTTCTGCATACCCATTTTCTTCAACGTCTCCGGCGATGAAATCGGCCTCGCCACCGTCAGCCGAAATTTCGTCGATGGTTCTCTCAAGCAGATCAGCTCGGCGCGCACCGAGGACAAGACTTGCGCCCTCCGCCGCGAAGAGCTTTGCAGCCGAGGCACCGATGCCGCTGCTTGCGCCGGTAATGATGATTGTCTTGCCTTCCAGAAGCATTTCAGTCTCCGTCTGATGATGTGTCGGAAACTGCATAGGCAATGGCAGGCTGCTCGATCGACCCGGTTCATGCGCAAATGCCCCTCGTTCGAGTGACGACATCAGCCATTCGCTCATGGTGCGGCATTTGGGAGTTCGGGCTCGAAGCGATCGTGCGGCGGGTCGCGGGCGTGGCAGGCAGCGGCGGCCGTCGCTTCCGGCCCATTGCGGACACTCGTGCACCTTGCGGCGAACGGCTGTTTCGAGCCCAAGTTGACACGTCAGGTGACGCGGGGGATGATGTTGTTATGGTGAACTCTTACCCGGATACGATCACTGGTAGATGCTACTGTGGCGCGATAACCTTCCGTAGCTCATCAAAGCCGCAAACTGTTGCCTACTGTCATTGCGAAGATTGCCGCCGTGCGACGGGTGGACCCGTTGCCGCCTTCGCAGCATTTGATGTGGACGCGGTTACATTCAAGCCGAGCAAAGGTAAAAGCGTCAGCGTAAATCCTGGCGTTAAAAGAACTTTTTGCAACAAATGTGGTTCGTCTCTGGCAGGGATTTACGATTATCTGCCAAATCGAATATTCATTTCGCTGGGCGTTATAGACCAAGCGGAAAGCTTGTCACCCGAAGTGCATGCACACGATGCCGAACGCCTCCCTTGGCTACATATCGTTGATGACCTTGAACGCCCTGCAGCGACAGCGACTGACTTCTTGAAGGCGCCTTGAAATTAGAAACGATGGATTGAGTAATGTCAGCTTGGTCCCGCACAGCCGACCTTGGAGCCGAGCGTGGCGAAAGTCGCCTATCCGCCCTTCACCGTCTTACCAATGCCGACCTGCCTTCTCATGTTCAATGATGCTCAGGCTGTGCGTCTCCGACCGAAGCTTCGGACGCGCAAGGTAGGCTTCCATCGCCTCTTGAAGGGTTTGGGCCTTCATCTGGGTGAGCTTGCCGGACCCGCGGCTCCACTCGAGGGCATACTCGAGCGTGGCCTGGCGGGCCGCCTGTGCAGAGATGACCGGGTATCGTCCAATCAGGATGCGTTTGGTTTGACCGCCAACATCTTTCTGGAAGTATCAAGTCTTTGATCGCTTTCCGATGAAGAGGCCGAGGCCGCGGATCTCGCTGTCTCAGTGCTTGATTGTGCCCGTCTTTGAGAACGGAAGCTTGCTAGAGTAGGTCTCAGTGAGCTTTGGCATTTTGCAGGCTTTTTGCAGGTAACGTCATTATATCGGTCGCTACTTAGCGTAACCCCGTGCAATCATTTATTGAATTAAATGAGGTTATTAGCAATCCCGCGCAACGTCGTGAACCTCGTGACACATGCTTGGAAGGCTGAGGTCTTACCATTACACAACGCCCGCTCAGAGCACGCCGTTCCTATGACATCGGGCCGTCAGGGTCAAGGCGGTCGCCGAAGCTGTGAGCCGGCTTTTGTTGCGGGTGTTCGGCCGTGGTCTCAGCCTGTCTCTCGACGGCCTCGGCGCATTATGCCTGTCGGAGCCTTTTCCGAAAAGTGATCCCGCCCCCGGCCTCAGACCGGGCGGATCGCGCAACGGCCTGCATGGCATTCAGAGCGGCCTCAAGGGATCTGTCGCGAAGATCCGGCAGGGACTGGACGGCCAGCGGTCCCCCCGGGTCACATTCCACGAGGCTGTCCCAGTTCGCCGCGCCGAGATCGCGCCATTCGACGTTCAGGTGCACCGCGGTGTGGTCGAAGAGGTGGCGCAGGGCGCGGGGTGGCAGGGTCAGGGCGTTTCGCAGGTCCTCGCTTTTCGGATCGAGCGTCGGTGGCACGGCGCCCTCCCGGAGCGCCGCGCAGAACAGGCTCATCTGGCGCGCCTCGAGCGCGATCTTCGCGACTTGAAAGGCACCCGACGCCTCCGGCGCATCGCCCGGCAGCCTCAGCCCGTCATCGGGCGTATCGTTCAGCACCCGCGCAAAGGCCGAGGTCCGGCGGCGCACCTGCAGGAGCATGTCCCGCGGCGCATTCGCGGCGTCATAGCGGGCGCCGGTGCCCTGTCGTTCGATCAGGGCCCGGCGCGCCTCTTCCATCGACATCGCGCTCAGTCCTCTTCGAAGGCGGTTCGGTTGAAGTTCAGCCGCTCCATGATCGGCGCGTCCGAAAACTCGAACAGGTCGAACTGGGTTTCGGCCCGAAGCTGCCATTTGATCCAGGAGGGCACGACGAACATGTCGCCGATGTCGAGCGTCATTTCGACATCGTCGAGCACCACGGACCCCTTGCCCGAGAACACTTGGAACACTGAGGACCCCACGTCGCGCCGCGCCCGGCTCTGCGCACCCTCGCGCAGGCGATGGAACTGGCAGCGGATCGTCGGCATGACGTCCCCGCCGGTGGTCGGATTGACATAGCGGATGCCGGCGTGGCCAAGACCATAGGTCGCAGGCTGGCCTTCGTCCTCGAGCAGGAGTTGCTCGGTCAGGGCGCGGTCGGTGTGGTCCCAGCGATAGGCGCCGATCGGGCTCGACACCGTGTTCTCGAGCTTGGACAAAGGGCGCAGGCCCGGGTGGCACCACAGGCGTTCGCCCTGACTGAACCGCGGGGTGGCGTAATCCGTCACCCGGTCCGCGCCGAACTCGAAGAAGCCCACGTCGTTCTGCTTGCTGAAGGGGATGTCCAGACCGTCGATCCACGCCATCGGGTGATCGGTGTCGTTGTGGTGGCCGTGGAAATTCCAGCCGGGGGTCAGCAGAAGGTCGCCGCGCGACATGCGCACCGGGTCGCCGTTCACGACGGTCCAGACGCCTTCGCCCTCGACCACGAAGCGGAAAGCATTCTGCGAATGGCGATGCTCCGGCGCGGTTTCGCGCGGGCCGAGATACTGGATCGCCGCCCAGAGCGTCGGGCTGACATAGGCATTGCCGCCCAGGCCGGGGTTGGCGAGTCCGATGGCGCGGCGCTCGCCGCCCCGTCCGACCGGCACCAGATCGCCCGAGGCTTCTGCGAGCGGCAGGAGGTCCTTCCAGCGCCACAGATGCGGCACCGCCTTGGGCTTGGGGTGCATCGGCATCAGGTCGCCGGTCTGGGTCCAGAGCGGGATGAGATGCTGCTGCCTGAACCCCTCGTAGAGCGCGCGCAGTTCGGGGCTGTCCTCGGGTTGCATCCCGTGGACGACGGTGTCGTGGCTCATGTCATTGGTCATGGAGGTCCTCCCTAGGCGGCGTCGGGTTGCGCGGGCGGGGCCGCGTTCTGAAAGTCCGGCAGGCCGTCGAGGGCCTTGAAGATCCGGTCGATCTCGGGCCATGTCGCGGTGTCGATCTGGAACCGCCGGTTGTTCCAGACCTGCGCGTAAAGGCAGAGGTCGGCGAGCGTGGGCGTGTCGCCGTGGCAATAGCGGCCCGTGCCCGCCTCGGTTGCAAGCCGCGTTTCCAGCGCGTCGAAGGTGGTTTCGACCCAATGGACGAACCACGCCTTCTGGGCGGCCTCGTCCGCGCCGAACGCGCTGCCAAGATACTGTAGCACACGCAAGTTGTTGAGCGGATGGATCTCGCAGGCGATCATGTAGGCGAGCGAGCGCACCCGCGCCTTGCCATCGGCATCCGGGGGCAGGAGCGCCGGCTCCGGGTGGGTTTCGTCCAGCCATTCGATGATCGCGAGCGATTGGGTCATCGTGGCCCCGTCCTCGCGTTCGAGCACGGGCACGAGCCCTGCCGGGTTCATGGCAAGATAGCTTTCGGTCCGGGTTTCGCCGTCACGCAGCACATAGGGCACGTAATCGTAGGCAAGCCCCTTGAGGTTCAGCGCGGCCCGAAGCCGCACCGAGGTCGAGGACCGGAAGAAGTTGTGCAGCCGCAAGGTCATGCGGCCGGCCCGATGGTGGTGGTCAGCGGCGTCAGCCCGTCGATCGAGACAACGCAAACATCGCCGGGCACCAGCTTGCCGACGCCCGCCGGGGTGCCGGTCATGATGAGGTCGCCCGCCTTGAGCGCGACCGAGTGCGAGATGATCGAGATGACTTCCTGCACGTCCCAGATCAGTTCGTTCAGGTCGGCTTCCTGTTTCGTCTCGCCGTTCACGGTCAGGGTGATGGACCCGGTCGAAAGATGGCCCACGTCCGCAGCCTTGTGAATCGCCGCAATCGGGGCCGAGCGGTCAAAGGCCTTGCCCCAGTCCCAAGGACGGCCCTTTTCGCGCGCCTCCAGTTGCAGGTCGCGGCGGGTGAGGTCGTTGCCCACGGCATAGCCATAGACGAGGTCCAGCGCGGCGTCCTTCGGCACGTTCACCCCGTCGCGACCAATGGCGACGACCAGTTCGGCCTCGTAGTGAAAGTTTCCGGTCTCGGGCGGATAGGCGACGGTCTCGTCATTTTGCACGATGGCATCGGCGGGATTTCGCGCGCGTGGGCGGCGTAATTTCGCCCGACGCAGAAGATGCGCCGCACGGGAAAACGGTCCTCTTCGCCAACGATCGGCAGGCTCGGCGTGGGAAGGGGGGCGAAAACAAAGCTCATAGGTTTCTCCTGAAGTCTTGGCGGGCCACGCTGCGGCCCGCCGTGGTCATTGGGTCAGTCGCGCCCGGCTTCGACGATCTTCTTTGCCAGAAGTTCGGGGTTGGTGACAAAGGTGGAATGGCTGCCGGGCATCGACACGAAGCGGAACAGGCCCAGCTTTTCGGACAGGCGCGGGTGCCATGGGTAGGAGGCAGGCAGCGACACGTCTTCCTGCATGTGCAGGAAGCTCTTGCCGCACTCGAACGCGGCGGGCGGTTTGGACAGCTCGATCTTGTCCGCCATCGTGCGGTAGGGATGGGGCACGAGATCGGCCGAGTGTTTCTCGGCGGTCGCGAGGTCGGCATCGTTCATGAAGGCCTCCCGCAGGATCGGGAAGGGGAAGGTGGTCGTCCCGGTCGCTTGGCCCATCTGGTTGAACATCTCGACATAATGCGGCGGCACGAGGTCCAGCAGGCTCTCACCGGGATTGGGCACGAAGGCGGAGTAATAGATCAGCCGCCGGACGGTGCCCGCGGGCACCCGGTCGTAGGCGCCGGTGATGATCATGCCGCCCCAGCTGTGGCCCAAGAGGACGACGTCCTTCATCCCGTCGAGATGCTCGACGAGACTGTTGATCGCATCGTCCAGCGTGGTTGCGGCGGCGTCGTCACCGGGCCGGTTGCCGGCAATCGTCGGACAGGTGACCTCGTGACCTTCGGCACGCAAGAGATCGGCCACTTTCTCGAAGTGTTCCCCTTGTGCGCGGCTCCATGAACCAAGACAAATTTCATTGCGTTTCTCCTCCGTTGAACAGACCGCGCCGCGCGGGCGGCGCGTGTATCCTTGTCGGTCCGTCGCGCGGAACCGACCCGAATCCTCAGTCGACCCGCGCCAGGGCGCGGCGATCAATCTTGCCCGTCCCGGTCTTGGGAAGGGCATCCTTGTAGTCGATGATGCGCGGATACTTGAACGGTTGCAGCCGCTCCTTCACGAAGGCCTTGATCGAGGCATCGGTCGTCTCGCCCGGCTTGATCCCGTCGCGCAGATGGACGACGGCGCGCAGGGTCATGCGCTTGTCGGCCAGTTCATGCGCGAGGACAGCACATTCGTGGATGTCGGGGTGTTCGGAGAGACATTTTTCCACCTCGCCGGGCCAGACCCATTGGCCGGACACCTTGATCAACTCGTCGGCGCGGCCTTGGAAATAGTAGTAACCGTCACGTTCGACAAAGCGGTCGCCGGTATAGATCCAGTCCTCGCGCATCGTGTCCTTGGTCTTGTCCGGGCGGTTCCAGTATTGCGGGGCCGAGGAATGGCCGCGCACATACATCACGCCCTCCTCACCGGCCGCGGCAGGGGCGCCTTCGGGCGTGAGGAGCTTGATCTCGTAGCCGGGCACTCGCGCGCCCGCCGCGCCGAGCCGGTGATCGTCCAGGGCGTTGGACAGGTAGATGTGCAAAAGCTCGGTCGACCCTAAACCTTCGGTCGGGCCATGGCCGGTGAGACGCACCCAGCTGGTGTAGACGTCTTCCGACAGGATCTCGGCGGCGGACATGCTCTGGCGGAGCGACGAGAAATCCGTTTCCGCCGCCTTGGGGCTGCGGGCCAGGGACGTGAACAGCGTGGGCAGCCCGAAGAACACCGTGGGTCGGTAGGATTGGATCATCTCGAGCACCGCCTCGGCGCGCGGCTGGCCGGGCATGAGCAGGGTCGTCGCCCCGACCGAGAAGGGGTAGGTGACGGAATTTCCGAAGCCATAGGCGAAAAAGATCTTCGGCACCGAGAAACAGATGTCTTCGGGCGACAGCTTGAGGACATGTTCGCCGAAAGAGGCCTGCGTATAGGCCATGTCGTGATGCAGGTGGACGATGCCCTTGGGCCGTCCGGTCGATCCCGATGAATACATCCAGAACGCCATGTCGTCGGGGCCGGTGTCCGCACAGGGCAGTTCGGTCGGCTGCCCGTCGAGAAAGGCCGCGGCAGGGATGAACCCGTCGCCCTCTGCATCGCCATTCGCGACGACCACCTGCGCCACGTCAGTTCCGTCCAGAACCTCGGACCGGAAATGCCCGGTCAGACCGGCTTCGCAGAGGGCGAGCCGCGCGCCGGTGTCCTTGAGGAAGTAGTTGAGCGTTTCGTCCGGCGTCTGCGTGTTCAGCAGCACCGGCACGAAGCCCGCGCGCACCGCACCGAAAAAGGCCGCCGGATACGTCGGCGTATCGTCGAGGAAAAAAGGGATGCGGTCGCCCCGCTGCAGCCCCGCCTGCACGAAGGCATTGCCCCAGCGGGCGGCGTCGGCCACGAGCTCGCGGTATGTCATGCTGCCCATCGGGCCGATCACTGCAGCCTTGTCGGGATTGCGCGTCAGGTTCTGCCACAGCACGTCCGAACAGTTGGGCGTCGCCGCCTTGTCAAAGCCGATTTCGCGCGCGGCGGGCGTGTCGTCCCCCACCGGGTCGACGATGGCCGCGGGGCTTGTGCGTTTCTCGGCCTCGTAGCGGGCCGCGAACTCCGGTGCCAGCGTGCGCAGCCGGTCCATGTCGACGCGGCCCGAGCGGGTGATGTAGTCGAAGGCGAAATCCAGCGGCGCCTTGTCCATCTTGGCCCCGAAGGTGTCATACCAGGTGGCCGAGGTATTGGCCGCATCCACGATCTTTTTCGCGATGGGCAGGCGATCGGCTTCGAACCGCGCCAGCGCGGCGCGCCAGTCGTCCTGCGCGGCCAGCGCATCGACCAACGCGATCACGTCCTCGAAGGCGAGCCGGGTGCCCGACCCGATCGAGAAATGCGCCGTATGGGCCGCGTCGCCGACGATGACATAGCGGTCGTGAACCCATGTCGGACACCACATGCGCGGAAACTGCCGCCAGACCGATTTGTTGGTGATCAGTTCGGCACCCTCGAGCACATCGGCAAAGAGCTCCTGACACAGCGCGGCGCTTTCATCCTCGCTCATGTCTGCGAAACCGTAGCGTTCGAAAGTGTCATGCTCGCATTCCACGATGAAGGTCGAGCGGTCCGGGGTGAACCGGTAATGGTGCGCGTTCATGGGGCCCTTGTCCGTGCGCACGAAGCTCTGCGTCAGCGTGTCGAAGGGGCGGGTCGCGCCGAACCAGGCGAAGTGGCAGTTGAAATGTTCGACCTCGGGCGCGAACTCGGCTTCAAACGTCTGCCGCACGAGGGAATTGAGCCCGTCGGCGCCCACGACGATATCGGCCTCGAGCGCGGTCACGTCGTCGATGCGGGCGTCGAAACGGATGTCGATGCCCAATCCCTGCGCCTGCTCGCGCAGGATCTCGATCAACTCGAGCCGCCCCAGGGCGGTGAAGCCGACGCCGTCGAGCGTGACCGACCCCTCGGGCAGGTTCAGCGTCATGTTCTTCCACCGTTCCATATGGGGCAGGATCAGGTCGTGAATCTCCGGATCGGCGGCCTTGAGAAAGCCGAGCGCCTGATCGGAGAACACCACGCCGAAGCCAAAGGTCGCGCCTTGGGGGTTCTGCTCGAAGACCGTCACCTCGACCTGCGGCAACTTGCGACGCATCAGGATCGCCGCGTAAAGCCCGGCCGGTCCGCCACCGACGATTGCCATCCGTTTCAGCTGTGACATCTCGTTCCTCCCGCTCGACATCGTTGGGACAGAAGGCTAGATAAAAATTACGCTTGGCGCAATAGATTCCACATAAAGGAAAATGAACATGCTCCATCAGATCGAATACGACGTGACGTTCGGCGACTGCGATCCCGCTGGTATCGTATTTTATCCCAATATTTACGGCCTGTTGGACCGGTGCTTTCACGACTGGCTCCGCCTGTTCGGCGGCCATGCCGCGCTCTGCGATGAGCTGGGTCTTGCCGGGATGGGCCTGCGCCAAGCCACCGCGACGTTCCGCCAGCCGCTGCGTGACGGGGATCGAATCTCGGTGTCGATCGAGGCGCTCACGTGGGAGGACAGGACGCTCGCCATCGACTACGCCGGTCGGCTGGGCGACACCCTGGCCTTCACCGGCCGGGAACAGCGTGCGTTGTTTGTTGTCACGCCCGCTGGTATCAAGGCGGGTGATACGGGGTCCCTGAGAGCGGCAATCGAAGCGCATGGCGAAAGACACTAGGAAGGACGTTGCATCCGGCGGCGGTATTCAATCGCTGGATGCTGCCCTTCGGGTGCTCTCCGTGATGAGCGAGCAGAGCGGGGCCACGTCGCTCACCGATCTGGCGCGCGAAGCAGGGATGCCGCCGAGCAAGGTTCATCGCTACCTCGCCTCCTTCATCAGCGCCGGTCTCGTCGAACAGGGCGGGCGCTCGGGGAAATACGACCTCGGGCGCGGCGCCATCGACCTCGGCCTTTCGGCCTTGAGCCGGCATGATTTCGTCAACAACCCTTCCGCCCATCTGGCCGATCTGCGCGAGGAAACCGGGCTCACGGTCCTGTTGTCCGTGTGGGGGGCAGGGGGCGCCACGGTGGTGCGATGGGAACGGGCGGCATCGCCCGTGGTGACCTCGATGGGGCTGGGCACGACCCTGCCGCTCCTCAATTCGTCCACGGGCCGGATCTTTCTGGCCTATGGTCCGCGCCCGCCGATGGAGAAGGTCTTGGCGGGCGAGCTTGCCCGCGCCCGTCGCACGCCCGACATCGTCTCGGATATGGAGCCGACGCGCGCCGGCGTGGCCGATCTGGTGGCGAAGATCCGCGAAAAAGGCTATTCGACTGTCTACGGCGACTACATCCCCGGCCTTGTCGCAATCGCAGCCCCCATTCTGGACTGGCAGCGCGAGGCGCAGGCGGTCATCACGCTGATCGGCACCAACCGCGAGGTTGTCGCCGATGGCTCGGACGAGGTAAAGCTCCTGACCGAATTCTGCGCGCGACATTCGTTTGCGGACAGTGTCGCATAGCGCAGGAGGTCAGGACGTGGCAAAGGATACCCCTACAAAGAAGCCGGTTCGCAGGCGCACGCAGGCCGAACGCCGCGAGCAGACCCAGAACGCGATTCTGGAAACCGCCGCGCGGATTCTGGCCGAAGAGGGCTTTGCGAAATTCAGCTCCAGCGGTGTTGCCGCGCAGGCCGGAATTTCGCGGGGCGCGCTCGAGCACTACTATCCAAAGTTCATCGACCTCGTGGCGGCGACCTGCCGCTTCGCGATGCAGAACGCCATCGACGAGGCGCGCGAGATGGCCGACCGGATCGAAGAGACGCATGATCCGATCGACGCGTTTCTGGCGGCCTCGGGCAGCTTCTTCTTCGCGCCAGGCTATCTGGCGCAGATCGAGGTGATGATCGCGGCCCGGTCCGACCCTGCGCTCGCCGAGCAGGTGAACCCCATCATCTTTTCGGCCCGCCAGACGCTCGACCAGATCTGGACCGAGACCGTCTCGCGCTGGGGTCACAGCCGGGAAAAGGCGGCGATGCTGGTCGAGATGTCGCACTTTGTCCTGCGCGGGATATTCATGGCCGACGCGTGGCTTCCCTATGAGGTGAAGCGGGAACAGGCCGTCGCCCATTGGCGCCAGATGATCGAAGCCTATCTTCGAGAATGACGTTTTTTAAGCTTTTTCAGTCACTTGGTTGACCATTTCCACTGCGCTCCGAAAAAAACAAGGAGTCCTGCTGGTAAGTTGACGAACGATACGCCCTGCGCTACGGTGATTCCCGAGACGGCTCTGATGCCGCTCGTGGAGGAAATCGAAACGTCGCATCGCGTTCACTTCGGCTGGCTGCACCACGCGGCACAGCCCCGGGAAAGCTGTGTGTTCAACGGATCGCGATAGCGCCCGGATCGCCCTGCGACGGAGCCAAGACGCGGTCAGAGGGAGGACTTATGAATTTCAAGACACTCGTATCCGCCGGCGCCCTGTTCGCCAGCCTGGCCGGGTCCGCCGTATACGCGCAGGACACCCAGCAGCTTCGGATGCTCAACGCGTGGGACGACCGCTTCGACGGCACCGTCGCCATCGCTCAGGCGTTCCAGCAATGCGTCGAAACCGCGACCGAGGGGCGTATCACCTTCATGGTCAGCGGGCCGGAAGTCATCCCGCCGAACCAGCAGTTCGACCCGGTGTCGCGCGGGCTTTTCGACGTGAGCTTCATCACGCCGATCTATTTCCTGGGCACTACCGGCGTGCCCTCGGCGTTCTTCGCGCTCGCCCCCGACAGCGAGATGTGGCGCGAAAAGGGCTACTGGGATTACGCCGACGAGGAACTGGGGCGGTTCAACCAGAAGCTCCTCGCCTTCACCTCGGGCACCGGGGCGAGCGATTTTTACCAGATCGTCCTGCGCGAACCGATTGCCGAAGGCGACAAGCCCCTCGACGGGCGCAAGATCCGTGGCAACAAATACTATGAACCGCTGGTCGTGCCGATGGGCGGATCGCTGGTGAACCTGCCGGGCGGCGAAATCTACTCGGCGCTGGAAAAGGGTGTCGTGGACGGGGCCGCCTATCCCGTGGCCGGGATGCAGCGCCAGAAGATGCACGAAGTCACCGACTACATGCTGCGCCCGCGCTTCGGCAATTCGCCCTTCCTCGTGGCCATGAACCTCGACAAGTTCAACGGCATGGGTGACGCGGACAAGGAGGTCCTGCTCGACTGCGGCCATCAGGTCGAAGCCTCCAGCGTCGAGGCGCTGACGGAACTCGCTGATGCGACCGTGGCCGAACTGACCGAGCTTGGCATGCAGGAAACCACCCTGCCTGAGGCTGCGGTCGCAGAGATCGAGGCCGGCCTGATCTCAGGCTCGTGGCAGACCGCCATCGACGGCAACGCCCAGACCGCCGAGCGCGTGGAGGCCCTGCGCGAGATGGCCCGCGCCAACGGCGACGCCGAATAAAACGACGCGCGACAGGGGCGCCGGACGTCCCTGTCGTTCCAACTCCGGGAACCACCATGAAACCGATCAGATTGCTAGGCAGGTTGCACGACCTGCTGACAGACGCCGGCTTTCTTCTCTCCACCTTGGGGCTGGGCCTCATGGTGCTGATCTACTGCTCCGAAGTCGTCACCCGCTATTTCCTTGGCCGCCCGCTCGACTGGGCGAACGACGCCTTCTCGAACATCCTCTGTGTGATGCTGTTCTCCATGGTGCCCGCCGCGACCCGTGCGGCCCAGCACATCGAGATAAACCTCGTGCCCGAGGCGCTGCCCCGGCTGAAACCGGCGCTCAGGATCTTTGCCAACCTGGTCGGGGCCGTCGTCTGCGCCTTTGCGGGCTGGATGAGCCTGTCCGAGAACATGCGCCAGATCGCCTATGGCATCCTGACCGAACAGAACCACCCGGTGCCGGTCTGGTGGATGTCCGTCTTCATCACCTACGGGCTGTTCAGCTCGGGTCTGTATTTCCTGCGTGCCCTGATCCCCGGCGATGCTGCCCGACCGACCAGTCTGGTCGAACGGCTCGACGGCGAGCACGCCGTATCGAGCGCGGGGTGACAGCATGATCGACTGGTATATCCCGCTTCTCACGGCACTGGCCGCGCTCATCATCCTGTTCATGACGGGCCTGCCGATCTTTCTGGGCTTTCTCGTCGTGATCGTCGGCGGCGTGTTCCTCCTCTTGGGGCCTGCGGGCTTCGGCATGGTCGTGAACTCGATGTATGGCACCGCCACGACCGCCTCGCTGGGAACGATCCCGCTGTTCATACTGCTGGGCGAAATCCTGTTCAGGTCGGGCTGTGTTCAGGTCCTCATGGATTCGATCGACAAGCTCGTCGGTCGGATGCGCGGGCGGCAATATGTGCTGTCGATCGTCCTGTCCACCGTGCTGGGCGCCTTGTCCGGCTCGGCCATGGCCGTGGCGGCAATGATGGGGCGCTCGCTGCTCCCGATCATGCAGGAGAAGGGCTACGACAGCCGCCTGTCCATCGGCACCATTCTGGGCGGCGCCTGTCTCGCCCCGATCATTCCGCCGAGCCTGCTGGCCATCATCATCGGCACGCTCGCTGACGTGTCGATTTCGTCCCTGCTCATGGGCGGCGTCGGCCCCGGCCTGTTCCTTGCCGCAATCTTCGTCGCGGCCAGCCTGACCCGGGTGCGCATGAACCCTTCCCTCGCACCCGAAGAAGAGGACGGCCCGCGGATCACGGGCCGCGAAAAGCTCGCCGCCGTCGTGGGGCTTCTGCCCTTTACCCTGATCATCTTCATGGTCATCGGGCTGATCATGCTCGGCATCGCCACCCCGTCCGAAAGCGCAGCCACGGGCGTGCTGGGCGGGCTGATCACCGCCGCTTTCTATCGCAAGCTCAGCTTGCGGATGCTGTTCGAGAGCTTCTCCGAAGCCGCCAAGCTCGCCGCCGTGATCATGCTGATCCTCGCGAGCGCCGTGATGTTCACGCAGCTACTTGCCTTTACCGGGTCCATCGGCGGTCTCACGCGGCTCGTCACGTCGCTCGAAGTGAACAGCTGGGTGATGCTGTTCCTCCTGCTCGCGCTGCCTTTCGTGTTGTGCATGTTCATCGACCAACTCGGCCTCATGCTGATCCTGATCCCGATCTACGTGCCGATCCTCAACGTGATGGGATACGACCCCGTCTGGTTCTGGGTCCTGTTCCTGATCAACATCACCCTTGGCGCGATCACGCCGCCCTTCGGCTATGTCATGTTCGCGCTCAAGGCGGCCGCCCCGAACATCTCGATGAAAGACGTGTTCCGCGCGTCCTGGATGTTCGTGGGTCTGACCGTGGTCGGCATGGCCGTCATCGTCGCCCTTCCCGACATCGTCACCTTCCTGCCTGACCAGTTCAAGTAGGCCCGTCTCCAAGTGAAAGGAAACACCATGAAAACCCTTCAGGACCTCATCGACTCCAAGCCGAGCCTTGTCGATTACTTCTACAACGACACGATTTCCCAGTATCACAAGTCCCGCACCAGCCTGTTCGCCACGCTGATCGCGCCTGAATACACCAACTGGCGCGACGAACAGCGCAGCTGGCGCGAAACCGCCGTGCTCTTTGACCAGTCGCACCACATGCCGATGCTCTATGTCTGGGGCAAGGACGCGCAGAAGCTCCTCTCGGACCTCAGCCCGATCACCTTTTCCAACCTCTCGACCAACCGGGGCAAACAATACATCGCCTATACCGAGCGCGGGCATCACGTCGGCGACTGCGTCCTGAACTATTACGGTGAGAAGGACGGCTTCGAGCTGATCTCGGGCATGCCGGTCCTGAACTGGGTGCGCTACCACGGCGAGACCGGGAATTACGATGTCGAGTTCCGCTTCGAGCCGACCACGCCCTACACCGAAAACGGCAAACGTTCGAAATACCGCTTCGAGATCGAGGGACCGAATGCCCGCGCGATCCTTGATGAGGTCTGCGAAGGCGGGTTCCCCGAGATCAAGTTTTTCCACACCGATTATGTGACCATCGCCGGTTGCCGCGTTCACGTGCTGCGCCACGGGATGGCGGGTCACGCGGGGGCCGAGATTTCCGGTCCCTATGACGAAATGGACACCGTGCGCGACGCGATCCTGAAGGCGGGGGAAAAGCACGGCATCTATCAGGCGGGCACCCGGACCTATTATTCTACGCCGCTTGAGAATGCCTGGATCCCCTATCCGCTGCCGGGCATCTATACCGGCGACGAGCTTGAGGATTACCGCAAGTGGCTCACGGCCGACAGCTGGGAGGCGAACATGCAGTTGGGCGGCTCGCTCTATACCGATGACATCGAGGACTATTACTGGACCCCCTCGGCGCTGGGGTATGAAAAGCTGGTGAAGTTCGACCACGACTTCAAGGGTGCCGCCGCCATCGAAGAGGGGCTCAAGGGCCCCAAACGCGTGAAGCGGGTTCTCGAATGGAACATCGAGGATGTCATGGCCGTGCTCAGGTCGCAGTTCGAGGACGGCCCACTTTACAAGGCCATCGAAATGCCGACCGCCTATTACGGCTGGCCGCAGGCGGACGAGGTGCTGAATGCCGAAGGCAAGCGGATCGGCATGTCGCAATATTGCGGCTACAACATCAATGAACGCGCCATGCTGTCGCTTTGCGGCATCGACGAGGCCTATGCGAAACCGGGCACCGAGGTCGTGATGACCTGGGGCGAGGTGAACGGCGGCTCGCGCAAGCCGCACGTCGAAAAGCACGACCAGTTCCCGATCCGTGCCCGCGTCTGTGAAGCGCCCTACTCGAAAGTCGCTCAGGAGAAACTGCGCGCGGTGATCTGATCGAGCCACGCCAAGGGCGCCTTTCCGGCGCGCCACCACTCCACGGGGAAAGCCCGGTCTCGGGCAAGTCAGGCTCCGGGTGCATGTCGCCCCGGAGCCTGGTCTTTGTCCGCTGCCCCGTCAGCCTGCGACACGTGCCTTTCTTCCCGCTTCGGCGGTCAGGGCGGCCAGCCGGTAGAAGCCATGCGCCATCTTCGTGAAAGGCGTGAGCAGAAAGAACGCCAGCACCGCGCCAAGGTGGATCGCGAGCAGCGCGGGCATCATGGCCGTCTGTCCCAGCGCGTAGAGCACAAGCCCACTGAGCCCGACGAAACCCAGCAGCCCGACAAAGGCGACCTCGCCACCAAAGGCACCGGTCGCGCCAAGCTCGGGATCGGCGCGCAGCTTGAGCCGGATCATCTCCGCACAGCCAACGACCAGCAAGAGCCCGCCCGAGACGCCAAGCAGCTTGGGCAGCGACCAGAACCCGTAGGGCGCGGGCATGTCGAAAACGTAGTGCAAGATCGTCCCTGCGCTGGTCGAGGCAAAGCACAGCAGAAAGCCATACATCACCGCCTGATGCGCCCGGCGCCGGGCATGGGAAAAGCGGTCCTCGTCCTCGAAGTTGCAGCCGTCGCCATGCCCGCCCTTCAGGTTTCGCATGTTGGCCGCCTGCCCGAAGGCGGCGACCAGATGGGCAGGGCGGAACGGACCTGCGTCAATGTGCCGCCAGTAGCGGCGCAGGCTGATCGCGATGCTCACAAGCGGGAACAGAAAGGCGGGCAGAAAGATCGCCACCATCGCGTTGTGCGAAAGGGCGGCATAGAACCCGTCGCCCCCCGCCGTGGGCAGGGCGTGGATCGCCCAGAACAGAAGCGCAAAGCCGATGACGGTCGCAACCGCGATCCGCACGCCGTGCTTCTGGAAAGCCTGCCCTGCGGCGCGGGGGAAGGCGAAGCTCTCCCAACTGTCCTGCCGGACATTGGCCAGCGCCTGCGGCAGATTCAGGTTGAACTCATGCGGGGCGGTATACTGGCAGGCATAGGAACAGCCCCGGCAGTTGTGGCAGAGGTTGGCAAGCTGCGTCAGGTTCCCGTCGCTGAAGGCACGTTCGGCGTGGAGCGCCGGGAAGACCGAGCAATAGCCCTCGCAATAGCGGCAGGCGTTGCAGATCTCGGCCTGACGCCGGGCCTCTTCCAGCAGATCAGTTTGCATTTGCATGGGCTGCGGCCTCCTTGCCTGCGATACGTCCGAAAACGGTTCCGATGGTCATGCCGAAGCCGGCGAGATAGCCTTGGCCAAGGATCGAGCCGGCCATGGTTTCGCCCGCCGCCCAGAGGTTCGTGATCAGGCGGTTTCCGATGGCGCATTGCGCGCTCTCGTCTACTTTCAGCCCGAGATAGGTAAAGGTGACGCCGGTGCGCAGCGAATAGCCGTAGAACGGCGACTGGGTGATCGGGCGCGCCCAGTTCGTCTTGGGCGGCTCAAGGCCCGTGGTCGCCACCCCGTCAAGCTCGGTCGGGTGAAAGCCCGAGGTGTCGCCGCAGGCGGCATTGAAGCGCGTCACCGTCTCGATCAGCGCGTCCGCAGGCAGGCCCATCCTGGCCGCGAGCTCCTCCAGCGTATCGGCCTTGATCGGAGGAAAGACCGAGGGCATGAACAGTTCCAGAGACTTGGCGTCGATGATGACATAGCCCACCTGATCGGGCTGGGCGGCCACCAGCCGCCCCCAGATGGCATAGCGTTTGGGCCAGACATCCTCGCCCTCGTCATAGAACCGCTGGGCGTCCTTGTTCACCACGATGGAAAAGGGCACGCAGTCCAGCCGCGTGACGATGCCGCCGTCGAATTTCGGCGCGCGCCCGTCGATGGCGACGGCGTGGCATTGCGTCGGGTCGCCCACCTGTTCCACGCCCTGATCCAGGAGGTCGGCCAGCACCACGCCCCGGTTGTAAGGCGTGCCCCGGATGAGAAAGTTCTTCGCCGCCGGTCCCCAGGCACGGGCGAGCCAGTCGGTGTCGGCCTGAAATCCGCCAGAGGCGACGACCACGGATTTCGGCGTGATGCTCTGCGTCTCGCCGTGCTGGGTATAGTCGATCCGGACGACCCGGTCGCCGTCCAGTTCCAGATGGGTGACGGCTGCCTCGTATTCGACCGCCACGCCAAGCGCCTCGGCGGTGCGGTAGTAGGCATTGACGAGGCTCTTGCCGCCGCCAAGGAAAAAGGCGTTGGTCCGCGCGAGCGAGAGGGTGCCCGACAGCGACGGCTGGAAGCGCACGCCATGCGCCTCCATCCACGGCAGGCATTCCTCCGAGGTGCGGATCGCCAGCCGCGCGAGCGTCTCGTCGGTCTTGCCGCCGGTGACTTTCATCAGGTCGGCCAGATATTCGTCCTCGGTATAGCTGTCCACGAGCGGACCGAGCGGGCCGTGGTGCATGCAGCGAAAGTTGCGGGTGTGGCGGGAATTGCCGCCGCGATAGGGTTTCGGCGCGGTTTCGAGGATGAGCACACGCGCGCCCGCCTCGGCCGCCGTGATCGCCGCGCAAAGCGCCGCGTTGCCGCCGCCGATGATGGCGATGTCGGGGGATGTCACAGGAGGTCTCCGTCGTAGCCCGTGGATTTCTGGCCGCTCGCGCGCAGGTCGCGCACGCGGACGCGCTGGGCGGCCTCGATATGCGCGCGCATGGCGGCTTCGGCCAATGACCCGTCGCGCGCCTTGATCGCGTCGAGGATGCCGAAATGCTCTTCGACCGCCTTCTCGGCCCGGTCCGGTTCGGTCAGCGTCGTCGGGCCAAGGATCATCAGCGCCTTTTGCAGAGTGTGGATCGAACGGGCGAGGAACCGGTTCTTGG
Organism: Maritimibacter sp. REDSEA-S28_B5; assembly: GCA_001626765.1. Lineage (GTDB taxonomy): Bacteria > Pseudomonadota > Alphaproteobacteria > Rhodobacterales > Rhodobacteraceae > Maritimibacter. Next base: position 36,447 of record LUOO01000019.1, read on the forward strand.
CCGCGTCGAGCAGCGCCGCGTGAAACTGCCGGTTCAGGATGAACGCCTCGGGCGCGTGGCCCAGCACCTTCATCTGCTGGTTCATGTCGATCAGTTCCTCGATCTCGATGTCTGACGCGGCGCGGGCGGCGAGGCGGGCGGCGGTGCCCTCGAGCACGGCGCGCATTTCGTAAAGCTCCATGACCTCGGCATAGTCGAGCCTTCGCACCGTGGCCCCCTGACGCGGCACATGGGTCACGATGCCGTCAGCTTCGAGCTGGCGGATCGCCTCGCGCACGGGGGTCCGCGACACACCCAGACGGTCGGCCAGTTCGGTTTCCAAAAGGCGGTCGCCGGGATTCAGCCGCCCCTCGCGCAATTCGGTCATCAGGCGCAGGTAAGCGGCGTTGCCCTGCGGGGCGCTGTCGTCATCCATCGTGGAAAGCCTTTGTTCGGTGTGCGGTTGGGGTGTTGTATACGAATGGATACAAGCGTATGCATAACCCGTCAAGACAGAGCGGAGGCCGGTTTGCGCAAACATCTTTCCCACCCGATGGCCCATCCGATGGCGCGTCGCGCGCTGACCTTCCTGCTGGCCGCGGCGGGCACGACGTTGTTCTGGGCGCTCGACCTGCCGCTCCCGTTCCTCTTCGGTCCGATGGCCTTTTGCCTTGCTGGCGCGCTCGCCCATCTGCCGCTCAAGGGCTTTGGCGAAGTCTCCGTCGCCGCGCGCACGATTCTGGGTGTCGCGGTCGGCGCGTCGATCACGCCCGAGGTGGTGGCCGACCTGCCGCGCATGGCGCTGTCGGTGGCGCTGATCCCGATCTTCATCGCTGTCATCGCCGCCGTCGGGGTGCCGTTCTTTCGACGGGTCTGGGGCTTCGATGGTCCGACCGCCTATTACGCGGCCATGCCCGGCGGGCTTCAGGACATGGTGATCTTCGGGACCGAGGCAGGCGGCGATCCCCGTGTGCTGTCGCTCGTCCACGCGACGCGGGTGCTGATCATCGTGACGCTCGCGCCCTTCATCCTCGGCCATTTCTACGGTGCCGCTCTGACCAATCCGATTGGCGATCCGGTCGCGGACTTGCCGTGGTCCGAGCTTTTGATCATGGTCGCCGCCGCATGGATCGGCTGGAAGGGGGGTGAACGGCTGGGCCTGTTCGGCGCCTCGATCCTCGGGCCGATGATCGTCACGGCGGCCCTGTCTCTTGCGGGCATCGTGCACTTCCGCCCGCCCGCCGAGGCGATCCTTGCCGCGCAGTTCTTCATCGGTTGCGGCATCGGGGTGCATTTCATGGGCGTCACATGGGGCGAGCTGACGCGAGTGGTCGCGGCAGGCGTGGCCTACGTGCTGGTGCTCGCCGCACTGGCGGCGGGGTTTTCCGGGCTGGTGACGGCGCTGGGCCTCGGCGCCCCGATGTCCGCCTTTCTCGCCTTTGCGCCGGGGGGGCAGGCCGAGATGACGGTGCTGGCCATCGTTACCGGTGCCGACCTTGGCTTTGTCATCACTCACCATCTGACGCGCATGGTGATCGTGATCGTCGGCGCGCCGGTGCTGGCGGCGCTTATCGCCCGTAGACGGAGGGGTTGACCATGTGGATCGGCGCGCCTTCGGCATAGGCGTTCACCTGGGCGAAGATGTCGGCGAACTGCTTGTCGAACTCGTCCTCGGTGACAAATCCGATGTGCGGCGTCGCGATGAGCTTCGGGTGGGCGAGCAGCGGATCGGCGGGGGCAGTCAGCGGCTCGCTGTCAAAGACATCGACGGCGGCCATGCCGGGGCGGCCCGCGTCGAGTCCCGCGAGCAGCGCCCCCGGCGCAATGAGCCCGGCGCGCGAAGTGTTCACGAGCACGGACCTTGGCCCCATGGCAGCAAGGTCCTCTGCCGTGACGATTCCGCGCGTCTCGGGCGTGAGCCTGAGGTGCAGCGAGACGATATCGCTGTCGGCAAAGAACGCGGCGCGGCTCGGGGCCACCGTCTCGCCCGCGGCGCGCGCCCTGTCGCGGCCCGCGTCGGAGGCCCACCAGACGACCTCCATGCCAAAGGCGCGGGCATAGTCGGCTACCACGCGCCCGATCCGGCCATAGCCATAAAGGCCCAGCCGCCGTCCGCGCAGGGTGCGGCCCACGCCCACCTGCCACTGGCCCGCCTTGGCGCTCGCCATCTGCTCGGGCAACTGGCGCATCGCCGCGAGGATGAGCGCGAAGGTCAACTCGGCCGCGGCATAATTCGCGCCGTCGGCGCCCTTGTTGGAACACAGAAGCACGCCCGCCTCGGTGCAGGCCTCGACGTCCACATGCGGCCAGACCCCGCGCTGCGAGATGAGCCGCAGCTTGGGAAGCCGCGCCAGCAGGTCGCGGGTCCCCTTCGTGCGTTCGCGAAACAGCACCACCGCCTCCGCATCCGCCAGCCGCGTGGCCAGCGCCGCCGGGTCGGGCTCATGGTCGGTCCAGACGGTGACCTTATGGTCCGCCAGCAGATCGAAACAGGGCAGGCCCCGCAGCGTGTCGAACCAGTCGTCAAGGATGTGGACCTTCATGGGATACGTCTCAGGTGTTGCCGTAGAGCGCCTTGATCGCCCGGCAGACCCTGTCGTGCAAGACGACGAGATCGGCCTTGTCCGGTGCATCCTCGGCGATCCGTTTGGACAGGTCGTTGCGCGTTTCCTCGAGATCGCGACGGGCGCGGGCGAGTTTTTCGAAATCACTCATGGTGGGGTCCTTAGTGAGACAGCAGAACGGGGATCTTCGTGCGCGACAGGATGTGGGTGGTCGCACCGCCCAAGAAATCCTCGCGGAACTTGGAATGTTCATAGGCGCCGATGACGAGCAGCGAGGGGCTATGCACGTCGCACCACGTGAGCAGCGTTTCCGCCACCGGATCGGACGTCGGGAAATCCTCATGCGTCGCCTCGACCCCGTGACGCGACAGATGTGCCATCAGGTCGCTGATCGGCCAGGGGTTGCGCGGGCCGACGGTCAGAACGCTGACCCGGCCCTCGTCCTCGAGCAGCCTCAGGCTGTCCGAGAGCGCGCGCGCGGCGGCACGTCCCCCGTCCCAGGCGAGCGCGGCGTGGCTGTGCCCGGCCCCGGCGTCATAGCCCGCAGGCACAACGATGATCGGACGACCAGACAAGAGCGCGATCCGGTCCGGGTGCAGCGTGACGTGTTCGTCGTCGGCCTCGGACCGGGCGCCGACGATCATCACATCGTAGTGCCGCGCGGCTTCGGACAGGACCTGATCGACACGGCCCGAGACCTCTTGCAACCGCAGGCCGTCGGGCAGACCCAGCGCGGCGCACTCGGACTCGAACCGCGCCTTGATCTCGCGCAGGATACGGGCGTTGGCCTCGTCCAGAAGGACGCGGGCCTCCTTCGGGACCCAGCGCGTGCGCTTGTCGATCACCTCATGGGTGCTGTGGGCGAGCATCGCGGTGACGTGAGCGCCAAAGCGGGTGGCCAGCGACGCCGCATAACGCAGCGCCGCCACCGATCCGTCGGACCCGTTGAAGGCCACGAGAAGGTTCATCACCGGCATGTCAAAGTCCCTTCCATACGGTGGCGGGGACATAGACGCGTCCGTCCGCCAGCTTGCGCGCCGTCCGCAGCAGTCCGGCGGAATTGAGCGTAAAGTGGTTGTTCATCTCGAAGTTCACGAGAACCTCGATGGTGCCCGAGGGATGTTCCAGCACCACGTTGGCCGGGCTGGTCACCGGGCGCTCGAGCAGCCCATCCGCCACGGTGCCCGGCGTCAGCGCGCAGGAGGCCAGGCATTGCGACCCGGTCACCGCCATGGAGGGATGTGTCGTCCAGGGCATGAAATACCGGGTCGCAATGGTGCCGCCGTTCCGGGCCGGGGAGAGCAGCCCGAATTTCGGCGTCACGGATTGGGAGACGTCCCCCAGCCCCATCGCCGCGCCCGCCTGACGCCGGACGCTTTCCATCCGGGCAAAGAAGTCGCGGTTGTCGTCCAGCTCCTGCACGGTTTCGTAGCCTGTCAGGCCGAAATCGGCGGCGCGGGCGATGGCCATGGGCATCGCCACGTCCATGCAGGTGACCTCGATCCCGTCGAAGCTGTCGCGCAGGTTCCCCGTGGGCAGGAAGGCCCCGGTCGAGGAGCCGACCACGCCCATGAAGTTGAGCGCGATGGGGGCCGCCGTGCCGGGCACCCCCGCGATCGTCACATCGCCGTCATAGCGCATGGCTCCGCCCGGGGTCTGGACCCGCGCCAGCACTCGCGCGCCGGTGTTGACCGCGCGGATTCTGACCTCGGTCTCGTCGCCGGTGGGTGTGACCAGCCCCATCTCGACCGCGGCTGGACCGACGCCCGACAGGATGTTGCCGCAGGTCGGCTTGAAGTCCACAATCCGGTCCTCGACCGAGACCTGGGCGAAAAAGTAATCCACGTCCGCCCAGTCGTCGTCCGAGGGTGACAGCATGGCCACCTTGGTGGTCACGGCGACACCGCCGCCGATCCCGTCGATGTTGATCGCGTTGCCCGCACCGATGACGGCGAGCAGCACCTCGGCCAGCGTCTCGCGGTCCTCGGGCAGGTCCTTTCGGTTGAAGTAGGGCCCGCGCGAGGTGCCGCCGCGCATGAAGACGTAGGGAATGCCTGTCTGTGTCATGTCCATGTCTCCGCGCATCAGTTCAGCGGCCAGGGCATGTCGGTGACGTCCTGCAGCAGTCCGGGCGGGAAGTCCCGGTTCAGCGCACCGGCCATTACGCACATCAGGGCAAGCCCGGCGGCGGTCATGATCAGCGTCTTGGTCCACGACGCCTGTGCCCGCACCCTGAGGAAGGCGATGAGGAACCCGGTCAGCGCGAGGATGAAGCCCAGCACCCAGGTCGCCGCGATCAGTCCCGCGAACCATGCGAGGGTGGACCAGAGACCATAGGGCGCATCGGCATCCTCGCCCGAGGATTCCTTGTCGGCGAAGATCGCGTCCGTTTCGGACCGCAGGATCATCTGCACCACGAGGATGAGCAGCGCGGCAAGGGTGATGCCACCGATGACGAGCGGCACGATCTTGTCCGTCAGGTTGTAGTTGGGGATCATGCTCGCGTTGATCAGCGCGATCACCACATAGGCGAGGATGATCATGAGGAACACGATCGGCGCGCGCTTGGACCCCGACTTGACGTCGCCCTCGGCCATGATGGCCTTGGCCTGACGCAGACCCATCACCACCGAGATCACCGTGACGATGAGCAGCACGATCACGATGGGCGAGAAGATGTAGTCGAGGCCTTCTTCAAAGGATTTGCGGAACCGGAAGGAGGCGATCTGGAAGGCCTGGTTCGAGAATTTCTCGACCGGGTTGGACAGCACGAAGCCGATCAGGAAGGCCGGGCGCGACCAGTCGAAGCGGCGCAGGAAGATGCCGACCAGACCAATGGCGAAAAGCGCGAGCAGATCCTCGAAGTTCTGACCCGACTGGAACGCCGCAAAGGAGATCAGCATGAAGAGGAAGGGCGCGAGATAGGTGAAGCGGATCGTGGTCAGCTTGGCGATGCCGCCCGAAGCCGCGATGCACAGCAGAGTGCCCAGCACGTTCGCCAGCGCCAGAAGCCAGACGATCGAATAGGTGATGTCGAGGTTGTCGCGCAGCATGGACGGCCCGACCTCGATGTCGCCCGAACCCAAGAGCGCGATGGCCCCGATGAAGATCGCCATGGACCCCGAACCGGGGATGCCGAAGAGCAGGGTGGGGACGAGCCCTCCGCCTTCTTTCGCGTTGTTCGAGCTTTCCGGCCCGATCACGCCGCGGATTTCGCCCTTGCCGAAGTTTGATTTGTCCTTGGTGGTCTGCACGGCATGGCCATAGGCGATCCAGTCGACGACCGAGCCGCCGAGGCCGGGGATCACGCCGACGAGCACACCGATGAGCGAACAGCGCAGCGACAGCCACTTGTTGGCCGCCCAGTCGCGCACGCCCTCCATCCAGCCCGCGCCGAGGGACGCGTCCTTGGCGATGGACCGGTCCTGCCGCAGGAGCGAGACGATCTCGGGCACGGCAAAGATGCCCAAACCCACGATGACCAGTTGCAGCCCGTCGGTGAGATAGGGAATGTCATAGGTCGCCATGCGCAGCGATCCGCCCGCATCGGCGATGCCGATGGTGCCGATGAGCATCCCGAGCCCCGCGGCCGCCAGCCCCTTTAGCGCGACGCGCCCGGCGAGCACCGCCACCATGGACAGCCCGAGGATCGAGATCATCAGCATCTCGGGCAGGCCGAAGGCGAGCACCAAGGGCCGCGCCACGACGATGAACAGGGTGAGGAACAATGCGCCCACGAGGCCGCCGAAGAGCGACGAGGTAAAGGCCGCCGACAGCGCCCGCGCCGCCTGACCCTTGCGCGCCAGCGGGAACCCGTCGAGCACCGTGGCCTGTGACGCCGACGAGCCGGGGATGCCCATGAGCACCGAGGCGAAGGTGTCCGACGTGGGCACCACCGCCACCATGCCGATCATCAGCGCGAGGCCCAGAACCGGCTCCATGCCGAACATGAAGGGCAGAAGCAGCGACAGCCCGGCGATGCCGCCCAGGCCCGGAAAGACGCCGACCGCGAGGCCCATGACCACGCCAAGCGCGAGGTAGCCCAGGACGACAGGTTGCAAGATGAGAGCCCATGCGTCGGCAAGCGCCGGCAGGGCGGTGGCGAGAAGATCCATCGCACCGTTCTTTCGGTTGAAGTGTCAGGGAAGTGCTGGCGGGTCCGGTGCCCGGTCCCCGCCAGCGGGTCGATTACTCGATCGTCACGCCATAGGCGGACTGGAGCCAGTCGATCACATAGGCCTTGGCCTCGGGCGTCACCCTGGTGGCCTCGGCCGTCGCCTTGACCGCCCCTTCACCCACGAACATCGGGTATTCGCCGACCTCGTTGGACGAGATTTCGGCGAAGTCGGGACGGGCGCGGACGGCCTCGAAGGCGGCGACATACGTGTCGATGACGTCCTGCGGCGTGCCCTTGGGCAAGAAGGCGATCTTCTGCGACGGGTAGCCCGAGATGAAGAAGGCCTTCCAGGCATCCCAGGCGACGCCTTCCGTCTCGCAGCCGTCGGTGGCGGCGCAGACTTCCTTGAAGGACGGCATGTCCGGGAAGGTCGGATCGCGCACGATGTTGCCGTCTTCGTCCAGCGCGCCCCAGCTCATCATCGGCACGGCGGTCCCGGCATCGACAAGGTCGGAGGCGCCCGAGAGGTAGCCCGACGAGGTCTGGTAGTCGATCGTCGCCTCGCCGCGTTCGAACATCAGCCGGCCATCACCGCGCCCCTTGATGCCGAAGACCGGCTCGACGCTCATGCCCAGAAGCTGCCAGGCCAGCAGCGGCACGAGGTCGAGCCCCGTCGCGCCCTGCGAGCCGAAGATCAGGTCCACGTCCTTGAGTCCGTTGGCCGAGCCGTCGAACTTCGCGCCGTCTTCGGGGTTAAGATAGGCCACACCGCCAGTGCCGGTCGCCATAACCGGAATCCAGTCGCTGTATTCGTAACGCACGCGCGGGTCGCCCAGCAGATAGGGGAACTGCGTCGAACCCGACGAGCCGAACAGCAGCGTGCCGTCCTTGTGTTCCTGTTCCTGAAACCAGTTCGCGCCCTTGGTGGAGCCTGCGCCCGGCATGAACTTGACCACGACGGTCGGGTTGCCGGGAAGCTCCTGCGACAGAAGCGGTGCAAAGAAGTTGGCCCATTTGGCCGAGCCGCCGGTTTCCGAGAACGGGATCACCCATTCGATCGTCTTGCCGGTGAAGTCGACTTCGGCCAGCGCCGGCGACGTCATGAGTGCGGCGGCCGCGACCGAGATTGCGAGTTTCTTCATGGTCATTGGTATCCTCCCCTAGACCTGTCCCGCCGGGACAAAGCCCCGGCGTTCAATGTATGTTCAACAAAAGGGAATGATTCCCTCCTCCAACGGCGACACCATGGCGCCCCAACCTTGCGCGAAACTTGCGTAACATGACAAAGATGTAACGATGCGCATCGCGGTGATCGAAGACAACGAGGCTCTGGCGGAGGGGATCGCCATAAGGCTCCGTGACCGGGGCCATGCGGTCGACCTTTTGCACGACGGCACGCAGGCCGACGAGTTTCTGTCGCAGGAGGGCGCCGATCTCGTGGTCCTTGACCTCAATCTTCCTGGGATGGACGGGATCGACGTGCTGCGCGCCCTAAGGCGGCGCGGCGACGGCACCCCGGTGATCCTGCTCACGGCCCGCTCGGAAACCGCCCAGCGGGTCGCGGGTCTGGACGCGGGCGCGGACGACTACCTCACGAAACCCTTCGAGATGGACGAGCTCGAGGCTCGGTTGCGCGCCATGGCCCGGCGCAAGAACCTCGAGTTCGCCGAGCGCGAGACGCTGGGTGCGCTGGTCTTTGACCGGGGTGCGCGCCAGCTTCTGAAGGACGACAAGCCCCTCGACATTCCGCGCAAGGAAATCTCGACGCTGGAATGTCTGCTCGAACGGCGCGGGCGGATCGTGTCCAAGGCCCAGCTCATCGCTCATGTCTATGGCGTCGGTTCTGACGCCGAGGAAAGCGCGGTCGAACCCCATGTCTCGCGGCTGCGCAAACGGCTCGAGCCGCTGGGGCTTCGGATCAAGACTGCGCGCGGGCTGGGCTACATGCTCGAGATCGATACGCCGTGAGGGCGATGTCGCTCCGCCTGCGGCTCTTTCTCGTGATCCTGCCGCCCTTGTTCCTGGTCTCGATCCTGCTGGGCCTGTGGCGCTTTGCCGCCGCGCAACAGACCTCGGAAGAACTGTTCGACCGTAGCCTTCTCGCCGGTGCGCTGGCCATCTCGCGCGATGTGGCGATTTCCGACGGCGATGCCCTGTCACCCAGCACGCGACGGCTCATTTCGGATGCGGGCGGGGGCGAGCTTTTCTATCACGTGACCGGGCCGGGCGGATACTACGTGACCGGCTATGCCTATCCGCCACGCCCCGTGGGACCGGTCGCGCGCGACGTGCCCGTCTATTACTTCGCCGATTACCGGGGCGAGGAGATGCGCGTGTTGCGCATGATCGAAAGCCGCACGATCGACACCCTGTCCGGCGATACCGTTGTGACGGTCTGGCAGCGGGTGAGCGACCGCAGCGCCTTTGCCCGGTCGCTGGCCCTGCGCGCGGCGGTGATCATGGCCGGGCTGATGACTGCGCTCGCGCTCGTGGTCTGGTTCGGTGTGCAGATCGGCCTGCGCCCGCTCAACGATCTGCAAGCGGCGATCCAGCGACGCTCGCCCGATGACCTCGGCCCTATCCGCCGCCCGGTCCCGCACGAGGTGTCGGGCATCGTCTCGACCCTCAACCGTTTGCTGGGGCAGGTGCAGGACAGCATCGGGGCACATCAGGCCTTTATCTCGGACGCCGCGCACCAGTTGCGCAACCCGGCGGCGGCCATCCTCGCGCTGGCCGAGACGCTGCCCGATGCGAAGAACCCGTCCGAGCGGGCCCGCCGCGAAGAGCAACTCGTCGAGGCCGCCCGGAAATCGGCGCGTCTGTCCGAGCAGCTCTTGTCGCTCGAACGGCTGCGCTACGACACGAGCACCTCGATGGTGCCCTTCGATCTCAACACCGTGGTCGAGGATATCTGCCGTAGCTTCGCGGCCAAGGCATTGTCGCGCGACATCGACTTCGCCCTGTCGCTGACGCCGGAACCGCTGCCGTTGCGGGGAAATCCCGTCCTCGTGGGCGAGGTCCTGATCAATCTGCTCGAGAATGCGCTCAAACACGGCGGGCCGGGGATGACCGCTATCGGCGTTCGGACCATGGGCGAAGCGGAGGCCGTCATCCTCACGGTCGAGGATGACGGCGTCGGCATCTCGGCGGACGAGGTCGGCACGGCCTTCCGCCGGTTCTCGCAGTTGCGCCACGGCGAAGGATCCGGCCTGGGCCTTGCCATCGTGGAACAGGTGGTCCTTCGTCACGAGGGACGGATCGACTTTGACCCGCGCGAGGGGGGCACGACCTTTCGCCTGCGCTTCCCGCGCCAAGTGGGGGAGGCGGCAGCGGGAGAAAGGCAAGCGTCTTAGGCGGAGCGATTGGGGCGGTGCTGATCCCTCAGCTTACGCCCAGTCGCCGCGCCCGGCGCGTTTCGGGCCAGCCGATCAGGATCAGGACGCCGGCGGCGAGGGCAAAGAACCCCTGCCCCAGAAGGCCGAACAGCACGGCCCCCGCGATCCCGCCAAGCGCGAAACAGACGAGCGTCAGGCTGTAGAGCTTGAGCCTGGGGGCCGCGTCCCGTCGCCCCTCGGGGCCGCTGGCAAGGGCGGCAAGGCCAATGCCGATGTCGGTCGCCATGCCGGATATATGCGTCGTGCGCACCCGCGCCTGCGAAATGAGCGTGGTGACCGCGTTCTGAAATCCCATGACGAAACTCAGGGAAAAGACGATGAGCGCCTCGGCCGCCCTCTGCGGGGCGAGCGTCAGCGCGATGGACAGACCCAGAAGCAGCGCCGCCTCCACGAGGATCGCCCAGGCGAAGATGCCCCGCAGCTTTCGGGCCAGCCCGATCTGGATCGTTGCGGCCGCGACGCCGGCGCCAAGGATGAAGACCACCGCGAGGGCGAGAAAGATCAGTGCGAGCCACGTCTCGCCCACCACAAGCTGATCGGCAAAGGCCGAGATGTTGCCCGTCATGTTCGCCGTGAACTTGCTCGCCAGCAGAAACCCGGCGGCATTGAGCGCGCCCGCAATCGACGACAGCGCGCCGGCAAGCATGAGGTCGATGGATTCGGTTCGGTCCGGACCGACGTGGATCAGCATGATGTGGCCTTGCAGGGTGTCCCGCGTCAAACGCTATGCCCCTATCGCCGGGTTGTCATCCCCGCGCGCCGCCGCCGCGCGAGAGGCCTGTGGTCGGTTCTCAGCCGTAAATCGCCACCGGCGCGACGTTCTCGATCTCGGCGTCGATGCCCAATGTGGCCAGCGTTACGCCGTCCTCGACATAGGTCCAGACGTTGAAGGTTGTCTCGCCGTCCGTCACCGTCTCTTCTGCCCGCGACCAGCCCTCGAGGTCGAAGCCGCCAAGCTCGACCGTGTCGCCCGCGTCGCCAAGGATCGTGAAGCTTGCGGCGGTTTCGATCTCGAGCAGGCCGTTCAGCACCCGGTCACCCTCGGACGTGAGGTTCTCGATCCCGTAGGGATCGAAGATGATCGTCTCGTCCGCGTCGTTCTTCATGTCGAAGACCTCGATCTCGCCCACGTTCATATAGGCAATGTCGTTCCAGTCGCCCAAGGCGCCCGCAAGCACCTTGAGCACGTCGCGCCCGGTGCCGCCATCGACCCAACCTTCGAAATTCGCGACCGCGACTGTGTCGTCACCTGAACCGGCGAAGATGGTGTTCTCGCCCGAACCGCCCAAGATTGTGTCGTCGCCCGCGCCACCCGTGATGGTGTCGTTGCCGCCGAAACCCAAGAGCGTGTCGTTGCCGTCTCCACCGTTGATCGTATCGCCGAAGTCCGACCCGAGGAACAGGTCGTTGCCGCTGCCACCCTCGAACGTCTGCTCGGTCGTCCGCTTGGAAATGGTCTCCGTCGTCTCGATCACCACGACGTCCCAGTTCCGGGTCATCGGCCAGCGCATAGTCAAAGGACAGCCCGTCCAGCGTCACCTCCGGGGAATAGGTGTCGCTCTCCTCGCCATCGACCTCGATGCTGAGTGTGAAATTCTGCAACTGCGCGGCAAAGAGCGGCGAGGACTGAAAGGCTTCGGTCAATCCCGATCCGTCCGCCACCGCCGTCGGCGCGCCGTCGCTGTCGAGGTCCTGAAGCGCCGTGGTCGAATAGTTCGACCCGATGCCGAAGGTCTGGATGTCGACCTTGTAACCCGCACTCGTCAGCGCGTTGCGCGCGGGCTGCCAGGTGTCCGAGGGCACCCCGTCGGTCACGAAATAGACGAGGTTGATCTCGCCCTCCGGCTGCGCGTCGAAGAAATCCTTGGACAGCGACAGCGCCGATCCCCAGTTGGTGCCGCCGCCGGTAAAGGTCATGTTCGCGATGGCATCGCCAAGGGATTGCTGGTCAAGGACCAGGTCGAAGCGACCGATCTCGGTCGCGTTGTCCGCATACCGAATAATCTGCACATCCACTTGCACCTGCGTGCCGTCTAGCTGGTCGCCAAGTTCTTCGAGCGCGCTCGCGACCGCCAATTCTATCTGCTCCCATTGGGCCGACCCGATCGACCCCGAGGCATCGAGCGCAATGGACAGGTTCACCGCCGAGGTCCGGTCGGCCTCGACCCGGCCCGCAGGCTGATCGCCGTCCGCATCCACCTCGATGCCCAGAGACACGCTGTTGACGAAGGACGAGACGTATTCCTCGACGGTGAGGCTGACCGTCGCCGTATCGGTGTTCCCTAGTCCGTCGCTTACCGTGTAGGTGAAGCTGTCGGTGCCGAAGAAGTCCTCGAAGGGCTCGTAGGTGAAATCGCCCGGCCGCCAGTCGCCCGACAAGGGCACCGCGAGACCCCCACCGGGAAATTCGCCGCCACCGGGAGGCGGCATGAAAACGCCGGGAAAGAGCAGGTAACCATGGCTCGGCCCGGTGAACCCAATGACGGACAGGGTGCCGCCTTCGGGGGCTGTGTCGTTCTCAAGCACGTTGCCTGCGAGAAGCCCGTCCTCTTCCAACGTGAAACTGTCGTCTCCCAGCGCAAAGACGGCGGGCGTCCCAGTGTCCCCGTCTGGAGGCGTGCTGCCGCCCGGCCCCGCGCTGCCGCCCGTGTTCCCCGTGTTTCCGCCGGTCGGGCTCGTTCTTTCGCCACCGCCAGCCCCGGTGCCGCCACCCGATCCGCCGGACCCTCCGGTGCTGTCTAGGCCACCCGTCGAGCCACCAAAGTCGTCAGGGTCGGGACGTGAATCGTTACCGTCCACCCCGTCGCCATCGGTGCCCGGCGTCGTCGAGCTGCCAGGATCGTTCGAACGGTTCGACAACTGGACAAAGGTGCCGCCCGCCGCGACCCGTTCAAAGGCCAGCGCATAGGCGCGCGCGGCGTCCAGAAGGATGCTCTCGTCATCCGCCAGATCGGCGGCGGACCGCGTCACTTCCCGCGTCTCGCCCTCGATGGGCGACACGATCCACGCGGTGTCGATGTCGTCGATGGTTGCGATGAGGTTGCCGGACAGGTCATAAAGCTGGATGCTCCCGATGCCCCCGTCGGGATCGCGGTTCAGTGACACCTCGACCGTCGTCACCCCGTCCTCGGTCGTGATGTCCACGAGCACCGTGGTGCCCCGGATACCCATGGTGGCGGTGGGCGTGTTGACGTCCATGCCCCCGGTGCGCGCGACCTCGCCCGCGATGAAGACGAAGCTGCCTTGGACAAGGCTGAAGGCCCCGCCATTGCCGCTGTCGGCGCCCGCGTCATAGACCAGTTCGTCGATCACCATCCGCGAGGCGGAGGCGAGGGTGAAGATCGTGCCATCGACAAAGGTGACGGCGACCTTTGCACCCTCGGCGGTTTCGATCACGTCATTGGGGTAGATTTTCGACCCGACTTCGAGCGTGACACGGGTGCCGTCCGCGCGGGTGGCAAAAGCGTCCCCCTCCAGCGTCTCGACCTGCCCGATGGGGTCGGTCGCAGCCGCGCCACCGGCCTGCGCATACTGCCCTGCGTGATCGGGACCCGCGAGCCGTTCGACCACCGAGCCGCGCAGGACCGCGCCGTTGTCGGCCACCAGATCCGGGGCGCCTGCGCGGAAGTAATCGACGAGGCGGATGTCGGGATGGCTGCCGTCGCGCAGCAAGAGATCGCCGCCGTCACGGATGAACGCCGCTCGGAAAAGCGCAAAATCGCCGTCGATCCCCCCGGTCAGCTCAAGGGGTTCTGCGGAGTTTACGTCAATGTGGATCGTGTCCCCGGTCTGGCCGCCAATGGCCTCGCCGCTGGAAAAGTCGCCCCGTCGCATCAATGCCTTCCAAGGGAATGGTCGCAAATATGCTTCATTCCATTACCTGATTCGCAGCTTTCAGGCACGGATTTAAGTCTTCGCTTCTCACTTGTCGCCTTTTATTCCCAACCTGCTCACACCTTTGGGAGGACCGCGCGTGCGGTTGACCTCGCAGATGAGACGACTTCTTGTGCGACAAGGTGGTTGCGAACGGAACATCGGATGGGGATCGGCAAGACGATGAGGGCGGGCCTGAACCGCACGTTACGATTCGGGGCGCGGCGCGCGCTGGGCGTGGCTCTGCTCGCCGTGCTGCTCGCCTTGCGTGTCTGGGATCCCGCGCCGATCACGGCACTGAGGTTCTCGTCCTTCGACCTTTTCCAGCAGATCAAGCCGCGCGACTATGCGGCGCTGCCGGTGACCATCGTGGATATCGACGATGCGAGCCTTGCCGAACTGGGCCAATGGCCCTGGCCGCGCGACCGCCTGGCCGAGATGATCGACGTTGATCCCGCCCTGCGTGACCGGATAGCGGGGCTTGCCGACAACGACGTTCTCTTGGCCGAGGCGATGGCGCGTTTCCGCGTCGTATCCGGGCAAACCAGCGTGCGCGGCGCGGGTGCGGGGCAAAGCGAAGCGGGGACACCCGAGGTCGCGCAGGTCGCGCCGGGTCAGGCGATCGTCGAGACCCCCCATGCGGTGCTGGGTGAGGATCCCACGCCCTTTCTGCAGAAATACCCGACGCTCCTTCAGAACCTGCCGGTGATCGAAGCGGCAGCGGCTGGCCATGGCATGTTCTCGACCCGGCCGGACCCGGACGGCATCTACCGGCGCGCGCCGCTCGTCCTCATGGTCGAGGAGCGGATGCGGCTGGGCCTCGCACCCGAGCTTCTGCGTGTGGCCACCGGTGGCGACGCCTTCGCGATCCGCAGCAACGCAGCCGGAGTCGAGGGCGTGGTGCTTGCCCGCCAGCTCGTCACCACGGCGGCGGACGGGTCGATCTGGACCTATCTCACGCCCTCGGTGCCCGCCCGTTACGTCAGCGCGGCGGATGTCATCACAGGGCGTCTGCCCGAGGGTCGGCTCGCGGGTCAACTCGTGCTCATCGGCACCTCTGCCATCGGGCTCGAGGATTTCCGCCCGACGCCGCTTGGCGTGCCCATGGCCGGGGTCGAAATCCATGCGCAGGTGCTCGAGAACATCCTGTCGGGCAGCGCGCTCAAACGTCCGAACACCGCCGTGGCGGTCGAACTGGTCGTGACCGCGCTTCTGGGCCTGGTCGTGATCATCCTCGTGCCCGCCTTCCGCGCGAGCCTCGTTCTGGGGCTCGCGGTCGTGGTGCTGGGCGGCTATCTCACGGCCTCATGGCTCGCCTTTGCGCAGCGCGCTGTGCTGCTCGATCCAAGCTATCCGGTGGTCTCAGCGCTGCTCGTGCTCATGATGATGTCGGGTCTCAATTACATGCGCGAAGAGCGAATGCGGCGGCAGATCCGCACGGCGTTCGGCCAGTATGTTTCGCCCGACCTCGTGGACCGTCTGGCCGAAAACCCCGAGGCGCTGACGCTGGGCGGCGAGCGGCGCGAGTTGACCCTGCTCTTTTCCGACGTGCGCGGGTTTACCTCGATCGCCGAGAGTTACAGGAGCGATCCGCATGGGCTGACCGTGCTGATGAACCATTTCCTGACCGCGCTGTCCAAGGCCATTCTGGGCGAGCGGGGGACCATCGACAAGTTCATGGGCGACGCCGTCATGGCCTTCTGGAACGCGCCACTCGACACGCCCGCGCACCCGGCGGCGGGCTGTCGCGCGGCGCTTCGGATGCTGGAGGAGGTCGATGCGCTGAACGCGGAGCGGCAGGCCGAGGACCCGGACGCGCTGGTGATCGAGGTCGGGATCGGCCTGTCCACCGGCCCTTGCACCGTGGGTAATATGGGGTCGGACACGCGGTTCGATTACACCGCGATGGGCGACACCGTGAACCTTGCCTCCCGGCTCGAGGGCCTGTCAAAGACCTATGGTCTGCGCATCATCGTGAGCGACAGTGTCGCCGACGAGGTGGTCGGTGACTTTGCGCTGATCGAGGTTGATGTGGTGCGGGTGAAGGGCAAGAGCCTGCCGGTACATGTCTTCGGCCTTATGGGCGGGCCGGGGATGCTGAGCCATAAGGACTGGCCCAGGTTCGAGGCCGCGAACAGGCGGATGCGGGCGGCCTACGAGGTTCAGGACTGGGAGGGATGCGACAACGCTGCGGCGGCTCTGGCCGAGGCGGCGGCTTCCTTGGACCTGGAAGTCACCGGGTATCTCGCCCTTTATGCCGAGCGTGTCGCAGCCTTCCGCGCGGCCCCCCCGGAACCGGATTGGGACGGGGTTTTCGTCGCGACATCGAAGTGAAGACTTCCTTAAGGCGGTAACGATTGGGTCGGGGTGGCGTCGGGCAAGGCGTTGAAATGACTGCCATATTCAAGATTCCGAGTTACTGGAATTCCAGAATCCCGGAATCCTTGCGGGCGGCACCAGTATACCGCGCGGCACGTGTGTCGCTCGCAATCGGGTCATCACACGACTAGGTCACTGCGGGGGCGATCCCGGCGCGTTAGCCCCCGCCGCACCCCGCGTTAGCCATTTGCACGACCTCGCGCCGCATCCTCTCCGCGCAGCACCCGCTCGGACAGGACACATCCATGCTTCGCTACCTTTACGCCTGCGACCTCGCCCATTTTCCCAGGCTGTCGCGTTCCATGTTCGCCGACCGCGCCGACCAGTTCGGTCGCAGGCTGGGCTGGGCGGTGACCGTGAACCCGGCTGGCGAGGAGCGGGACCAATACGACGCGCTCAATCCGCTCTACGTGATCTGGGAACGGCCCGACGGACTGCATGGCGGGTCGATGCGGTTCCTGCCGACCACCGGGCGCACGATGGTCAACGAGCATTTCTCCCACGTCAACGACGGGCACCGCATCGAAAGCCCCTTCATCTGGGAATGCACGCGCTTCTGCCTCGCGCCCGGAGCCGACAGCCGCGTTTCGGCGGCGCTGGCGCTGGGGGCGGGCGAGCTCATGGCCGAGATGAAGCTCGCCCATTACGTCGGCGTTTTCGACAGCCGCATGGAGCGCATCTACCGCCTCATGGGGCTTGAGCCCGCGGTGCTGGGGCGGCGCGGCGAGGGGCGCGACCGGGTGGGCGTGGGCCTGTGGTCGATGGACGAGGCCGCCTTTGCCCCCACGCTCGCCAAGGTCGGCGTGGACCGCGCGACGAGCCGGGCGTGGCTGCGCTCTTCGCTGTTGCTGGGACTGCGTCCTTCGCAGGACGTCCTCGACCAAACGGCCTGAACGTGACTGGTGCCCCGCGTCGGCGCGGGCTAGGGTCGCGCCATGACGGTTCCCTCCCTTCAGCTATCCGACGATCAGGCCGATGCCCATGACCGCG
Source organism: Maritimibacter sp. REDSEA-S28_B5 (assembly GCA_001626765.1). GTDB lineage: Bacteria > Pseudomonadota > Alphaproteobacteria > Rhodobacterales > Rhodobacteraceae > Maritimibacter. The sequence continues at coordinate 53,744 of LUOO01000019.1, forward strand.
TGGCCGATGTGCTGCGCTCGGCCGGGGTCGATATCGACGAGAGTCACCTGACCCCGATGACCGAGGGCAAGGCCCGCGTGATGGCGGTGATCGGCAAGGCGGGTTCGGGCAAGACGCTGCTTCTGGCCCAGCTTTACAAGGCGCTCGAAGAGGCCGGGGTCGAGGTCGTCTCGGGCGATTGGGAAGGCAAGCGGCGCAAGGACCGCCGCACGCTCGCCATTCTGGCGCCGACGAACAAGGCGGCCTCGGTGCTCCGGAACCGGGGCGTTCCGGCGACGACGATCCACCGCATCCTCTACACCCCGGTCTATCACCCGGAGTATGAAAAGATCGCCGAATGGCTCGCCGGCAACGGTCCCCGGCCCGAGATCGAGGAACTGACCGACGCCGCATTGGACCGGGCCTGGGCGTTCTATCAGAATCAGAAGTCGATCCCCGGGGCGCTGGCGGCCGCCGGGCTGCGCGGGTCGGATTTCATCACCGGCTGGAAGCGGCGCGACGACCCGCTCGATATCGGGTTCATCGACGAATCCTCCATGCTCGACGAGAAGCAGTTCGACGACCTGCGCGAGATTTTCCCGACTCTGATCCTCTTTGGCGATCCGGCGCAGCTCGCGCCCGTGGGGCAATCGGGGCAGATGGTCTTTGACCGGCTGGCGAAACCGCAGGTCTGCACCCTCAATCGCATCCACCGGCAGGACGACGACAACCCGATCCTGGACCTCGCCCATGCGCTGGCCGACGACAGTCTGACCTTCGACCGCTTCGAGCGGATGGTCGAGGACGCCGCGCGGCGCGATCCGCGCGTGGTCATTGCGCCGCGCGTCGATGCCGACCTCATGGCACGTTCGCCCGTGCTCGTCTGGCGCAACAAGACGCGCATCCGGCTGATCCATGCGTTCCGCGCGGCGCAGGGCGCGCCCGGTGATCACCTTATTCCGGGTGAGCCGCTCATCTGCGACGGGATCGAACTGCCACTGAAGCACCGCAAGAAGCGGATCGACCTCGAGGCGCGGGGACTCATCAAGGGCGCGCAGGTCGTTTTTCGCGGGGAAGGCAAGCGCGCCGGGTTTTCGCGCCTGCACGTGGTGGGGGCGGAGGATCCGGATATTTCCGTGGCCTCGATCATAAAGATCGAGATGCCGGACGAGGAAGAGCCCTTCATCCCCTTTGCCGCCAACATGGGCGCGGCCTTTCTGCATGGGGCCGCCGTCACGATCCACAAGGCGCAGGGCAGCCAGTGGAAAGACGTCCAGGTCTTTGCCCCCGATCTTTACGCAGCCGCCCAGATGGGGCGCAGCGAGGCGGGCATCGCCCTGTGGAAGCGGCTGGCCTATGTGGCGATCACGCGCGCCGAAGAGCGGCTTTTGTGGTGCACGCGCTATGCGCTGGCGCGCCCGCAGGTGGTGCTGGGGGTCGAGGATCTGCCCAAGCCCGTGGCGAAACTGACGCTCGAAGCCGAGACCGAAGAGTGAAGGCCGTGCGGTGTTCGGGGAAGATACCGGCCGTGTCATCGGGCGCGGGGCGTCGAGGGTTGACGGACGAGAGGGGAGGGCAGCCATGCCGAGCATTCTGATCACGGGGGCCTCCGGCGGCATCGGCCGCGCGGTGGCGGAGCGGTTTCTGGACGAGGGCTGGACCGTCGGTCTCATGGCACGGCGGGGGGAGTTGCTGGAAGAGGTCGCAGGCGGTCGGACGACCGCCGTGGTGCTGTCCGGCGACGTGAGCGACGAGTCGAGCGTGACCGAGGTCTTTGAGCGGTTTCTGGCGCAGGCAGGCCGGATCGACGTGCTGTTCAACAATGCGGGCATCTTTACCCCGGCGGCCCCGATCGACGAGATCCCGGTGGCGGACTGGCACCGCGCGGTTGGGGTCAACCTGACAGGGATGTTCCTCTGCGCCCGCGCGGCGTTCGGCGCGATGCGCAGGCAGGCTCCCATGGGCGGGCGGATCATCAACAACGGGTCGATTTCCGCGCATGTGCCGCGGGAGGGGTCGATGACCTATACCGCCACGAAACATGGCGTGACCGGGCTGACGCGGACCCTGTCGCTTGACGGGCGGCCCTTTGACATCGCCTGCGGGCAGATCGACATCGGGAACGCGCGCACGGAGCTTTTGGACGGAATCGTCGAGAAGGCCCGCGCGGCGGGCGAGGAACCGCCGCCGTCGATGGACGTGGGGCTGGTGGCGGACGCGGTCTGGAACATGGCCGGGCTGCCGCTCGAGGCCAATGTGCAGTTCATGACGATCATGGCGACCAAGATGCCCTTTATCGGACGCGGCTAGGGTTTGGTGCTGGAAATCTTCCCCGCGGGGAGGTTTTCCATTTTAAAATAATGACTTGTGAATGATCTGGAAAAACGGCGCACAGGATCCCCGGTGACGTCGGTGTCGCCTGTATCCCGATGAAGGCTGCGCGGCAGCGGTGGCGCGGGGTGCCCCCCGCGACCCCCAAAGCCCGGGGTCACGCCTTTGCCGAGGGCTGCGCCGCGGCATCGGTTGCGGGAGTTTGCGTATTTGGGGAAAGATGCACGGGCGCAGGAGGGCAGTGTCCTGTCTTTCGCCTGTTGATTTTCAGGGGCCGTTCAAGCAATCACGGCGGGACAAGTATGAGGGGACCCCCAGTGACTCGGATCGACGATACCTTTGCGCGGCTCAAGGCGGACGGGAAGAAGGCTTTCGTGGCCTATCTCATGGCGGGGGACCCGGACGTGGACACGAGCCTTGCCGTGATGAAGGGGATGCCCGAGGCCGGGGTCGACATCATCGAACTGGGCGTGCCCTTTACCGACCCGATGGCGGACGGACCGACGATCCAGCTTGCCGGGCAGCGCGCGCTCGAGGGGGGGCAGACGCTGCAGAAGACTCTCGACATGGCGGCGGCGTTCCGGGAAGGCAACGACACGACGCCGATCGTGCTGATGGGCTACTACAACCCGATCTACAACCGCGGCGTGGCGCAGTTCCTGGAGGATGCGAAGGCGGCCGGGGTCGACGGGCTGATCGTTGTGGACCTGCCGCCCGAAGAGGATGACGAGCTTTGCATCCCGGCGCAGGCGGCGGGGCTGAATTTCATCCGGCTCGCGACGCCGACCACCGATGACCGGCGGTTGCCCAAGGTGCTGACCAATACTTCGGGCTTCGTCTACTACGTCTCGATCACCGGGATCACCGGGTCGGCCGCGCCGCAGGCAAGCGACGTGGCGCCGGAGGTGGCACGGATCAAGGCGGCGACGGACCTGCCGGTGATCGTGGGCTTCGGCGTGCGCACGCCCGAGGCGGCGGAGGAGATCGCGGGCGTGGCTGACGGCACCGTGGTTGGATCGGCCATCGTGGACCTTATCGGCAAGGGCAAGCCCGTGGCCGAGGTGCTCGGCTTCGTCTCGGGTCTGGCCGAGGGCGCGCATCGCGCCTGAGCGGAGCCTGACCCGTTAAGCGAGTTTGTGTCCGGGCCTAGCGGCTCGTGACGCAATTTTCCAGCATGACACCGTTCATGGTTTGGGCGGCCATGTCGATGGTCAGGGTGACCGTCACCGGGGCAGCGGTGCCCGCCGCAGCGCGCAGAGTGCGGGCGCAGTCTGTCACGGACCCGTCAGATTCGAGGATCAGCGTCTGGATGAAGTCGCCGCCGTCGAAGATGTCGATCTCGAGGGACGCTGGATCCTCGTCCTTGACATCCGGCGTGCGCACCTCTCCGATCTCGGTTCCCGAAAGGGTGATTACACGCTGGTCGTCGAAGGCGAGCGCACCGGAGGCGGTGAGGAGGGCGAAAGGGAAAGCGAGGCGCAAGGACATGGGCGGGACCTTTGGCTGACAGTGTGCTGCGAGCCTAGACCATTCTTCGAAGGTTTCATTCCTTTTCGCCAGCGATCACCCGGCACAGCCGTCAGACGAGCATCTGGTAGGTGGCCGGCACGTAGCGGAAGCCGCCGTCCTTGTCCTTTTCCACGTAGCCGATGCCGGGCCAGGGCATGTGGTAGCCGACAAAGGGGATGCCGTCCTTCGCCAGCATGTCGAGGAGCCGTTTGCGCGTCTCGGCGGCCTGCACCTTGTCCTCGTCGAAGACCACTTCCCAGTCGGGATGTTCCAGCGACCAGACGTGGTGCAGGACGAAATCGCCCCCGATGAAAAGCGGCTTGCCCGCGCTTTCGACCATGTAGCCCATGTGGCCCAGCGTGTGACCGAAGGCCTCGACCGCCGTGATCCCATCGGCGACCGATTGATCGTCCGAAACCGTGTCGGTGCGGTCCGCGAGCGGTGCCATATGGGTGTCGAAGGCATCGTCTCCGGCGTCGTCCCAGGCATCCCATTCGAGGCTACCCGTGACATAGGTGGCGTTGGGAAAGGTAGGGCCTGCCGGATCCGACAGCCCGCCGATGTGGTCGGAGTGCATGTGGGTGATGACGATGCGGTCCACGTCCTCGACGAAGTAGCCCGCGTGCTCCAGCGCCTTGACGATCTGCATCGGCTCTTCGCCCGTGTCGAAGAGAACCAGCTCCTTGCCGGTGTTCACGAGGGTCGGGGTGAAAAATGTCTTGGCGCGGTCGTTGGGCAGATGGCGGCCTTCGACGGCGGCCTTGAAGTCGGCCTCGGGCACGTTGAGGCCGAAGATCTCGTGCGGGTTTTCCTGCGTGGACATGTTGGTGAGCAGCGTGGTCACCTCGAAGTCGCCCAGTGTGAAGCGGTTGAAGCGCGTCATGCCGGGGCCCATGAGGTCGGCGGCTGCGCGCGCGGGGCTGGGCAGGGTGGCGGCCGCGAGCGGCAGGGCGCCCGCACCAAGAAGCAGCCCGCGGCGCGAAAGCCCGGGCAAGGGGAAGCGAGGCATTGTTTTTTCCAGTCGTTTGTCTGTCTACTCAATGGACGCGCCGGACGCACCGTCGTTCCGGTGATCACGAGAACGTGAGTGTGCGATGACCAGAGGATGTGCCCGCCATGACCGAGAACAAGACCCGCCCGACCGGCGCCAGCGTGGAGGACTTTCTCGCCGCTGCGGAGCCCGAGCGCCGGCGCGAGGATGCGCTCGCGCTCGACGGACTGTTCCGCGAGGTGACCGGGTGGGCGCCCCGCCTTTGGGGGCCATCGATCGTGGGCTATGGCAGCTATCATTACCGCTACGAAACCGGGCGCGAGGGCGATTTCCTCGCTACCGGGTTCAGCCCGCGCAAGGCGAACCTCGTGGTCTACATCATGCCTGGCTACCAGGACTACAGTGCCCTGCTCGAGGACCTCGGCAAGCACAAGCTCGGAAAATCCTGCCTATACATCAACCGGCTGTCCGATGTGGACGAGGCCGTCCTGCGCCGGTTGATCCGCGCGGGGATCGACGATCTGGCGCGGCTTCACCCGGTCAGCGGGTCCTGATCAGCACTCCGGCATCATTCCCACCAACGGTCGATACGCGCGATATCGTCGTCCGACCAGCCGAAGTGATGGGCGAACTCGTGGATCGTCACATGGCTCACCAGCGCGCGGATGCCCACGTCGCCGCGGTCGGCCCATTCGTCGAGGATCGGGCGGCGAAAGAGCCAGACCACATCAGGGCCTTCCGGCTGGTGCATTACGGATTTCTCGGTAACCGGAATGCCGTCGTATAGCCCGGTCAGCTCGAACCCGTCCTCCATCCCGAGATCCGCGAGCATCGTCGCGTCGGGGAAGTCCTCGACCCTCAGTGCCACCGCTAGCGCCGGGCCCCGAAACGGCTCGGGCAGCGCGTCGATGGTGTCGCGCGCGATCATCTCGATATCGTCGAGCGACGGCGGCAGGGCGTCCTGCGCGCTCTCGGTCTCGTCGTCGATGCCGAAGGTTTCCGGCGAAGCTGTGTCGTTGCTGGATGTCATGCATTTACCTCGAATTTGAAATGTAGGCCATGAAACCGCCCTTTACGAGGTATGAACGGTGTCACAGATGCAGGGTGTCTCAGGAGAATTGGAGAGGACATGGTGCCAGGAGCGGACGATCCGCGTTGGATGCGGATATTGCAATCACGGACCGATGTCTCGTCAGCCACCCTGGCGACGAAGTTCATGGTCACGCGCCTGCGTCGCGAGGTGACGATGTCGCCCGCGTGCCTGCCGGACAAGATCGCGGAACTGCGGGCGTTCTTCGAAGACAACAGCTTTGTGCGCAAGGATATTCCTTTGCTCTGAGCGACAGCGCAGGTGGTTCCGATGTTGGGCACACCGGCTCCAATGACCTAAACTGCGGGGCGTTCCGATCCGGGACGCTCCGCCGGCCCTTGACCACGCACCACGGAGCGACGCCCGGCCAGATGCACCGTGCCAAAGTTCATGGACAATTCCGCCCCCATATGAAAAAGCCAGCGGGTCAAGGAGTGTATCATGACGACGACCCGTTTTGCGCCCTCTCCCACGGGCTACATCCATGTCGGCAACCTGCGCACCGCGCTGATGAACTATCTCATCGCGCGCAAGGCTGGCGGCACCTTCATCCTGCGTCTCGACGACACCGACCCGGAGCGGTCGAAACAGGAATATGCCGACGCGATCCAGGAGGATCTCGAATGGCTCGGCCTGACGTGGGATCGGATCGAACGGCAATCGGATCGGCTCGACCGCTACAACGAGGCGGCGCAGGCGCTGCGCGACATGGGCCGGTTCTACGAGGCCTTCGAGACGCCGACGGAACTCGACCTCAAGCGCAAGAAGCAGCTCAACATGGGCAAACCGCCGGTCTATGACCGCGCGGCGCTCGCGCTGTCGGACGAGGACAAGGCGCGTCTGCGCGCCGAACGCGGCGACGGCGTCTGGCGCTTCAAGCTGGATCAAGAGCGGATCGTCTGGCAGGATGGCATCCTGGGCGAGATTTCCATCGACGCGGCGAGCGTGTCGGACCCGGTGCTCATCCGCGCCGACGGCCAGTTCCTTTACACGCTGGCCTCGGTGGTCGACGACATCGACTTCGGCGTAACCAACATCGTGCGTGGTTCGGACCATGTGACCAACACCGCGACCCAGATCCAGATCATCGAAGCGCTGGGCGGCGCGGTCCCGAGCTTCGCCCATCATTCGCTGCTCACCGGCCCGCAGGGCGAGGCGCTGTCCAAACGTTTGGGGACGCTGTCGTTGCGTGACCTGCGCGCGGCGGGCGTCGAACCCATGGCGCTCCTGAGCCTCATGGCCCGGCTCGGTTCGTCCCAGCCTGTCGAATTGCGCGGCTCGCTCGACGAGATCATCGAAGGCTTCGATATCTCGACCTTCGGATCGGCGCCCACGAAATTCGACGAACAGGACCTCTACCCGCTCACCGCCCATATCCTTGCCGCCCGCCCCTACGAGGCGGTGGCCGAGGACATCCGCGCGCTGGGCGTGCCCGATGACCTCGCCCCCGCCTTCTGGACCGTGACGCGCGAGAACATCCAGACCATGGGCGACCTCGAGGCATGGTGGACGCTCTGCCGCGACGGGGCGACGCCGATGATCGCCGACGAGGACCGCGAAATGATCGCGACGGCGATGGAGCTGCTCCCGCCGCCGCCCTATTCCGCTGACAGCTGGGCAACCTTCACCAGCGCGGTGAAAGAGGCGACCGGGCGCAAGGGCAAGGGACTCTTCATGCCGCTTCGCAAGGCGCTCACCGGCATGGACCACGGCCCTGACATGGCGGCCTTCATGCCACTTTTGCAAAAGGTCCCGGCGAAAGGCTGATCGCCGTCCTTCGCAAAGCCCTGCCTTTCATCTTTCCAATAAATACGCAAAACGCCGCGCCTCAAATCAGCGCGGCGTTTTCATTTTTCGATCAACCGGGCCAAGGGCGGCGCCGAGCGCAGCGAGGCGCCCCTGCGATTTTCGCGAAGCGAAAAGCGCCACACCTCAGCGCACGAAGCCCATGATGTCATAGGTTTTGGCAAGGATCGGCTGTGCGATCTCGTTGGCACGCTCGGCCCCGCGCGCCATGATGGCGTCGAGTTCCTCGGGGGCATCCAGAAGCCGCCGCATCTCGTCGGACACGGGCGCGAGCTTGGCCACCGCCAGATCCGCCAGCGCCGGTTTGAAGGTGCCCCAGCCGGCACCCGCATAGTCCGCCAGCACCGCTTCCGCGGACATGTCGGCGAGCCCCGCGTAGATGTCGATGAGATTGCGTGCTTCGGGCCGCCCGGCGAGACCCGCCATCTCCATCGGCAGCGGTTCGGGGTCGGTCTTGGCCTTCTTGAACTTCTTCGCGATGGTGTCGGCGTCATCGAGCATGTTGATCCGCTCCATGTCGCTCTCGCCCGACTTCGACATCTTCTTCGACCCGTCGCGCAGGTTCATCACGCGCATGGCGGGGCCCTCGGTCACCGGTTCGGTAATGGGAAAGAAATCCACGCCGTAGTCATGGTTGAACTTGGCCGCGATGTCGCGGGTCAGTTCCACGTGCTGCTTCTGGTCCTCGCCCACTGGGACATGGGTCGCGTGATAGAGCAGGATGTCCGCGGCCATCAGCGCCGGATAGGCATAAAGGCCCAGCGACACGGCCTCGGCGTTCTTGCCCGCCTTGTCCTTGAACTGGGTCATCCGGTTCATCCAGCCGACGCGCGCCACGCAGGAGAAGAGCCAGCCAAGCTCGGTATGGGCAGGTACGCGGGATTGGTTGAACAGGATGGACCGCTCCGGGTCGATTCCGCTCGCGATCATCGAGGCCGCCACTTCGCGCGAGGCGCGGCGCAGATCGGCGGGGTCCTGCCAGACCGTGATCGCGTGCATGTCCACCACGCAGTAAATCGTCTCGTAGGTCGGATCCTCCTGCATCTCGACCCACCGCTTGATCGCACCCAGGTAGTTGCCAAGGGTCAGGCCGCCGGAGGGCTTGATCCCGGAAAAGACGCGCGGAGCGAAGGTGGTGTCGGCCATGGTCGTGGCTCCATTTTGTGGACTGGCTGGAATTACTCGTCAGGCTCGCTTAAACAGGCGGGAAACCCCCGTCAAGGAAGCCCAGATGACGTTCGAGCCTGATCATACCCGTCCCGTGAACCCGCTCCCGCCTGTGGTGATCCTGCTCGCCGGGATCGTGGCGGTCGTCGAACTCACCTTCCTCGCGGCGGAATACGGGGTCATTGGCGGGGATGCGGGGCTGGGCTGGCGCATCACGGGTATGGAGAACTTTGCCTTCTACGAGCCGCTTTTTCAGTGGATGATCGAACACGGGACGATCAAGGCGAAATACCTGATGCGGTTCTTCACCTATCCGTTCCTGCAGGGGTCGTTCACGCAGGCGGTATTCGTCATCGTGTTCCTGCTCGCGCTGGGCAAGATGGTGGGCGAGCGGATCGGGCAGCTTTCGATCCTCGCGATCTTTTTCGGGGCCTCGATCCTTGGCGCGATCATGTATGGCGTCGTCTGGGACACGCGGGTGCCGCTCTTTGGCGGCTTCACCGGGGCCTATGGTCTTGTCGGGGCCTTTACGCTGATCCTCTGGGCGCGGCTTGGGGAAAGCGGCGGGCCGCGCTATCAGGCCTTTGCGCTGATCGCGGTTCTGCTTGCGGTGCAGTTCCTGTTCGGCATTTTCTTTGGGGCGGGCAAGAACTGGGTGGCCGAGGTGACCGGCTTTGTCTCGGGCTTCGGGATCGCCTCGCTCATGTATCCCGGCGCCTGGACGCGGATTCTGGAACGCGCCCGCGAACGGGCCTGACCCGTAGGGTGCGCATTGAGACGCACCATTACCTGCGTTTCATCATCTTTCGGATGTCGGACAGCCGCACCGCGCCCAAGAAGTGGCCCGCGACAAAATAGGTCACTGTTCCCGAGGCGATGAGGATCAGGAGCGCGATCACGTCCAGACCGCTCGTCCCCAGCATCGGTCCCAACAGGATGACCGCGCCCCAAAGTTCGGCCCCCATGATCACGCTCGCGGCAAGGATGCCCCAGAGCCGCCGCCAGAAGCGGTCGTCGAAGCGCGTCGACTCGCCCATCCGGTGCGTCCCGACCCAGAGGGCAAGGGTCATGGCCCAACCGGCAAAGGTGGTGCCGAAGGCGGCGGCGATAAACCCGATATGGGGGGCAAGGCCGATGGCGAGGCCTGCGTTCACGACAAGCGACCCCAGCGCGAAATAGAACGGCGTGCGCGTGTTTTCCCGCGCGAAATAGATCGGCTGGAGCACCTTTTGCAGCACAAAGGCGGGCAGGCCGATGCCATAGACCGCGACCGCGATGGCGGTGTTGGCGGCATCGTCCGATGTGAAGGCGCCGCGCTGGAACAGGACCTGCACGAGGGGCAGGGGGATGATGACGAGCGCGATGGCCGAGGGGATGGTCAGCATCAGTGCGAATTCGCCCGCGCGTGACAGCGACCAGCGCGACCCGCCCTCGTCCCCGGCACGAAGCCTGCGCGACAGGTCCGGCAGCAACACGACCCCGATGGCGATGCCGACGATGCCCAGCGGCAGTTGATAGAGCCGGTCAGCATAGGACAGCCAGGCAATCGCCCCGTCGAAGAAGGAAGACACCTGCCGCCCGACCAGCAGGTTGATCTGCACCACCCCCTGCGCCAGCATCGCGGGCCCTGCGATGATCGCGAGGCGTTTCAGCTCCGGCGTCATGCGCGGGCGGCGCGGCCAGAGGTTGTAGCCCGCCCGTTTCGCGGCGATCCAGACCACGGCAAGCTGCGCGATGCCTGACAGGGGAATGGCCCAGCTTTGCGTCAGGCCCACGTCGGTTCCGGCATAGTAGGAGATAAGCACCGCGCCGATGAAAATCACGTTGAGCATCACGGGCGCGAAGGCCGCCGCGCCAAAGCGCCCCGTCGCGTTGAGAACGCCCGAGAGCAGCGCGGAAAGCGAGATGAAGAAGATATAGGGAAAGGCGATCCGGCCATAGGTCACGGCGAGGTCGAACCGCTCGTCACCCTTGAACCCCGCCGCCATGGACAGAACCAGTGCGGGCATGAAGATGTGGGCGACCACCGTGAGGACAATCAGGATCGTGGCAAGGCCAGTGAGCGCGTCGCGGGCAAAGGTCTCGGCCCCCGAGGTGTCATCCCCCCCTGCCTCGACCTTTTTCGCGAACATCGGGACGAAGGCCATGTTGAACGCGCCCTCCGCAAAGAAGCGGCGGAACATGTTGGGGAGCGAAAAGGCGACGAAGAACGCCTCGGCGATGGGGCCTGCGCCCATGACGCCCGCGATGGCGATGTCGCGCACGAACCCCAGGACGCGGGACAGCGCCGTCCAGCCCCCGACCGTGAGAAAGCCGCGCACCAGACGGATTTGCGCCATTACCTGTCTGCCCTTTCAGCGCCCTGCACGATGGCCTCGCGCAGCTTTTTCTCGAGCGCCTTCTGTTTCGTCTCGGAGTAAAGTTTCAGCCCGAACATGTCCTTCACGTAGAAGGTATCGACCACCTGCTCGCCATAGGTCGCGATGACGGCGGAGGCAATGTAGACGTGGTTGTCCGCGAGCGTGCGGGTCAGGTCGTAGAGCAGGCCGGGACGGTCGCGGGTGTCGACCTCGATCAGCGAATAGATGTCGGAGCCGTCGTTGTCGAAGCTGATGTTGGTCGGGACCTTGAAGGCCTTTTCCCGTTTCTTCAGCTTGTCGCGGTCCTTCATCGCCTCGCGCGCGATCACCTTGCCAGAGAGCGTCTTGTGGATCATGTCGGTGAGCCGCTGGAGGCGCATTTCCTCGAACGGGTGGCCGTCGTGGTCCTGCACCCAGAAGACCGCCGTCGCGAAGCCGTCCTTGGAGGTATAAGTCCGCGCGTCGACCACGTTCGCGCCGACGAGCGCCAGCGCGCCGGCGAGGCGCGAGAAGATGCCGGGATGGTCGGCGAGAACAAAGGCCGCGCGCGTTGCGTCCCGGTCAAGGTCCTGCGTCAGTTCGATGCGGATCTCGTTCGGCCCGATGTCGCGCAGGAGCGCGGCAAAGACGGCGTGTTCCGCCGTGCCCAGCCCCTGCCAATAGGTGTCGTAGTGGCGCGCGGTCTCGGCGCGCAGCGCCTTGCGCTCCCAATCCGACAGCCGTTCGCGCAGCGCCTTTTTCGCGACCTCGGCCTGTGCCCCGGTCGACAGCGCCTCGATCCCTTCGTCGAGCGCCGTGGCGGTCTGGGAATAGAGGTCGCGCAGGAGGGCGGCTTTCCAGTTGTTCCAGGTGGTCGGCCCCACGCCGCGGATGTCGCAGACCGTGAGCACGAGCAGCAGGTCAAGCCGTTTCTTGGACGACACGGCCTTGGCGAAACCCTTGATCGTGCGCGGGTCGGCAAGATCGCGTTTCTGCGCCACGTCCGACATCAGCAGGTGATAGCGCACGAGCCATTCCACCGTCTCGACCTCGGTCTTGGTCAGACCCAGCCGGGTGGCCACGGGGCGGGCGATACGCGCACCGACGATCGAGTGATCCTCTTCGCGCCCCTTGCCGATGTCGTGGCAGAGTAGCGCGACATAGAGCACTTTGCGGTTCACGCCCGCCTTGAGGATGCGCGAGGCGTAGGGCAGGTCGTCGATCCGCTCGCCCCGCTCGATTTCGGCCAGGGACGAGATGCACTGGATCGTATGCTCGTCCACCGTGAAGCTGTGATACATGTTGAACTGCATCATCGCGACGATCGGCTCGAACTCAGGGATAAAGGCGGCGAGCACGCCCAGCTCGTTCATCCGCCTGAGCGCGCGTTCCGGGTTCCCATGTTTGAGCAGCAGGTCGAGAAAGATCGTCGCGGCTTCTCTGTCGGCCCGCATCTCATCGTCGATGAGGTTGATATGGGCTGTCACCACGCGCATGGCATCGGGGTGGATCAGGTAGCCCGTGCGCAGCCCCTCTTCGAAGATGCGCAGGAGGTTGAGCTTGTCGGCGAGAAACGCCTTTTCATCCTTGAAGTGAAGCCGCCCGTTGACCAGCTTCCAGCCCTCGCGCAGCTTCTTGCGCCGCTTGAGGAAGCCCACGAGCTTGGGCTCTTTCTTGATGTGCTCTTCCTCGAGGTCGGTAAGGAAGATCCGCGTGATGTCGCCCACCTGCGTGGCGTGGCGGAAATAGTCCTGCATGAAATGCTCGACTCCGCGCCGTCCGCCCCGGTCGGCGTAGCCCATCCGCTCGGCCACCGCGACCTGCATGTCGAAGGTGAGCTGGTCGGCGGCGCGGCCCGCGATCAGGTGAAGATGACAGCGGATCGCCCAGAGGAAATTGTTGGCATCGGCAAAGGTCGCGTATTCGTCGGGGGTGAACATGCCCATGTCGATGAGCTCGCGCGCTCGGGTGACCCGGTGCAGGTATTTCGCGACCCAGATGAGGGTTTGCAGGTCGCGCAGCCCGCCCTTGCCCTCTTTCACGTTGGGTTCGACCATGTACCGCTGGCCACCCTGCTTGCGGTGGCGTTCGGACCGTTCCTCGAGCTTGGCCTCGATGAATTCGTTCGCCGTTCCCTTGAAGAGCTCGCCCCAGAGTTTCGTGAACAGCTCCTGCGCGAGCGGCGCGTCGCCGTCCACGAAACGGACTTCGAGCATGGCGGTGCGGATCGTGAAATCCTCTTTGCCGAGCCGGAGGCAATCCTTCACCGTGCGGGAGGAATGTCCCACCTTCATGTGAAGGTCCCAGAACATGTAGAGCATCGATTCGATGACGCTCTCGGCCCAGCCGGTGATCTTGTAGGGGGTCAGAAACAGCAGATCGACGTCGGAATAGGGCGCCATCTCGAAGCGCCCGTAGCCGCCCACGGCGAGCACCGACAGGCGTTCGGACGCGGTCGGGTTGCGTTGCGGGTGCAGCCGGGTGGTCGCGGTGCGAAACACCGTCTGGACGAGGCAGTCGGTAAGCCAAGCGTAGCTCTGGACCGCTTCGCGCGCGGCTTTGGGTTTGGCGGTAAAGGCCGCGGCGATGATGTCGCGGCTGTCTTTCTGGACCCGGCGCAGCACGTCCACGGTCGCCTTGCGGATGGCGGCGGGGTCATCGGCCTCCGCGGCAGCCTGAGCGATCTCGGCCTCTACCGCCGCGCGATCGAAAATCTGCGCGGCGGGGGCGATCAGGTCGTCAGGGGCCTCGGTGCTGGTCTCAAAGGTCTCAGAAACCAAAGCCGCCAAAGCTCTTGGGGGCCGCATCGATCACGACGACCTTCTGGTTCTGGATCTGCGCGATGGCGAGGCCGCGTTCGTTGGTGCCGTCGGGCAGCAAACGGAACACGCCGTTCACCCCGGCAAAGCCCTGCGACTGGGTCAGCGCGGTGCCGGTCAGCGCATCGGCCTTGCCCGCCTTCACCAGCGCACCGATGGCGGCGATCCCGTCATAGGCGAGACCGGCGATCGGGTGCGGGGGCTGGCCATAGGCGGCCTGATAGCGGTTGGTGAACTGGGTCGAGAGCGTCGGGTCGGGGATCGCGAACCAGCCGTTCTGCAGGCCCGGCAGGGTCAGCGCATTGGCCGGGATGTCCCAGCGTTGCAGGCCCATGAACTGGACGGCCGAGGGGTTCACGCCGTTCTCGGGCAGAAGGCCCGCGAGGAAGGGCAGCGCGCCGTCCGTGCCCGAGGTCATCATGATGTTGTTGGCACCCGAGGACCGCGCGGTCGCGGAAATCTGCGGCATTGCCTGGATGATCCCGTTCTGCGACAGCTCGAAACCGACCGAACCCGCCTGTTGCGCACCGGGCGTCGAGGCGATGGCCTGCAGGATCGCGTCACGACCCAGCGTCTCGGCGGGGCTGTTGCCGTTGAGGACGAGGATGTTGCCCTTGTTCTGGCTCGCGGCATAACGAACCATGCGGTTCGCGGTGTTCTGGAAGGTGTTTCCGAGGATAAAGACGTTGCCGCCCGCGACCTCGGGGTTGTTCGAGAAGGCAAGCACGTTCACGCCCGACGATGCAGCGGCAACACCGGCGGCGGCGGCCCCCTGGGCGTAGACCGGACCGAGAATGACCTTGGCCCCCTCGGAGATCGCTTTGGTCGCCTGGGACGAGGCCTGACCGGCCTGACCGGCGGTGTTGTAGACACGCAGGTCGATGGAGACACCGTCGAGCTCCGCCATGGCGAGACGGGCGGCATTTTCCAGAGATTGCGCCAGCGCGTTATCGGCGGCATTTTGCGACCCGCCGGGGATCAGCAGCGCCACCGGCACCGGGCGCGAGGTGTCGATTCGCGGGCCGCCACCGTTGGCTGCGGGCATCACGGCGCCACAGGCCGCCAGCGCGAGGGCGGCAAAGAGCATGACGGACAGCGTCCAGAGCTTGCGGGCAGTGGCCAAAACGGCGAACATGATCGACATCCTTCTCGTGCTTTTTCCAAGGCTTATGCCGCGAAAGGGCGGGGCAAAGACTCAGGCTCGCCCATCCGGGCATCATAGACGGCCAGAAAGGCAGGTCCACCCTTGAAACCCGACCCATCGGCGCTTGCCCCCGGTCTCTATCTTGTCGCGACCCCGATTGGCAATGCGCGCGACATCACGCTTCGGGCGCTCGACATTCTGGCGTCGGCGGATGTGATCGCCGCCGAGGACACGCGGACCGCGCGCAAGCTCATGGACATCCACGGGATCGCCGTGGGCGGGCGCCCGATGATCCCCTACCACGACCATTCCGGCGACACCGGGCGGGCCGGGATTGTGAAGCTTCTGGGCGAGGGTCGGTCGGTCGCCTACGTGAGCGAGGCGGGCACGCCGATGATCGCCGATCCCGGCTACGCGCTGGCGCGGGAGGCGGCCAAGGCCGGGCATCTGGTCACCACCGCACCCGGGGCAAGCGCGGTGCCCGTCGCCTTGTCGCTGTCGGGCCTGCCCACGGACCGGTTCCTTTTTGCGGGATTCGCGCCCTCATCCGGGGGCGCGCGGGCGACATGGCTGTCGGAGCTACTGCCGGTGCCCGCGACGCTTGTCATCTATGAAAGCCCGAGACGCGTTAGCGAAACATTAGGTAAATTGTGCGACCTTGGCGCAGGGGACAGGCCGATGGCGCTGTGCCGCGAGCTGACCAAGAAATTCGAAGAGGTGATCCGGGGAACGGTGGCCGACGTGCAGGCGGCGCTCGCGGATCGGGACCTCAAGGGCGAAGTGGTGCTGGTCATCGGCAAGGGCGAAGACCGGGTGGCCGACGACACGATGGAGGACGCGCTCAGACGGGCGATGTCCGACATGACTCTCAAGGATGCCGCGGCGACGGTGGCCGAGGCCTATGGCTTGCCGCGCCGCAAGGTGTATCAGGCGGCGCTGGAGATGGGGAAGAAGACATGACGGGACGGGTCGGTTACCTCGCGGGCGCTGCCGCCGAGGACTCGGTCGTGCGAGACTACGAACGGCGCGGTTACGGGGTCGTGGCCCGGCGCTGGCGCGGACAGGGGGGCGAGATCGACATCGTCCTGCGTGACGGGGCCGATGATTACGTCTTTGTCGAGGTCAAGAAATCGCGCGATTTCGCACGTGCGGCCCATCGCCTGTCCGCGGCCCAACTGGGCCGGATCTGCCAAACGGCGACGGAATTCCTCGCGGGGGTACCCGGCGGGATGCGGGCGGGGATGCGCTTTGACCTCGCCATGGTCGACGACATGGGGCGGATGCAGACGCTTGAGAACATAACCCTCTGACAGAACGCGACGGGCACCATTGCCCTCTCCGGTCCGCTGCGCCATGTAAGGAGCAACGAGTGGAGAGACATCATGGCAGCAAAGAGCCTTCGCGTCGCGATCCAGATGGACCCGATCGACCGGATCAACATCAACGCGGATTCGACCTTTCGCATTTCGGAAGAGGCGCAGGCGCGCGGGCATGAGCTGTTCTACTACACGCCCGACAACCTGATGTTCCGCGAGGGCCGCGTCCTGGCCGAAGGCTGGCCGCTGACGGTCCGGCGCGAAGAGGGCAACCATTTCACGCTGGGCGAGCGGCAGGTGGTCGATCTCTCGACCTTCGACGTGGTCTGGCTGCGGCAGGACCCTCCCTTCGACATGGGGTATATCACGACGACCCATCTGCTCGACCTGCTGGCGGACACGACGCTGGTCGTGAACGATCCGTTCTGGGTGCGCAACTATCCCGAGAAGCTGCTCGTCCTGTCCTTCCCCGAACTGACACCGCCGACGATGATCGCGCGATCACTTGCCGCGCTCAGGGATTTCAAGACCGAGCATGGCGACATCATCCTCAAGCCCCTCTACGGCAACGGCGGCGCGGGGGTGTTCCGGCTCGATGCGAATGATCGCAACCTGTCGTCGCTTCACGAGCTCTTCACCGGCATGTCGCGCGAGCCGCTTATCGCGCAGAAATATCTGCCCGCCGTGACCAAGGGTGACAAGCGCGTCATCCTCGTCGATGGCGAGCCGGTCGGCGCGATCAACCGGGTGCCCGCCGAGGGCGAGACGCGGTCGAACATGCACGTGGGTGGCCGCCCCGAGAAGGTCGAGCTGACCGCGCGCGACCGCGAGATCTGCTCGGCCATCGGGCCCTTGCTCAGGGAAAAAGGCCAGATCTTCGTCGGCATCGACGTGATCGGCGACTACCTGACCGAGATCAACGTGACCTCCCCCACCGGCATCCAGGAGCTTGAACGCTTCGACGGCATCAACGTGGCCGCGAAGATCTGGGAGGCGATCGAGGCCCGGCGGTGAGCGCGCGGCTTACCCTCGTCTCGATCGTCCTGCGGCTTTTCATCAAGCCGTACCTGGCCCGCGCGGCCCATCCGGAAGCCAATCGCCGCCTGATCGAGCGCGGCGCGAAACGCTGGTTCCGCGCTCCACCCTATGCGATCTACCGCGAGACGCGGCTGACAGAGGGGCTGCGCGGGCTGACCATTTCGGCTCGTCCCGGATCGCATCCCGTGCCCACGGACAAGGTGGTGCTCTATATCCACGGCGGCGGGTTCATCGCGGGCAGCCCCGAGACACACCGTGCCATGCTCGCCCGCCTCGCCTGGCTCGCACGGGTCGAAATCGTCGCGCCCGATTACCGCATAGCGCCCGAACACCCCTTTCCCGCCGCTGTCGAGGACACACTCGCGGCCTGGGATGCGCTGGTCGCGCGGGGCTACCGGCCGGAGAACATCGTGATCGGAGGGGACAGTGCGGGCGGCAACCTCGCCCTCGTGCTGTTGTCGCGGCTCATCGCGCGGGGCGAGCGGCCCGCGGGGCTTTTCGCGCTGTCGCCGCTCACCGATTTCACCTTTTCCGGCGATACGATGCAGGCGAACCTTTCCCGCGATTCGCTGCTGCCTGCGGCGCGCGGAAAGGACGTGGCGACGTGGTATCTCGCTGGGGCCGATCCCCAGAATCCGGAGGCAAGCCCGCTTCACGCCGACTTCCCCGATCCGCCACCGGTGCTCCTGCAATATGCCGAGACCGAGATCCTTTGCGCCGACTGCACCCGGCTCGCCGCCAAGTTGAGGGCGGCGGGGGGCGACGTGACCGAACAGGTCTGGCCGGACGCGCCGCATGTATTTCAGATCTTCGACGGCTGGGTGCCCGAGGCGCGCGATGCGCTGCGCGGTGTGGCCGGTTTCGTGCGGCTCAGTCTGAATATCCGCTGAGGCGGTAGGACAGCGCCTCGGCCACATGGGGTTTGCGCACGTCTTGCGATCTGTCGAGGTCGGCGATGGTCCGCGCGACCCGCATGACCCGGTGATAGCCGCGCGCGGTGAGGCCGAACCGGTCAGCGGCCTTGCCCAGCATCGCCTGACCCTCGGCGTCCGGCGTCGCGATTTCTTCGAGCAGGCGGCCTTCGGCATCGGCGTTCACGCGCGGGCCGTTGTATCCCATAAAGCGCGCGGTCTGCACCTCCCGCGCGGTGGCGACGCGGGCCGCGATGCTGGCCGAACCTTCGCCGTCAAGTGTCCCGGTCAGGTCGCGAAAGTCCACCGGCGGCACGTTGATGCGCAGGTCGAAGCGGTCGATGAGCGGGCCGGAGATGCGGCCGAGGTAATCCTCGCCACAGGCGGGCGCGCGGCCGCAGGCACGGTTGGCATCCGCGAGATGCCCGCAGCGGCAGGGGTTCGCGGCGGCCACCAGCAGGAACCGGCAAGGGTAGCGCACATGGGCGTTCGCGCGGGCAACGACCACTTCGCCGGTCTCGATCGGCTGGCGCAGGGTTTCGAGCACGGGGCGGGCGAACTCGGGCAATTCGTCGAGGAACAGGACGCCGTTGTGGGCGAGTGAAATCTCCCCCGGTTTTGCGCCACGCCCGCCGCCGACGATGGACGCCATCGAGGCCGTGTGATGCGGGTCGCGAAAGGGTCGTGTCCGCGAAATACCGCCCTCGTCGATCATGCCCGCGAGCGAGTGGATCATCGAAGTTTCCAGCGCCTCGGCAGGCGTCAGTGGCGGCAGGATCGAGGGCAGACGCGAGGCGAGCATGGATTTGCCCGATCCGGGCGAGCCGATCATCAGGACATGGTGGCGACCGGCGGCGGCGATCTCGAGCGCCCGTTTGGCGCGCTCCTGACCCTTCACATCGGCAAAGTCGCGTCCAGAAGCATCTTCGCGCACTTCGCCGGGGTCGGCGGGCGCAAGCGGCGATTGCCCGTTGAAATGCTGGATCACGGCGGCGAGGGACTTGGCGGCCAGCACCCGCGCGGCGCCGACCCAGGCGGCCTCGGCCCCGCAGGCATGCGGGCAGACGAGCGCCCGGTCGTCGTCGGCGGCGGACATGGCGGCGGGCAACGCACCGATAACCGGCACGAGCGTGCCGTCGAGGGACAGCTCCCCCAGTGCCACCGCGCCCTCGACCGCCTCTTCGGAGATGATCCCGATGGCCGCGAGCAGGGCCAGCGCGATGGGCAGGTCGAAATGGGATCCCTCCTTGGGCAGGTCAGCCGGTGATAGGTTCACGGTGATCTTTTTCGCAGGCAGCGCAATGGCCATGGAGGCGAGCGCGGCGCGCACCCGGTCGCGCGCCTCCGACACCGCCTTGTCCGGAAGGCCCACGATCGAGAACGCGGGCACGCCGGGGGAGAGGGCGCATTGCACCTCGACCTGCCGCGCGTCGACGCCCTCGAACGCCACCGTATAAGCCCGCGCGACCATGTCACCCTCCGTTGGTTAACGAAGCGTAGCGCAGGACAGGTTAGCGAATGGTTAATGCCGCTCGGTCAGTGCCATGAAGGCGGGCCAGGCTTCGGGGTCCTGCAGCGTCTTGTCGCGGCAGAAGGGGTTGCAGAAGCCATAGGTCACGTCGTCCAGCGCGAGGTAATCGGTGACGGGCTTGCCGGAATAGGGGCAGGCGTCGTTCACCGATGGCCCTTCAGCCAACGTCGCGGGCAGGGGCGCCGGTCCCGGCCAGTCCCGCGTCGGTAGGTCCATCGCGTAGGGCACGGGATCGTAGATTTTGGTCAACCCCATCGCGCGCCATTGCCGGAATGCGGTGTCCGCGAGCACGAGGTCCACATAGGCCTGTGCGTCGGTCCCGACACGCAGCCCGTAACCTGCGATCCGGGCGCAGACGGGGGCGTAGAACACATCCGCGAGCGAGTAGTCGCCAAAGAGCCATGGCCCCGCGTCGCCATGCCGCGACCGCGCGAGCGACCAGAGCGTTTCGATCCGGTCGAGGTCGGTTCGCACGGCCTCGGAGACGTCGAAGCCCTCGTATTGGTGGAGAAGCTGCATGGGGCAGGCGCTGCGGAGCGCCGTGAAGCCCGAGTGCATTTCGGCCACCATCCAGCGGGCGAGGCCCCGTGCGGTGGGGTCGCGCGGATAGAGCGCCACGTCGGGGTGGCGTTCCACCAGCGTCTCGGCCATGGCCATCGTGTCGCCGATCACCACGCCCTCGGGCGTCTTCATCACCGGGACGAGCCGCGCGGGGGCGAGCGCCGCGAGGTCCTCGGCCATGGTGCCGTCATAGAGACCGACCATATGGGTGCGCACCGGCAGGCCGAATTTCGTGAACATGAGCCAGCCGCGCAGCGACCAGCTGGAAAACGTTCTGTCAGCAATGAAAAGATCGTAGGTCATGGGCCGAGACTAGCGCGGGGCGCGTGGGTCGCGAAATGCTGTTTCGTTATGCGGCGATCACGGAATGTGATTGACCGATTGCTCCTGCCAGTCGCTGCCGTCGAAGCCCAGACAGGTGACTGACAGGTTGTCGATCTTCTGACCCAGAACCGCCTGCACGTCGCATCCGCGCGCGCGCTGGACCTGTCCCAGGATGGTCCCGAAATGGGCGACGAGGATGAGGTCGCCGGTCGTGATGGACAAGAGCCCGTCCACCGCCGTTCCGACCCTGTCGCGCATCTCGTCCCATGTCTCGCCCTCGGGTGGGCGGTTCGAGGAGGGATCGCCCCAGAACGCGCGCATGAGCATCGGGTCCTCGGCGTCAAGCTCGGCCGCCGTGCGCAGCTCCCATGCGCCGAAGTTGATCTCGCGCAGGCCCGGATGATGGGGCAAGCGGGGGCGGTCCTGCTGGATCGCGTCGGCGGTGGCGACGCAGCGGATGAGGTCGGAGGACACGACGGGGACCGCGGGCAAATGTGTGGCGAGCCGGGCGATCGCGGCCGCGTCGTCGAGAAAGGCGGGCACGTCGGACCAGCCGACCATGCCCTTCTGATACGTCGGCGCGTGGCGCACCCACCAGAGGCGCCTCATAGGACCCCCTCGGGCATCCGGCCCTTGAGCACGAGCGGCAGCCCGGCGATGACCGTCACCACCAGATCCGCGCGCGCGGCGAGGGACTGGTTGAGGCGGCCCTGTGCTGCGCGAAACCGGCGGGCGAGCGCGTTCTCGGGCACGATCCCCGCGCCGACTTCATTGGTAACGCCGATCACCCGGTCGGCACGGTCGAGCGCCGCGAAGAGGCGCGCTTCGGCCTCGTCGAGGTCGGCCTCGGCAAGGATGAGGTTGGTGAGCCAGAGCGTGAAACAGTCGATGAGCACGACGCGGCCCTCGGCTGCTTTGAGCGCGGGGGTGAGGTCGAGCGGGGCTTCGACGGTCTGCCAGCCGTCCTCGCGCCGCGCCTGATGGGACGCGATCTTGTCGCGCATCTCGTCGTCGAACGCCTGCGCCGTCGCCACGTAGGTGAGGGGCGCTTGGGTCGCGCGGGCAAGTGTCTCGGCAAAGACCGACTTGCCGGACGCCGCGCCGCCGACGACGAGGGTGAATTTGGGGAGCGAGGTGGACATGGCGCTTGCTATCACCCGCAAACGTGTAGGGGAAGCGCTTGCCGTCCGGGGCTGGGGCGGCCAGAGTGCGGCCATGTGGAAAGCTCTTGCCCTGATGGCCCCCTTTGCCCTGCCGTTTCCCGCCCTCGCCGGTCCGCTTGTGGGCGTGGAGGGCGACATCTTCGTGCTGGGCGAGGTGCATGACAATCCCGCCCATCACGTCGCGCAGGCCGAGGCGGTGAGTGACATCGCGCCGCGCGCCGTGGTGTTCGAGATGCTGACGCCCGAACAGGCCGCCCGCGTGACCGACACGCTGCTCGCAGACCCCGAGGCGCTGGGCGCGGCGCTCGCGTGGGAGGAAAGCGGCTGGCCGGATTTCGCGATGTATTACCCGATCTTCGTTGCCGCCCGCGGGGCCGAGATCATCGGCGGCGCGGTGCCGCGCGACCGCACCATGGGGGTGCTCGAGAACGGGCTGGCGGCGAGTTTCGGTGACGCCGCAGATCTGTTCGGGCTGACCGACCCTTTGCCCGAAGAGGAACTGGCAACCCGCCTCAACCTCCAGATGGAGGCGCATTGCGGCAAGCTGCCGGTCGAGATGCTGCCGGACATGGTCGATATCCAGCGCCTGCGCGACGCGGTGCTTGCGCGCGCAGCGATCACGGCAGAGGCCGAGACCGGCGGGCCGGTGGCGGTGATCGCGGGCAACGGTCACGTGCGCGAGGATTGGGGCGTGCCCGCCTATATCGCCCGCGTCGCGCCCGAGCTGACGGTGGTCACGCTTGGGCAGGGCGAGGATGGTGGGACGCCGGACGGGGGCTTCGCCGTGACGATCGACGCTCCCGGAGTGGACCGGGGCGATCCCTGCGCGGTCTTCGAGTAGACCGAAGTGGCATTGCCCATTCGCGCCGTGGTCCGTAACACTTTGCCCCGTTAACCCCTGAAGGGACGGCATGATGCTCGCAGGCAAACGTATTCTCCTCATCATCGGCGGCGGTGTCGCGGCGTTCAAGTCGCTCACCCTCATCCGCGAGCTACGCGCGCGCGGGGCGAGCGTGGTGCCGGTGATCACGCAGGCGGGGCAGGAATTCGTCACGCCCCTGTCAGCGAGCGCGTTGGCGGCGGAGAAGGTCTACACGGACCTCTTCTCGCTCACCGACGAGGCCGAGATGGGGCACATCGAACTGTCGCGCGATGCCGATCTGGTCGTGATCGCGCCGGCGACGGCTGATTTGCTGGGCAAGATGGCGAACGGGTTGGCGAATGATCTGGCGTCCACGATCCTCATGGCCACGGACAAGCGGGTGCTCGTTGCGCCCGCAATGAACGTGCGGATGTGGGAGCATCCCGCGACCCAGCGCAATGTGGCGGTGCTCAAGGGCGACGGCGTGCTCTTTGCCGGGCCGACCGAAGGGGCGATGGCCTGCGGCGAATACGGGCCGGGGCGCATGGTGGAGCCGGACGAGATTGCCGACGATATTGCGGCGGCGCTGATGGATGGGCCTCTCAGGGGCAAGCATATCCTCGTCACCTCCGGTCCGACACATGAACCCATCGACCCCGTGCGCTACATCGCGAACCGGTCCTCGGGCGCGCAGGGGACGGCGATTGCGCGGGCGCTGTCCGGGCTGGGGGCGAGGGTGAGTTTCGTGACCGGGCCTGCGGATGTGGACCCACCTGCGGGCGTCAAGGTCATCAAGGTTCAGACGGCGCGAGAGATGCTGGAGGCCGTCGAGGCTGCGCTGCCCGCCGATGGGGCGGTCTTTGCCGCCGCAGTGGCGGACTGGCACGTGGCGTCGGAGTCGACCTCGAAAATCAAGAAGGACGGGAGCGGGAGCCTGCCGGTGCTCGAGTTTGCCGAGAACCCCGACATCCTTGCCACCGTGTCGCAGTTGACCGTAGGCCGCCCGAAGCTGGTCGTGGGCTTCGCCGCCGAGACCGACGACGTCGAGGCGCATGCGACCGCCAAGCGCAAGCGCAAGGGCTGCGACTGGATCCTGGCCAATGACGTGTCGCCCGCCACGGGGATCATGGGCGGGACGGAAAACGCGGTGACGCTGATTACCGACGCGGGGGCCGAGGTCTGGCCGCGCATGGGCAAGGACGAGGTGGCGCGAAAGCTCGCCGCGCGGATCGCCGAGGCGCTGACATGACGCCGGTGATCCAGGCCCTGCGCGAGGATTGGGCCGATCCCGCGATCGCGCTGCCGTCTTATGAGACCGCCGGGGCCGCCGGGGCCGACATCCGCGCGAACCTGCCGCCTGAGGAGCGCGAGGGCGGCGTGACCCTTGCCCCCCTCGAGCGGCGGATCGTGCCGACCGGCCTCCGGGTCGCGATCCCAGAGGGGTTCGAGATGCAGATCCGGCCGCGTTCGGGGCTGGCGCTGAAGCACGGCATCACGCTGCCCAACACGCCCGGCACCATCGACAGCGATTATCGCGGGCCGCTGGGAGTGCTTCTGATCAACCTCGGGACCGAACCCTACACATCTGGGGGATCGGGCATCTGCTGGGGGCGCCCAAGGCGCGGCGCTGGGTGATGATCTGGCTTCTTCTCGGCGCGGTGTTGCTGGCCCATGCGATTCTGCCGCCGACCAACCCGATCCCGCAGCTTTTCGGGGGCACCTTCGCGGGCTGGGCGACGCTTGCCGCCGTGTTGATAGTTATCGCGGGCTACAATCGGGGGCTCGGTGCGCTGCGCGCCCGCGTGAAGCCTCTGCCGCAGGCCGAAACGGGGCCGTTTTCCGACACCGAACTTGACCGCTACGCCCGCCACATCATCCTGCGCGAAGTGGGCGGTCCGGGGCAGAAGGCGCTGAAAGATGCGCGGGTGCTGGTGATCGGAGCCGGGGGGCTTGGGTCGCCTGCGCTGCTCTATCTCGCTGCTGCCGGCGTCGGCACCATCGGGGTGATCGACGATGACGCAGTCGACAACTCTAACCTCCAGCGGCAGGTGATCCACCGCGATCAGGACATCGGCAAGCCCAAGGCCTTCTCCGCCGAGGCGGCGATGCTGGCCCAGAACCCGAATGTTGAAATCCGGCCCTATAACCGTCGTCTGACCCCGGAAAACGCGCGCGATTTGTTCGAAGACTACGACCTGATCCTCGAAGGCACGGACAATTTCCCGACCCGCTATCTCGTCAACGAGACCGCCGTGCGGCTCGGCAAACCCGTCATCGGCGCGGCACTGACGCAGTGGGAAGGCCAGCTTTCGCTCTGGCATCCGGCCTCGGGCGCGCCCTGTTATCAATGCGTCTTTCCCGAGGCCCCCGCGCCGGGACTTGCGCCTTCCTGCGCCGAGGCGGGGGTGATCGGCCCGTTGCCCGGTGTTCTCGGGTCGATGATGGCGGTCGAGGCGGTGAAGTGGATCACCAAGGCGGGCGAGGGGCTGGGCGGGCGGCTGCTCATCTACGATGCGCTCTATGCCGACACCCGGATCATCCGGGTGAAGCCGCGTGCCGATTGCCCGGTGTGCGGCACGGCAGAGGTGGCCCCCTAGCAGAACGGGACCCGGCCCCTTAGCTCTGTTTCAAAGGAGACCCCGATGACCGACACGACCAATCCGCTGCTGTCCGACTGGACCGGCCCCTTCGCCCTGCCGCCGTTCTCTGCGATCACCGACGACGATTTCCCGGCGGCGCTCGAGACCGCGCTCATCGAGGCGCGGGCGAATATCGCAGCGATCACGGAAAACGAGGAGGCGCCGACGTTCGAGAACACGATCGAGGCGCTGGAACTGGCGGATGAGACGCTCTCCAAGGTGCTGGGGGTGTTCTACAACCTCGCAGGCGCCGATGCGAACGCGCGGCGGGAGGAGTTGCAGCGGGAGTTTTCGCCGAAACTGGCCGCCTACTCGTCGGAAATCTCGATGAACGCCGATCTGTTCGCGCGGATCGAAACGCTCTGGCAGGAGCGCGACATGCTGCCGCTTGATGACGAACAGGCGCGGGTGCTGATGCTGACGCGGCGCGGGTTTGTTCGCTCCGGCGCGTTGCTCGAGGGCGAAGATCGCGACCGTTATGCCCAGATCATGCAGCGGCTTGCGAGCCTTGGCACGCAGTTCACCCAGAACCTGCTGGCAGATGAACGGGCGTGGTTCATGACACTGGCCGAGGATGACCTCGCGGGCCTGCCCGATTTCCTGATCGACGCGGCGCGCTCGGCGGGCGAGGACAAGGAGGCGGGCGGCCCCGTGGTCACGTTGTCGCGCTCGCTCATCACGCCGTTCCTTATGTTCCAGTTCAAGCGCGATCTGCGCAAGCGGGCTTACGAGGCCTATGTCGCGCGGGGTGCCAACGGGGGCGAGACCGACAACCGGGCCATTGCCGCCGAGACGCTGCGCCTGCGCGAGGAACGCGCGAAACTGCTGGGCTATCCGAGCTTTGCCGCCTTCAAGCTGGAAACTGAGATGGCGGGCACCCCCGAGGCGGTGCGCGAGCTTCTCATGAACGTCTGGACGCCCGCGCGGGCGGCTGCGGAAGCGGACGCCAAGGTGCTCGAGGACATGCTCCATGCCGAAGGGCAGACCGGGCCGCTCGAGCCCTGGGACTGGCATTATTATTCCGAGAAACGGCGGCAGGCGGAGCATTCGCTCGACGAGGGCGAGATCAAGCCCTACCTGCAACTGGACCGGATGATCGAGGCGGCGTTCACCGTCGCGCATCGGCTCTTCGGCCTCGATTTCGCGCCGCTGGAGGTCGAGACCTACCACCCCGACGTGAAGGCCTTCGAGGTGACGCGCAACGGCGAGCATATCGCGGTGTTCTTCGGTGACTATTTCGCCCGTGGCTCGAAGCGATCGGGCGCGTGGTGTTCGGCGATGCGCAGCCAGAAGCGGCTGGGAGAGGACACGCGGCCCATCGTGGTTAACGTCTGCAACTTCGTGAAGCCCGAGGCGGGCAAGCCCGCGCTTCTGTCGTGGGACGATACGCGCACGCTGTTTCATGAGTTCGGCCATGCGCTGCACCAGATGCTGTCGGACGTGACCTATGAACGCGTCTCGGGCACCTCGGTCGCCCGCGATTTCGTGGAGCTGCCGAGCCAGCTTTACGAGCATTGGATGGAGGTGCCCGAGGTGCTGTCGGAGTTTGCGACCCACGCGACCACCGGCGAGCCGATGCCCAAGGACCTGCTCGACCGGCTCATTGGCGCGGCCACCTATGACGCCGGGTTCAACACGGTGGAATATGTCTCCTCCGCGCTCGTGGACCTTGGCTTTCACGACGGCCCGGCCCCCGCCGATCCGATGCAGAAACAGGCCGAGATCCTCGAGGACCTCGGGATGCCACGGGCGATCCGGATGCGCCACGCCACGCCGCATTTCGCACATGTGTTCTCAGGCGACGGCTATTCCTCGGGCTACTACAGCTACATGTGGTCTGAGGTGATGGACGCCGACGCTTTCGAGGCGTTCCGCGAAACCGGCGACGCCTTTGACCAAGATACCGCGCGCAAGCTCGAGGATCATATCCTGTCGCGGGGCGGGTCTGTGGACGCGGGTGAGCTTTACCTGCGGTTCCGGGGCAAGATGCCCGAAGTCGAGGCGCTTCTCAAAGGCCGGGGGCTCATCGCGGCGGAATGACGGGAACGCGGGGGCCTGCGCGATTTTGTGCTTACCCCCCGCGCCACCCCCCCTTTCACTGACAGGGTTCGGCCCATATAAGGCCCGGACAACCCGAGTGAGTCTTGGGGAATTGGGTATTGGGACTACGGGCGCGACGTCCGCGCGGGACCGCACAGGGACAAGGCATCGGCATTATGGCTGGATTTTCGGGACTCTTCTCGTCCGACATGGCAATCGACCTCGGGACGGCGAATACGCTCGTCTACGTCAAAGGCCGGGGGATCATCCTGAACGAGCCCTCCGTGGTCGCCTACCACGTCAAGGACGGCGTGAAAAAGGTGCTCGCCGTGGGCGAGGACGCAAAACTCATGCTGGGCCGGACGCCAGGGTCCATCGAGGCGATCCGCCCGATGCGCGAGGGCGTGATCGCGGACTTCGACACCGCCGAAGAGATGATCAAGCACTTCATCCGCAAGGTTCACAAGCGCACGACCTTTTCGAAGCCCAAGATCATCGTCTGCGTGCCGCACGGTGCGACCCCCGTTGAGAAACGCGCGATCCGGCAGTCGGTTCTTTCCGCCGGTGCCCGCCGCGCGGGCCTGATCGCGGAACCCATCGCGGCCGCCATCGGTGCCGGGATGCCGATAACCGATCCCACCGGGTCGATGGTCGTGGACATCGGCGGCGGCACCACCGAGGTGGCCGTTCTGTCGCTGGGCGACATCGTCTATGCGCGGTCCGTCCGCGTCGGCGGCGACCGGATGGACGAGGCCATCGTCAACTACCTGCGCCGCCAGCATAACCTTCTGGTTGGCGAAGCCACCGCCGAGCGCGTGAAGACCTCGATCGGCACGGCGCGCATGCCCGACGACGGGCGGGGAGCCTCGATGACCATTCGCGGGCGCGACCTGCTGAACGGTGTGCCGAAGGAACTGGAAATCAGCCAGGCCCAGGTGGCCGAGGCTCTGTCCGAACCCGTGCAGCAGATCTGCGAGGCGGTGATGACCGCGCTTGAAACCACGCCGCCGGACCTTGCCGCCGACATCGTGGACCGGGGCGTGATGCTGACCGGGGGCGGCGCGCTTCTGGGCGAGCTTGACCTCGCGCTTCGCGAACAGACCGGGCTGTCGATCTCGGTCGCGGACGAGTCGCTGAATTGTGTTGCCTTGGGCACCGGCAAGGCTCTGGAATACGAAAAGCAACTGCGTCACGTTATCGACTACGACAGTTAAGCCCGGGTCACGCTGGGCTGGCCCCATCCTGCGGGGGGAAATTTGGCACGTTCGAGGACACGCAACGAAGATTACGTGGGCCCGGTCAGGCGTATCCTGATCGGTCTGACGCTCTTTGTGCTCTTTGCCCTGTTTCTGCTGTGGCGGATCGACAGCCCGCGCGTCGAACGGTTTCGTGCGAACCTTGTCGACAAGGTGGTGCCCAGCTTCGAATGGGCACTGGTGCCGGTGACCAAGGCCGCCGACATGGTCGAGGGCTTTCAGAGCTATTCGCGGATCTACGACCAGAATCAGGAATTGCGCCGCGAGCTGCGCCAGATGCAGGCGTGGAAAGAGGCGGCCCTTCAGCTCGAACAGGAAAATGCCAAGCTGCGGGACCTGAACAACGTGCGGATGGACGCGCGGCTGTCCTATGTCACGGGCGTGGTGCTGGCCGACTCGGGGTCGCCCTTCCGCCAGTCGGTGCTCTTGAACGTGGGGTCACGCGATGGCATCGTCGATGGCTGGGCGGCGATGGACGGGCTGGGCCTCGTCGGTCGGATCGCGGGGGTGGGGGAACGCACCTCGCGGGTGATCTTGCTCACCGATTCCAACTCGTCTATCCCGGTGACGATCCAGCCCTCGGGCCAGACCGCGCTCGTCTCCGGCGACAACTCGGTCGCGCCGCCGCTCGAGTTCGTCGAGAACACGGACGAGGTGCGTCCGGGCGACCGCGTGCTGTCTTCAGGCGATGGCGGCGTGTTCCCCGCCGGGCTGCTCGTGGGCGAGGTCGTGCAGGGCAAGGATCGGCGCCTGCGCGTCAGGCTCGCCGCCGATTATCAGCGGCTCGAGTTCCTGCGCGTGCTGCGCTCGCACCCGGGCGAGGCGGTCACGGACAGCGGCGCGCTGCTCGTCATGAACCCGCTTCTCGCGCCCGTGGCCGAGGGCGTGCCAGTCGAATGTCTCGACCTTGAAGACGGCGCCGAGCGGCCCGCGACCTGCCCGCCGGAGGCAGAGCCAGAAGAGAGCGCGGAGGTTACCCAGTGATCGACCCGTTCTCGCTCCGCCGTCTGCTGTTCACGCTGCTGTTTCTAGGTATCTGCGCCGTCATCATCTTTACCCGGATGCTGCCGCTTCATTCCGGGGCCGCCGCCTTTCCGCCACCCGACCTGATCCTGTGTTTCGCCTTTGCCTGGACCGTGCGCCGCCCGGATTACGTGCCGGTGCTGCTCGTCGCCGCCGTGCTCGTCGTGGCCGACATGCTGTCGCTCGCGCCCCCCGGTCTTGCGCCCTTTCTGACGATCATCGGGCTCGAGCAACTGCGCTCGCGCCAGGGGCTTTTGACGAAACAGCCCTTCGCGGTGGAATGGGGCATGGTCACGGTGATCTTCACCGCCATGATGCTGGCCGAACGGATCATACTGGGCGTGTTCATGGTGCCCCAGACCTCGTTCGGGTTGTCCGTCCTGTCGCTCGTCATGACGGTCATCTTCTATCCCATCGCGGTCGGCGTCTCGACGCTCGGTTTCCGGATCGAAAAGGTGAAACCGGGCGACTACGATCCCGAGGCCCGCACGATATGAGACGCACCCCTGCCGATACCGAGAAGAGCCAGCGCAAGATCACGCGCCGGGGCCTGCTGCTGGGCGGGGCGCAGATCGCCATGGGCGCGGTGCTCGTGGGCCGGATGCGCTATATGCAGGTGGACCAGGCCGACGAATACCGGATGCTGGCCGAGGAAAACCGGGTCTCGATCCGGCTCATCCCGCCCGCGCGTGGGTTCATTTTCGACCGCAAGGGCGTACTGCTGGCGGGCAATGAACAGAACTATTCCCTCGTCATCGTGCGCGAACAGGCCGACGATCCAGAGGCCGTTCTCGACCGTCTGGCCAAGCTCATCTGGTTCCCCAAGGAAGAACGCCAGAAGGTGCTCGAGGAAATGCGCCGCCGGTCGTCATTTGTCCCCGTGACCATCGCGGAGCGGGTGAGCTGGGAGGATATTTCCGAGGTCGCCATCAACGCACCCGCGCTGCCCGGTATTTCGCCGGAGATGGGCCTGTCGCGGATCTATCCGCTGGGATCGGATTTCGCGCATATCGTAGGCTATGTCGGCCCGGTGTCGGATTACGACCTGAGCCTTCTGGAGAACCCCGATCCGCTCTTGCAGATCCCGCGCTTCCAGATCGGAAAGACGGGGGTCGAGAACAAGCTCGAGGTCGAATTGCGCGGCTCGGCGGGCACCAAGCGGATCGAGGTCAACGCGGTGGGCCGCGTGATGCGCGAGCTGTCGCGCGAAGAGGGCGACGCGGGCGCCAACGTTCAGCTTACCGTGGATCACGCGCTGCAAAACTTTGCCGAAGCGCGGCTGTCCGGGGAAAGCGCCGCGGCGGTGGTGATGGACACGCGAAACGGTGACATCCTCGCCATCGCGTCCGCACCCTCCTACGACCCGAACAAATTCGTGCGCGGGATTTCGTCGCGCGACTACAACGCGCTGCTCGAGGACCCCTATCGGCCGCTCGCCAACAAGACGGCGCAGGGCACCTATCCGCCCGGCTCGACCTTCAAGATGGTGACGGCCCTCGCCGCGCTTGAGGCTGGCGTCATCACGCCGGGCGAGACGGTGACCTGCCGCGGCTACCTCGAAGTCTCGAACCGCCGTTTCCACTGCTGGAGCCGGGGCGGGCACGGGCGCGTCGATCTGGTGAAGAGCCTGCGGGAATCCTGCGACGTCTATTACTACGACCTCGCCATGCGGGTGGGCATCGACAACATCGCGGCCATGGCCAAGAAGCTGGGGCTGGGCATCCGCCACGATCTGCCGCTGTCCGCCGTGGCCGAGGGGCTGATCCCAACGAAGGCTTGGAAGCAGGAGGTGCGCGGGGCGGAATGGGTGATCGGGGATTCGATCAACGCCTCGATCGGGCAGGGCTTCGTGCTGGCCTCACCCCTGCAACTGGCCGTCATGTCGGCGCGCATCGCGTCGGGCAACGCAATTTCGCCACGCCTCGTGCGCTCGATCGACGGGGTCGAACAGCCGGTGTTGGGGGTGGAGCCGCTCGACATCGAACCTGACCATCTGAACATGGTGCGGCAGGGGATGTACGAGGTGATGAACGCGCCCCGTGGCACCGGGGGCGGCAGCCGCGTGGTGGCCGAGGGCATCCACATGGCGGGCAAGACCGGCACCTCGCAGGTGCGCAACATCACCGCCGCCGAACGCGCGCGCGGGGTGTTTCGCAACGAGGACCTGCCGTGGGAGCGCCGCGATCACGCGCTTTTCGTGTCCTATGCGCCGACCGAGGCCCCTGAGGTCGCGGTGTCGGTCGTGGTCGAACATGGTGGCGGTGGCTCGACGGCGGCGGCCCCCATCGCCCGCGACATCCTGCTGGCCGCGCTTTATGACGGTATCCCGCCGCTCGACGCCTACCCAAGCTCGCAGCGCGGCACCATCCGCTCGCGGTTCGAGGCGATGGAGCTGCGTGAGCCATTGGCCCCGTCCGAAGGCCGGAGCCGCGCATGAGTTTTCTCGAATACAACGTCAAGGTCGTGCCCACCGGCCCGTCCAAGGTGCTCTATATGAACTGGGTGCTGGTGCTGCTTCTGTGCGCCGCCGCGTCCTTTGGCTTTCTCATGCTCTATTCGGTCGCGGGCGGGTCATGGACCCCCTGGGCCGAGCCGCAGATGAAGCGGTTCGGCGTCTCGCTCGTCCTCATGTTCTTCGTCGCGATGGTGCCGATCTGGTTCTGGCGCAACATGTCTGTGCTCGCCTTTCTCGTCGCTGTTCTGCTGCTCATCGGGGTGGAGTTCATGGGCGAGATCGGGATGGGCGCGCAACGCTGGATCGACCTCGGCCCGATCCGGCTGCAACCCTCGGAGTTGACGAAGATCACGCTCGTCATGGTGCTCGCCGCCTATTACGACTGGCTCGACGTGGACAAGGTCTCGCGCCCGCTTTGGGTGCTGATCCCGGTGGTGATCATCCTGTTCCCGACCTATCTGACCCTGCGCCAGCCCGACCTCGGCACCGCGATCCTGCTCATGGGCGGTGGTGCCGTGCTGATGTTCCTCGCGGGCGTGCATATCCTTTACTTCATCGTCGTGGGCGGCGCGGGCGTCGGGCTGGTGGCCGCCGTCTTTACCTCGCGCGGGACGCCCTGGCAGCTCTTGCAGGATTACCAGTATCGCCGGATCGACACCTTCCTCGACCCGACCACCGATCCGCTGGGCGCGGGTTATCACATCACGCAATCGAAAATCGCGCTGGGGTCCGGCGGCTGGACCGGGCGCGGCTTCATGCAGGGCACGCAGTCGCGGCTCAATTTCCTGCCCGAGAAACACACCGATTTCATCTTCACCACGCTGGCCGAGGAGTTTGGCTTCATCGGCGCGGTGTCGCTTCTCGCCGTCTACCTCGCCATCATCGTGTTCTGCATCGTCTCGGCGGTGCGCAATTCGGACCGCTACGGGTCGCTCTTGACGCTGGGCATCGCGACGACGTTCTTTTTCTTCTTCGCCGTGAACATGTCGATGGTCATGGGGCTCGCCCCCGTCGTGGGCGTGCCGCTGCCGCTAGTGAGTTACGGCGGCTCGGCCATGATGATTCTGATGATTGGCTTCGGATTGGTGCAATCCGCCCATGTCCATAGGCCCCGGCAGAAGTAATGCTCAAGGTCCAAATGCATCTCAAGCCCGCCGCGCTGCCCGATTGGCAACCCGCGCTCGAGGCGGCGCTGGCCGAGGCCGGGATCGTGGCAGAGCTTGCTACGGATCATCCGCCGGAAGAGGTGGATTACGTGATCTACGCCCCCTCGGGCGGGCATGTGGACCTGTCGGGCTACACGCGCACGAAGCTGGTGCATGGTCTCTGGGCCGGCGTCGAGAGCATCATCGGGAACGACACGCTGACCCAACCCTACGCCCGCATGGTGGGCGGCGGGCTGACCCAAGGCATGGTGGAATGGGTCACGGGCAATGTGCTGCGTCATCACCTGGGCCTTGACCGCTACATCACCGCCGACGCGCCCCACTGGGATCAAGTGGTCCCGCCGCTGGCGTCCGAACGCCGGGTCACGATCCTGGGTCTGGGCGAGCTTGGCGCGGCCTCAGCGGCGGCGCTGGTGGCGCTCGGCTTCGACGTGGCAGGGTGGAGCCGGTCGGCCAAGACGATCCCCGGCGTCACTTGCCACGGCGGCGCGGACGGTCTGCGTGACGCGCTGGCAAAGGCCGAGATCCTCGTCCTTCTTCTGCCTTCGACCCCTGAGACGGCGGATATTCTCAAGGCGGAAACGCTGGCGCTCCTGCCGCAGGGTGCGGTGATCCTGAACCCCGGTCGCGGGGCGCTGATCGACGAGGAGGCGTTGCTGTCAGCGCTGGACATCGGCCAGGTTGCCCATGCCACGCTCGACACCTTCAAGACCGAGCCCTTGCCCGAAGGCCACCCGTTCTGGGACCATCCGCGCGTGACCGTCACGCCCCATGTCGCCGCCGACACGCGGCCCCGGCAGGCGGCGCGCGTCGTGGCACAAAACATCGCGCGGGTCGAGGCAGGCCAGCCCGCCCTTTATCTGGTGGACAAAGCGCGCGGCTATTAGGCGCTGATCGTTCGCATCATTCCCAGAGGCCTGCGGTTCGGGCCGGATGTGGCAATCAATGCCGGGAAAGGGCCCGCGCTTCGCTGGAAAACAGGCTGACCGCGATCAGAACCCCCGGCCCCCTTTTGCTGCCTGACACGTCTCCGCCGATAAACGCTTTGCAATATTGAACCACGTTCAGGGCTCTAACAAGTCAGCCCAGCAATGCCATTGGTTCGTCATGGGTCACTTGTCTTGCGCCAGATGCCGTGCCGCCGCGACCAGCGCCTGTCCCAGTGCGAGGCCCCCGTCGTTGGCGGGAACGCCGTGGTGCAGGAGCACGGGGTAGCCGTCGAGCCGGGCGAGCAGTGCCGCCTGCAACCGCGCGTTCTGCAACACGCCGCCCGACAGTCCGATGGCCTTGGCGCGGCCGTCGTCCACGAGGCGCCGGGCCGGTGCCGCAAAGGCCTCGGCCAGTCCTTCGTGAAAGGCCGCCGCCGCGAGGGCCGTATCGGGTCTCTCCGCCAAGGCACGAAACATCGGCACGGGGTCGATGACGGACCCGTCAAAGCCAAAGGGCAGGGGGGCGGCGGTGATGTCCGCCGCCGCCGCCTCCAGCGCCATCGCCGCCTCGCCCTCATAACTCTGCACGCGAGGGCACATGCCAAGCACCGCCGATACCGCATCAAAGAGGCGCCCCACCGAGGACGAAAAGGGTGCGTTCACGCCCGCCCGCGCCGCTTGCCGCAGCACATCACGCGGGCGCTGCGGGAACAATTCGTCGGCCAGCGCCCCGTGCCCTGCCTGATCGAGCCGCACCAGCGCGTTGCGCCATGGCTCGCGGTTCGCAGCGTCACCGCCGGCCAACGGGGCCGGGGCCAGATGCGCGATGCGCTCGAAGCCCTCGTAATCCCCGAGCAGAAGCTCGCCGCCCCAGATCGTCCCGTCCGTGCCCAGCCCGAGACCATCAAGCACGATTCCGGCCACCGCGCCGCCATCCAACGCCCAGCCGTTCTCGCCCATCACGCTTGCCAGATGCGCGTGGTGATGCTGCACCTCGACCAGCGGCAGGCCCATCGCGGCTCCGGCGACGGACGCGCGGTAGCCGGGATGCAGGTCCACCGCGACGACCGCGGCCCGGTGATCGAAGAGCGCCCGGTAATCGGAAAGCGCCGCCTCGTAGGCTTCCCAGGTCAGCGCCTCGTCCAGCTCGCCAATGTGATGACCGAGCAGCGCCTGCCCGGTCTTGGTCAGGCAAAAGGCGGCCTTCATCTGCCCGCCCATGGCCAGAATCTGCGGTGCCGTCTCGAACCCCTCTGGCAGCGGCAGCGTTCCCGGCACCCGTCCACGCGCGCGGCGCAGCACCATTGGCCCGGCAGGGGTCACCCGCTCGACGCTATCGTCCAGGCGCCGCGCGATGTCACGGTCATGCATGAGGAAGCCGTCCACGAAGGAACCGAGCTTCTCTCGCGCCTCGTCGTTGTCGATCACCTGCGGCTCGCCCGACAGGTTGCCCGAGGTCATGACGAGCGGTCGCCCGACGCCCGCGATCAGCAGGTGGTGGAGCGGTGTGTAGGGCAGCATCCAACCCAGCGTGGCCTGCCCCGGTGCGACCGCCTCGGGGAGCTTGGCGTCACCTTTCGGCAGGAGAACGATGGGTGCTGCCGACTCGCGCAGCAGGCTCCACTCCGCCGCGCTCACACGTGCAAACCGCGCAACCATGCTCTCGTCCCCCATGAGGGCAAAGGGCTTTGCCGGTCGTCGTTTCCGGTCACGAAGCAACGACACCGCCACCGCATCCGTCGCATCGCAGGCGAGGTGAAATCCCCCCAGCCCCTTAACCGCGACGATTCCACCCGTCTTCAGCGCTTGCACTGCAACTTGCAGGCCGCCATCCGCTCCGCCTCCGGTCTCATACCAGACCCGAGGCCCGCAGGCTGGGCAGGCGATGGGCTGCGCGTGAAACCGGCGGTCCCCGGGATCGGCGTATTCGGCGGCACAGTCCGCGCACATCTCGAACGGGGCCATCGTGGTCTGCGCCCGGTCGTAAGGCAGCCCCCGGATGATCGTGAAACGCGGCCCGCAATGGGTGCAATTGGTAAAGGCATAGCCCGCGCGCCGCCCGACCCCCGTCGTCTCGGCCAGACAGTCGGGACAACTCGCCGCATCCGGCACGACCCGCGTCTCGGCCCCGGCAGGCCCCGAGGCGACGATCTCGAAGCCGTCACCGACCTCGCCGGACCACGCCGTGACCTCCACCGCATCGACCCGCGCGAGGGGGGGCGCGTCAGAACTGAGAGCCGAGGCAAAAGTGTCCAGCGCCGCCTGTGGCCCGACCACATGCACGAGCACGCCTTGGGCATCATTCATCACATGCCCCCGCAGCCCCCCCTCCCGCGCCAATCGCCAGACAAACGGCCGGAACCCGACCCCCTGCACCTGACCCCGGACCCGGATCCCGGCACCACTAAGGGGCGTCGCGGTCCTATCCTTCTCTGGTTCATAAATATCCCGGGGGGTGTGGGGGGCAGAGCCCCCCACCTCGGTCGGATTTCGGCGTAGCCGAAATTCGAAACCATATCGCCCTAGTGGACAGTGCAGACCATGCATGGATCGAAACTCCGCACCACGTGCTGCACCATGACCGGGCTCACCTCGCCCTCGCGCACCGGGGTGCCGACCAGCGCCGCCTCAAGCGGCCCGGGACCTCCACCTGCATCGCGGGGCGAGAAGTTCCACGTGGTCGGCGCGATGATCTGGTAGCCCGCGATCACGCCCTTCTCGACGCGGATCCAATGGCCCAGTGACCCGCGCGCGGCCTCGACGAGCCCCACGCCCGTCCCTTCGCGCGGGATCGTCACCCGGTCCATGAAGCGCGCGTTCACGTCCAATGTGTCGACCCAGTGCTCCATGATCCCCTGCAACCGCGCAATCTCGAGCAGCCGCCCTGCGACCCGGCCCATCACGCCGCCGCCAACCATGTCGCGCGCGAGCGGATGACCGTCCACGATCTGCCGCGCCAAGGCTCCGACCTCGATCGTCTGCCCGGCATAGCGCGGGGCCTTGCACCAGCTGTAGCCAGGGTCGGCCATATCCTCGCCCGGCACCGTCATGCCTGCCGCCGGATGCGCTGCCTCGCCTCGCATCCAGGCGTGGCTCAGGTCCTCGATGATCCTTGCGGGATCGACAGGGGCCAGCCCGCTGTCGAATACTCCCGGCGCAATCGCCGGTCCGTCTTCCAGCGGATAGGCCCCGAAACTCATGTGTCGTCCCGTGCCGCGCCCGATGTCGGCCAGCCCCAGATCCTCGGCAATCTCGAAAAACAGCCCCGCGTCGCCGGTTGACCAGCCGCGTAGCGCCTCGACGCTGTCCAGGGCCACAAAGTCCTCGAGCGGGGCGCCAAAGACGACCTCTTCCAGATAGCGGCGAAACCCCCGCAGCGTCGCGGCCATGCGGACCTTTTCCGAGGCGCTCGGTGTGCGGGTGACCCCACCCGGCTGGATCGCGAGCGTATGGGGCCATTTGCCGCCGAGTGTCCCGATGATGTGAAACAGCTGCGTGCGCGCTTCGACCGACCGGCGAACCGCGCCGCCTTGGGCCGCCGTGAACCGATCCACCGCGCGGGCGTGCCAGTCGCGATCAGCGTAGTCCTGACGGGCGAAGTCCGGCATGAAGAACAGGTTGAAATGCGTCAGGTGATCGGCGGTGTTCTCCGCCGCATGGAGCAGCGCCGCCACCTGCGCCCCCATTGGCGCCGGTTTCACCCCTGCAACACCTGCGAGGGCAAAGGCCGCCGCAGCGCTTTGCGAAATCGAACAGATCCCACATATCCGCGGCGTGATCGTCAGCGCGTCGCGCGGGTCCTTACCCAGAAGCATGACCTCGAACCCACGATAAAGCGGAGCGTTCACATGGGCTGCGCTCACCCGACCCTCGTCCACGGCCAGCCGCACCTCGAGGTCGCCCTCGACCCGGTTGAAGGGCCCGACGATCAACTGGCTCATTTGCGCGGCTTTCGGATGGTCGGCGGGACCTCGACCCGGTCCGACACCGCGTTTTCCGCGATCCGTTTCGGCGTCGCGGCCTTGGATAGAGACGCGAGTGCCATGAACCACGCCTTCGGCATGTCGGTCGGCAGACCCACCGGGATACCCGCGATCTTGGGCGTTTCGGTAAAGGCGTGATGCGGTTCCTCGAACTCGGGCGCGGTGCAATTGATGCAAGGATAGCCCGCCCTAGTGCAGCTTCCGGCCCCGTTCCAGGTGCGAATGTTGCAATCACCCACGGCCTGCGTGCCGACGCAGCCCAGGTTCTCCATCATGCAGCCCATTTGCCCCAGTGTCTCGGCGCTCGCCTTGTATTCATAGAACTCGTTCTTCGAGCAGGCATGATGGACGAGGTGATCGGCATAGAACCGGGGGCGGGCGTAGTCGTCGAGATCAGCTGGCCCCAGCGCGCCCGAGGCAAGGAGCATGAGCGTCTCGGTCACCCAGTCGGGGTGCACGGGACAGCCCGAGATGTTGATGACCGGCAGGCCCGAGGGATCGCGAAAGGTCGAGGGCAGCGCCGCACCGGCGAGCGCGCCGTCGTATTGCAGACCCACCGCGTCCGAGGGGTTCGACCCCGCCGCCGTCACCCCGCCGAAGGTCGCGCAGGTGCCCACAGCGACCACGTGCCGCGCACGCGGTGCGAGCGAGGCGACCCAGTCAAGGAGCGACCGTCCTGTGCCGCCCAGCATGTTGAACCGGCCGGTCCCCATGGGTCCGCGCGCGATCGAGCCTTCGACGCAGAGGATGTCGAGGGGCAACTCGCCCGCCTCGATCCCGGCGAGGAGCGCGGTCACCTCGGCCCCGGTCGCCTCGGACAGGGTGGGGTGCCAAAGGATCTTGATCCCCGCGCCCGCCAAGAGGTCGAGCGCATTGGGGTCCTCGGCACAAAGGAGCGACATGGTGCAGCCGCCGCAGCCTGCCGCCTGAAGCCACAGGAGGTTCACGGGCGCGGCTCCGGCGCGGGGAGTGTCAGGGTGAAGGAGGCACCCTCGCAGGCATCGTCCAGCGTCAGGCTGCCGCCGTGTTCCTCGGCGATCTTGTGGCTGATCGACAGGCCAAGCCCGGTGCCCTTGCCGACCTCCTTGGTCGTGAAGAAGG
The DNA here is from genome assembly GCA_001626765.1 of Maritimibacter sp. REDSEA-S28_B5. Lineage (GTDB taxonomy): Bacteria > Pseudomonadota > Alphaproteobacteria > Rhodobacterales > Rhodobacteraceae > Maritimibacter. The sequence goes on from LUOO01000019.1 coordinate 93,217, forward strand.
GGTCAAAGATCGTCGCGGCAAGGGCGGGTGGAACGCCGGGGCCGTTGTCGGTCACCCGGACGAAGGCCTCGCGCGCAACTGTCCCGATCTCGATCCCGATCTCGGGCGCGGCGACGCCTTCGACCGCGTCGATGGCATTCTGGAAGAGGTTCATGAGCACCTGCTGGATATGGCCCTTGCGCCCGACTGCGATCACCTCGGGCAGCCCGGATGTCACGATGCGCACGTCACGTTTCGATCCGCGCCGCACCCAGTTCACGGCGGCCTGCGCGGTCGTGACTAGATCGAAGGGCGCCATCTCGCCGGTGCCGTCCGCCGACAGCCGCCTGAGGTCCTCGACGATGTCGCGCACCCGTTCGGCACCGTCGCGCGCGCCTTCGAGTGCCATGCGCAGGTTGCCCATCTCGCGGTCCAGACGCAGGCTTTCGCGCAGGGCGATCAGCTCGTCCCGGCTCGCGCCCGCCTGCACCGCCTCGAAATACTGTTCGAGCTTGCGCGCGGATTTCTCCATCGCGTGGGTATTGGCGTAGACGAAGGAAATCGGGTTGTTCAGCTCATGCGCCACGCCAGCCAGAAGCCGCCCGAGCGAGGCGAGTTTCTCGTTGCGTACCAGATGCGTCTGCGCCTCTTTCAACTGCTGGTGGCTGTCGGCCAGTTTGGAATAGGCGCGGCGCAGTTCCGCGAGCGGCCGCCCGGTCAGCACAGCGCCGCGGGTGCGCCCGCGATCCCCGATCCGGGGCGCGATGGACAGGTCGATGGGCGTTTCGCCATCGGTCGAGCGAAAAGCGGCCTCGATACTCGTCGGGCGGCGTTGGTCGCAGGCCTGGCGCAGCGCCGCCTCGACCATCGGCCAGTCGGCTTCGGTGACCAGAGCGGACACCGGCGTGCCCAGCTTGTCCGCGCCCAGGAGAGCAGCCACCGACCCCGATGCCTCTTCGATCCGGAAATCGCGGTCCACCACGAGGATGAGGTCCGAGACGCTGGCAAAGACGCTCGCCATGAAGCGCCGCATGGCGTCGAGTTCGGCGTTGCGCGTTTCCAGTTCTTCCTGATAGGCGACAAGCTCGCTATAGGTCTTGTCCACCGCCGCCAGCACTTCGACCCACGCTGTGTCCGTCAGCGCGGCGCCCGGCGTGCCGGGCGGGAGAAGAGCATGTGGACCGGAGTGCGCCATGTGCAAGACTATAGTGTGGGGCAGGAGAACGGGGAAGAGCCGTGGGGCTGCACCGGTGCCGCATCGCCGGGCATCGTATTTCCAAGGGCGACTCACTTGACGGGCTGGAAAAAACCGCCTATTGCCCGCGAACGGAATTCGGGGCGCTGCCTGTGCGGCGCCCGTTTGTATTGACTGGCAAATCGGGGCGGGCCATGAAACCCCCCGGAAACTGCCGCCAAGATGAGGAATGGACCCATGTCGCGCGTCTGCGAACTGACTGGTAAAGGGCCGGCCACGGGCAACAACGTGAGCCACGCCAACAATAAAACCCGCCGCCGGTTCCTGCCGAACCTGAACGACGTGTCGCTCGTTTCGGAAACGCTGGGCCGCCCGATCAAGCTGCGCATCTCGGCGTCGGCTCTGCGGTCGGTGGATCACCGCGGTGGTCTGGACAAGTTTCTGGCGAAAGCCAAGGACACCGAGCTTTCGGTGCGTGCGCTGAAAGTGAAAAAAGAAATCGCCAAGGCGCAAGCCTCGGCCTGATTTCGGCTCGATCTACGCAAAGCGGCCCTGCCCATCCGGCGGGGCCGTTTTTGTTTCTGCGGGTGCTGGGGGCGCGGCGCCTATGTGAGCCGCGCGATTACCTCGTCCACCCATTCGGGCACGACAACGCTTGCCGGACCCTGTCGCGTCTCGTCGAAGGCGCCATGCCGGTCACAGGGTTCGAGGTTCAACTCGAGCGTGCGCGCGCCCGCTTCGCGGGCTTCAGCCACGAATCCCGCCGCCGGATAGACGTTCCCCGAGGTGCCGATCGCGACGAAAAGATCGGCTCGCAGCAGCGCGCGGTAGATCGCGTCCATCCGGTAGGGCATTTCCCCGAACCAGACCACGTCGGGCCGGGTCTCGGGAGCATGGCAGGCGGGGCAGGGGTCGTCGGGGGTCATCATCTCGGGCGCGGGCCAGCGGTGCCCGCAGGACCCACAGAGCGCGGTGTCGAGCCGCCCGTGCATGTGAATCACGTCCCGCGACCCGCCCCGTTCGTGCAGGTCATCCACGTTCTGTGTGACCAGAGTCACCTGACCGGGCAGCGCTGCCGAAAGCCGTGCGAGCGCCTCATGTGCCGCATTGGGCGCAGCCCCCCGGCAATTGGCGCGGCGGGCGTTGTAGAAGTCGTGGACCAGCGCAGGGTTCCTGGCAAAGCCTTCGGGCGTGGCCACTTCGTTCAGATCGTATTGCGTCCAAAGCCCGCCCACGTCGCGAAACGTGCCCAGCCCGCTTTCCGCCGAGACTCCGGCGCCGGTGAGAATGACGATGCGCGGTGTTGCTCCTGCCATGTGCCGATGCTGAGGCGCTTGACCCAAGGGCGTCAAGACGCAACCATGGGCCATGGCGCGGCGCGACCGGCGCAGAGGTTCGACGAACCTGCACCCGGTTGCCTCGCAGTTATTGCGGACGAAAACGGGGGCACCGATGACACCGTGGCATCTGAAGGTCGTGGGGTGGCTGTCGCTCCTGTGGAACCTCGTGGGCGGTGCGATCTACGTTGCCTCGCGTCTGGAGATCGCGACTTATACCGCCGCGCTGTCCTCGGCGCAGGCGGCTTGGTTCGAAACGATGCCCATATGGGTTGCGGTGGCCTATGCACTGGGGGTCTGGGGGGCCGTCGTCGGGTCAATCCTGCTCATCGCGCGCTCGCGGCTCGCCGTGCTGGCCTTTGTCCTGTCGCTGATCGGTGTTCTGGTCACCACGGGCTATTCCCTAAGCCTGCCCACCGGGGATGCCGCCGCGATCACCTCGCCCACGCCGCTCGCGTTTTCCTCGCTGCTCATCGTCATTTCGGCGGCACTCTGGCTTTATGCCCGCGCCATGGCGGCACGGGGGCACCTGCGCTGACATATAGCGCAGGGCCGATCAGCGTTCTCGCAGCGCCTCGTTCCCGGCCCTGAGGAAGGGGTTCAGGAGGTAGTCGAGCACAGTCTTGCGCCCGGTCTGGATATCCACCTGCGCGACCATGCCCGCGCCCACCGGCACCTCCTGCCCGCGACCGGTGAGCGTCGTGCGGTCGGTGCGCAGGGTGACCTGAAAGAACGTCTCTTCCCCTTCGGTAATCGCATCCGCGCCGATCCGTTCGACCGTGCCCGCGAGCGCGCCGTAGACCACGTAGTCATAGGCGGTGATCTTCACCGAGGCCGGATCGCCGGGGCGGATGAAGGCCACGTCCTGAGGCCTGAGCCGCGCTTCGATGAGCAGGTGATCGTCGGCGGGCACGATCTCGACCAAGGGCGCGCCGGGGCTGACCACGGCGCCCACGGTCGCCACATGCACCCGGTTCACCGTGCCCGCGACAGGGGCCTCGAGCGTCGTGCGGCCGAACCGGTCTTGCGCTGCCCGCAGGGTTTCGCGCAGCACGGCGAGGTCGCCCGACACCCGCGCCAGCCGTTCCCGCGCGGTCAGCACATAGGCCGAGCGGGCCGTCGCGATCTGGGTCTCGGCCTCGCGAATCCCGGCCTCGATCCGGGTGATCCGGGCGCGGGTCACGCCCAGCTCGCCCTCGATCTCGGCCAGGCGGGTCTGGAGTCGCAGGAAATCGACCTGCGTGACCGTCCCGCGCTCAGCGAGTGGCCCGGTGATCGCGACCTCTTCGCGCAGGGGGCCGACCTGGCCCTCGAGCTTGGCGATGGTGGCCTGCGTTTCCGCCAGTTCCGCCTGTCGCTGGGCCAGTTGGTTCTCGAGCACCCGCAGCTCGTTTGCGAACTGCGTGGCGCGAGAGGTGAAGACGGCGCGTTCCGCCTCGACCGCGAGCGGCGCGCGGGCGGTGAGGTCCTCGGGAAAGTCCAACTCGCCCGCCTCTGCCTCGGCCCTGAGGCGCAGTTCCTCGGCCATGAGCGCGGCCTCACGTTCCAGAAGCTCGCCGCGTTCCGCCCCTGCCGCCGTGTCGTCGATACGCACGAGCGGCGCGGCCTGAGCGACCACGTCGCCCTCGCGCACCAGCAATTCGCGCACCACGCCCGCATCCGGGGCCTGCACGACCTGCACCTGACCGGCGGGCACGACGCGGCCCATGGCGCGGGTGGTTTCCTCGATCTCGAAGGTCGCGGCCCACCAGACGAAGGCCGCGAGCCCGCCTGCCAGCACGAGAAGGAGCGCGAGCCCGCGCCGCGCCGCCCCCCGGGCCGGGCGGGCGGTGGCCGCGTTGACGAAGTCCTCTTCCACCGACGGTCCGAACATCACGCCTGCCCCGGTTTCGGCGCGCCGAGGGCCGCTTTTTGCATGGCCGCCAGCACCGCCTGTTTCGGTCCATCGAGCGCCTTGCGGCCTCCGTCGAGCACCACCATGCGATCGGCGGTCTGGGCAAGGCTCGGGCGGTGGGTGCAGAGGATCAGTGTCACGCCGTTTGCGCGCAGTTCCGAGAGCCGCGAGGCAACTGCGGTTTCCATATCCCGGTCCATCGCGTTGGTCGGCTCGTCGAGGAACAGCACTTTGGGCCTGCGCAGGATCAGCCGGGCGAGCGCGATCCCCTGCCGCTGCCCGCCCGACAGATGCCGCCCGCGTTCGCCCGCGAAGGTGCCCAGCCCCTGCGGCAGTCCGGCAACGAAACGATCGATCCCGGCGATGCGGAGCGCGCGGGCGATGTCGTCGGGCGCGGCGCCCGGAGCGCCGATCGTCAGGTTTTCGCCCAGCGTGCCGGTGAAGAGCTCGGGGTCCTGCGGCAGGTATCCGATGCCCGCGCGCAGTTCGGCGGGATCGAATTGCGCCTGCGCCGCACCGTCGATCAGGATCTGGCCCTCTTCCGGCGCGATGAGCCCCGCGACGAGCTTGCCCAGCGTGGATTTCCCCGACCCGACCCGGCCCAGAAGCGCCACGCAGTCGCCGGGTTCGAGCGTCAGGTCCAGCCGGTCGAGCGCGGGCACCTCGGCCCCCGGATAACGATAGGTGACGCCGCGCAGCTCCACCCGGCCCTCGCGCAGGCGCAGCGACGAGCGCACCTTGTCCCCGCGCTCCGAAGGCTGGGCCATGAGCCGCGACAGCGCCGCCATCGACCGCCGCGCGGCCTGCGCGCGGAACACGGTCTGGGACATCGCGCCCAGCGGGGCGAGCACGCGGCCCGACAGGATGTTCGCGGCGATGAGCGCGCCCACGGTGATGCGCCCCTCGGCGATCAGGAACACGCCCAGCGTGATGACCGCCAGGGAATTGAGCTGCATGATCGTCTGGGTGCCGTTCGTCGCGAAGGCCGACCAGAAGCGGCTCTTCCCGGTGAGCCTTGCGGTGGCCACGGTCGAGCGGTCCCATTCGCGCAGCATCGCGGGTTCGGCGTTGAGCGTCTTGATCGTCTCGAGCCCCGAGAGCGCCTCGATCAGCACGGTCTGGCGGCGGGCGGCGGCGGCCTGCACCTGACCGACGGCGTGGCGCCTCGGCCATTGCGCGAGGGCGGCGAGCACGAGCGTCACGACGATGGCCACGGCGGGGACGAAGGCGAGCGGGCCGACGATGAGCCAGAGCACGAAGAGGAAGACGCCCACGAAACACAGGTCGATGGCAGCGGTCAGGCTTTGCGCGCCGAAGAACTCCCGCACTGCCTCGAAATCGCGCAGGAAGGTCGCGGTTCCCAGAGCGCCCCCGGGCATCAGCGTCGGGCGCAAGGACAGCGCGTGGCGAAACAGCGTGGCCGAGATCCCGATGTCGAGCCTGCGCCCGATCCGGTCGAGCACGCCCGCGCGCACCATGCGAAGGCCCCAGTCCATGGCAAAGGCGATGAGAAGCCCGGCGGCGAGCGTCCAGAGCGTGACGAAGGCGAGGTTGGGGATCACCCGGTCATAGACGTTCATCACGAAGATGGGGAGCGCGAGGCCCAGCACGTTGATGCAGAGCGCGGCCAGCGCCACCTGTGCCCAGGCGCCTGCGTTCTCGCGCATCGGCTGCCAGAACCAGTGGCCCTCCTGCGCGGGGTTGTCGGTGGTCGCGACGGGGGTCACGAGCAGCACCTCGCCGGTCACCCGGCGGGCCAGAGCGGCAGGGGTCAGCTCTTCCTCGGGTCGGTCCCCGCCCGGCGTGACGATCCGCGCCCGCCCGCCTTCGAGTTGGGACAGGATGAGGAGACCGCCGTCACGGTCGAAAAGCACGACCGGCAACGTGGCCGGATCGATCCGCCCGATCTTGCGGTGAACGAGCCGCGTGGTGAGCCCGGCGGTGGCAAGCGCCGCGCTCAGCCCCTCGGGCGTGGGCGTGACCTGCGGCACACGAGCCAATGCGGCGGCCTCGGTCCAGGGGTGGCCGTGGTGGGCGGCGAGCCAGCCCACGACGGCAAGCGCCTGTACGGAGTCCACGCGCCCGGTCATTCCAGCGCAGGTATCGCGGTATCGAAGACGGAAAAGGCGCCGTCGCGGCGCGCCCGCGCCTCGACCCCCGGTGCCAGCGCGACCCGCGCCGCGCCGACACCGAAATGGTCCGCCAGACGGCTTTCGACGGCGAGCATCTGATATTGGTTGAACAGATAGGAGCTTTCCGCGCTCACATCCTCGAAGCGGGCGTTGAACCAGGCGCGTTCGGCGTCGAGCACGTCGAGCAACGTGCGCGTTCCGGCGCCGAACTGGTCGATATACTGGTCGGCGGTGCGCCGCGTCGCGGCCAGTTGCCGGTCGAAAAGCACCGTGCGTTCGATGTTGGCGGTCCAGGCGTTCCACGTGGTCATGGCGAGCGCACGCAGGTCGCGCACGGCGGCGTCGCGTTCCGCGAGCGCCTCGGCGGTGCGCAGCATCGCGGCAGAGCGGGCGGGCTTGCGGCCCCCCGACCAGATTTCCCATTCCGCGCGCGCACCCACGAAGGCATCGGTCTGCGTGCCCGGGACACCGCCAAGGTTGCGGCCCGCGCCCACGCCCGCCTGCAGCTTGATTTGCGGCAGCGCGTCCGAGGCCACGATGTCTTGTGCGGCATAGGCGGCCTGCACATTGGCGTCGGCGGCCTTGACCCTGTGGCTCGCAGCCACGGCACGGGCGACGAATGCCTCCTCGGTCTGCGCGCCGTTGCCGGGCCAGGGGGCCGACATCGGACCCTTGGGCGCATGGCCCACGAGCGCCTCGTAGCGCGCCACGGCATTGGCCCCGGCTTCCTCGACCTGAATGGCGGCGAGCCTCGCGGCCACGATCCGCTGCTCGACTTCGAAGCGTTCCGAGGCAGGCAGTCGACCGGCGTCGACCAGTTCGCCGACGCGCGTGCCGAACTCGCGGTGCTTGGTCACGTTCTGATAGGCGAGCGCGGCCAGCTGGCGATGGCGCAGCACGTCGATATAGGCCTCGACCACCGAGAGAGCGAGGGTTTCCGAGGCATCGAGCGCGCCGAAGATCGCCTGATCGACGCGCGCGGCGTCGCGGTAGACCTCGTTTGCGCGTCGGTAGCCGTCAAAGACGACATACTCCGCCCGAACGCCGATTTCCGCCGCGCCCGTCACCCGGCGGTTCTGCGCGGGCGAGAGCCGGGCGGCGTCGTCGTAGTAATAGGCCCCGGCTTCGGCAAAGGCGCTGACAGTGGGCAGGAAATCCCGTTCGCGGGCGAGCATCTCCATCGCGGTCGCACGGACATTGGCGTCATTTGCGCGCGCGGTGGGGTTGTTCGTGATGGCTGCTTGCACCGCCTCACGCAGGCTTTCCGCGCGGACAGGCAGGGCCGCCGCCGCGAGGCAAAGGCCGATCAGGGCGTGCTTCAGAACGCGCATGGTTTACTCCCCTGCCGCCTTCAAATACGCGGCACTCAGTCTCAATTCCTGATCCTGTCTAGCTCGGCAGGTCCCCGGATAGAAGGTTCGCGGGCACTGCGCCCGTCACGGCTGCGGGATTTGTGTCATCCCCACCACAAGAGCCCCAGGATCATCGCAAGCATGGTGATCTGATGGGCAAACTGGTCGACCCCGGTCCAGATCCAATATTCCCGCATCTTGGCGTCGAGCGCGCGGCGCCTCAGGATCTGATCCTTCGACCAGTCCACATGGTAATGCACGACGAACTCGAACACCGCGAGGCCCAGCGCCAGCATCGGGGCAAAGCCCAGAGCGACAATCACGACGAGGGAAAAGACCGCGTGCATCCCGGCATGGGCGATTCCGCCGGGGTGGCCATAGCGGCCCTTGTTCGCGACCATCCAGCCGGTCTGCCAGACGTAATCTGCGAGCAGGTGCTTCACCTGCATCAGGAGTAGGATCAAGAGCAGCCGCTCTGGCGTCATGTCGCGCCCTGCCTCAGTAATATTGTCGTTCGGTCCGGCGTTGCGGCGCGTTTTCCCCGGCGCGGGGCCAGAACCTCGCCGGGTCCGGTTCGGTGACATGAAACGCATCTCGCCGCGCTACGGTCAACCACTTACCGTCTATCGGGCGGGCCTGCCTCACACCAAGGCGTCACACAATGGGGGGATGAGCCTTTTCGTGAGCTGACAGCCGCGCGTTCGCCTCGATCAGTTTTTGCTTGGTGGCATCGGCCAAGTGCTTGGACAGCGCGCCTGCAAATTCCACGTCGCGTTCCGTGAGCGCGCGCAGCGCGGTGCCCGAGACGGTGAAGATCCGCGACGGATCGACCGTCTCGACGGTGGCCGAGGCGGGGGCTGCGTCCATCACGGCCATTTCCCCGATGAAGCCGCGCTTGATCGTCGCGATGTTGGCGCCGCCCGACAGGACCTTGGCCGCGCCGTGAAGCATGAAGTGCAGGTGCGTCACCGATTGTCCCTCGGTCGTGAGGACCGTGCCGGGGTCGGCATCCATCCAGACGCCCTTGTTCAGCAGCGCCCGCGCCGTTGCCCGCGACATGCGTGGCAGGCCGTAGGAGATGAGCGTCATCTCCTCGTCCGAGAAGTTGAGCCGCGAGTTGATGAAATAGGTCCTCGCGATCCCGTAGACGGAAATCACGATCCAGATCACCTCGACCACGAAGGCCGCTGCGTTCCAGTCTTTCCAGAGCGAGACGAGCATCAGGATGGCGGAGATGAGGTAAAGACCCGGATACGTATAGCCGGTGCCGCGAATGTATCCGGTCTGCAAGAGTGCGTAGGCCGTCACGGCCAGCACGACCGACAGAATGCCGGACCAGTCAAACAAGGTGAGCTGCCACATATCAAAAACTTTTCGCGAGGGCGGGAGGCCAATCAGGTCCCGCCCGCAGGTAAAAATGCCGTCGATCGAGTGATCGTGCACAATCTTCTGCGATTTCGCCCTCAGATCAAGCCAATTGCGGCCCGGAGAGGTTATTTCAGCAGGACCACGTTTCGCTTGGCGCTCCCGGATTTGGTCGAGGCGATCGCCTCGTTGATCTGGTCGAGCGTGAAGCGGCCCGAAATCAGCTCGTCCAGCTTGAGCCGCTTCTGTTCGTAAAGATCGACCATCCACGGAATATCCCGCGCGATCACGGTGTTGCCCATCATGGTGCCCAGAATGCCCTGGCTCGCGTTGCCCATGGCCAGCGGCGAATAGCTCGCCTTGTCGCGGGCATGGGGCAGGCCGACCATGATCACATTGCCGCCGGGGGCGAGGTAACGGGGGGCCGCGTCATAGACCGGGGCCACGCCCACGGTGACGAACACCGCATCCGCGCCGCGCCCGCCGTTCAGTTTCTTGGCCGCTGACCACGGTTTTTCCTCGGTGGCGAGCACGCCGTGGGTCGCGCCGAAGTCGCGCGCCATGTCGAGCTTTTCTTCGGTCATGTCCACTGCGATGATCCTGGCCGCCCCCGCGATCCGCGCGCCCTGAATGGCGTTGAGGCCCACGCCGCCCGCGCCGATCACCACGACGGTCTGGCCGGGCCGGACCTGCGCGACGTTCACGACGGACCCGATCCCGGTGATCACGCCGCAGGCCAGAAGCGCGGCGGACTCCATGGGCACGCTGTCGGCAATCTTGACGACCTGCGAGGACAGGACCACGACCCTCTCGGCAAAAGCACCGGCTTGCAGCCCTTGGTAGACCGGGGCGCCGCCCTTGGTCAGCGGTCCCTGTTCCATCCCGTCATAGGGCGTTTCGCAGGTCACCGGTCGCGCGGTCTGGCAGGACGGGCAATGGCCGCAGGCCCGGATCAGCGTTACGACGACCTTGTCGCCAACCGCCAGGCCATGCACCTCGGGCCCGACCCTGGACACCACGCCCGCCGCCTCGTGGCCATAGACCGCAGGCAGTGGGCCGCCAAAGCCGCCCTCGGCAAAGGAGATGTCGGACTGGCAGATTGCGACGGCGTGGATCTCCACCTCGACCTCGCCCGCCTCGGGGGCGCGAATGTCGATCTCCTCGATCACCAGCGGTTCACCGAAGGTGTGGCAGACGGCGGCCTTGATCTTGTCCATGGTGTCCTCCCTTTCCGCGAAACCGCGTTTCGCAATCGTCATGCCGCGCCAAGCCGCTTCGGGCAAGCGCCCCCTGCGCTGACGTTACGTCCGGGCGGCAAACTCGGCCAGAACTCGCGCCAGCCGGTCGGGCATCTGGAAGAACGGCGAATGGCCAGAGGGGAGATGAACCCGCTCGCTGTCCTCGAAACCGGCAGCCATTTGCGCCTGATGGGCGGGCGGGATACCTCGGTCCTCGTCGCAAAAGACGTAGAGCTTCGGCACATGCGCTGACGCCCCGGTCAGTGTCGCGGGAGTCGTCTGGGGCTTGAACGGCTGCCACGACAGAAGCGGTGCCGCGCGTTCGGCTGTTCCGGGCGGGCAGTCGGCATACATCGGGCCGGCTACGAAGTCGCCCTTGAAGCGGAAGGCCACCCGGTCTTCACGTAGTTCGAATGCCTCGCGCATCGGCTGCTCCGGCGCCTCTTTCAGCATCGCCACAAGCGACTTCCCCGGTTGCGGCACATAGGCCGTCACATAGACCAGCCCCGCGACGTTCTCGGGCAACCGCTCGGCCGCTTCGGTGATCGCGAAGCCGCCCGCCGAATGACCGACAAGAACGTTTGGGCCATCGACCGCACCCAGCACCGCATCGGCGTAGCCCGCGAGCGTGACATCTTCTAGCGGCGTGTCGTCGGACCCCGCGCCCGGCAGGTCGATGGCAACACCTTCGTGCCCCAGCGCGGCGAGTTCGGCGATGGTCTCGTCCCAGCACCAGGCGCCGTGGCTCGATCCGTGGATGAGGAGGAAACGTGCCATCAGATATGTCCGATCTCGGTCAGAAAGGTGGTCAGGAGCGCGGCAAAGGCCTCGGGCTGGTCGAGGCAAGGGACGTGGCCCGCCTTGCGGATGACCTCGAACCGCGACCCGCGCACCAGACCGGCGGTCTCGCGCACGAGGTCGGCGGGGGTCGATCCGTCCTCGCTGCCCGCGATCACCAACGTGGGCAAGGCGAGGCGCGCAGTCGATTCGTAGAGGTCCGTTTCTCCGATGGCGGCCATTGCGCCCATGATGCCCTCGGGGGCCTGTCCGGCCACCATGTCGCGCACCCGTGCGACAAGTTCGGGCCGCGCGGCGCGGGTTGCACGGGGAAACCAGCGCTCCATCGTGCCCTCCGCCATCGTGCGCGTCCCCTTGTCCCGCACAAGCGCAATCCGGTCCTGCCATGTTTCGGGCGTGCCGATCTTGGTCGCCGTGTTCGACAGCACCATAGCGCGCACGAGGTCCATCCGCTCCGCCGCCAGCCCCTGCGCCACCATCCCGCCGATGGACAGACCGACGACGGCCGTCTCGCGGGCGTCCAGATCGTCGAGAAGCCGCGCCGCATCGCCAACCAGATCGCCCATGTAGTATGGCCCCGGCGGCACGTCCGACTGACCGTGCCCGCGCATGTCGTAGCGGATCACGCGCAGCTCCTCGGGCAAGAGCGCAACCACATCGTCCCAGATGGTCAGATCGGTGCCGAGCGCATTGGCAAAGAACACGACCGGCCCGTCCTCAGGTCCATCGGCGCGGTAATGGCTGTGGAACGGTGCCGCGACCCTCGGAAAGATCGGCAGATCATGTGCGTGGTCGTGCATCAGAGCATCGCCATCGCACGGCCAAAGACCTCGGGATCGACGTTGCCGCCGCTTGTTACCGCGATCACCGTGTCCGCCTCGCATTTGCCGGTGAGGGCGGCTGCGAGCGCTACTGCGCCGCCGGGCTCCACGACGATCTTGAGCCTGAGGAACGCCTGCGCCATGGCGTGCAAGGCGTCGTCCTCGGTCACGGTCAGGCCCGGCCCGCAGAGCGCGAGCATATGGGGCAGGGTGAGCTTGCCGGGCGAGGGCGTGATGATCGCGTCGCAGATGTTGCCGGACAGGCGCGGGTTCACCTCGTGATGCCCGGATATGAGCGAGCGCGCGACGTCGTCGAAGCCCTCGGGTTCCACCGGATGCACCCGCATCCCCGGCGCGGCATCCGCGAGCGCCAGCGCCACGCCCGAAGTTAGCCCGCCCGTGCCTTGGCCTGCGATGACCTGGGGCTCGTCGAAGGGTTTGACCAGCGTCAGCCCGCGCTCGGTTGCAAGCCGCGCGCCGATCTCGTCGCGGTCCTCGGTGGCGCGGTCATAGGTAACGACCTCGGCCCCGAACCCACGGGTGTTCGTCAATTTCAGTGCGGGGGCGTCGGAGGGCATAACAATGACCGCCGGAACCCCGAACTCCCGTGCCGCGAGCGCCACACCCTGCGCGTGATTGCCCGAAGAAAAGGCGATGACTCCCCGCGCCCGCACGTCCGGGTCGAGCGCGGAAAGCGCGTTCTTGGCCCCTCGATACTTGAAGCTGCCGGTGTGTTGAAGACACTCAGCCTTGACCAGCACGCGCCGCCCGGCCAGCTCGTCCAGAAACGGCGAGGACAGGAGCGGCGTTACGCGCGCATGGCCGGTGAGCCGCTCGCGGGCGGCACGGATCATCTCGATATTCAACGGCAGGCCTCCAGCCAGCGGGTTATGGCGGCAAGCGCCTCGGGTTCGTCCAGAAACGGGATATGGGCGCGGTCGGGCACCACGGCGGCGATCATGTCGGGGCGACGCGCCTGCATCTCGGCCAGCGTCGCGGCCGACAGCACGTCCGAGTTCACGCCGCGAATGACCGCGACCGGCTTGCCCGCCAGCGCGTCGAAGAGCGGCCAGAGGTCCGGTGCATCGGCGGCCATGGCGGCAAGGAAGCTCTCGCGCAGGGCAGGGTCATAGTTGATCGTCAGCCCCTCCGGTGTTTCGTCGTAGTTGCGCTCGGCCTCTTCCCGCCAGCGCGACGGGGGGACGCTCGAGAACCCCTTGGCCGTGGCTGCGCGGATCTCGGCGGCCTCGTCCAGCGTCCGGGCCTTGGGGTTGCGCCCGATATAGGCGTCGATGGCGGCCAGCCCTGCGGGCTCCAGCACCGGACCGACATCGTTCAGGCAGACGCCGATCACACGCGGAGTTTGAGTCGCCGCTATGAACATGGCGTTGATGCCCCCGCGCGAGGTGCCAAGGAAAGCGGCGCGTTCGATCCCGAGATGGTCCATGAGCGCCACAACGTCGCCCGCTTCGGTCGGCACGGTATAGGTGGACCAGTCCGCCCAGCCCGAGCCGCCGCGCCCGCGATAGTCGGGGCGGATCAGCCGCACGTCCGTGAGGTGCGGCGCGAGGAAATCGAAATCCCGCCCGTTGCGGGTCAGTCCCGACAGCGCGATGAGCGGCAGGCCGTCGCCCTCGTCGGTGTAGGCGATCCGGGTTCCATCGGTGGTGGTGAAGCTCTTCATATGGCGCTCGCGATGTCGGGAATGGCGCTGAGGTCGGTGAGCATTTCATGGGGCGGATGGCCGAGCCGGTCCATCGGCAGCCCTGCCCGGTTGATCCAGGCGGTGACGAAGCCGAAGCCCGCCGCGCCCGCGGCATCCCAGCCGTTCGAGGAAACGAAGAGCACCTCGTCACGGGCGCAGGCGAAGCGGTCGGTGACCATTGCGTAGACCGGGGCCGCCGGCTTGAACACGCCCACGCTTTCCACGCTGAGCACATCGTCCAGCATCGCGCCGATCCCGGCGCTCTCGACCGCACCCGCAAGCATGTCTGGCGAGCCGTTCGACAGGATCGCGACGTGTCTTCCCTGCGCCTTCAGGGCCTTGAGAACGCTCTCGACCTCGGGATAGGCGGAAAGCTCCCAATACAGCGCGCGCAGGCGGTCGCGCAGCGCGGTATCGCCGCCCAGTCCCTGCGCTTCGAGCGCCCAGTCCAGACCGTCTTTGGTCACCTGCCAGAACGGCACATGTTCGCCGGTGATCGCCCGGAGCCACGAGTATTCAAGCTGCTTCAGGCGCCAGTCGGCGGCAAGCCGTGGCCACACATCGGCCAGCTTGCCCGCGCCCGGTTCCGCCGCCGCTTCACGCGCCGCCGCTGTCACGTCGAAAAGCGTGCCATAGGCGTCGAAAATGCAGGTCGTGATCGCCATGAAGCCCCTCCGTTCTGCCGCAGACTGTCACGCGGGCGCGGCGAGGGAAAGACCGGCGCGGCAAGACATCGGGCGGATCGGTTCAATCAGGATCGAAAGGAGAGGGGGCGCTGCCGTGGCGGGTTCCGGGTCGTTCACAGCGACCACCACGCCACGGCCAGCCGAGTTTTCGGGGACAGGTCGAGACGTTCCCCCAAAGGTTCACAGGGGGCCGCGCGGAGAGATGACTTTCGGAGAGATCACCGCGCGACCCGTGCCTTAATCATGCCCCAGACCGTTTCAATCGGGCAAGAATTATGGCGGAAACGGATTGTTTCGATTCATGAAAGGCGGTGGATCACGCCTCCATCTTGCCGCTTGACAGTTTTCTTGCCGGGGCTACAGCTAAGTCCGCTATCACCGGGGACAGTGCTATGGCTTTCATGGATTTTCGTACGCATCTGCGCGGTCGTCTGGCCGGGGGCCGTGCTGCCGTTGACGAGAAACGCGCGCCACGGTCGCAAGGGTTCTCGGAACGCTTCGCGGATTTCAAGAAGACGCTGAAATACATGTGGACGCCGGTGATGCTGACGCTGCCGATCATCTACTCGGTCGCGATCGCCTTCTTGATCCTCGACTTCTTCGTGACCGCCTACATGTGGATCTGCTTCCCGCTCTACAAAGTGCCGCTGGTCAGGCGCAGGGACTATATCCAGATCGACCGCGAGCGGATGCCTTACCTGCGGCCCTATCAGAAGCTCAACTGCCTGTATTGCAGCTACGGAAACGGCGTGCTCGCCTATGCGTCCGAGATCGCGGCGCGGACCGAGGCCTATTGGTGCCCGATCAAGCACGAGAAGGACCCCGTGGCCAAGCACAAGTATTACGACGATTTCCTGGAGTATGGGGACGACTGCGACTTTTCCAAGAAATGGTCGCAGAACCGCTACAAGCTGACCGAGGGCAAGGTGAAGACGAAGCCCCGGATCAACAATAAGGGCGTGAAGCGGCAGAAGTGATCCTGCCGCTTTCGGTGCCGCGCCTTACAGGTGCTCGGGCTGCGGCATCCCCAGCACGTGAAAGCCCGCGTCGACCGTGATGATCTCGCCCGTCGTGCAGGTACCGTAGTCCGAGGCGAGGTAGACCGCCGTCCCGCCGATGGATTCGAGAGTCGCGTTCTTGCGCATCGGGCTGTTGGCCTCGGTGTGGCGGAAGGTCCTGCGCGCACCGCCGATGGCCGCACCGGCGAGGGTCTTCATCGGGCCGGGGCTTATCGCGTTCACCCGGATGCCCTGCGGTCCCAGATCGTTGGCCATGTAGCGCACGGTCGCCTCGAGCGCCGCCTTGGCCACGCCCATCACGTTGTAATAGGGCGTCACCCGGTTCGACCCGCCGTAGGTCAGCGTGATGATCGACCCGCCTTCGGTCATCTTGGGTTCGACCCGCCGCGCAACCTCGATCAGCGAATAGCATGAGATGTCGAGCGAGTTCTTGAAGTTCGATCGCGAGGTGTTGAGGAAGCGGCCCGTGAGTTCGTTCTTGTCGGAGTAGGCGATGGCGTGGACCAGAAAGTCGATCCGGTCCCAGCGTTCCCAGAGCGAGGCGAACCCACTGTCGAGGGTCTCGTCGTTGGTCACGTCCATGTCGACGAGGATGTCAGATCCCAGCGATGCGGCAAGCGGTTCGACCCGCTTGCCGAAGGCGTCGCCCTGGTAGGAAAAGGCAAGCTCCGCCCCCTCTGCCGCCATCGCCTGAGCGATGCCCCAGGCGATGGACCGATCGTTTGCAACGCCCATGATCAGGCCGCGCTTGCCCTTCATCAGTTCCGCCATGGCCCCACTCCCACTTATGTAATGTCTTGAATTAGCTTTTGTATTTGCTGAGCAGCATGGACCCGTTGGTCCCGCCGAAGCCGAAGCTGTTGGTCATCACGGTGTCCAGTCCCGCGTTTTCCACCAGCGCCGTGGCGATTTCGTCCGGCTTCACCTCGGGATCGAGCGTTTCCACGTTGATCGAGGGCGCGATGAAGTCGCCGTCGAGCATGAGAAGGCAGAAGATCGCCTCGAGCGCCCCTGCCGCGCCCTGCGCGTGCCCGGTCATCGACTTGGTCGAGCTGATGACCGGGGTCGTGCCTTCGCCAAAGACCCGGCGCACGGCTTTCACTTCGCCCACGTCGCCCACGGGCGTCGAGGTGCCATGCGCGTTGATGTAGCCGACCTTTCGTCCCTCGGGCAGGGTGGAGAGCGCGACTTTCATCGCGCGCTCGCCGCCTTCGCCCGACGGGGCCACCATGTCGTGGCCGTCGCTGGTCGCGCCGAAGCCCGTCACTTCGGCATAGATCTTGGCCCCGCGCGCCAGCGCATGGTCGAGGCTTTCCAGCACCACCATCCCGCCGCCGCCGGCGATCACGAAACCGTCCCGGTCGGCATCGAAAGCGCGCGACGCCTTGCTCGGGTCGTCGTTATACTTGGACGACATGGCACCCATCGCGTCGAAGAGACAGGACAGCGTCCAGTCCAGTTCCTCCGCTCCGCCCGCGAACATCACGTCCTGCTTGCCCAGCATGATCTGCTCGGCGGCGTTGCCGATGCAATGGAGCGAGGTCGAGCAGGCCGAGGTGATCGAGTAGTTGATCCCCTTGATCTTGTAGGCCGTGGCGAGGTTCGCGGAAATTGTGGAGGACATACATTTCGGCACCGCGAAAGGGCCGATCCGCTTGGGGCTACCGGAATTGAGCACCGTCTGGTGCGCCTGGAACATGGCCGAGGTCGACGGCCCGCCCGAGCCCGCGATGAGCCCTGTGCGCTCGTTGACCACGACGCTCTCGTCCAGACCCGCATCGGCGATGGCCTGTCCCATGGCGATATAGGCATAGGCCGCCCCTGGTCCCATGAACCGGAGCGCGCGTTTGTCGACATGTTCCTTGATGTCGATATCGACGGCACCGGCCACCTGGCTGCGGAAACCGTGGTCGATCATGTCCTGATTGGCCGTGATGCCCGAACGACCCGCCTTGAGCGAGGCGATGACCTCGTTCGCGTTGTTCCCTATGGGCGACACGATGCCGAGCCCCGTTACGACGACACGTTGCATTGTGGCTCCTTCCCTGTGGTTACGCCCGTCCCCTGATTACGATTCAGAAAGCGCGACCTTCATATCCTTGACTTCGTAGATGACTTCACCGTCGGCTTCCACGATGCCATCCGCGACGCCCATGGTCAGGCGGCGGGTTTGAACGGCCTTGGTGAAGTCTACATAATAGGTCAGGCGCTTCCTGTCAGGACGCACCATGCCCTTGAGCTTCACTTCGCCGACCCCCAGCGCATAGCCGCGCCCCTGCCAGCCGCGCCAGCCGAGGTTGAAGCCCGTGAGCTGCCACAGACCATCCAGGCCAAGGCAGCCGGGCATGATCGGGTTGCCGGGGAAGTGGCAATCGAAGAACCAGAGGTCCGGCGTGATGTCGAACTCCGCAACCACGTGACCCTTGCCGTGCTGGCCGCGATCGCCGGAAATATCCGTGATGCGGTCCATCATGAGCATGGGCGGCGCGGGCAGTTGCGCGTTGCCGGGACCGAACAGTTCGCCCGCTGCACATCTCAGCAGGTCGTCTTTGTCGAAACTGGTCGGAAAATCAGCCATCAGGCCCCCATCTGGTTAAACTGCGCGGTATCGCGCCCCCTCTATCACCCGGCGGACTTCATAAGCAAGGGCACAGGGGCCTGACAGTCTGGTGAGGCGGGCGGAAAACTGTTTGAAAAAGGGGGCTTTTCCCGCCTATAAATGCTTTCAGACCGAGCCAGAGGCATGAAATGCATCAAAGTCAGGCAAAAGAGATGGGCGCGCGGTGGCTGGAGTCGGCAGGACTTCGTCCGACAAAACAGCGTCTTGCGATTGCCTCGCTCCTCGTGGGCGACGGCTGCCACCGGCATGTGACCGCGGAAAGCCTTTACGACGCGACTCTGGCGTCGGGCGACAGGGTGTCGCTTGCCACGGTCTACAACACGTTGCGGTCCTTCTCCGATGCGGGCCTGTTGCGCGAGATCCTCGTCAACGGGACCAAGGGGTATTTCGACACGAATACCACCAATCACCCGCATTTCTTCTGGGAGGACAGCGGCAAGCTCGAGGATGCGCCGAAAGACGATCTCGAGATCGCTGCGCTGCCCGCCGCCCCCAAGGGCGCCGAGATTTCCAAGGTCGACGTGGTGATACGCCTGCGCGCCAAGGGATAGGCGACCGTTGGCCTTGCCCGGCGTTTTGACCTAGGCCGCCCGGTTTTCGAGGATCGGCAAGGCGACACCCTGTTCCGCCCAGGCTTTTGCCGCGATGACGAGCTGGTTGAACAGCCCCTGACGGTCCAGAAGCGTGGCCAGAGGCGCGTCGCCCTGTTCCTCATAACCCGTTTCAGTGATCGTCAGTTCGGTCGTGGGGCCCTTTTCGGCGAAACGAATGTCGACCCGCGTCTGGCTTTCGTCGCCCCAGTCAAAGGCAATGTGGTCGCCGGGCATAGCCGAGACGATGTGCAGGTCCATCGTTCGGGCGTCGTCCTCGTGTCCCATCGCGCAGGTCACGGTCTCGCCCGCCGCGACCGTGCCGGTTGCCCGGGGGAACCAGAAGGTGGTCAGTTGATCGAGGTCGGCGAAAGCCTCGTAAACCACGAGTGGCGCGGCATGGACGAGGGTTGCGGCGGTGATGGTCGGATGTTTCATGACGATACCTCCTGCCCGACCAACGAAAGGCCGGGCAGGAGGTTCCAAGAACGGACGGGACCGGGTCGCCCTTGGTCCGGATCAGGCGATCTGGACCAGTTCGATGTCGAAGGTCAGATCCTCGCCGGCGAGACGGTGGTTGGCGTCGAGCGTCACCGTCTCGTCGGTGATCTTCGTCACGGTGACGGGCAGCTGCTGGCCCTCCGGCGTGCGCATCTGCAGCTGGATCCCTTCCTCGAGCGGAATATCGGCCGGGATCTGCTCGCGCGGGATGTCCGCGATGCCTTCGGGATTGCGCGGACCATAGGCATCTTCCGCCGGGACAGGCACGGATTTCTTGTCACCGACCGCCATGCCGGGCAGCGCCTTGTCGAGGCCGGGGATGATCTCGCCGGAGCCGACGGTGAATTCCAGCGGATCGCGTCCCTGGGAGCTGTCAAAGACGGTGCCGTCGTTCAGGGTGCCGGTGTAATGAATGCGGACTTTGTCGCCCGATTTGACTTGGGACATGGGTTCCTCGTGTATCAATGTCTCGGATGGGTTCGGCAAGGCCGTGCGGACCGTTGGGCGCGCGCGGGTTCTCGCGGGGTTCCCCTTCAACATAGGGACCGAGGGTCGCGTGTAAACCCGAGGGCAGGGCAGTGGTGGGGGTTGCCATTCCAAGCTCTTGATACAGAATTACTATTTTGCGGGCCCGCGAGGGGATAGCCGCCTCTCTCCGGGCCGCGTTCGAAACGGGAGCCTTCGCAAAGGGGTGCTGGTTCCCCCACCCCCTCCGGATTTCGTCGACTCGAAACACACGAACCGGCCGGCACGATCTTACTGCGTTGTCGGTGCTACCGCGTTCGAGGACCAGCCGCTCCGCCGGGTCCCGCCGCGGGATCACGGACTACCCAAGGGACCCGACTTCCACCTGGCCCGTGCCAGAGGACCAGCCATGATGGTCTGTGTCCGGGGGCGCTATGCTGAAGACGTCGCTTTCCCTGACGAGCCTTTCTGTCTGGTCCCTGAGCGCATGGACCGCGTCCAGCGTTTCCTGCAACATGGCGCCGTTCTCGGCGGTCACCTGGTTGAGCTGCTCGATGGACCTGTCGATCCGGCCCAGCGAGTCGAACTGTTCGCGGGCGGAGGTTGCGATGGTGTCCACCGCGGTGCCGAGCGTCGTCACGAGATCGTCGATTTCCCCCAACGCGCTGCCCGACTGATCCACGAGCGCGACACCCTCGCTCACCTGCCGTTCGGAGGCGGTGATGAGGTCTGCGATCTGGCGCGCGGCGTCCGAGGAGCGTTGGGCGAGAGCGCGGACCTCGGAAGCGACCACGGCAAAGCCTCGACCGCTTTCCCCGGCGCGCGCCGCCTCGACACCGGCGTTGAGGGCGAGCAGGTTGGTCTGGAACGCGATGTCGTCGATCAGCCCGGTGATCTTGGAGATCTGGGTCGAACTGGCGGCGATGGCGGTCATCGCGCGCACGGTCGCTTCGATCACCTGACGACCTTCGGACGACCGTTCACGGGTCCGGCCAACCACGGTGGCGGCTTCGGTGGCGCGGTCACGCGAATCCCGGATCATGGCGCCCAGGCCGGACATTGCGGTGGTGGTTTCAGTGAGCGCGCGGGCCTGCAAGCCGTTGCGCCGCCCCAGGTCCTCGGAGGCCGCATTGATCCCCTCGACCTCGACGCGAGTGGCGCCCGCGCCTTCGATGATCGCGCCGACGAGGTTGGTCAGGCGGTCGAGCGCGTCGTTGAACATCAGCCGGAGCGGCTCCATGTCCGGCGGCATGGTCGAGGTCATGCGCTGGCTCAGGTCGCCACCCGAAAGGCGCAGGATGCTGTCGCGCAGGTCGATGATCGCGCGTTTGCGATCCGATATGTCGGAAGCGAATTTGACCACCTTGACGACCTGCCCGTCCTTGTCGCGCACGGGATTGTAGGTTGCCTGGATCCAGACGTCGGCGCCTGTCCTGGTGCGGCGGCGAAACTCGCCCTCGTGATACCGGCCCGCGCGCAGACTGTCCCAGAACGCGGCATACTCCGGTGCGGCCACGTCGTACTGATCCATGAAGAGCCGATGGTGCTTGCCCCGAATGTCGTCGAGACCATAGCCCATCAGCGCGAGGAAATTTGCATTGGCCGTCAGGATATGCCCCGAGGGGTCGAATTCGATCACAGCTTGCGAGCGTTCCAGCGCCTCGATCTGGCCGCGCACGTCAAGCTCGGATTGCTTGCGCGCCGTGATGTCGCGGGCGAGCTTGACCACGCCGACCACCCGGCCCTCGGGGTCGAGGACCGGCGTATAGCTCGCCTGGATCCAGATGTCGGCGCCGGACCTGGACCGGCGCAGAAACTCGCCCGCAAGGAACTCGCCCTTGCGAAGTTTCTCCCAAAAGGCGGCATAGATCGGACCCTCACCCTGACCTGAAGGCATGAAGGCGCTGTGTTTCATGTCGACGATCTGTTCGGCGCCGTAGCCCAGGACGGTGCAGAACGTCTGGTTCGCGCGGGTGACGGTGCCGTCCGGGGTGAATTCTACCACCGCATTGGCACGGTCGATCGCCTCGATCATCGCCGCGTGGCGCATGTCGGCGCGCACCTTGTCGGTCACGTCGCTTGCGAATTTGACAAAGCCCGTGATCGTTCCGTCCGTGGCGCGCAGGGGGACATACGACGCCTCGAGATAGATGAGGGTTCCGTCCTTGCGCCGGCGGGTAAAGGTGCCGGACTGCGCCTTGCCCGATCTCAAGCCAACCCAGAACCGCGCATAGGCGTCATCCTCGGCCACGCCGGGAGGCATGAAGATGCGGTGGTGCTGGCCCCGCAGCGCGTCCTGATCGTATTTCATCGTCCGGCAGAAGTTCGGATTGGCGTCGAGGATCCCGCCGTCCGTGTCGAACCAGATGATCGCGAGCGCTTCCGTCGCGGCCTGAAGCGTTGCCGACGCGCGGCTGGTGGCAGGCGCGGTCGATGCCGCGCGGGAACGATTGAACATGAGCAGGTCCCAAATGACCCGCAGACTGTCCGGCGATTCGCATAATTTTCAGTTAAGTCGCGCGGTGCGCGATCGTCAGAACCACTGACCGGGTTCCATCAGACCCAGGTCGAGCAATTGTTGCGAGGTCCAGTCGAAGGGCACCGAGTTGTGCCATTTGAAGGTCGGGATCGCAAAGGTCGAGCCCGCGTTCATCTTGAGCGCCTTGGCGGTGCGGAAGCTCACGATGGCGGCGGTAATGTTGTTGTGCCACGGGCAGGCATAAGTGTTGTATTCCTCGTCCGTGAACGTGTGGTCGGCGCGCAGTCTCAGGTCCGGTTTCGCACGAAAGAGCGCCACACGGTCGATCTTGCGGCGGTCCTTCGGAATGTGCTCTTCGTAGCGCCAGCGAAGGCCACCGAAGAAATCCAGTTGCCGCTCCTTGGGATAGTTCTTGTTGGCCGGATCGGCCCGTCCCAGCGCGTAATATCCGGTCTTGTCCAGGTAAGCGTGGTCGAGCGACACCGCATCAGGATACCGGCGCAGATCGTCGGCGTAGAGGTCGATGACATAGGCCAGCATGGCCGAGCGGCGTTCTTCGGTGTGAAAGGCGAGCAGCTCGTTCACGTTGCGCGTCTCGCAGAACGGGAAGAACAGGTATTCGCCGTTGTAGCAATAATAAAGCCAGATGCCGGGTGCCATGTCGTTCACAGCGTTCACGGCGACCTGCACGTCCGACACGTCGAGCACCGGGTAGTCGATGCGGTGCAGTTCGGCTTCGAGCGAGGCAGGAAGGTCGAGCTCTTCGGGCGCGAAAACGAGGATCGCCTTGAACCCGGTGAGCTGGTGGTATCGGATCGTGCTTTCGACCTCGATCAGGTCCTCGACAAAGATCATCGCGACAGGGCCGCGGGCGAGGGCGGCCTTGCCTTTGCTCTGGAACTCGGAAAGGGACGTGTAGCGCATGGGTCTGTGGTATCCTGCGCGCGGGCGGGTAAACAATCCTTGAAACACTTCGGTCCGCGCGCGGTGGCGCGGGCGTTGCGGCGAGGGCGCAATCGGGGTAGGACGCGCGCTGACTTTGAGAGGTGCCGACATGGACCAGACGACCGATCCGAAGAAGCTCTTCATCCGCACCTACGGGTGCCAGATGAACGTCTATGACAGCGAGCGCATGGCCGAGGCCATGGGGGGCGAGGGCTATGTCGAGGTGTCGAGCCCCGAAGAGGCTGACATGATCCTGCTCAACACCTGCCACATCCGGGAAAAGGCTGCCGAAAAGGTCTATTCCGAGCTGGGCCGGTTCAAGGATCTGAAGGACGCAAAGCCCGATCTCAAGATCGGGGTGGCCGGCTGCGTGGCGCAGGCCGAGGGCGAAGAGATCATGCGGCGTCAGCCGATGGTGGACCTCGTGGTCGGGCCGCAGACCTATCACAGGCTGCCCGAGATGGTGAGGCGGATCGGCACCGGGGCCAAGGCCGTCGACACCGAGTTCCCGCTCGAAGACAAGTTCGAGGTGCTGAAGAGCCGGCCCAAGGGACGGCGGGCCCCGGCGGCGTTCCTGACCGTGCAGGAGGGCTGCGACAAGTTCTGCGCCTTCTGCGTCGTGCCCTACACGCGGGGGGCGGAGGTCAGCCGCCCGCCCGAACGCATCCTGCGCGAGGCGCGGGAACTGGTCGAACGCGGCGTGCGGGAGATCACGCTTCTGGGCCAGAACGTGAATGCCTATCACGGCGAGGATGCCAAGGGCGCGGGCTGGACGCTGGCGCGGCTCATCTGGGCCTTGAACGACATCGAGGGGCTCGAGCGAATCCGCTTTACCACCTCGCATCCCAACGACATGTCCGACGACCTGATCGAGGCGCATGGAGACTGTGCGAAGCTGATGCCCTACCTCCATCTGCCGGTTCAATCGGGGTCCGACAAGATCCTCAAGCGGATGAACCGCAAGCACACTGCCGAAGACTACCTGCGGCTCGTCGAACGTATCCGCGCGGCGCGGCCCGACATCCTGCTGTCGGGCGATTTCATCGTGGGTTTCCCGGAAGAGACCGATCAGGATTTCGAGGACACGCTGGCGCTGATCCGCGCGGTCAACTACGGCGCGGCCTTCAGCTTCAAATACTCGTCGCGTCCCGGCACCCCCGCCGCCGAGCGCCCGCTGGTGGACGAGGATGTCTCGACCGACCGTCTTTACCGTCTCCAAGCCCTGATCAACGAACAGGCCTCGGACGTGCTCGAGGGCATGGTGGGCCGCGAAGTCGGGGTGCTGTTCGAGAAACCGGGCCGGATGCCGGGGCAGATGGTGGGGAAATCCGACTATCTCCACGCCGTTCACGTGAGTGGCGAAGGCATCGTCCCAGGCGACCTGCGCCGGGTGAGAATCACTGCCCGCGCGCCCAACTCGCTGGCCGGCGAACTGGTCTAACCTGCTCGACCCAGAGAGTTATCCGTTGCCAAACGTGCTTTTGTTGCCGCTTTCGCGACGTTCCTTGTGGAATGTCGTCAGTCTGGCCACAAAATCAGGGTGAGCGCCATTTACACACGGGTTTTCATCGGTTTAACCTTCTTCCAATAAGTCTGTGCCGTAGCCACGCGGCCATTTTGGGGGATTAGGAGTGAAGAACCGGGTCTTTAAGCGGTTCAGGACTGTCGCGACTGCGGCTGTGCTGGGCATTGCGGCAGCGGGGGGCATCGCCACCACCGCCTCCGCCCAAAGCCAGGTCACGGTGACCGGTAAGATCAACTGGGGCCTCTGGGTTGACCCCGATGGCTGTATGCACTGGTGGTCGGACGGCGGTGTCGAGGGCTACATGGTGTCGCGGCGTGACCCCAAGACCGGCCGCCACATGTGTCTCGAGAAGAACACCTGCGCCGTGCAGAACTCGGACGTCCTCTTTGCCACGGACAGCTATAACCTGACCCCGCAGGGCCGGGCGTGGTTGCAGCAGTTCTTTGCCTCGTCCGGTGCCTTTGCCTATGCGGTCTACGGCCATACCGACAGCCGCGCCTCGGACGAATACAACATTCGCCTGTCGCAAAATCGCGCCAACGCGGTGGCTCAGGTCGCCCGGCAGACCGGTGCCGTCGTGGACCGCGTCGTCGGCTTCGGCGAGCGACGCCCGATCGCGCCCAACGACTCGGCTGGCAACATGCAGAAGAATCGCCGCGTCGAAATCGTTTGCTACAGGTATCCGAACCCATGATGAAGAAGTCTCTTGTTCTGGCCTTGCTCGCGCCCGTGACGCTCGCGGCCTGCCAATCCACGGCCTATGACGGCGGCGCGCCCAAGCTCATCGCCCGGGCCTATGACAGCTCGTTCGGTGACCCGCAGGGGCCGCGCGACGGTCTGGCCGCCGTCGCGGTGCTGCCCGATGGCTGCGAAGCCTGGATCGTCGATGACGGTCTCGAAGGTTATGGCGGCGACCGGTCCGACCCGCGTTCGGGCCTGCCGCGCTGCACCAACGAGATCCCGCGTGGTGCCGTGATCGGCGAATGGCGGACCTCGTCGGACCTCGTTGATATTCTGCCGTAGGCTGCGGCCATCGCCGTATAACTGCGGACTCAATGTCGCCTAAAATTGCACCGCGCGCCCCTTGGCGCGCGGTCTTTTCATGAACATTGCATGAAATTTACGCACTATTTCTTGCGTGGGAACCGGAACGGGTCCACCATCGTTGGTACAGGCAACCCGTGAAACGGAGATATACTTGGGACTAGATGCGTTAAACCCGCCGAAACCCGAAGACATTCACGAAACGCTGCTGGAGTTTCCTGACAACCGATTGTTGATCGACTTGTGCGGGGAATTCGACCGAAACCTCGCCCAGATCGAACACCAGTTGAACGTGCATATCCTGCGCCGTGGCAATCAGCTTGCCGTGGTCGGGGATGGTGCGGCGCGGGGGCAGGCGGCTGCGGTTCTGCAATCTCTTTATCAACGCTTGGAATGCGGCAAACAGATCGAAGCTGGAGACATCGACGGCGAGATCCGCATGGGGATGTATTTCGACGCGCCCGGTGAAGCTGCAAGTCCCGAGGCGCAGCTCGAGATGTTCAAGGGCGGGCGGGTCGAGATCAAGACCCGGCGCAAGACGGTCGAGCCAAGGACCGAGGCGCAGAAGACCTATGTCAAGAACCTGTTCAAGAACGAACTCGCCTTCGGCATCGGTCCGGCGGGCACGGGCAAGACCTATCTCGCCGTGGCGGTGGGCATCAACCTGTTCATCCAGGGGCATGTGGACCGGATCATCCTTTCGCGTCCTGCCGTCGAGGCGGGCGAGAAGCTGGGCTATCTGCCCGGCGACATGAAGGACAAGGTCGATCCCTACATGCAGCCGCTCTACGATGCGCTCAACGACTTCATGCCCGGCAAGCAGGTCGAAAAGCTCATCGCCGAGAAGCGGATCGAGATTGCGCCGCTGGCCTTCATGCGCGGTCGGACGCTGTCCAACGCTTTCGTCGTGCTCGACGAGGCTCAGAACGCGACCACCATGCAGATGAAGATGTTCCTCACCCGTCTGGGAGAGGGGTCGCGCATGGTGATCACGGGCGACCGGAGCCAGATCGACCTGCCGCGCGGCGTTCAGTCGGGTCTGCGCGAGGCCGAGAGCCTGCTCAAGGACATCGACAAAATCTCGTTCAACTACTTCACCTCGAAGGACGTGGTCCGCCATCCGCTGGTCGCCAAGATCATCGAAGCCTACGAGGCGAAGGAAGCACAGGGCTGAACCCATCAAGCGGCGTGGGCAGCCAGTGGCCGCGACGCCGCCCGCGCCTGATTGCACAGGGTCTGCGCGTGCGCAGCCGTAGCACTGGCCTCATCCGGCGATTATCTAGCCCTCAAAGCAGATAGGAGCACGGATATGGAAGTCGGCCTTTACACATTTGGCGACATGGGCCGCGACCCGGTGACGGGCAAGGTGGTCAATGCGCAGGAACGTCTTGCGAACCTGATTGAAGAGATCGAACTGGCCGATCAGGTCGGGCTCGATATCTTCGGTCTGGGTGAGCATCACCGTCCGAACTACGCGATTTCCAGCCCACCCGTTGCCTTGGCGGGTGTGGCGCGGTCCACCAAAAGGATCAAGCTGACCTCGGCGGTGAGCGTCCTGTCCTCGGACGATCCGATCCGGGTCTACCAGCAGTATTCAACCCTCGACAACATCACCGGGGGTCGCGCCGAACTTATGGTCGGGCGGGGGTCCTTCATCGAGAGCTTTCCGCTCTTCGGCTATGACCTGAACGACTACGACGCGTTGTTCGAGGAAAAGCTTCAGATGCTGCTTGCCATCGACGAACGCGAAAAGCTGCGCTGGCAGGGGTCCGAACACACGCAGGCGGTCGAGGGCCTGGGGGTCTATCCGCGCCCGGTGAACGGTCACCTGCCCATGTGGATCGCGGCGGGCGGGACGCCCGACTCGATGATCCGCGCCGGGGTTCTGGGCTTGCCTCTGGCGCTCGCGATCATCGGCGGGCAGCCGCGCCGCTTTGCGCCCCTGGCAGACCTCTATCGCCGCGCGGCGGAGCAGGCGGGCAACACGGACAAGGCGCGGGTGTCGCTGAACGTGCACGGTTTCGTGGCCGAGAACAGCCAGCATGCGGCGGACACGTTCTTTCCGGCGCAGAAGGCGGTCATGGACCAGATCGGGCGCGAACGGGGCTGGGCGCCGCAGACGCGGGCGCAGTTCGATGCGGGGATCGGGCCCGAGGGCGCGCAGTTCGTCGGCAGCCCGAGCCAGATCGTGGACAAGGTGCTGGGCCTGAAAGAGGATCTCGGGTTCGACCGGGTGCTGATCCAGATGGCGATCGGGATCATCGACCACGGCGAGATGATGAAGGCGATCGAGGTGCTAGGCACCAAGGTTGCGCCCGAGTTGCGCAAGGCCGGGTAAGGCGCGCGGCGGGAAAGCCCGCGCCGGGGCGCAAGGACATCGCGCCCCGGGCTCGCCCCGGACCTTACCATGGTGGCCTTCGCGGCCAATTCGCTGCTCAACCGGGCGGCGCTGGCCGAGGGGGTGATCGACCCCGGCAGTTTCGCGGCGATCCGGGTGGTGTCGGGTGCGGCGGTGCTTGTGGCACTTCTGGGCCTTCGGGTTCGGCGCATCCCAAAGCTCGTGCGCCCCGATGTCCTCGCGGCGCTGGCGCTCGCCGCCTATCTCACCGGGTTTTCCTTTGCCTATGTAGCGCTCGGCGCGGGGCCGGGGGCGCTGGTGCTCTTCGGCGGCGTGCAGGCGACGATGTTCGGCGGGGCCGTGCTAGGCGGAGAACGACCGCCGGTCCTGCGCTGGCTGGGGATGGCGGTTTCCTTTGGGGGCCTTGTCCTGCTGGTGGGTCCGGGTGGCGGTGCGGCGGGGCCTCTGGCCTATGCGCTCATGGCGCTGGCGGCGCTGGGCTGGGGGATTTACTCGCTCATTGGCCGTCGCGCGGTCGATCCGCTGGCCGCAACGGCGTGGAATTTCGTCTACGCGGTGCCGGTCGTGGTCGCGGTCGCGCTGGTCGCGGGCGGCGCGGCGGCGACGACGCCGGGTGTCCTGCTCGCGGTTCTGTCAGGGGCGGTCACCTCGGGGCTGGGCTATGCGCTTTGGTATGCGCTCCTGCCCCGGCTCGGGGCGACGCGGGCGGCAGTGGCGCAGCTGTCGGTCCCGGTCATCGCGCTTCTGGCCGGTGTCGCGCTGCTGGGCGAGGCGGTGAGCGGCACGGCGGTCATCGCGAGCGCCCTGATCCTCGGGGGCATCGCGCTCGGCCTCGCGCCGATCAAGCGGACGTGAAGACAGATGTGAACCAATAAGCGGACATGGCCGTTACACTCCCATAACGAACAGGGAGAACTTCATGACACAGACACTGAAACCGACCCGGCGCATGTTCCTTGCCTCGGCGGCTGCCGCTGGCGGCGTCGTGACCATCCTGCCGTCGCTCGCCTCCGCGGCCGCGCACGGCATGGCCGACAGCTTCGACACCGATGCGGGCACGATCACCGTGCATCCGGTGGCCCATGCCTCCTTCGTGCTCGAGACGCCTGTGGGCGTGATCTATGTCGACCCGGTGGGCGATGCGGCGATGTATGCGGACCTGCCCGCGCCGAACCTGATCCTCGTCACCCACGAACACGGCGACCACTACAACGCCGAGACGCTGGCCGCGCTTATGGGCGAGGGCGTGGGTCTGCTTACCAACCCCGCCGTGAAAGGGATGCTGCCCGAGGAGCTGGGGCAGGGGTCCATGGAACTGGCCAATGGCGATTCCACGGAATGGGAAGGCATCGGGATCGAAGCCATCCCGGCGCACAACACCACGGAAGAGCGGATGAACTTCCACCCGCCGGGGCGTGACAACGGCTATGTGCTGACCATCGACGGGTTCCGTATCTATATCTCGGGCGACACCGAGCCGACGCCGGAGATGCTGGCGCTCACCGACATCGACCTGTGTTTCCTGTGCATGAACTTGCCCTTCACGATGACGGCGGAACAGGCGGCCGAGGCCGTGGCGACCTTCAAGCCCGCGGCGGTCTATCCCTACCACTACCGCGGTCAGGACGGTGGCACGCAGGACCCGGAGAAGTTCGCGGAGCTTGTGGGCGACAACGCCGAGGTCAAGATGGGCGAATGGTATCAGCCCGGCGAGTTGGGCTGACCGCACCTAGCGTCGGGTCCATCCCGGCGCGGGCCTTCACAAGAGACGCGCGGCCAACCAAGCCCCGGCCCCACGCCGGGGCTTGTCACGTTGGGTATCAGCGTCTATACGCCCCCGGTGCAGCGCAGGCTGCGCAGAATCGAAAACCAAAAAACGCCGTGGTTGGCCCGAATACGCTTCGTGGGTCACATCCGGTAAGGAGAAGCGACATGAAACTCAATGAACTCCGGGACAACCCCGGCGCCGCCCAAAAGAAAAAGCGCGTTGCGCGTGGTCCGGGCTCGGGCAAGGGTAAAACCGCCGGCCGTGGTATCAAGGGTCAGAAATCCCGTTCGGGTGTGGCCATCGGTGGCTACGAAGGTGGTCAGATGCCCCTCTACCAGCGTCTTCCCAAGCGTGGCTTCAACAAGCCGAACCAGAAGAAGTACGCGGTCATCAACCTCGGCATCCTGCAGAAATTCATCGACGCGAAAAAGTTGACCGGTGACATCACCGAAGACAGTCTCGTCGAAGCCGGCGTCGTGCGCCGCAAGCTCGACGGTGTGCGCGTGCTCGCCAAGGGCGACTTCACCGCGAAGGCCAACATCACCGTGACCGGTGCCTCGAAGTCGGCCATCGAAGCCGTCGAAAAGGCCGGTGGCAAGCTGACCACCACGGCGGCTGCGGCAGAGTAACGCTTGTTCGCCGCTCGCGAGCGGCCTACATAAGCGCAGGTATTCCAATAGCGTCGCCGGAGCCGGGGAACGGTCCGGCGGCGTTTCCACGAACAGGGGGCCATATGGCATCTGCAGCGGAACAAATGGCCGCGAACCTCAATTGGGGCACGCTGGGCAAGGCGACCGAACTTCGCCAACGGATTTTCTACACACTTGGCCTGCTGATCATCTACCGGATCGGCACCTATATCCCGGTTCCGGGGATCGACGCGGGGGCCCTGCGCGATTTCATGGAACAGGCGGCGTCCGGGATCGGCGGCATCCTGTCGATGTTCACCGGCGGTGCGCTCGGGCGGATGGGTGTCTTTTCGCTGGGCATCATGCCCTACATCTCGGCCTCGATCATCGTGCAGCTTCTGGCTTCCATGTGGGAGCCCCTGAAGCAGCTCAAGAAAGAGGGTGAGCAGGGTCGCAAGAAGATCAACCAATACACGCGCTACGGCACGGTGCTCCTGGCAACGGGGCAGGCGTTTGCGCTGGCCAACAGCCTTGTCGCCGGTGATCTCGTCGCGAACCCCGGTCCGTTCTTCATCGCGAGCGCAGTGGTGACGCTGGTCGGCGGCACCATGTTCCTGATGTGGCTCGGTGAACAGATCACCGCGCGCGGCATCGGCAACGGGATCTCGCTGATCATCTTCGTCGGCATCGTCGCGGAAATCCCCGCCGCCGCGGCCCAGTTCCTGAGCCAGGGCCGTGCCGGTGCGATCAGCCCCGCCGTGATCATCGGTGTGATCGTCATGCTTATCGCAGTGATCGGCTTTGTGGTCTTCATGGAGCGCGCACTGCGCAAGATCCACATCCAGTATCCGCGCCGTCAGGTGGGGATGAAGGTCTATGACGGCGGCACCAGCCACCTGCCGATCAAGGTGAACCCGGCAGGCGTCATCCCGGCGATCTTCGCCTCGGCGCTCCTCCTGCTGCCGACGACGCTGTCGACCTTCCACGCGGGCAACAACGGCCCGGTGATGTCGACGATCCTCGCCTACTTCGGTCCCGGCCAGCCGGCCTACCTTGCCTTCTTTGCGCTGATGATCGTGTTCTTCACGTTCTTCTACACCAAGGAAGTTGCGTTCAAGGTCGAGGACGTGGCCGACAACCTGAAGAACCAGAACGGTTTCGTGCCGGGCATCCGTCCGGGCAAGCGCACAGCGGAATACCTCGAATACGTGCTCAATCGCATCCTTGTGCTGGGCTCGGCCTATCTCGCGCTCGTGGCGCTGTTGCCCGAGATCCTGCGTGCGGAGCTCGCGATCCCGTTCTACTTCGGGGGCACCTCGGTGCTGATCATCGTGTCGGTGACGATGGACACCATCACGCAGGTGCAGAGCCATCTGCTCGCCCACCAGTACGAAGGGCTTATTGAGAAATCGCAGCTGCGCGGTAAACGCGGTGGGACGACTGCGAAAAAGGGACGGAAGGGACCAGCCAGACGATGAACATCATTCTTCTTGGACCGCCGGGGGCCGGTAAGGGGACACAGGCCGCCAAGCTCGTTGACGGGCGGGACATGATCCAGCTTTCCACCGGCGACATGCTGCGTGCCGCGCGGACCTCGGGCACCGAAATGGGCCAGAAGGTCGCTGCGGTGATGGATGCAGGCGGGCTTGTAACCGACGAGATCGTCATCGGGCTCATCCGCGAAAAGCTCGAGGGCGACAAGAAGGGCGGCTTCATCTTCGACGGTTTCCCCCGCACGTTGCCGCAGGCCGACGCGCTGGGCGATCTGCTCGCCGAGAAGGGCGAAACGCTGGACGCGGTGATCGAGATGCAGGTGGATGACGAGACGCTGGTGAAGCGGGTCGTGAACCGGGCCAAGGAAGCCGCCGCCGCCGGTCAGCCTGTGCGCGCCGACGACAACGAGGACTCGATGCGTTTCCGCCTCATGGAATACTACAAAAAGACCGCGCCGCTCATCGGCTACTACTATGCCAAGGGCGACCTCACCTCGATCGACGGGCTTGCGCCCATTGACGAGGTATCGGCCTCGATCGACAAGATTCTGGGCTGATTGCGGCATGTCCGGGCCCGTTGGTCCGATGGTATGAACGACCCCCGCGAGCAAGAACTCGCGGGGTTTTTCGTCCCTGACCGGGGTATTCTGCCGACCCCCTGTCGTGCGAGGCGGAAGCCGCTTGACACCTCCTCCGTCCAAGGGGTTGACGCCGCGCCCTTTCACGCATAACCAGCCCCATCCCGAAAGGGTTAAGCCGTCGAATCACGCGCAAAGACCGCTTTGCGCCGAGGTTTGGCAGACCACCTCGAATGACTGCGGCCCGCAGGGACATCCCGGCGGGCTTACGTTGTGAAAAAAGGACCTGGAAACACGGGTCCGCAACGAAAGGAACAGACACTTGGCACGTATTGCCGGCGTGAACATCCCGACTGCAAAGCGGGTTCCCATCGCTCTCACTTATATCACTGGCATTGGCCCGGCCTCTGCCAAAGCCATCTGCGAAGCCGTGAACATCGACGAAACCCGTCGTGTGAACGAACTGTCGGATTCCGAAGTGCTCGCCATCCGCGAACACATCGACGCCAACTACACCGTGGAAGGCGACCTGCGTCGCGAAACGCAGATGAACATCAAGCGTCTCATGGACCTGGGTTGCTACCGCGGCCTGCGCCATCGTCGTAACCTCCCGGTCCGCGGTCAGCGGACCCACACCAACGCCCGCACCCGCAAGGGCCCGGCGAAAGCCATCGCTGGCAAGAAAAAGTAAGGGAGGGACGACGATATGGCTCGCGACAAGACCCGCATGAAGCGCAAAGAGCGCAAGAACATCGCCGCTGGCGTTGCTCACGTGAACTCTTCGTTCAACAACACCAAGATCCTGATCTCCGACGTGCAAGGCAACGCGATTGCCTGGTCGTCGGCCGGCACCATGGGCTTCAAAGGCTCGCGGAAATCCACGCCCTTCGCCGCCCAGATGGCCGCCGAAGACGCTGGCAAGAAGGCCCAGGAACACGGCGTGAAGACGCTGGAAGTCGAAGTTCAAGGCCCCGGTTCGGGCCGTGAATCGGCGCTCCGCGCTCTGGCTGCCGTCGGCTTCAACATCACGTCGATCCGCGACGTGACGCCGATCGCCCACAACGGCTGCCGCCCGCCGAAGCGCCGCCGCGTCTAAGGCATACTATCAAAGCGCGGGCTGGGGATTTCCCCCGGCCCGTTCTTGTCATTTTGAAACCTCGGGCGTTTCGCTGCTTGGTCATGGAAGCGAGACTGGAATGGAGGGACGCATGATCCACAAGAATTGGGCTGAATTGATCAAGCCGACCCAGCTTGACGTGAAACCGGGCAACGAGCCCGCGCGTCAGGCCACCGTCGTGGCCGAGCCGCTGGAACGTGGCTTCGGCCTGACCCTCGGCAACGCGCTGCGTCGCGTGCTCATGTCGTCGCTCCAGGGCGCCGCCATCACGAGCGTGCAGATCGACAACGTGCTGCACGAGTTCTCTTCCATCGCCGGTGTACGCGAGGACGTGACCGACGTGGTTCTGAACCTCAAGGGCGTGTCTCTGCGCATGGAAGTCGAAGGGCCGAAGCGCCTGTCGATCTCGGCCAAGGGTCCGCAGGTCGTGACCGCTGGCGACATCTCGGAATCGGCTGGCATCGAAGTCCTGAACAAGGATCACGTGATCTGCCACCTCGACGACGGCGCCGACCTGTTCATGGAACTGACGGTCAACACCGGCAAGGGCTACGTCTCGGCCGACAAGAACAAGCCGGAAGATGCGCCCATCGGTCTGATCCCGATCGACGCGATCTATTCGCCGGTCAAGAAAGTGTCCTACGACGTGCAGCCGACCCGCGAGGGCCAGGTGCTCGACTATGACAAGCTGACGCTGAAGATCGAAACCGACGGCTCGATCACGCCGGATGACGCCGTGGCCTTCGCCGCCCGCATCCTGCAGGACCAGCTGTCGATCTTCGTGAACTTCGACGAGCCGGAATCGGCCAGCCGTCAGGACGACGACGACGGTCTCGAGTTCAACCCGCTTCTGCTGAAGAAGGTGGACGAGCTGGAGCTGTCGGTGCGTTCGGCGAACTGCCTGAAGAACGACAACATCGTTTACATCGGCGACCTGATCCAGAAGACCGAAGCCGAGATGCTGCGCACCCCGAACTTCGGCCGCAAGTCGCTGAACGAAATCAAGGAGGTGCTCTCGGGCATGGGTCTTCACCTCGGCATGGATGTCGAGGAATGGCCGCCGGAGAACATCGAAGATCTCGCGAAGAAATTCGAAGATCAGTTCTGAGACACGTTTGGTGCGCGGTTCCCGCGCACCTTACCCAATGCCCGGGCTTCCGGGGACCATCTGGGCATACCGCCCCAAGGAGAGCGGCTGACACGCATCGGCTGCCAGACAAAGCAAAACGCTACTAGGAGATAGAAAATGCGTCATGGTTCCGGCTACCGCCGTTTCAACCGCACTGCCGAACACCGCAAGGCGATGTTCGCAAACATGGCTGGCTCGCTGATCGAGCACGAGCAGATCAAGACGACCCTGCCGAAAGCCAAAGACCTGCGCCGCGTGGTCGAAAAGCTCATCACGCTCGCCAAGCGTGGCGATCTGCACGCCCGCCGTCAGGCCGCGGCCCAGCTCAAGCAGGACAAGCACGTTGCGAAACTCTTCGAAGTTCTCGGCCCGCGCTACGCCGAACGTCAGGGTGGCTACATCCGCGTGATGAAAGCCGGCTTCCGTTATGGCGACATGGCCCCGATGGCGATCATCGAGTTCGTGGACCGCGACCCGGCTGCCAAAGGTTCCGAGGACAAGGCCCGCGTTGCCGCCGAGCTCGAAGCCGCTTTCGAGGATTGATCCTTTCGGGCCCGAAGGCTCGCCAAGATCAGGAAAGCCCCGCGCCACGTGCTGCGGGGCTTTCTTCATTCCCGAGGGGACGAACCGCGCCGTTCGGCTTTGCCGGTCAGTGTGTCCGTGTCTTGTTCGTCTTGCCCGTGCTGCCCGGCCCGTCCTGCAAGAGGTCGAGCGCGGCGTTCAGCAACGGACCTGAATCCGCCTTCGCCTCGACATCCGGGTCGGCGGCGTCATAGCCCAACATTCGCGCCAACAGGGACCGCTCGGCCAAGGTCAGGCCCCGATACCAGAAAAGAATGTCGTCGTCTGAAAATCCCACAGTGGTCTCCACATCGGATTTGCTATTGTGAAAATACAATCCTAAGTTGTCAATTGTGATAGTGATTAGAGAGACCGGCTTGTGCGTGCTGGTCCGAGAGGGGCGTCGATGAGTGACATTCTGGGGTTGGATCACGGGTTGTCGCAACTCTCGGATCTCGCGCCACGTGGCTATGCGCTGGGGCTGCATATCCGCTTTGCCACGGCGCATATCATGATCCAGACGTATGATCCGCGCTGGTCCGAGATCTATACCGAGAACGGCTATATGCTCGGCGATCCGATGATCTTCTGGGGCTTCGGCAACGACGGCCATATTCGCTGGAGCGCGCTCGACCTGCCGGATCCACATCGGATCATGGAACAGGCGGCCAGCTTTGGCCTGAAATACGGGGTGGCCATCGCGCTCGGCCCGACCAATTCGCGCACAATCGGCGGGTTTGCACGGGACGACCGCGAATACACTGACGAGGAAATCGCGCGTATCCAGGCTATCGTGACCCAGCTTCACCAAAAAGCGACCCCGCCTCAGGAACTGACCACGGCGCAACGCATGGCGCTTCGGCTCGTGGCGAAAGGCAACCGCCATGCCGAGGCGGCAGCCCTTCTGGGCATCTCCGAAAGCGCGTTCAAGGCACGGCTCCGGTCGGCGCGGGATACGCTTTTCGTGCGCACCACGGCGGAAGCGGTGCAGCGGGCGCAGGAATATAACCTTCTGTGACCCGGGGCGTGGCCCCGACCCCTCGGAACGGTTGACAAGTCGCGGGGCAAGAGGGACAGAACCCTTATGTTACAGACACTCCTCGCCGTCGCTGCCGGGGGCGCGATCGGCGCCTCGGGGCGCTATCTCGTCAACGTGGGCGCGGGCCGGATCATGGGGATCGGCTTTCCTTATGGCACGGTCGCGGTCAATGTCATCGGCAGTTTCCTCATGGGGGTGCTCTTCGTGGTGCTCGCGCGCAAGGGGGGCATGGGTTACGCGCCTTTCCTCATGACCGGCGTGCTGGGCGGGTTCACGACATTCTCGGCCTTCTCCCTCGACGCGCTCACGCTTTTCGAGCGCGGGCAGGGGGGTACGGCGGCGATCTACGTGGTGCTGTCGGTGGCCTTGTCCCTATTGGCACTGGTAATCGGCGCCTTTCTTACACGGATGGTAATGGCATGAGCGGCGTTCAGACGATCACGGTGGCCAAGGGCGACGGCGACCAGCGGCTCGACCGTTGGTTTCGGCGGCAGTTCCCGCATGTGCCCCAGGGGCGCATCGAAAAGATGTGCCGCAAGGGCGAAATTCGTATCGACGGAGGCCGGGTGAAGCCCGCCACGCGCGTGGAAGAGGGGCAGGAGGGGCGCGTCCCGCCGCTCCCCGAACCTGGACCCGAGCGCGAACGGCCCGAACGCCCGATGCGCGCGGGCGTGTCCGAGGCCGATGCCAAGATGATCCAGTCCTGCGTCATCTACCGCGACGACCATGTGATTGCGCTCAACAAACCGCCGGGGCTGCCCACGCAGGGGGGCACGGGGGTCACTCGCCATGTCGACGGGCTCGCCGAGGCGCTGACCTTTGGCCTGGCCGAGAAACCGCGCCTCGTGCACCGGCTCGACAAGGACACCTCGGGGGTGCTGCTTCTGGCGCGCACGCGGCTGGTCGCCAAGGCGCTGACCGATGCCTTCCGCGCCCGCGAGACGCGCAAGATCTACTGGGCCGTGGTCGCCGGTGTGCCCGCGCCCAAGAAGGGCACGGTGAAATGGGGCCTGGTCAAGGCCCCCGGCGGCGGTCATGGCGAGGGCGAAAAGATGATCTGCGTGCATCCCTCGCAGGTGGCCAAGACCGAGGGCGCCAAGCGGGCCGAGACAGACTACGCCGTGATCGAGAACCTTGCTCAAAGGGCGGCCTGGGTCGGTCTCGTGCCGGTCACCGGGCGGACCCACCAGCTGCGCGCCCACATGGCCGAGCTGGGTCATCCCATCGTGGGCGACGGCAAATATGGCGGCTCGGGGCAGGAGAACCTTGGCGATGGCTGGGGCGCGATGCTGGGGGGCGAGATCAGCCGCAAGCTGCACCTTCATGCCCGTTCGATCGAGATCGACCACCCGGTCACGAAGAAACGGCTTCGGGTCGAGGCCGACTTACCCGAGCATATGGCGCGAACCTGGGAGCAGCTTGGCTTTGACCTGCGCGGCGCGCCCTACGATCCCTTCGACGACGAAGAAGGGATGCTGTGAGCGCGGCCCTGAAGCTCGTCCTCTTCGACGTGGATGGCACGCTCATCGACTCGCAGTATGCCATCGTTGATGCGATGAACCGGGCGGCCGGGGCTGCGGGGCTGGCCCAACCCACGCGCGAGGCGACCCTGTCGGTCGTCGGCCTGTCGTTGCCCGAGGCGATTGCCCTGCTTTATCCGCGCGAACATGAGGTGGCGCAGGCTGCCATGGTCGCCGCCTACAAGCAGGCCTATATGGAGGCTCGGACGCAAGATGGCGCGCCGCCGTTCTTTCCCGGCGCGCTTGACACGATGCGCACCCTTGCCGCCCGCGACGAGGTGTTTTTGGGCACTGCGACGGGCATGTCGCGCCGGGGCATGACCCGGATCATCGAGAGCCATGACCTTGGCCGGCTCTTCGCCACGACCCAGACCGCTGACGATCACCCGTCGAAACCACACCCCGCCATGGTGCTTGCCGCCCTGCGCGAGACCGGGGTCGCGGCGCGCGATGCGGTTTTTGTGGGCGACACCGCCTATGACATCGAGGCTGGCCGCGCCGCCGGGGTCTTTACCATCGGGGTCACTTGGGGATACCACGCCGCCGACCGGCTGCGGATGGCGGGGGCGCACGACGTGATCGACAGCTTCGACGACCTGATCCCGGCCATCGACAGACAATGGAGCGCGGCATGAGCGAATGGGCCCCGAAACGGTTCTGGAAAGAGACCAAGGCGGGAGAGGTTGACGGCGGCTATACCGTCTTTCTCGACAGCCGCACCTTGCGCACCCCCGCCAAGGCCGCACTGACGCTCCCGACCCGCGCGCTGGCCGAGGCGCTGGCGGTGGAGTGGGAAGCACAGGGCGAGCAGATCGAGCCTGCGAAGATGCCGATGACGCGCACCGCCAATTCCGCCATCGACAAAGTCGTGCCGCAGCGCGCCGACGTGGCCGATATGCTCGCGGCCTATGGCGACAGCGACCTGACCTGTTACCGCGCCGATCAGCCCGCCGACCTCGTCGCGCGGCAGGCCGAGGGCTGGGATCCGCTTTTGGACTGGGCCGATGAGGCCCTTGGCGCGCGGCTTGCCCCCCGCACCGGGATCATGCACCAGCCGCAGGACCCCATGGCGCTCGCGGCGCTTGCCGCCGAGGTCCATGCGCTCGATCATTTCCGGCTCGCCGCCTTTCACGATCTGGTCGCGCTTTCGGGGTCGCTCGTCATCGGTCTGGCCGTGGCCAAGGAACATCTCGATCCCGAGACCGGCTGGCGGTTGTCGCGGATTGACGAGGACTATCAGGCCGAGCTTTGGGGAGAAGACGAGGAAGCGGCCGAACATGCGGCGATCAAAAGACAGGCATTCCTCGACGCGGCGCTGTTTTTCCGACTGGTCGATCAAATTTGACCGGCCAGTCCGGTCGGAATCCCCTGCCAGAACAGCATTTTGACCGAATGCCCCAACGTCCGCGCCAAAGCGGCGGTTGACCTTGAACCGAATATTTGCCCAAATCCTTGGCATGAAGAGGGGGGAACCCCCTTCGTCGTATCGCTTGGGGTGCCAGCCATCCCGCAAAAAAAGCCCCAAAGGGGCATTCAACAGGAAGAGGTAAGTCATGAAGAAATCCGTATTTCTCGGCGCTTTGACCGTCGCCGGCCTTGTCGCTGGCGTAGCGGGTGCCGCGACGCTGGATGATGTCAAAGCCCGTGGTGCGCTCAAGTGCGGCACGAACTCTGGCCTCACCGGCTTTGCCGCGCCGGACGCCAATGGCCGCTGGGAAGGCTTCGACGTGGCCGTGTGCCGCGCTGTCGCTGCCGCTACGCTGGGCGACCCGGAGGCCGTGGAATTCGTGCCGACGACGCCCAAGACCCGCTTTACCGCGCTCGCCTCGGGCGAGGTCGACATCCTGGTGCGCAACACCACCTGGACGCTATCGCGCGACGTGGACCTGAAGTTCACCTTCACCGGCGTGAACTACTATGACGGCCAAGGCTTCATCGTGCCGAAATCGCTGGGCGTGTCCTCGGCCAAGGAACTGGACGGCGCGACCGTCTGCATCCAGACCGGCACCACGACCGAACTGAACCTCGCGGACTTCTTCCGCACCAACAACATCAGCTACGAGCCGGTTCCGATCGAGACCAACGCCGAAGCCCAGCAGCAATATCTGGCCGGTGCCTGTGACACCTACACGACCGACGCTTCGGGCCTCGCCGCCACGCGCGCCTCGTTCGAAAGCCCCGGCGATCACGTTATCCTGCCGGAAATCATCTCGAAAGAGCCGCTCGGTCCGCTCGTGCGCCATGGCGACGACGAATGGGCCGACATCGTGACCTGGACCTTCTACGCCCTCGTCGCGGCGGAGGAATTCGGCATCACCTCGACCAACGTCGAGGAACTGGCCAAGGGCACCGAC